>CAVOJZ010000002.1:0-913682 GCA_963696395.1 uncultured bacterium
ACGCGCATCCAATCCGACAGCACCTGCGCATCGAAAACGAGAGCACTCGCGTTGACGGTCAGTCTGCCGCAGGAGCCTTGGGCTTCGCCACTGAGCCTGGACTCCTGGTCGACCGGGCCCGGGCCTTGGCGTCGCTGAGCCGGTAGCTGTCGCCCTTGGTTTCGATGATCCGGCAGCGGTGGGTAAGCCGGTCGAGCGTCGCCCCGGTTAGCCGCTCGGAGCCGAGCACCTCGGTCGACGACTCGAAGGGCAGGTTGGTCGTGACGATCAGGCTGGTGCGCTCGTAGGCCGTCGAGATCACGTCGAAGAGCAGCTCCGCACCCACCTTTGACGCGGGACCAGCCAGCTCGTCCAAGACGAGCAGGTCGAGCTTGGCGAGCCCCGCCTTGAACCGAAGGAAGCTGCGCTCGTCGCGCGCCTCGATCAAAGGCCGTGACCAGCTCGGTGGCCCGGAAGAACCGCACCTTGTAGCCCCTCTGGCACGCGGCCGCGGCGAGGGCGGTCGCGAGGTGGCTCTTGCCCGTGCCCGGGTTGCCGACCAGGAGCACGTTCTCACGCTTGTCGATGAACTCGCAGCGTGCGAGCTCGGCACGAGCATCTTGTTGACGCTCGGCCTCGCGGTGAAGTCGAACGTCTCGAGTGACTTGAACGTCGGGAACCGGGCCGCCTTGAGCCGCCGCTCCGCGGCGCGCTTGTCGCGTTCCAGGAGCTCGAGCTCGCAGAGCTGCAGGAGGTAGGTCAGGTGGTCGGCGTCGTCCCTGGCGCACTGGGCGGCGACCTTCTCTGCCTCGGCCCCAAAGGTCGGCAGCCTCAGCACCTTGAGGTGGTGGCGCAGCAGCACCATTGACTTGGACTCCAGTTGCTTCATCTCATGCTCCTATCTCTGTCAGGGCGCCGTAGGCGCCGAGGTCGGGTGGTTCGATGGCGTAGGACCTGAGGTGCGGCACCCCGTCGAGGCTGAACAGCGCGACGGGAGGCTCCATGCGGTGCGCGAGCACGAGGGCGATCGCGTCGGACTCGGTCGCCCCCATCTCGAGCGCGGCGATCACCGCGCCTGCGAGCTGGTTGAGTGTGCAGCGCTCCATCAGGCGCAGCACCTTGATGAACTCGCGGGTTCCCCTGTGGCCGAGGTCGCTCTCGAGGCGACGACGCAGCACCGAGAAGCACTCCGGCAGCGCCCAGTCCGCGAGGGGCCTGGCCACGTCGATCGCGCCGGGCTTGCGCTCGAGCAACGCCAGGTAGTGCACGGGGTCGTAGGTGACGTGCTCTCTGCCCCAGTGCCGCGGGTGCACCGCGACCAGTTCGGTCAGACACTCGATGCGGACCGTGTCGATCCCGCCGACGACGCTGAGATCGTGGTGGGCGTAGCGGGTGGGGACCGAGTAGTCGTTGCGGTCGAAGCGCACCAAGGACAAGGAGTTGGCCTTGCGCTGCTCGACGCGGCGGGCCTCGAACGTCGCCGTCGGCAGCGCGAGCATCGCGGCGCGGTCGACCTCGAGGCGCTGCGCCTTGGTCTCGGCCTTGCCGCGCACGCGGCGGAACAGGTCGTAGAAGCACAGGGCGGCCAGGTGCTCGTTGAGCTCGGCGAACGAGTTGAACGACGGCACCGGGACGAGGAAGTTGCGACGACCGAACCCGACGAGGCCCTCGACGACGCCCTTCTCGTTGCCCCTGGCGACCCGGCAGAACCGGTGCTCGAAGAGGAAGTGGCTCTCCAGGCGCAGGAACTCGCGCGTCAGCTCGCGCTCGCCGTGACCCATGACCTTGGAGACCGCGATCGAGGTGTTGTCGTAGTCGCACAAAGTGGGGACGCCGCCGAAGAACTCGAACGCTGCGATGTGGCCCTGTTGGAAGGTCTCGGTGCACTCGCGGGGGTAGGCCGAGACGAAGAAGGCGTCCGAGTAGGGAAGCGTCATGACCGCGAGTGCGGCCTTTCGGCGCTCGCCCGCGATCTCGACGGTCGCCTCGCCGAAGTCGAACTGGGCGCGCCCCGGCGGGTGGCTGAGGGGCACGAAGACCTCGGCAGAGTGGCGTCGCTTGAGGGCCACGTAGCGGCGGACCTGGGACTCGCTGCCCCCGTAGTGGTGCTCGTCTCGGAGGCGCTCGAAGATCCGCTTCGCGGTGTGGCGCTGCTTGCGTGGCGTCGACGGGTCGGCGTCTTGGGCCAGGATCTCGTCGATCACGGCGAGGTAGGGCCCGAGCCTGGGCTTGCCACGAACCTCGCGCGAGCGGTAGCCGGGGGGCTCAGGGTGCTCGAGGATCTTCTCGAGGGTCCGCCAGCCCACCTTGTAGTCCCGGCAGATCTCTCGCTTGGGGACCTTCTCGACGAGCACCTTGCGCCGGATCTCTGTCCACAGTTCCATGTCTGTGTGCACCCTTCTCCCGTCTGCTCGCCTGGCCGATCCGAGGAAGCCTCGGGGGCGGCCGGCAGGCCGACGGGGATGTCAGGTGCTGTCGTTTTCGATGCGCGTTAGCGCCTCAGGGGTGCTGTCGTTTTCGATGCGCGTTTACACCTCTCAGGCACGAAGTGTCAAGCAGGTCCCGGAGCCAGTGTCGCCCAGGTCCCGGAGCCGCGTCTTGAAAGTGTCAAGCAGGTGGTGGAGCCACAGTGGAAAGCATGTGGCGGGGCTTCACAAGGTGGACACGTACGAACTGCTATCAAACTGCTATCACAGGCCTTCGGGAGCTCGGCTCCAAACGACCGAATCCCTTGTCGTTGTTGGTCGGGCTGCCGGGATTTGAACCCGGGACCTCTTGACCCCCAGTCAAGCGCGCTAACCAAGCTGCGCCACAGCCCGTGAGCGCCGCAGCCTATCTGTCTGCACGGCCCACCTCGGACCGCTGGACATCGGACGATCACGATCCGCTCGGGTCGCCCTGACCGTCAGATGCGACGTGACGCAGGGCGTGCGACCTGCGGGTCGAGCGCTCCGACAGCCGAGTGCCGCCGTCGGGCGAGGCCGCTAGGAGGGCGCCGGCACGGAGAGGTGGGGCTGGCTCGGGTTGGTCAGCCAGGCCCGCGCCTCGCAGAGCCGCACGATCGTCTCGCCGGTCGCCTTCGCAGCGATGGCGTCCAGGATGCGCTGGTCGAGCGCGTCGATCAGGTCCTGCACGTCCATGGGTCCTCCCAGCTCGGAAGTGCAGTCCAGCACCTCACCGGACCGCTCGCCAACCCGATCGGTCAGCCGCCGGCCGCAGCGACGAGCACCTCGACGTGCGCGCCGTCATGCAGCGCCACGTCGGGCCATGCCGATCGAGGCACCACCGTTCGATCAACGGCGACGGCGACCCCCTTCGCCGAGGGCGCGATGCGCTGCACGAGCTCGGCGACGAGCAGCCCGTCCTCGCACGAGATGGGCTCACCGTTCACGATCAGCTGCACGGCGCAACCTCGAGAAGCTCGACGACGCGTCGCGCGGTGAGCGGGGCGAGGAGGATCCCGTTTCGGTAGTGCCCGAGGGCCGCGACGATGCGCGCATCGCTCGTCCGTCCGACGAAGGGCACGTGGTCCGCGGTGGCTGGCCGGAGCCCGACGGCGAGCTCGTCGAGCACGAGCTCGTCGAGGCTCGGCAGGACGCGCCTCGCCGCGTCGAGCAGCTGGAAGGCACCTCCCGCGCGGGCGTCCAGCTCATAGCCCTGCTCCTCGCTCGTCGCACCGACCACGAGCTCCCCGCCGCGACGGGGCACGAGGTAGCAGTGGACGCCCTCGACGACGGCCCGGATCGTTCGGCTCGGGAGCGCCGCGCCCCGACGGCTCGACAGCCGCAGCGTCATCCCGCGGACCGGCCGGACCGCGGGCAGCCCGAGCCGCTCGACGCCGGGCAGCGGCGGGGTCGCACCCGTCGCGAGCACGGCGTGATCGACCACCAGCTCGCCGTGGTGCTCGAGCGTGCACCGAACACCACGAGGCTCGCCCGCCACACGCCCACAGCGGTCCTCCACGACGGCGACGCCGAGCGACTTGAGCGCAGCGAGGAGGGCCTCGACGAGCCGTCGGTTGTCGACGCTGTGGTCGTCGGGGAGGGCCCAGCCGCCACGGACGCCACCGACGAGGGACGGCTCGAGCGCGGCGAGCGCTTCGCTCGAGAGCGGGTCCACGGGGACGCCGAGGGAGGTCGCGAGGGTCGCGAATCGGGCTGCCTCGCGCGCGTCGCTCGCGCTCAGGCCGACGAGTAGGGAGCCCGAGGCCGTGTAGCCGACGTCGTGTGCGCCGCACGACGCCACGCGAGCGGCGAACGACGGCCATGCCCGCGACGCGGCGACGAGGTCGTGCAGGAGGGGCGCCTCGCCCGGAGCGACCTCCGCGGCCGCCGAGAGCATGCCTGCTGCCGCCCAGGAGGCGCCGCGACCGGGGGAGGGGTCGACGATCGTGCAGGGCACGCCTGCGCTCGCGAGCTCGAAGGCGATCGACATCCCGATCACGCCGCCGCCGATCACGACCGTGCTGGGGCCGGCCGGAGTGCCCACGCCTCGAGACTAGGGCGGCCCCCGCCGTGCGCTCCTTCGGTTCGCCTCCGCGACGTGCCTCCGCGACGTGAGCGCGTTGTCGCAACGTTGGGAGAAACGTGTCGTCCTGCAGGCCCGCGAGCGTCGCGGGTCCACCACAATTGACAACGCCAAACGTACGATCGTTTGGGCACGGAAGTGCAGCATCGATGGGGAGGCCGGCTGATGCCCGCGAACGGCGTGGTCCTGGTACGGGGCGCTCGCCCGCCACGGCGCTGGCCCTCCGTGCTCGTCACGATCATCGCCGTCTTCTCCCTCGCGCTCACCGGCTTCCTCTTCTTCCGGGATCGCGAGAACGCCGCCGCGGCGACCGGCTCGAGGACCAACGCCGCCCAGGACGTCCTCGCCGTCGCCACGCTCAGCCGCCTCGCCCAGGCCATGGACGTCGACGCCTCGATGCGCCTGGCCGGCGTCGACGGACTGCGGGCGATCGCCCTCGCCGACTTCCACTCCCTCGTCGTCGGCCCGCTCGGCGGGGCCGTCGAGACGGGCCCGAACCAGTGGACGCTCGCGCTCGACGGCGGGTGGGCCTGCCTCACCTGGCACCAGGGTCGCGGTGACGACGCCGCGGCGACCGTACGGCTCGGGGTCTGCACCGACGACGCACCGCTCGTCTCCACCGCCTCGGTGACCCTCGGGCAGTGGCGCGACGCGGTCGCGGCGATGGCGAGCCGCGAGCGCGCCGCGGTCGATGCCGCCGATGCCGCCGCCGCGTTCTCGTCGACGTCCGTCGGCTACAACCCGAGGTTCTCGCTGCCCGTGCTCTCGACGCGCTTCGCGCAGCTGCACAACGTGGGCTTCCGCGCGTGGCCGACGGCGACCGGGGTGACCGTCGCGACGCGCGGTGCGGCGGCCTGCCTGCAGCCGACGGCGACCGAGTCCCAGGTGCGCGTGCTGCTCGGCCCCTGCGACTGAACTCGTCGTCGGGGTGCCGCCACGGCGCTGAGTAGCATCGCGCCGAGGGAGGGACCATGCGCAGCACGATGCAGGACGGTCCGCTGCTCGATCAGCGGCATCGTGCGCCACGGCTCGTGGCTATACGGCCGACAAGCGAGATCATCACCTGCGAGGCCGACGGCTACCGGCGAGCCACCTTCGCCGAGGTCGCCGAGCGCGCCGAGCGCCTCGCGCGGGCCCTCCGCCACCTGGGGGTCGGCGAGGGTGACCGGGTCGGGACGTTCTCGTGGAACCACCAGGAGCACATGGAGGCCTACCTGGCGGTGCCGTCGATGGGCGCGGTCCTGCACACCCTCAACGTCCGGCTCTTCCCCGAGCAGCTCGCGCTACGTGATCAACCACGCCGGGGACAAGGTCATCATCGTCGACGCCTCGCTCATCCCGCTGCTCGCCAAGGTGCGCGACGCAGCTCACGACCGTCGAGACGTATCATCGTGCGTGGCGAGGGCGATCGCGACGCTCCTCGGCGACGCCACCCTCGACTACGAGTCGCTGCTCGCCGCGGAGGAGCCCGGCTTCGAGTGGCCCGACCTCGACGAGCGGGCCGCCGCGGCCATGTGCTACACGTCGCGGCACGACGGGCAACCCGAAGGGCGTCGTCTACTCGCACCGCTCGACGTAGCTGCACTCGATGGCGAGCACCTCGGCCAACTGCGCTCGGCTATCTCCGAGCGCGGACCGCATGCTGCTCATCGTCCCGCATGTTCCACGCGAACGGCTGGGGCGCCCCGTACACCGCGTTCCTGGCCGGCGGCGAGCTCGTCATGCCCCAACACCTCCTGCAGGGCGTGCCCCTCGCTGCAAGATCATCGCCGACACGCGTCCGACCTTCGCGCTCGGCGTGCCGACGATCTGGAACGACCTGCTGCACGCCGCGGCGCACGAACGCGGCCGACCTCTCCTCGCTTCGCGTGCTGCTCGCGCGGCGGCTCGGCCGTGCCGCGCTCGCTGATCGAGGGCCTTCGAGCGAGCGCTTCGGGCGTGCACCATCATCCAGGGCGTGGGGGATGACCGAGACGAGCCCGCTCGGGGCGGTCGCGATCCCGCCTAGCGGACGACCCCGGACGACGACAGTCCTGGCCTACCGCGTAAAGGCGGGCCGGGTGGTCGTGGGCGTCGAGATGCGGATCTGCGACGACGAGGGCAACGAGCTCGCCACGCGACGGCGAGGCCGTCGGCGAGTTCGAGGTGCGCGGCCCGTGGGTCACCGGCGCCGTACTACGCCTCGGACGACCCCGAGAAGTTCCACGACGGCTGGCTGCGCACCGGCGACGTGGGCACGCTCGACCGAGCTCGGCTTCCTCACGATCTCGGACCGGACGAAGGACGTCATCAAGTCCGGCGGCGAGTGGATCAGCTCGGTCGAGCTGGAGAACGCAGGTGATGGCGCACCCCGAGGTCTTCGAGGCCGCGGTCGTCGCCATCCCCGACGAGCCGCTGGTACGGAGCGGCCGCTCGTCTGCGTCGTCGCGACGCCAGGGAGCGACGCCGCTCGCGCCGAGGAGCTGGTCGGCCTTCCTCCAGCCGCGCGTCGCCAGGTGGTGGCTGCCGGAGCGGTGGGCGTTCATCGAGGCGGTCCCGAAGACCTCCGTCGGCAAGTTCGACAAGAAGGTGCTGCGCGCGCAGTACGCCAAGGGCGAGCTCGACGTCGTGATCCACGACCATCACGCCGCGTGAGCGTCGACGAGGGGCTCGCCGAGCTCGCCGCGGAGATCGACGCGCTCGCCGAGCGCCTGGCGGATCGCTCCTTGGAGCTCCTTCGCACCGCGGTCCGCGAGGGGCCGACCACGGAGGCGGCGCGGCGCGAGAAGCTCGTGACCCGGGCTCGGCGATCCCTCGAGAAGGCCGCGACGCTGCTGCGCGGCCTCGACGACGAGCGATAGGACGTCAGTACTCGTTGAGCGCGTCGATGAGCGCGCGCAGCCGCGCGTAGCTGAACTTGTCGAAGCGCAGCGCCACCCGCGCGAGGTCGAGGTGGTCGTGATCGGATCGCTCGGGCGGCAGGGGCTGGGTCGAGCGGATCCTCCCTGACACCGTGATGTCCTTGAACTGCTCGGACAGCTCGAGCAGCGCCGCGTCGTCGGGGAGCCGTGCGAGGCGCAGCACGAGCAGGTCCCCGACCCATCGGGCGGAGTGGTAGTTGCGGTAGTAGCGCTGGATCTCCGCGCACGCCTCGTGCACGCTCGTCGCGATGCGGAAGAACGCGAGGTCGGGCACCGAGACGTAGCCGCGCGCGACGACCTCCTCCTCGACGAAGCGGAGCCAGGCGTGCCAGAACCCCTCCGCCGGGGGTCTCGACGAGGACGACCGGCGCGGGCTCGGCCTTCCCGGTCTGCAGGAGCGTCAGGAGCTCGAAGCACTCGTCGAGGGTGCCGAAGCCGCCCGGCAGGACGACGTAGGCGTGAGACTCCTTGATGAGCATCAGCTTGCGCGTGAAGAAGTAGCGCATCTCGACGAGCTTCGGGTCCTGTGCGATGAACGCGTTCGCGCCCTGCTCGTGGGGGAGGCGGATGTTCACGCCGAAGGAGCGGTCCCGGCCCGCGCCCTCGGTGCCCGCGGCCATGATCCCGGGGCCCGCGCCGGTCACGATCATCCAGCCGTCCGACGCGAGCTGGCGAGCGAGGTCGCGTGCGAGCACGTAGATCGGGTCCTCGGGTGCGGTGCGCGCCGAGCCGAACATCGTGACCTTGCGCACGTTGCGCCAGGGACGGAAGACCTCGAAGGCCTCAGCCATCTCCTTCAGCGCGGTGTCGGCGATCTTCAGGTCGAGGGTGTCGACTGTCCACGCGCGCGAGCTGCACCACGGTCTCGAACATGGACACGACGAGGTCACGCTGCTGTCGGGCAGAGCCCTGCACCTGCGACGAGCTCGTCGACGACGGTCCGGACGCGCTCGTCGGTCGTCATGCCGTCGGGCGTAGAGGGTGGTGCGCTGCACGCAGCGGCCGACCGAGCGGGCGCGACGATGGCTCGCGAGCTCGTCGACGCCCATGCCCTGCCCGTGCGCCGCGCCCGCGGCGCGCGAGATGTTCTCGTCCATCAGCGTGCCGCCGAGGTCGTTGGCGCCCGCGACGAGCACCTGGCGCGAGCCCTCGGCGCCGAGCTTCACCCAGGAGACCTGGATGTTGTCGATGGCGCCGGCGTAGCGCGAGCCGCCCGACGGCGTGCATGAGGAGCGTCTCGCGGAAGGTCGGGCCGCTTCGCGCGCCATGCCGCGCAGGTAGATCGGCGTCGCCATGTGCACGAACGGGCAGCGGCACGAACTCGGTGAAGCCGCCCGTGCGCCGCTGGAGCTCCCGCGTGCGCGAGCAGGTGTCGCGCCCAGCGAGCGCGGCTGCTCGACGGCGCCGAACATGATCGTGACGTTCGAGCGCAGCCCGACCGACGTGGGCGGTCTCGTGCACCTCGAGCCACTGCGTCGGTGTTGATCTTGTCGGGGCACAGGACCTTGCGCGACCTCGTCGTCGAGGATCTCGGCGGCCGTGCCCGGCAGCGTCTTCAGCCCGGCGTCCTTCAGGCGCGTCAGGTACTCGGCAGCGACACGCCCGAGCGCCGCGCGCCCTCGAAGCACCTCGAGCGCGCTGAAGGCGTGAATGTGGATCGTCGGGCGAGCCCTCCCGGACCGCGCGCAGCGACGTCGAGGTAGTAGTCGCCGTCGAAGGACGGGTGGATCCCGCCCTGCAGGCAGACCTCGGTGCGCCCGCGGTCCTCGGCCTCGCGCGACCCGGCGCGCGACCTCCTCGAGGTCGAGCAGGTACGGGTCGCCGCGCAGGTTGAGCGAGAGCGGTCCCTTCGAGAACGCGCAGAACCGGCACTTGAAGGTGCAGACGTTCGTGTAGTTGATGTTGCGGTTCACGACGTAGGTGACGTCCTCGACCATTGACCTCGCGCCGCAGGCGTCGGCGCGCCTCGGAGATCGCGTCGACGTCGCCGCCGCGCGCGCTGAAGAGCGCACGAGCTCGTCCTCGCCGAGCTCGTGACCCGAGCGCACGCCGGCGAGCACCTCGGCGACCGCGCCGCGGACCGACGAGCGACGCGGCGCCGCACCGGCGGCGGCGGCTCGGCGCCCCCGAGACCCAGGCGTCGTCGCGGCCGTAGCCGTCGGCGTCGTCGGAGCTGGAGGACCTTGGGCGCAGGGCAGCGTCGAGCCACCGCTCCGGGTCGACGCGCCACCTCGGGGTAGACCGTGAGCCGCGGGGCGAGCGCGAAGCCCGCGCTCGATCGACACCGTCGCGAGCGTGCTCGAGCTGCGGCCAGGCGCGCTCGGGGTTCACGTGGTCGAGCGTCACCGGCGAGATGCCCGCCGAGGTCGTCGGTGCCTGCGTCGACGATCGAGTCGGGTCGTCGCACGAGGTTGGGCGGTGCCTGGACGTGGACGCGTTGGGCAGGAGCAGGCGCGCGGCCGCGATCGTCCAGAGCAGCTCCTCGAGCGGGGCCGGCGGCCAGTCGGCCATCGGGGTCCTCGGCTTCGGCAGGAAGTTCTGGACGATCACCTCTTGGACGTGGCCGTGGCGCTCGTGGCGACTCGGCGATCGCCGCCAGCGCGCTCAGACGGTCGGCGCGGTCCTCGCCGATCCCGACGAGCACGCCCGTGGTGAACGGGATGGCGAGCTCGCCGGCGAGCGCGAGCGTCGCGAGGCGACGCTCGGGCGTCTTGTCAGGGGCCAGGCGGTGCGCGTCGAGGTCGTCGCGCAGCGACTCGAGCATCATCCCCTGGCTGGCTGCGACCGCGCGCAGCGCGCGAGCTCGTCGCGGTAGAGGGCCCCTGCGTTCGCGTGGGGGAGCAGGCCCGTCTCGGGGAGCACGGCCGCGCAGGCCGCCGCGAGGTACTCGACGGTCGATCGCGTAGCCGTGCTGCCGCCAGCCACGACGCGGCGTCGGCGTAGCGCAGCTCGGGTCGCTCGCCCAAGCGTGAAGAGGGCCTCGGTGCAGCCCGCCGCCGCGCCGCGCGCGCGCGAGGTCGAGGACCTCGTCGATCGACAGGTAGGGCGCGGCGAGGTGCGCCGGCGCCTTCGCGAAGGTGCAGTAGCCGCAGCGGTCCCGGCACAGCTCGGTCAGCGGGATGAAGACCTTCGGCGAGTAGGTGACGGTCCGGCCGAAGAGTCGGTCGCGTCGCTCCCTCGCCACCTCGGCGAGCTCGCCGCTCGGCGCGTCGAGGAGGTCGTCGAGGACGATCACGGGCGTCGGGGCCGGCTCACGCGACCGCCCGCTTCGAGTCGATCGTGGCGAGCAGCTCAGCGTAGCTGTCGGCGAACGACGCGACGCCCCGCTGCTCGAGCACCTCGGCGACGTCGTCCATCGAGACACCGGCGGCCTCGATCGCCTCGAGCGTCGCGTGCGCCTCGCCGACCTCGACGTCCACGGTCCTCGCGACGGTCCCGTGGTCGCGGAACGCCTCGATGGTCTCATCGGGCATCGTGTTCACCGTCGAGGGTCCGATCAGCGTGTCGACGTACAGGAGGTCGGCGTACGCGGGGTTCTTCGTCGAGGTCGACGCCCAGAGCGGTCGCTGGGGCCTCGCCCCTGCGGCCGCGAGGGCCGCGAACCGCGCGCCGCCATGGTGCTCGGTGAACCGCTCGTAGGCGAGCTTCGCCTGCGCGACGGCGGCGCGACCCTTGAGCGAGCTCGGCGCGTGGAGCGCGTCGAGCCGCGCGTCGACCTCGGTGTCGACCCTCGAGACGAAGAACGACGCCACCGAGGCGATCCGGTGCAGGTCCCGGCCTGCGGCCGCCGCCTGCTCGAGGCCGCCCATGAAGGCGTCCATCACCGCGACGTAGCGCTCGAGCCCGAAGATGAGCGTCACGTTGATGCTGATGCCCTCGGCGAGGAGCGCGGTGATCGCGCCGAGCCCCTCGACGGTCGCGGGGACCTTCACGAGCAGGTTGTCGAGGGAGAACTTGGCCGACACCGCCCGCGCCGCGGCGATCGTGGCGTCGGTGTCGTGCGCGAGCGTGGGTGCGACCTCGAAGGAGACGAAGCCATCGGCCCCGTCGGACGACTCGTAGAGCGGCCGAAGCAGCGCCGCGACGTCGGAGATGTCGCGTCCGGCGAGCTCGACGAACGCCTCGTCGGACTTCGTGTCGCCGAGCGTGGCCACCTGCTCGTCGTAGAGGTCGGTCGCCTCGAGCGCCTTCGCGAAGATCGTCGGGTTGGAGGTGACGCCCCGGATGCCCTCGTCGACGAGGGTCGCCATCGTGCCGTCGCGGAGCCAGTCGCGCCGGATGTTGTCGAGCCAGGGGCTCTGGCCACCGTGGTCGAAGAGCGAGGCGAGCGTGGTCATGCGCCGAGCAGCTCCTTCACCGTTGACGCGACGGCGGACGCCGTGAAGCCGAAGAACTCGAGCGCCACGTCACCAGGGGCGCTCACGCCGAACGTGTCGATGCCGATGGACTCGTCGGCGTAGCGCTCCCAGCCGAGCGTGACCCCCGCCTCGACGGAGAGGACGGGCAGGTCCTCGGGGAAGACGGACGCCTGGTACTCGAAGCTCGTCGCGTCGAACCACTCCCAGCACGGCATCGAGACGACCCGGACCGGCATCCCCGCGGCCTCGAGGGGCGCCGCCGCCTCGAGGCAGAGGTGCACCTCGCTGCCCGTCGCGACGAGCGTCGCCTGGGCGCCGGCCGGGTCCGAGAGCACGTACGCGCCGTCGAGGGGGGTGCCCACGGCGGGGTGCAGCACCTCGTCGAGCACCGGCAAGGCCTGGCGCGACAGGATCATCGCCGCCGGGCCGTCGACGGCCAGGAACGCGTCGAACACCGCCTCGCACTCGTTGGCGTCCGCGGGGCGGATCACGTCGAGCCCGGGGATCGCGCGCAGCGAGCACAGCTGGTCGACCGGCTGGTGGGTCGGGCCGTCCTGGCCGAGGCCGATCGAGTCGTGGCTGAACAGGTACCGCACGGGCGCCTCGGAGATCGCCGCCACGCGGATCGCAGAGCGCATGTAGTCGGAGAACGCGAAGAACGTCGCGCCCACCGGGATGATCCCGCCGGAAAGGTTTGCAATAAATATTTTTCCGGAATCCATAATGTCTCGCATATTGATCGTCGAACGTGACTGGCCTAAAATATTCCGGATGAGCGGATTTGAAACGAACTGCCCGACTTTGTTTTGGATCGCCGCCAATGCTTCGGTTTCCAATTTTTGCGAATAGCGCGCAAACTCATTCTGCCAGAAAGCCTTGATGATCGGATCTTTCAGGTTATCTACGATATTTTTTCGGTACGGCGGCTCCGAAAACATGCGCAAAACGCCAAGCAACGTTGAGCCGGGGTATTCGAGAAGGGCAAGCAACGTATTGTTTAAAATGTATTCCATGCGCGCCGACCATGCGTCAACCCAGATTTTCTTGAAAACACCCATGATGCCCGAAGCGACCAGATGGCGGAACTCGGTCCCGACCTGTTCCATTGGGTTAAACGCAACCGGGTGCTCCATGTCCGAAGGATCGAAATAGATGACGTCATCGAGCCGATTCTCGGGAATAAAATCCAAAAGCATTTCGGCGGATGAACCGTGCGGATCGATAAAGGCAATTCCTTTCCCCGATTTAATGTCGGCGATCGCCATATTCTCAAGGAGCGTACTTTTTCCGACCCCTGTTTTTCCCACCACATATACGTGGCGCCGGCGGTCATCAAGTTTGATGCCAAATTTTTGCTCTTTATTGCCCCTGAAATTATGGAATCCGAGCGGGGTGATGTCTTTGTTTTGGTCGTGTGGCATTGGTTATTGTAATTCCTCTTCTTCAATGACCGGCAGCGATGCCGGTGGACTACCTTTGCGGGAACCGATCTTTTCAAGTTCGGTGGTGGAAACCGTGCCAAGCGGAAAATGGAAAAGGGTCGCGAGCTCCTCGGTGTTAAAGACAGCTGTTGGTGATCCGTGGAGAATATTTTTGTAATGTTCGTAGAGAAGTCGCTTCCGCCAGGCGAGACGAGTTTTTTTAAATAATCCTTTCACCGCATAACCCGCGGTCGTAGTCGACTTCTCCGGTTTTAACTGCTGAAGGTTTTGTGTATTAAACTGGCGCATAAAACCATGGAGTGAGTTGATATAGCCCGAATCGGGCGACGCAACATCCCTCTGGGTGATTACTACAAATCGGACCGTCGTATCAAACGAAAGTTTGGCAATTTTCTGCTGGATTGCATCGCCGCGCTCCTTGTCATGGGGCGAAAGCAAAAGCCGCGGAAACTTGTCCTTTTCCTCTTTTTTCGCAGCCCGTTCACCGGGATGCTGAAACGGTGCCCGCACAACATCTTCGGCGGTGAAGCCAAGATCGAATCCCGCGAAAACTCCTTTCTTTTTTTCTTCAGTCAGGCCATACATTTTATCGAGCGCAGCCTTTCCCGCCTTAAACGTAGTCTCGCCAGCCGGACGAACAAGAACCTGATACCAGATTTGTTCGCCCTCTTTCAATTTTGACATGATCTCCATGAGGCCGGCGATTGGATCAAGTCTTTGCTCCTCGACGCTTTCCTCGAACATTGGATAGGTCCGGATTGGGAAATAAGCTTCGTGGCGCTGGACTTCTTCAAATCCGGAAAGGTCAAAGTTACGGTTCGGGATGATCTTCGGCATTTCGTCCAGATAGTCATCCGCTTCGGTGATTTCCGCGTCGGGATACTGACCGTAAATCGCCGACTCAATCATATTCCGATATTCATCCGGAACGCGTAGGTAAAAATGTGTCTCCCCTACCCGCCCAATCAACTCGAATGACATCCAATATTCATCTCTGCCTTGTATGTATTTTTGAAACCAACTATAGCCATAGGAATACGGAGCGTGGGCGGCGGCAAAGATCTGCTCCATGGCCTTCGGTGTTTTTAGAATATTTTTAGGAACTTTAAGCTCCAACAACGTCCAGTGAATATGGTGTACCCACTTGTGATGCAAATAAAGATGCCAGGCTTCCCAAAAAACGATGATCGCAATAAGGGGCGCAGCAAACCACCAGACCGCCTCCCAGACGGCCCATATACTGCCCAGAATTCCCAGAACGAAAGACGGCAATGTTGGCAATGAAAAGAAATTAGACATAGTACGCTATCTTAAGGATAGCAAAATTTTCAAAAGTGCGGAGGGCGGATGCGAACGCAAT
Organism: uncultured bacterium; assembly: GCA_963696395.1. GTDB lineage: Bacteria > Patescibacteriota > Minisyncoccia > UBA6257 > 2-01-FULL-56-20 > JAKAGE01. The sequence goes on from CAVOJZ010000002.1 coordinate 14,567, forward strand.
CAAGCCTACGCCTCCCGGACGCGATACCTGCCGTCCGGCATGCGCTCAAAGTAACTCTTATTTTGCAAATTGATAAGAATGGTGTTCGGCTTGAAAAAACGCTCATGATTTACATGGGTGACGACATCAGTCGGGCGCAACGGTCCGCGGTGCTTCAAAACTTTTGCGATCACCTGCCGTGCAGTGCCCGGTTCATACCCGTTCTCTTTCAATCCGTACATCCCGCGTCCGACGAGGACAAACCGCTCATCCTTGATAAGTTCGTTGTGGACGGTCGGAGCAAGAGCTTTCTGATCATCAAAACCAACATTGTTGATATGCTTGGCGATATCCTCAAAATGGAGCGGCTCCGCCTTTTTCTTCAAAACCAAATAGATTTTGTCCCGAACGGTTGAAGGGCTTATCTCAGGCCATTCCCGAAGACCAACATCGCCATACGGGTTCTGATGAATCCGCTTTGAAAGTGAGAGGTAATTTTCGGCGATATTTTTCTGAGCCGATTTCGATTTCAAAAACGACGCGAGCTGAACGTTATACGAATCTGCAAATACCTTATCCTTCCGGTCTTTCAAAAAATTAACCCAATTATCGACAAAAGTCTGCGCTGTTTTCATGTCTTTCTCGCTCACGTAATAGAAGGGGTGATAGCGCTCGTCTTCGCGGTACAAATTAAAAGCTCCCGTTGCTTCGGCAAGGAAATCGAGGTGCTCCTCCCGGACTCCGTTCATTACCGTTGACGCAAACTGGGCAACATCCTCCTTTCGGGCGACGCCGCCTTTGCTTGCGATAAATTTCTTAATGCGGTCAAGCGCAGTTCCTGCTTCTGGGTTTTGCAGGAGGTTTTTCTTTACGAGCACGATCGCGCCGTTTTCAATCTGGCGCACCCGCTCACGGGTTACATTCAACCGATCCCCGATTGCAGCCAGAGTTTCGCCTCCGGAGCCCTTTTCCAGCCCAAAACGAGCCGTTATAACCTCCTTTTGACGGGGGCTTAGGTCGGCCAATGCGCTGGTTACGATTTTAGAGATAGACGACATGGTTTATTTATTTTCTTGTAATATAACCTATACTACACTAAAACGCAAGGCCCTGTCAACAACCCCTTGCCTAAGGACCTAATTAGTGTCTTTCGGGCTAACAAGAACAAGCGCCGGACTCGCAATAAAGATTGACGAATAAATACCGGTCGTTACTCCAACGAGCAGCGTGAGAACGAAGTATTGCAGGTCGGTCGGGCCGGCAAAATAGAGTGCGAGGAGAACAAGGATGAGCGTGAGTGACGTGTTGATTGAACGAGCCAAGGTCTGGTTCACGCTGTCATTGATAATTTTTTGGAACGGAACTTTTCCTCGTTGCGAAAGAAGATTTTCACGAATCCGGTCAAATACCACAATTGTGTCATGAACCGAGAAGCCCATCACAACCAGCAACGCAACGATAAAGTTGCTGTCGATTTGCACGTTTTGCGTATGGCCAAGAAACGCAAGCAAGCCGGCCGGAATAGCGACATCGTGGAAAAGAGTTAAAAGCGTAATCCAGCCGTATTTCCATGAGCTGATTGGACGCGATGCCTTCCTGAAGGCATAAGCTATGTAAAGTGAAATTCCCACAAGAACAAGGATGATTGCAATAATGGCGTTCGTCTTGAGTCCGGCTCCAATCGAAGGGCTGATAGATTCAAAATTCAATTCCTGGAACGATGGCCACGTACTTTGGAGAATCTTCAAATCCTGCTGGTGGGTTGCTTCATCGAGTGTGTCGAATCGTGCCAGAAATTCCTGGTTGCCAGGGTCGTAGCTAATGATTGCGCCCTGAAGGTGAAGGGTGCTTACAAACAAGTTCTGAACCTCCGCAAGCGACGGCTGATTTGTGGGTATCTTAAATTCCCACAACGATCCGCCTTTAAACTCTGCGCTTTCCTGGAAGCCGAAGGTGAGCATAGCGATGACCGCGAGTCCGACAAGGATCGCCGAAAATGCAAACCATATTTTTTTATGTCCTACGATATTTAACATGGTTATGCTTTTGTCGATGTTGGTTTGAGCGACGTCTTATCTTTCAAAAAAACGCGGAGGAAAAGCCTGGTCGTCGTAATGGCGCTGAACAAGCTCAACACAACACCGATAAGAAGCGTGAGCGCAAAGCCTCGTACAAAGCTTGAGGTGAAGAAATAGAGAATGAAAGCGGTGATGATGGTTGAGAAGTTGGAATCGCGAATTGACGGCCACGCCCGGCGGAATCCCTCTTCCAGCGCCGCAGCTTTGGACAATCCCCGCTTCAGCTCTTCTTTGATGCGCTCGAAAATGAGAATGTTTGCGTCAACCGCCATACCAATCGTGAGAATGAAGCCCGCAAGGCCGGCAAGCGTCATCGTTACGCTAAAAATCTTGAAAATGCCGAGTGTAAGCGCGATATAGATGATGAGAGCCATTGCCGCGAAAAGCCCAAGAAGGCGGTAGTAAAAAAGCATAAAAAGAATGACGAGTATCGTGCCGATAATGCCCGCAAGGATCACTTTCTTTAATGAATCGGTTCCAAGGCTTGCACTGACTGTCTGCTGATTTATCAGCTTGATCGGCGCCGGTAATGCTCCCGCATTAAATCGTCCGACAAGCTGCTGAGCGTCGGCAACCGTGAAACTCCCGCTGATAACCGCCGACCCGCCGGTGATGGCACTCTGAACCGTTGGGGCCTCGATCAATTGGTTGTCCAAAAATATCGCGAGCGGTTTGCCGACATTGGCGGCCGTAATTTCACCAAAGATTTTTGCGCCGTCAGTATTAAAATTGATCTGCACCTGCGGTTGACCGGTCGTCTGATCGAAAATAAGAGACGCTCCAGTGATGTATTGCCCGGTGAGATTTGTGTAGGTGTATTGCGTACCTGACGCAGTCTGGGCAACTTCGCGGAAATCAAGCAGTGGCGTTTGTCCTATTTGGTTAATTGCGTCACTCAAATTGCTTACGCCGGCAAGGTCAACATACAGTTGGGCCTGGTCCCCCGATTGCGAAGTATAAATATCTGGCTCGCTCACTCCGTATAAGTTAATGCGTTTTTCAATGACGTCCCGCATGCCCGAAACAACCGAACTCTGATCGGTTGACGAAACATTCGAGAGATCAATTTGATAGACCAAGTGGCTTCCGCCGACAAGATCAAGGCCGAGTTTCCATGGCATATAGCGCGCGCCGATCCATTTCGGATAAACAAAGAATCCCGCCGCGATTGCAACGAGAACGATAATGCATAAAAATAGGCCTGGGTGGCGCCTCATTGGGAATTATGATAACAAATTGCCAGAAAAAAAGAAAGGGCTTACCATCGTAGTAGAAACCCGCCACCAAGGAGGCGTATGCAAATCGTAGGAAACGGCATCAACCTGAAGAGAAGCATCGAACTTGCGTGGCCGGATAAGGGAAAAATCAAAATCGCCTGCCTCGCTGAATTGAGTAGCCAATTGACATTTCCGACGTCTCAATGCGACGAACGGTGCCATAGCCCTGCACTTCGGAGGCAATATAAGGAACATGTGGAATTCGCAATCGACACGGCAACTTCGCCAGTCGATCTTTGCGATAAGCTCTTCCAGATCCGCATTTAAACAAACGCCGCGACTTCACAACGAAGCAGCGGCGTTTTCTTTGTGCAGGACAGGAAGCAGTGAGATTCCTGCCAAAAGGCAAGGGCAATTCTTTTCTCCAAAAAAGGGTATGCCGGACGCGCGTAGGCGCGGAGGCGTAGGCCGTTTTCTGTAGAAAACGAGCCGACCCTCTTTTGAAGAAAAGAATAACTTGGTGCGTCGGGCAGGATTCGAACCTGCGTAGCCCGTAGGCGACAGATTTACAGTCTGTTGCGATTGACCACTCCGCCACCGACGCAAGAAACTATATTGTTATACAACGTTTTCCCAATTTTCGGAAGCTAAAGCGCTGCTCCGCCATCGTTCTGATCGGTTGCCCGTCGTCCAAACCTGCGGCGGTCATCACTGCGCCGCTCCGCGCCATCATCGGCTATTTCTTTAAAATTAATCGCAGACTTTCGCTCGTGCTCGTCTTCTTTGGCTTTCATTTTTTGAATATGCGTACCGAGATTGTTGTCAATTTTTAAAATGGCAATTTTTATCTTCCTTAAAAATTTAAACAGGAAGCCGTTAAATGCTATATCGATTTTTTCCGGAATCTCAGAGTGTGCCCAACGATCGAGAAGGCTGCGAGATTCATCAGCCGGCTCTTCGACGATCCGCGGCAACGCACGAACCATAAGATAGAGCACTGCGAGAAGGCAGAACATTAAAACCGTCACGAAAACAAATTCGATCATCCTACTATTATACCTCGATCCGGTAGAATTGGTTCACGGTCACGTTCTCCCCAACTTTTGCGATGACTTCGTTTACAAGATCCTTGACGGTCTTGGATTCGTCTTTGATATAAGGCTGTACCAAAAGTTCTTCCATGCTTTTTGGATCCATCGCGGAAATTTGCATCGCAATTTCATGGGCAAGTTTTTGAAACGGCTCCGAGCGGACCACGAAATCGGTCTCGGCGCGAAGTTCGATCATTACACCGATTCGATCGTTGTGAACATACGAATGGACAAGTCCGGCGCCAGTCTCTCGGCCGGCCCGTTTTTCCACTTTTGCAATCCCCTTTTCCTGGATAATTTTTGCCGCAGCATCAATATCGCCGCCGGCCTCTATGAGAGCCTTACGGCAGTCCATAACTCCTGCGCCGGTCAATTCACGCAATTTTTGAACCGCTTCCGCGGAAATATCTTTTGCCATAATGTTATTTTTGCTGGGCCGGTGCCTCCGGCTTCGCGGCTTGTGCAGCCTCGGCGGCACGCGCGGCTTCTGACGCTTTCAGTTTTAATCCTGCTGCCATGGCGGATTCAACTTTGCTCAAAAACCACTCGATGCTCTTCTTCGATTTGTCGTTGCCGGGGACCAGATAATCAACTTCGTCCGGATCCGCGTCAACGTTCGCGAAAGCGACGATTGGAATTTTCTTAACGTGGGCTTCGCGGACCGCGGTTACGTGAAGCACCGGGTCAATCACCACCATGACATCCGGTTCGCGAACCATATTTTCCAGACCACCCATGAGTTCTTCAAGACGATGCATTTCACGCTCCATCTCGAGGCGTTCCTTCTTTGTATATTTTTCGAGCGCACCCGATGCAAAATCGGCGCGAAGCTTCTTCAAGTGGTCCACCCGCTTTCCGATAATCTTGAAATTGGTGATTGCTCCTCCGACCCAGCGGAACGATACGTAGGGCGCGTTAAATTTTTTGGCAAGTTCCACAACCCCTCCTTCAGCTGCCGGCATTGTACCGACAAGAAGGATGAGTCCCCCGGTTCGCACTTTTTCAGTGATGAACGCAGTAGCAATATCGAGCATTTCCGATGTCTTTTGGAGATTCACAATCTCAATTCCCCCTCGATTCGCAAGGACAAATTGGCGCATCTTTGGATTCGTTTTGCTTTTCTTGCGGCCATAAAAAACTCCCGCATCCATCATCTCGCGGGATCCTTCGGCCGGATACGTGGCGTCTTGCGCATTCGCGCTTGGGACAATTACATCGTTTGACATAGGTTTGATACGAGAAGAAGTATAGCAAACCCCTTGAAAGCTTTCAAGGGGGCGCAGCCGGGCGGCGAAACGCCCGTTTTAAAATGTTCTCGAGAGGAAAAAGATGACGAGCCCGAGCGCACAAAAGATTGCCGAAATGATCCAAAAACGCATGGTAACCTGTGATTCGGGCCAACCCAACGCCTCGAAATGATGGTGTATCGGCGTTGAGCGGAATATTTTTTTCCCGTGCCGAAGCTTCTTTGAGATAACCTGAATAATCACCGATAACGATTCAACGACGAGAATAAACGCGAAAAATGGCAATATGAGCGTTGTGTTTGTGAGCATGGCAATGACCCCGATCGTGACGCCAAGCGACATGGCTCCGGTATCCCCCATGAAAAATTTCGCCGGATAGATGTTGTACCACAGGAACGCGAGCAAAGCCCCGATCATCGCCCCGCCGAATGCGGCGAGGTTATAACGGTGCAGGACAAACGCGACTGTTGTGAGCGCGACGAAAGCAAAAAGCGAAACGCCGCCGAGCAGGCCATCGAGGCCGTCGGTTTCGTTCGCCGAAAACGCGCTCGCAAAAATAATGAAAATGAAGATTGGGATATACCACCAGCCGATCGTCACGTTGCCTACGAATGGAATATTAAGCACATCCCATTGCAAGCGGAAATAAAACCACCAGGCTCCGACGGCGGCCATAATAAAATATAAAACTGACTTTTGGCGTATCTTGAGTCCTCCGCCATTCGCACCGCCGAGCTTCAAAACGCCCAACCAGTCATCCACGAAACCGAGTATCGCCGCGCCGGCGAGGGCCACAAGCGGCAGATACGTTTCCGCGCGGTCAACAAAATTGAAATAATGCCACATTCCGGCAAAGAGATGATTCAGGATGTCGAAAACGATGGCCATGCCCAATACGGTGGACCAGATGATAATGCCGCCACCGGTCGGCGTGCCGATTTTATTCTTATGCAAATTATGAAAAACCGGTGTCACCGAATCGTCGCGGAGCTGTTTGCCGAAATTATGTTTTTTGAGGAACCTGAACCAAAACGGCGTCACAAAGAGAGCGACCAAGAAAGCAACGCTCGCAACAATTGTTACCCGGATGGTTTCGGCGATGAGCATGGCTATTTATAGTTTTGCTTTACCCAATTAAAAAGCTTCGTCGAATCGCCGAAACGATCGTCGGTTCCGAGCACCAGGATAAAAAGCGGATGGCCGGTGTAATTTAACACCGTCAATAAATTTCCACTTGCCTCATCGGTATGCCCCGTCTTGCCGCCGATGAAATCGGGCGCACCGGAAAAATTATCGATACTATTCACCGGCACTGTTTGATGGTCGGCCAGATTCGTAATAACAACGTGCGGAACGCGGGTGATGGCAAAGATCTGTGGGTAATTGTTATAAATTTCCTGAGTGAGGATCAGCAGGTCGTGAGCGGTTGATTCGTTCGCGGACGAAAGTCCGGATGGATCGTCATAATAGGTGTTCGACATCCCCCACTGGGCGGCTTTGGCATTCATGAGCGCCAGAAATTGAGTGCGGCCATAGGCCGTTGCAAGCGCCTCTGCGGCAACATTGCTTGATGGAAGCAATAAAACCCGAAGCAAATCGCTCACGGTATACGTTCCGCCGATTTGGAGACTGAATTCCTGAGGATCCACCGCAAACATCTGCGGAGTGATGCTCACGGTTTGGTTCATCGGAAGATTGTCGAAAACGATCGCCGCCGTCATAAGCTTGGTGAGCGATGCCATTGGCCACCGGGCATTCATATTAAGCGAGATCAATGGTTCTCCGCTCGTAAGGTCTGCGACAAGCGCGGCGGCATCTGAAAGTTGCGGAGGGTTAGTGTCGGCGGTTTTTGAAAAATCCTGCGTGGAATCGCTGATGGCGTAGCCAATTGCACCATTTTTAACGACGACTGGGTCGCTCACCACCGGCGACAAAGGATCGGTCTCGGCGGACACGGAAGTTTCGGTTGTTGTGGCTATAACGGGAAGAATAAGGATGGGCTGCTGGCCGACGGCTTTTGCCCCGACCGTCTGAGCTTCGTTTGCAGACAGGCTCGGAAGAATCAAAAAGTTTGGATACGACGCGCGTGAAAAAAGCACGACTCCGATAATCACAAATAAGAAAATAAATTTAAGCGTGCTGTTGCTCATCGAAAACTTTTAATAGCTCCTGGAATTTCTCGAATTCCGGGAGGTCTTTTTTGTCGGTTATCCCGAGGTGCTTCATAAGGTCAAAAGTTGTTTGATATAAAAATCCCGAAGGATGAGCCGGATCCGGAAACCGCTCAACCATGCCACGGATCATGAGGCTTCGTAAAATGACGATTGAATTCACGCCGCGAAGATATTCGAGTCGTGCGCGGGAAATTGGACCGAGGTAAGCGACAATCGAAAGCGCTTCAAGACTGGCGGGCGTCAGGTCCTCGGTGATTTCCTCTTTCACGAAATCTTCCAGGATCGCGTTGAAATCCGGTTTCGTGGTAAGTTGGGCTTTTTCGCGATCCGCGATGAGCTGCAGTCCACGCCCCGAAGCGGCGAGTGTCCGCTTATATCCTTCGATAACCTGTTCAAGCTCGTCGGGCGGAATACCAAGCACTGTCCCGATTTTTTTATACGACAACGGCTCTCCATGAATGAAAAGCAACGCTTCAAGAGACGCCTGCTTGTTTTCGAGGTTTTCCATATTATTCAGAGTTCCGCTTCTTGACCATTATATCAGAAAAATTTTCCATTTGCTCTAGTAAAACGAGCTGTTCGCGGGCGAGATGAAGGATCGCCAGAAAAATGACTATCATTTCCGATCGGGATTTTTCGCTCGACAAATTTTTGAAATGGGCCTCCCCTTCCTGCTGAACCCTGCCCAGAACCTCGCTGATCTTTTCCTCGAGCGTAACGATTTTTTCTTTAATGGTCTCTGTCTCGAGTTCGTATGTTTTTATGGTTTCAAAGATCTGTCCGAGCGCTTCCGCAAGGCGATCAGCCGAAGTTGTGCTCCCCGGATAAAAAACCGATTGCCCCGGCGCAAGTCCGGAACCTTTTCCCAGAAAATATGGCCGGCTGAATGCTTTGTGGCTTTCGTGCCACAGATGATTAATATGGCGAAGCGCCGGCTTCAGTTGTTGATAAATTTTGAGATGGCCCTCGAGATCCTTAATGCTCGCTTCTTCCTCGTCGGTCAATACGAGACCCGGCAATAGATATTTTGATTTAAGGAAAATGAGCCGACTCGCAACAGAAATGAAATCGGCAAGAACGCGAAGGTCAATGCGGAACCGTTCTTCGGTTGCAAAACCGCCGTCGTGCTTAAATGCTTCGAGATATTTCAAAAATCCGTCGGTAACCTTGGTAAGGCTCACTTCGCTCACGTCAAGCTTTTGTTCCTCGATAAGCTCCAGCAGTTTTTCGAGCGGGCCGTTCCAGGTGCCGACCTGTGTTTGGTATTCCATGGGTTATCACTATAATACCGCAACGAAAGCGGTTGCGGTATACTTGAGGCATATGCCCCAGGCACTTTACCGAAAATACCGCCCGAAAAATTTCGCCGAACTTTTGGGGCAGGAAACGAACGTCGAGATTTTGAAAAATGCCGCGAAATCAGGACGCATCGGACAGGCGTATATTTTTTACGGACCCCGGGGAACGGGAAAAACCACAACCGCCCGGCTTATTGCGAAACTGCTCAACTGCGAGAAGCGTCGGACGGATGAGGCTTTTGCAAAGCTTGGGGAACCATGCAATGTATGCAATGAATGCCTTTCGATCGATGCACAAACCTCGTTCGATGTCATCGAAATCGACGCCGCTTCCAACCGTGGCATCGATGAAATCAGGAACCTGAAAGAAAGCATCCAAACATCGCCGACGTCAGCCGCTCACAAGGTTTACATTATTGACGAAGCGCACATGCTCACGGGAGCCGCGTTCAACGCGCTTTTAAAAACCCTCGAAGAGCCGCCTCGACATGCGGCAATCATCCTTGCCACCACAGAATTCGAAAAGCTTCCGCCAACGATCACTTCCCGCGCGCAGCGCTTCATTTTCAACCGACCCGACAAGACGACGATCATCGGCAAAATAGCCGACGTGGCAAAAAAGGAAAAAATTAAAATCGACGGACCGGCGCTGGAATTGATCGCCGCCGCAAGCGAAGGCAGTTTTCGTGACGCCATTTCCCTGCTCGACCAGATTGCGTCACTCACCCAATCAATAACGCTTGCCGATGCGGAGCGTATCACCGGTCGAACCGGAATAAAAAAAGTTCACGCTCTTGCGAGTCTTATCGTTAAAAAAGACTTGCCAGGAGCACTCGCTTATCTTGCGGAACTAAGCGACGACGGACACAATCTTGTGCAATTTACCAAAGATCTTATCCACTATCTACGGAAAGTTCTCGCTCTCCGAATCAACCCAACGCTCGAAAAGGTAATGGAAAAAGACCTGACTGCCGAAGAACTTGCAGGTGCAAAAAAGCTCGGCGCCGACGCCGACCCAAAACTTTTGGTCACCATTTTAAAAGCGCTCATCCGTGCCTATTCGGAAATGCGGTATTCACCGTTTGCCGCCGTGCCACTCGAGGTCATGCTTATTGAATACTTATCATGAGATCATTTCTCGCGAAGCATCAATATCTCGTCATCTGGATCGCCAGCATCATTATCATTGGCGCTCTCCTGATTCTTGTCGTCCAGTTGAACAGTTCGTTCCTACCGACTATCTCGTCCTTGAGTCAGCCTTCGGCGCCCGCTCAATCAGCTCCGGCCACTCCACCGCAGCCAAGCGTGACACTTACGATTCAAAAGAATGGAAAACAAAACACGCTCATGATCCAGTGGCAGAACCTGCCAAATGGCACAACGGAACTGTATATCTTCCGCGGGAAGGGAAATAACACGAGCACATGGGAACTTTGGAAAACTTTGATGCTCGGAGAAGGACAATTCACAAATGGTAGTGCCCAATTCACTCTCGGAAGTGGCGATTTAGGCTATGGATATTACGTGCAAGCCGCGGGAGGCTATGAAAACAGCACCGGCACACAAATTCTGTGGCAAAGCGGATCCGGCGACCCGGGCAGTGGTGATAATGGCGGAGGCAATGGTGGCAACCAGGGTGGAAACGGAAACGAAGGTGGGAACAGTTCTTCCTCGCAAGGAGCCCCGGGCGGTGATTCCACAAGCACCGGGAGCGGCAATGGCGACGGACAGGGATCCGGCGGAAATGGGAACGGGGGTGGGAGCGGTGGGGGCAATAGTTCCGGCTCGAATGGAAATCCCTACTACAATCCACAAATACAGATAACGGGCTATGGCACCGCGAACGGAAGCTTCTGGGTTCAGCACGTTAACCAGAGTATCGAAATAGGATGGCAAGATCTGCCCGAAGGCATCGATACAATCGTCGTTTCCCGCTCCGAGCAGCAGGCCGGGCCATGGGATCAGATCCTTTCGCAAAAAAACCCGAGCCAAAGCGGATCGTATTCCCTGCAGCTGGTTGATGGCACGCTCGGCGATCCTTACTATTACGAAATGACAGCACTCGAAGGAACGACAACCATCGGCACCTACGGACCAATCTATCTTCCGCCCACCGGACAATAACTAACGGGTATACGTGATGGTCTTATTCAATTCTGCATTTAGCGCTGATAACGTCACGCTCCCTGACGCATTTATGATAATCGAATAATCAGTATTGTAATCGGTCGGTGAATTATAATACGAGCTTGTTGCCGATGGATCAAACGGCATGGCGAAAAGGCCGTCATTTGGGATGAGGCACGGCGCAATATTATAACTGCCGGAGGCACTTCCCATATTTTTCGTGGACGTCGGGATGCCGCCGGAGGCACAGACAAACTGACTTGTGCCGCCTTCAAAAATATTTTCCCGGATGCCGAGCATAATGTTTTGGAGATCGACCATACGGCGGCTGTTTCTCGCGGAGGCAAGTTGTCCGGCCGGGTTTGCAACAAGAAAATAAATACCGACAAGTATCGCAATGAGTGCAACGACAATCACGATCTCGATAAGCGTTAAACCTTTGCGCATATGTTTATTCTAGCACTACTTCAGTTCCTCCCACGAAAGTTCCGTATATCCGTTTGTGGTCAGCGGAAAGCTCGGCGGCGGGCTATATAAGAGGTTTGCGTCGTAATTATAGGTACGCGTCCCGAAACCGCTTGAATTTCCGTTCACCACATAAGCGAACGCGGATCGAAGATTGGTCGCCATAATGCCGAGCGTTGTAAGCGAGTTTCTGGTGGAGCTGGCTCCGCAGTTGTTGTTGTAGTAGAATCTTCCGATCCAGCCGTTCTGCGCGATGAGTGCCGCGTCAATCACCAAATTGTTGTCGCTCGCAAGACCGACGTTGATATTGTTTTGGGAAATAAGAGCGATTGTATCGGATCCGTTAAAACTTCCGTACGTGATGCTGTTATTCACGGTGATGTTTGAGTACGTCGTCGGGTTCACCGGAAAACGACCGGAGGCAATCGTCACGCGGACGCCATTTACATGCCCTCGAACCCACAGGTTGTCTTCGAAGAACATGTCGCCATTTTGTGGGATTGTCCCTGTTGCGTATAGCGACTCATTCTGAATGGTCCATGTCCCCCACCCGGATTGGCTTAAATCGTTCGTACAATTACGCGACGGCGTGGTTGTTGCCGTCACTTTATAGAGAGTGAATGTCGTCGTTGAAAGCGCCAGATCGTAGCCAAGTGCGCCGGAGCTTGAGGCATAGTATCCCGTAGCCTGCGCCGATGCCTTTATGGTTGCGAGGTCCTGGGTTATCCCGGCAAAATCAACCGCCGGCACACCGAGCGTGCGACCAGCAGTAAAAACGTCAGGACGCGACGGTAGCGCGGTCGGCGGCTGAGGATCGGCGGGCGCATCCTGCGTATATACAGCCCACTCATTGAGGCCGGTGTCAGGGTCTGTATAGGTTGTAAGCGCACTTTCAACCAGGTTGTGCGCGACGCCATCGAAATGGATACCGCTATTCGAATAAATGACCCCGTAAACCTGGGCGGTCGTCCCGAATGCAACCGGACTATTCAAAACCCATGCGTATTGCGCAAACGAAGGAACGCCAAGACGTACTGTCACTATTTTTTGAATTGTTGGGTCGGCAGTCACACCTCCGGTGCTTGTAATGGTCACGATCGTTGAACCTGTCGGCGGCGCCGTAATATTCAAAGAAAACTGCCCGATCGCTACCCCATTCTTGTTGTAATAGGTGTGCACATATGGACCCGGCCCGCCGGTTCCATCCGTAAAATCCTGAGAAGCATAGGCGAGGTGCCATTTATAGTATTCGATTCCGGCTTCGGCGATAGCAAAAGCCTGAGCTTCGTTTTGCGATCGAACCGAAAGATTCAGGAACGAAGCGGCAAGCGAAACAAACCCACCAACAAGCGTGATCACGATGGCCGCCAAAAAAAGCAGTTCCACCGCGAGTTGTCCTGTTTTATTTTTATAGAGAGCCATAGTTTAATTGCTGTCCAAATTTCTTAAATCAACCAGCGAAGAAAAATATTCGAGTGGCGAACGCTTAATCGTGGATGTTTGGTTTGATTGCACTTCGAACGAAATGGCAGCTAATCTGATACTCGCAATCGAAATCGGATATTGCAAAGGAGCTTGCGAACCGGTATACGAGCTGTCGTAATAGGAAAAAAGAGGCGTTGCGGAAGAAATAATGACGTTATCAATAAAATCGGTCACCACCTCGCTTGAGGTCGGATAGAGAACCGGCGTACCCGTCGGCACGATCACTCCTTTATATATCGTTGACGACGAATAAAAATATCTGACGTGCTCCGCGCTACCATTCTTATAGATGTCGCTATAAAAGGAAAAGGTTGTGGTGCCGACGGTGTCGATCGGATACGCGCCATTCCCGGACGTTTCAGCGGATTGGATCTCTTCTGTCATAATTTGGAGCGACTGGTTAACATCCGATTTCGCCTGTAGCTCCGATGTAACAAGGATGTTAAGTCCGGCAACGTTGTTTCCAAAATTGCTCACAACAATGACGACCGCAGCGGCGATGGCGACGACGATTAAGATTTCGACGAGAGAAAATCCTTTGTTCATTGGTGGATCATGGAAATAGTTGTCGACTGAGTTCCCGCGCCAACAGAAACCGTCCCGGTTGCATCGTAATAATTTGCCGCCGATGCATCGAACGAATAGGTGCCCTGCGGCAGGCTCGTAAAAAGAACCTGAGCGGGTGGAACGCAGTTTGCCGTAAAGTCGAATGCGACATTCGTGAGCTGTGGCGTAACCGACGGATCCTGTGTATTCATGAAGACCTCGTAGCGAAAATAGCGATCACCCGATAGCGAAGCCGGAAGCGTTGTGCTGGCCGTAAAATAAGTTCCCGACGTGCCGTCCGGGCCGATAAAATTCCAGGTGACATTATCGTTATTCGCCGCTACCTGAAATTCCAATGTCGTGTTTGATGGTTGAACCATCGGACTCCACGTGATGGCATTAAATGTTGAACTCGTTCCTCCAACGTCAAAGGTTTTTGAAACGAGCCAATCGGTTGTTGATGTCGAATAGCTGGAAGAGGCGTTTGCAAGAAGTTCGATAACTCCCGCCTGCGAAACATCTATGCCACCGTCTTGAGTCGCATATTGCCCCCCGGACCAGTCCGATTGTGAAAATACGGCATGATCAGTCGTGAGCGTCTGATTTACGCCCGCTTTTGAAATCGCCACGTTTGCGTTCTCTATTCCGGCACCCGATGCCGAATCAATTACCGTTGCAAGAAGCGATGGATTGGCTGCGGGCTGGATAATAAATTCGAATGCCGCCGTCGAACTTGGATTTATGGTGAGCGGACTGAACGGAACGGTTCCGGCCAGATTTTCCGATGCATCGTTCAGCGACAGCGAATAGGTGTCCCATTCAATCGAGGAAAATGTGACGGTGCCACTCGCATTGGTAGCCGAACTCGTGGCAAATTTATAAACATTCGGGCTTGTGCCGATCAATTTTGATCCCTGCATAAAAAACGGTTCGCTTCCAACGGGTACGCACCGGTTATTGACGGTCGTAACTGCGAGAGAGCTCACGCGATCGATAGAAAATGTCACATTGCTCACGGTTTGTGATGCAACGGTGATATTCGGGAGCGTAGGATTTGGATTGCCCGCTGCGCCCACCGGATACGTCTGTTCGTTGGAATAACCGGATTTCGAAGCGAAAATCTGATATCCCTGCGAACTGGTCGGTACGCCGATCAATTTAAGCACGCCGCTTGCATTGGTAGTGTCGGTAAGATCAACCGTCGGAGTGACCGAAGCGTTCACGATCCGTATCGTGGCGTTTTCAAGCGGAATGCCATTCGCATCAATGGCGTAAATGAAAATTGAGCCGTATACGGTCCCCTGCGCGAGCAACGACGGCGCAACGGTCGTTGTGACTTCGACCGGAACAAAATTAGTGCAAAGCGGACACGACGCTGTAATATCAACCAGTTTGTAATCTGCAACGGGCGTGCTTGAAGGCGACTGGTCATAGGGATCGTCAATATTGAGGACAGTCGTTTGCAGAATGAAAGAAAAATTGCCGTCGGCAACCGTCTGAGTCTGTGGAATTATTCCCGAAGGGATGCCGTTCACGGTTCCCACGCTCGCATAAGGCAGATTCCGGATTGTTTCAATCTCGTTGTTGATCGCAACGGTTGCAGCCGCACGGACGCTGATATTGCCGACCGCCGTTTCAATCGAAAAGAAAACGAGATATACGCCGCCAAACAAGAGAGCGATGATTGCCATGCTCATGACGAGGTCTATAAGGGTGGTGCCATTTCGCGACATTTATTTGATCCCCTGTGAAATCGAATAAATCGGTGTGATGATTGAAAGGGCGACAAAGCCGACCAGGAGACCCATCAGCAATAACATCAACGGTTCGATAAGCGACGTAAGCGAATGAAGTTTGTTATCCACCTCTTCGTCGTAATACGTCGAAAGGTATTCCAGGTTTTCCTCAAGATTGCCGGTTGTTTCACCAATCAACACCATGCCCGAAACAAGCGGCGGGAAAAGCTTCTTGTGAGTGCCGATATACGATCCGATCTGTGCTCCGGTTCTGACTTGTTCCCCTGCGGCAAGAATAATTTTTTTATAAACCAGATTGTTGAAAGTCGCCGCGGTGATATCCAGCGCTTCAACAATTTTCACGCCGCTTTTCAAAAGCAATCCGAAAACCCGTGTAAAATTCACCATGTTTACGCCTATTGAAAGATCGGAAACTACGGGCACGATCAAAATCAATCGGTCGAGCATGTATCGCACAAATTGCACTCGTGAGGTCACAATTCTCACGGCAATAACGAAAATAATGAGGCCGATAAAAACCTGGATCCCGTAACTCTGCAAAAAGTGGAGGGAGTTAAGCATGATGACGGTCGTGAGCGGCAAACTCACATTCATGCTCGCGAATACCGGGATAAGCTTTGGAAAAACGTAGAAGGTTAAAAATCCGGCGACGCCGATTGTCATGCATAAGATGACAAGTGGATAAACCATCGCCGATCGTACTTTGGTTTCAAGCTGTTTCGAGCGATCCAGCTCTCCGGCAAGGTATAGCAAGTTTTTCGCAAGCGTTCCGCTCGCCTCCCCTACCCGCACGATGTTTACAAAAAAATCGCCGAAAAGAAATTGATACTTTTGGAGTCCGTCGGCTAAAAATTTGCCGTTATTGACGTCGGCAATCAAACTGTCCAGGACCCTTTTCAGAACCTTCGACTCAGTCTGTGATTGGATAATTTTTAATCCTTCATAGATCGGGAGGCCCGCCTTAATGACAAGCGACAAGTGGCGGGCAAAATTGATGCGATCCTGCACGGTAATGCGGTCGAACCAGTGCGAAAGCGTGCCCGGCTTCCCGATTTTCTTTATCGGCTTCGGCGGCGGTTCGGGCTTGGGTATCACTGCAATTTTTGAAACTTCGGGTTGTTCCATGATGGTTCTATTCGTGGACGACACGGAGGATTTCTTCAATTGAGGTGAGTCCGAGCGATGCTTTACGCAGCGAGTCCTCGATCATCGTCGTCATTCCCTCCTTCAACGCCGCTTCTTTAATCTCCTGCGCCGTTGCCCGATTCATAATCAACTGGCGGATACTGTCGGTCACCTCAAGAACTTCGCGCACGCCGAG
The DNA here is from genome assembly GCA_963696395.1 of uncultured bacterium. Classification (GTDB taxonomy): domain Bacteria; phylum Patescibacteriota; class Minisyncoccia; order UBA6257; family 2-01-FULL-56-20; genus JAKAGE01. The sequence goes on from CAVOJZ010000002.1 coordinate 31,352, forward strand.
ACGACCCTGGAACCCGCTGCCGTTGCACTCCGCACATCCCTGCGCCCTGTAAAACTTCATTTCGGGACGCAGCGTGGGAATAAGCTCCATCAGACTTTTGAATTCGTCGAGTGAAAGCTTCCGGTCGGCTTTGCACTTTTGGCAAAGCTTTCGAACCAGTCGTTGCCCGATCGCAACATTCACGGTTGACGCGACGAGGAATGACGGCACGCCCATATCGAGCAACCGCGGGAACGTTGTCGCCGAATCGTTCGTGTGGAGCGTGGAGAGCACCAGGTGGCCGGTTAAAGCTGCGTTCACGGCGATGCCAGCCGTTTCTTCGTCGCGGATTTCGCCGACCATCACAATATTAGGATCTTGGCGCAGGATGGAACGCAGTCCGTTTGCAAAAGTAAATCCGATTTCCGCATTCGTTTGAATCTGGGTAATGCCATCGAGCGAATACTCAATCGGATCTTCGATGGTGATGATCGAAACTTCCGAACTGTTTAATTGCTTGAGTAACGTATAGAGCGTTGTGGTTTTACCGGAACCCGTGGGACCATTCGCCAGGATCATGCCATACGGCTTCCCGACAGCGCCGACAACTTTCTTAAGGTCTGCCGGACTGAATCCTAAATCTTTCAACTCATAATTTTGCGTTCCGGCCAATACACGTAGAATGGCATTCTCTCCATAGTAGGTCGGGATGATCGAAACACGGACGTCAACGTCTCCGAAATCTTTTATTTCGATGCGAAGCCGTCCGTCCTGCGGCAACAAGTGTTCATCGGTGCGGATTCCCGAAAGCACTTTGATGCGACTGATGATCTCCGGATGTAATTTGATATCAATCTTCTTCGGGAAGACATCGTACAAAAGGCCGTCGATGCGGTACCGAACCCGTAATGCGTCTTTGGTTGGTTCGATGTGAATGTCGGATGCGTTCGCAATGTAAGCGTACTCAACGAACAAATCGACGAGGTTAATGATGGAAATACTCTCAAGCGGTTCCTCGAGTAATTTCTCAATAATAGGAGCAAGCGATTTGATATCGCGCATGATTTCATTGTATCATAAGACCGCGCGCGTTCTTCCGTATTATTTTGCCGGGTCGTCTAATGGTAGGACAACGGACTCTGAATCCGTTTATCTTGGTTCGAATCCAGGCCCGGCAGCAGCAATCTGACTCAAGTCTTTTTCAGAAAAATTCAGCCGCGCTTCGCGGAGCGAAGCGTATGGTGGGGTGGGGGTAAATTCGATACGGCGGTTTTTGAGAAAGATGTTCGAGCCGAAAATTTGTTGAAGGGAGGTCTTTTTTGCAATTAGGTCGGTATTGGTTGCCGTTTCGGTAAGCAATACCGCGTTTTTTATCCATTCTCGCGTTGGTTCGAGCCAACTTCCGGCGTTCTGTTCAAGACGGGCTATTTGCTCCTCGACCGACTTCCTTTCGGAGAGTATCTTGGCACGTTTTTTAAGGTAACTTTCCCGCTCAATATCTTGCGCAAGATACGTATCGAGCAGTCGGTCGAACTTGCGGGAGAGGTCTTGCGCCTTTCCCCGCAACTCTTGAACGAACGCCGCCGTTTTTCTGGACTCGTCCAGGACTGGAATCGAACGAGCGGAAGGGGTCGGGGAACCGCGATCGGTTCCCCGTGTAGGAGGGCCGCGTTCTTACGCGACGGTTCGGAACCGAGGGTTCCGAAAGCGCAGACGCGAAGCGGCGAGCAGTGAGATTCCAGGCCCGGCAGCTAGACAAAATAGCATTATTATGCTATTTTAATTTCGGTTCATTGCAAACAAAGAATTGGAGGTGTGATGCACGAAATAATTGAAAATGCGACCGTGATGCTTCCCATTCGAGATATCCGCTTTGTAAATGGCGGACCATATCTCACACAAGAGACGCTCTTGGAACAACTCATTGAACTTGGCTTCCGTTTCGAGGGGGCAATAGATGAAGACGGACGTCAGTCAGCAACGCTACCGAAAGATTGGCTGTTCGATGGGGACCGGGAATCGACGCACTGGCACATCCACGACGATCGCGGCCGTCATCGAATGACGTACATCAAGAAAATTCCTTGGGGAAATCACGACTTTGTTCATTTCCTCATGATCGAACCAGCAATCCCCAACGCGAAAAGCATTTCCGACGGGTGGTAACCAACCGAAAGGCGCACGCCTAGCTCACACTAGAAACGGCGCCTATTTCTTTATTTAAAATCGTTCGAACATCGTCCGTTCCGACAGCTTGACAGAATATTAATATAATGTTATCATCTCCTCAGCGAAGTGAAGCATGCAAATGATCTTAAAGAGGGATTGGGACGCTATTGACGCAACCGATCCGAAGAACAACACCTACACCACGATTCCTGCTGGAACACACGACGTGGAGAGAATTCCTTGCCCAACCGGACATGACTGCAATTGGCTCGTACTCAAGGGAACGAAAATCGGAGCAAGCGAAGGATCGTGGCGCCAATGGGCACCCGGTCAAATCGTTGATGATTCAGATCGCCCAAATTTCGGAAAAGTGATCGACTGGGAAGAAGCCACCGTTGTCATCGTCGATTAATTAACCCGCCAAATGGAAACCCATTGCTTGGCGGGTTTCTATTTTACGCAAAACTTATTTTCTCCATCTCCAACCCCACCTTCATCCAATCCACGGTTCTAAACGTGACCAGTAGGGGCAGCTTGACAGATAGCAATTTTGGATGTAAAATATGCTTAGGAGATTTATCATGCCAAGGAAAATACATTCGGTGGTTTTAGGCGTGGGAGCTATTACGGCTTTTTCTCTCGCTTTTCTTATGGTGAGAGATATGCGCTCCCAAGCTGGCGTCGGCCTCTTTGAGCCAACCCCCTATGACTCAACGGAAATCACGATAGCTCGGATCGGATTGGGGTTGATAGTTTTCAGCGTTATCATCTGGCCGTGGCATCGCAAAACAAAAAACAGTCTCTGACTCAGGTGCCCTATCTGGCACTTCCCTAGCGGAGGGGTTATGTTCACGCATAAGAAATTGAAAAAGTTAGAAAAACGTGTGAAAAAGCTGCTCGCCGCCATCGGGCGATTCGTTAACCCAAATGATGCGATTCGGATCGACCGTCCCCTATCCCACGGAGAAACATTCAAAGTTTATCTGTGCCTGAGTTCAAACGAACCCTTCGTCTTAGGCCGCGCAAGGACATAGGTAGCAGCGCTCATCGATGCAATCACAAACGTCCGCACTCGCAAGCGAGATTCAATACCATTCGATAAGATTTACTAAGCCCCGTTGTTTATTGTGGCTTTTGTTTTATTCAAAACAGTTCGAACATCCCCCAATCCGACCGTTTACTTTTCGGCTCAAATACGCTATAAGAAAACCAGAACTTCACACGAGGTGCTCAACGAATATCAAACTGCTCCTGCCGAAAGCGGCCGTTTTCATCGAGCCGCACGATAGAGTTTTCTTTATCGGCGGTCCTGTACTTGGCGGGGGTGACTGGCAATGCGAAGCCATCCGCCACATTGCGATGCATGCTCCAGGGTCGTATGTAGTTTGCCCCTGTCGCTACGAATCCGACCATCCGCTTTACCGTTTTTCCATCCAAGGCGCGGACGAAGCTTGCTGGATATCAAAAGGATTTAAGCCATTCCTCAGCCAAACGCTCTGGGAACGGTTTTATCTTGACGTGGCGAACGAACAAGGATCGATCATCTTTTGGTTAGGAAAGGAAAGCACGATACATCCCCGGCCGCCGAAGACCGAACCGTACGCGAGGGACACTTATGGCGAGATCGGCGAGTGGCGGGCGCGGATGTTTTACGACAACGCGCGCGTGGTTGTCGGAGCAAGCCCAGAATTTCCGGGGCTGTCGGTGATCAAAAAGAATTTCGATGCGATGCCCGGGCCTTCATTCCCTATTCACGAAACTCTCCTTGATACCGTCAAAGCAGCCGTGGCCGTCGCGAACAAGAGATAGTTACCAAGTATTACGCCGATCCAAGAGGATCGGCTTTTTATATGAGACTCGCCTTTTCCATCTCCAGTCCGGCACTAGACCGAGGAACACAGCTCTTGACAGAAGCTATATTATTGGTTACTGTTTATTTAGCACCGAAATTCAAGCTCGTTGGAGAAACCTTTATGAAACGACTCTATTTTTCGATTGACGGCTGCCAATTCGTGTCTGACCCGCTCACTCTTGAAAAGGCTCGCGAGGTAGAAAGTGTGCTGAAGACATGTGGGATCGTCTGCCGCTCTGCAGATGGCAACCTCACGGTGGTCGTGACAAGCGAAGCGGAACGAGCGGCTGTCATGGTCGAAAGCTTCCTCCGGTTGGGGAAAGACAGCATCGGCCAGTAAGCAATTTACTCCTATAAGCCCCGCGTTCTTGCGGGGTTTTTCTTATGTTCAGCTTGTGCTTTCTTATATCTTTGTTAGTATTGAGAAAGTTTTTATATGGGGGTGAACTTTGTCAAAACGAAAATCCAGCACAGAGCGAGCCTTCGATTCCATTTTAGAAATCGTTGGTACGTTGCAACCGGAATTTGAAGAAATTTTTCGAACTCTTGTGGTTACGACCCGTTCTTTCATCTCTTTCTGCAATTCGGAAAGTGATTCGGAGCGAAAACGGCAGATGCAAGATGAAATTGCAGATGTATTTGTAAAAAATGTCAGAATCAGCAAAAAGCTTGAAGATGTCATCCGGCCAGGCCTTTTGAGACTCGAGAGCGAGATCCGACGATTTGAAACGCAACGCGATGAATCGCGGCGCGTCACACGTAACCTCGCGAGGAGAAACAGAAAAATTCGGGCGAAAGGGCGCCAGGATGTTCTCCTGACTAAATTGCTCAACAAAAAAGCTTTTGCCGAGGAATTTCTTTCTTTGCTTGCAGGTCCCCACCGCAGAGGCTTTGAACAATCTCTGTCACATGGCTTTTCGGCTTATTGCCTCCTGGATCTGAAAAAGTTCAAACAGATCAACGACCGAACTCGAAGTCATGAGATTGGAGACAAAGTGCTCAAACACATTGAATCCTGCATGGTGGAGAGCATCCGTACCGAGCACGAGGGCGACATCCTGGGACGGGTGGGAGGAGACGAATTTGGCGTTCTCATGCAGGGCCTCTCGGGCCGTGAACCCATTTTCGAAATTCTTCGGCGCTTCCGGCGTGCCGTGAGAGATCATGGTTGGATCGACCGCCAGAAACTTCCCGTAACCTTGAAAGAAATGGTTGATGTGGACGCCGGCGTCATCTACTGGAAAAATATTGGCTCTTTGCCGGCAAAGCAATCTTCTGCGAAGCTTCGGACAGAGATCGAATTTTACGGAGATGAAGCAATGTACCGAGCAAAGAATTTTAGTAGTCACGGGGCAGTGATCTGCTGGGAGGGCGTGTTAAAAAACGGTAAATTTCGCCTTCTGAACAAAGAGACAAGCGGACCTGAATTATTGTGAGCGCGTCGCATGACGCGCTTTTTTTTATCGGAAAAATGCGCTATACTAGGCGACATGCTCGGCGATAAAGTGATTATCCGCTTTTCCGGAGTCTCGTTCGAATATGGACGGAAGCCAATCCTCCACGAGGCGGATTTTTCTGTGCGCGAAGGATCGAAGATAACACTCATGGGCCAAAACGGCGCAGGCAAGACAACCATATTCCAATTGATCACGGGCGTGCTGAAGCCGGAGGACGGGGCGATCCACATTGACCGTGGGCTTACCATGGCGATAAGCCGGCAAGTGATCCCCCGCGACCAGATGGATCTCACGGTTCAGGAATTTTTTGAAAAAGCTTTCCCGAAAAAAGTTTACGACATTGCCCCGCGGATCAACAAAATCCTCGAGGTGGTTCACCTCACAGCCGCGCTCGATAAGCCGCTTCGTTCATTTTCCGGTGGCCAACATGCACGATTGCTGCTTGCGCAAGCGCTCATCCAAAATCCCGACATTCTTCTCCTCGACGAGCCGACCAACAACCTGGACAAACAAGGGATAGCCCACCTTACGCAGTTCCTGATCGATTACCCGAAAACGTGTATTGTTATTTCGCACGACGCAGGATTTTTGAACTCCTTCACCCACGGCGTTCTTTATCTCGATAGCTTCACAAAAAAAGTTGAGCAGTATACCGGCGATTATTTCGACGTCGTGGAGGAAATCAAGAAACGCCTGGAACGGGAACGCATGAAGAATGTCCGTCTTGAAAAAGACATCCAGCACCGAAAAGACCAGGCAAACTTTTTCGCACAAAAAGGCGGCCATATGCGCGACGTTGCGCGAAAAATGAACGAGAAGATTGAGGAGCTCGAAGGCGATATCGTTGAAACTCGCCAGGAAGACAGAACAATTCGGCAATTTGCGATCCCCTGCCAGGCCGACATCAGCGGCCAGATTCTTAAACTGGAATCTGTTTCGATTATGAATCTGAAAACGCACAAGCCGACAGTCAAAAAAATTAAGGTGGTGACGCTGAAGAAAAAAGAGCGGCTTTTGTTGTCCGGTCCGAACGGCATCGGTAAGACGACGCTTCTCGAGAAGCTCGCAACCGGCCACGCAAAAGGTGAGCATATCACACCCGGCATCAAGATCAGTTATTACCGCCAGGATTTTTCCACGCTCGATTTTGATAAAACCGTATACGACACCCTTGCAGACGCCATGAAAGATGGAACCGACCAAAACCTCCGTTCCACTGCCGCCGGATTTTTGCTCGATGCAGAGATATTGAAAATGCGGATTGGATCGCTCTCCGAGGGTCAAAAAGGTCTTGTCGCATTCGCCGCAATATCACTTGAGCGGCCGGGGCTTTTAATCCTCGACGAGCCGACAAATCACATCAATTTTCGCCACATCCCCATAATCGCCAAAGCACTCGATATGTACGAAGGTGCGATGGTGCTCGTGAGCCACGTTCCCGAATTTGTGAAACAGATTAAAATCGACCAGGTCCTGGATCTCGAAGCTATTTAAAGAGACCGGCAAGCCTCGAAAGCAGGTTATAATTTGAGGGATATCCCGCAAGTTCCATATAGCCGACGCCGCGCACTTTTTTCCTGCCAATCATCCCCTGCACCTCAATCGGCCCCTCCCAATAATTAATAGTTCCAAAAATCATTTCCCCGTCACGGACAAGCGCTGACGTTTTGAGTTTTATTTTTTTTCCGGGAACGGCGATCGTCCACGCGAGCGGATAACTCACATTCGTAACTTTGCTTTTCCATGCTTTTTTCCCCTCTTTGAATTGTGCAGTCCGATAATCCGCCGCAGCTCCATGCGCATTAAGCACGTCGATAATGTAATCTTTTCCTTTTCCGTCGTCATAGGCAACGCACATCAGGTCGGTGCCGTCATCAAGCTGGATCGAGAACCATGTCCATTTATCCTTTGCATACGGCGTATTGGCCCACTGATGGTCCATCCACGATTTTCCGGAAACCGAAATCCATTTTTTTCCTATCCTGATTTTCCCGGTTGTCTCGAAATTGGTCAATGAATAATAGAAACTTTCCCGACGGCGAACCGTGATAAACCCTTTGCCGCCTTCGAGCATGGGTCGTTTCTTCGAAACAAGAACAAGATCGATGCGATCGGTTTTTATATGAAATGTTCCGGGTTTAATTTCTGCAATTTCGTACGTCCCTTTTGAAACCGCGACCGGATCTATGTAGCGAGCGTAAAACAGCGCTTTCTTAAAACTGTCGCGGGAGGCAATAGAAATGTTCTGAATGTCTTTATAATTTTTCCGCCGGCCGATATCCGTGAGTGCGGCGTGGGCGAACGTAACATGGCGGCCTGCCTTGGCTTGTCCAAAAAAATTCTTCAAATACGGTATTTCGACTTTCGCCAGATCGGCGCGGAAAAGACAATCCATAAATGAATACTGGCGACCCTTCTCGTCGGTAAGATGACCGTTAAAATACCACCATTCAATGATGGTATCGTGAGGATTGGTATCTTCCGGCAATTGTATCCGACGGCTTTCCATGAAATCGCTATAGCGCTAACGACGACGACCGGAACGATAAGGAGGTCGCTGGCCCGGCCTACGATAGCCTCGTTGAGGGCGGCGTTGTTCCCGTTCCATCACAGGTGGAGGAAAAGACGAAGGTGGCGGAGGCGGCAGTACCGGCGTGCGGGTCACTGGCAACGTTGATCGCGTGAGGCGTTCAATGGCCTGGACGTCGCGGCGCTCATCCGGGCGGGCAAACGAAATGGCGTGGCCCTTGCCTCCGGCGCGGCCGGTACGGCCGATGCGATGAACGTAGTCCTCGGCAACCGTTGGAAGATCGTAATTGATGACAAGTTCGATGTTGTGCACGTCAATGCCCCGCGCCGCGATATCGGTTGCAGCAAGCACGCGGTATTTGCCGTTCTTGAATCCATCCAAAGCTTCGCGGCGTTGGTTAAGCGAGCGGTTCGAATGCATCTCGGCCGCGGTATGTCCAAGAGAACGAAGGTGCGCCGCGATTTTCTTAGCTGCAAATTTTGTCCTCGAAAAAATCAGAACCGATCCACGATATTCCTGTAAAATCTTTTCCAGCAATCTCGGCTTTTCCGGCTGAGTTACGATAAAAAGTTCCTGTGTCACGTCTTTGGCTGCGGTTCCGGGGCGGGCAATTTCCACACGCACCGGAAGCTTTAAAAATGCCCGGGCCATGGAAACGATTGATTCCGGCATCGTTGCCGAAAAAAGCATCGTCTGCCGCTCGTGAGGCAGCACCGCAAGAATTCGCTTGAGCTGCGGCGCAAAGCCCATGTCGAGCATGCGATCGGCTTCATCGAGAACGACGACACTTACTGCTTTCAAATTTACGGTTTTCTGTTCCAGATGATCAATAAGCCTTCCGGGCGTTGCGAGGAGAATCTGAGGCTTTCGATCGAGATCTCGCAGTTGCTTTCTGATCGGCTCACCGCCGATAAGCACTGCGGTTTTGATTCCCAAAAATCCTCCAACACTGCGAAGCGATTCATCAACCTGCACCGCAAGCTCCCGCGTCGGCAAAAGAACAAGCGCACGACGACGGCTGTCGGCCAAAATACTCTGGATTAAAGGAATCCCGAATGCGAGCGTTTTCCCCGTGCCGGTTTGAGCGATGCCCATCATATCTTTCCCTTCGATCGCCTGCGGAATCGATTGCTGTTGAATCGGCGTCGGCTCCGTAAAGTGAAGCTTATCGAGAACCGAAAGAATATTCGGTGCGATGCCAAGGCCGCGGAAACTTGATTGATTGTTCATTCGGATAAATAGGCGTCGAGCGTCTTATGGATATCGCCGACCAGCTTTCGCAAGGACACGCGCCGCTTCCAAAACGTATTATTTTCGGAAAGGTCGGCTTTGCGAATGAGGCTGAGTTCGCGGATAGCAACAAAACGGTCGTGCCCAAGGTCGTCGGTCGTCCGGACATCAAGATCTTTGATGCCCTGGTGAATTTGCTTCAAGACCGCATACTTTGGAGAAATTTCTGCGGCGCGGCTCCCCTTTCCCGTGCTATTAAAGAAGATGGCAAAGGACGGCGTCGATTCAACGAACTCAACAAAGTGATGTAATGAAACAAAAAACGTGAAGCCCTCCGGAGCTTCACGGACTTTTTTAACTTTTTGATCGAGGCCCGTTTTTATCTTCTCTGCACTCTGTACTGGCGACATGCCCCAATGATAACACGAATCAGGGATAATAGCTATGCGATTGCCCCAATCGCAATCGTTGCAAAAAGTATGACCATCACCGCAAGCGAAAAGAAAAACATTCTCTTTGCCCATTGGGTATTCGCCTGTGGATCATTAACGGTAAAACCGCTCGCGCTCATGGCAATCCAAGCGAGTCCAAGGACAAGCGTGATACCAAGATAGACTGCACCGGTATAGCCAAAAACAGTGAGAAGTGAGGCGGTAAATACAAAAGCGACAATATCGAGCAGCGTCGCGATTTTTGTTTTTTGCATTCCCCGCTTTATCGGGAAAACAGGGATTCCCGCGGCATCATAATCACCGACTCTCCGGATCGCAATTGCATAGAAATGCGGGAGTTGCCACAACGCAAGCATAAAAAAGAGGATCACGGCCGCATCATCAATGCGACCGCTCACCGCACAATATCCGACAACCGGCGGCGTAGCACCGGCAATCGCTCCGATAACAGTCCCGAAAATCGAACGGCGTTTAAACCATAAGCTGTACATGAATACATAAAAGAAAAATCCGAGTGCCGCCGCGCCCACGGTCGGCAAATTTGTAAAAAGAAAAAGGATGCCGAATCCGGCGATGCCGAGGACAGTGCCGAATGAGAGTGCTCCCGAACCCGAGACGCGACCCGTGACAATCGCACGATTTCTGGTTCGATCCATATGCGCATCTATGTCGCGGTCAATATAGTTGTTGAATACGCATCCGGACGCCATCACGAGGCATATGCCCGCAATGGTTGCGACAAGTAACGGGAGGGCGATCATCGGCTGTAATCCCTGCCTTCCCGCAACAACACCTTCGGCAAGCATAAACCCGGCAATAACCGTGACGAGATTGCCGAACACCAGTCCGGATTTGGTTAATTCGTAATATGGTTTGATTGCCATTCTAAAAACCTCCTTGTTGTTGCTGCATGTATTGGTCGACTTGGGCCGGCGTCATGTTGTAATTCAGGTGATCCATGATCCAGATGGATCCGATAACAATGATAAGGACGAGCCCTATTGTGGCAAGGAAAATTCCAAGCTGTGAACGCCCTCCCTCTTTTGCATTAAGATGCAGAAAGAAAATGAGTTGGACGATGAGCTGAATCACGGCAAGCGCAAGAATCGTGGGGATGAGAACCGCATGGGATATTACCGAGTGCTCGGAACTTACGTGGATTTGCACCACAAGATATGCGGCGAGGGTAAGCAAAATCGAAAGCACATAACCGACGACGTACGATATGGTGGAATGATTATTGTTTTCCATGTCAGTGTTACAACGCGATGCCCATCAGATACACGATGGTAAATATAAATATCCAGATCAGATCCAGGAAATGCCAAAAAATCGCAAGGCGATCCAGTTTTGAGATAGTTGATGGCGTGAGTCCCCGAACTTTGATTTGCACCATGGCGACAAGCATCCACAACAGGCCGACCGCAATATGTAAGCCGTGAGTACCAACGAGGGTGAAGAAGGCGGAAAGAAATGCATTCGCCTGCGGGCCATTGCCGCCAGCGACCAATCGTGAAAATTCATTAAGCTCGAGAACCAGGAATGTAGCCCCAAACGCCATCGTGACGCCGAACCACGCCATCGCCTGATTGATTTTTCCACGATGGACGGCGATTGTCGCGAGACCGCAGGTAAAACTGCTCGTGAGTAAAATCAGGGTTTCCGTAAGCGCACCGTTCAGACTAAACAATGCATCGCCCGAAGGACCGCCGAAAGTATTATTCCGCAGGACCGCGTACGCCGCGAAAAGCGCCGCGAAAATAACAAGGTCGGTCATCAAATAGATCCAGAACCCGAAAATATATTTATCGTTTGTCTCGGGATTTTTCATGAGCGTTGTCGGGCAAGTTCCAATCGTTCGACCTCGGCAGCCGGCAATACATACTCGGTCTCCTCATCGAATGAACGAACGATGAGGCACGTAATGGCGCCCACGAGGCCAAGAGCGGCAAGCCAGACGATATGCCAAACCATTGCAAATCCAAACAGAAAGACAAACCCCGAAAGATAAATTGCCATTGCGGTATTTTTTGGTAACACAATGTCTTCATACTTCATCGGTGCCGCACGCCCCGCACTTCCTTCGAGTTGCTTTTGTTTTTTCATTTCCCAAAAAGCCTCGCGGCTGTGAACCTCCGGGATGACCGCAAAATTATAAAATGGCGCGGGCGATGCCGTTGACCATTCGAGCGATCGGCCGTTCCATGGATCGCCCGTGGTGTCCGTGTTTTCCTTTCGCTCCTTGACGCTCACGATCACCTGTATCACCTGCACAATAAATCCTGCGGCGATGATACAAACTCCGATGGCGGCGATGATGAAAAACGGCTGGAATCCTGTTGAGGCGTCGTAGTTATCGAGCCGCCGCTGGGCACCCATCGCTCCCAGAATGTAGAGCGGCGTGAATGACGTGAAGAATCCAACCAGCCACAACCAGAAAGCACGCTTCCCCCATTTCTCGTTAAGCTTGAATCCCATCACCTTGGGGAACCAATACGTAATGCCGGCGAAAATGCCGAAAAGCGCGCCGCCAACGATCATCGTGTGGAAGTGCGCAACAAGGAATAGCGTGTTGTGCAGCTGGTAGTCTGCCGCCGGCGAGGCGAGCAAAACTCCCGCCATACCGCCGAACGTGAATGTGCTAATAAAACCAATAAACCAATACATCGGTGTTTTAAAGGTGATCCTCCCGCGAAACATGGTGAGAATCCAGTTAAACATCTGAACACCGGTCGGTATGGCGATAAGCATGGTCGAAATGCCGAAAACAGCATTCACGTCCGCGCCCGAGCCCATGGTGAAAAAATGATGAAGCCAAACAAGGCATGCGAGGAGCGTGACAGACAACGTTGCACACACCATCGAAACATATCCATAGACACGCTTCTGTGAAAACGTTGCAACGACTTCCGAGTAGATTCCGAACGCGGGGATGACAAGAATGTAGACCTCCGGATGACCCCACATCCAGATGAGATTCACATACATCATTGGATTGCCGCCGAAGCCCGAAGTGAAAAAATGCATTCCGAAAAAACGATCGAGCCACAATAGCGTGATGGTCGCCGTGAGCACCGGGAACGTCGCAACAACAAGCGCCATACTTGCAAGCGTTGTCCAGACGAACATCGGCATCTTCATCAGCGTCATGCCCGGAGCGCGCATTTTTATGATGGTGACAAGAAAATTAATTCCTCCCAAAAGACTCCCAAGGCCGGAGATCTGCAGACTCCATATCCAATAATCCATTCCGGCACCGGGACTATAAACCAGCTCCGATAGCGGCGGCAGGGAAAGCCAGCCAGCGGCAGCAAACTGTCCACCCACCGCAAAGAACATATTAATGAGCAAGGCGCCGGCAACGTACAGCCAAAATCCGAGCGAATTGAGAAAAGGATACGCCAGGTCGCGCGCGCCAATCTGGAGAGGGATAATCAAATTCATAAAGCCGATGAAGAATCCCATCGCGACAAAGAAAACCATGATATCACCGTGCGCGGTAAAGATCTGCTGGAAATGGCCCGCGTCAAGATAACCGTGCGACGCACCAACCGACATCGCCTGCTGCGCCCAGATCATGGCGGCGTCCAATCCCCCACGGAAAAACATGACGGCCGCAACGATGATATACATTACGCCGATTTTTTTCGGGTCGGTCGAGGTAAGCCACTCTTTCCAAAGCCATTTCCATCGCTTGTAATAGGTGACAACCGAAGCGGCAGCCACCCCCATAAGGAGGATCGTCGCCGTCGCACCAATCGTATACCATGCGTGAGGTATCGCATCCAACGTGAGGTTCCCAAAAATAAAGTGTTCCATTGGTCGTTACATATTCATGCCCGGCATCGCGGACATCGAGCTTGCCTGATTGGGTTGGGTTGATGTGGGTGCCATAAACTTCATCATAATACTATCAAACAAATCCCCTTCCACCGAAGCAAAAGATGATGACGGATTGTCCTCGCTCGGCGCCGCCAGCTGATTATAAGCAGCTAGGTCAAGCGTGGTTGACGCTTGCTTTGTGAGTTGCACCCATGCATCAAAATCTTCCTGCGATGTTGATTGCGCAATGAAATGCATTCCGGCATAACCGTCGCCGTTGATTTCGGTGTCTTTGCCCACAAACTCACCCATGGTCGTCGCCATGAGGTTGAGCTGGGTTTCCATGGCTGCCATGGCGTAGATTTGGCTGCCGAGCTGCGGGATCCAGAATGAACTCATCGGAGCGTCCGCAGTAAGTTCAAAATGGACCGGTACGTTTTCGGGAAAACGAATGTAATTTACGGTCGCGATATTTTGAGCCGGATAGATGAAAAGCCACTTCCATGGCAACGCAACAACCTGTATGGTGAGCGGCTGCGCTGAGGATTGGATCGCTTGGTAAGGGTCGAGTGCATGTGCGCTTTTCCACGCAAGCGTCCCCAGGGTTGCGATCAAAGCCGCAGGGATCAACCAAAGCACAATCTCTCGCCATGCGCGATGGTTTCGCTCCGGGTCGTATATTGTATTCGGATTTTCGGCCCGATATTTTCGGGCGACGATAAAAAGTGAAACAAAAAGAGGAATGACCACGATGAGCATGAGCAAAACCATATGGACGATCAGGTCTCGCTCTTGCGCCGCGATCGGACCCTGCGGATTGAAAAGGGCGACGTTCATGAAATTATTCTGAGTATTCTTTTTATTATACTATAGGGGAAACCATGCAAACGAAAACATACCAACGGCTCGCCGATTTGATCATGATCTTCCATTTCTTCTGGACGCTCGTGATCTTTGGCGGCGCCGTTTTTATGGTTCTCGACCCGTCATACGCACTCACCCAAATTGCCGTTCTCTCAATAACGCTTCTCGCGAGCGTCCCATTCGGCGGGCTCTGCCCCGTCACAACACTCGAAAATCGTTTCCGCCAAAAAGTTGATCCTTCATATGAAAATCACGGATCGTTTATGACCACGTATACCAATAAAATATTCGGAACGCAGTTCCGCGTACGCGATGTAAATATCACAATCGCAGTGCTTTACGTTCTCTGCTACAGTTATGCGATTGCCGCCCTGGTACGGAAATAAAAAAAACGCTACAATACCGGCATAGCTCTTTACCATATTCTTGAAAACAAGGAGGGGTTTCGTGATCGAATTAACCGAAGAAGCACTTGCAACCTACAACGCCGAACTCGAACACAAAAGTCCCTCCGAAAAGATTCTGTGGGGGGCGAAGCATTTCGGCAAAGCTCTTACCATTCTTTGTGGATTTGGACGTGGATCTAGCGTCTTAATTCATGAGACGGTCCGACTTGGCCTTGATGTCCGTTTTGTATTCGTTGACCCACTCGTACTTGATGAAGCGTCATATGAGTTCGTAAGAATGCGCGAGCAGCGCTATCGCATTACTATCGAGCCGCTTCGACCGACAGAGGAAGACCTAGCACTTCTTCCGGGTGAGCCAAGCGTTGCTCTCTTCAAGGGCAATGAAACAGTGAGAAAACAATGTTGCGAATATCGCAAAAACCGTCCTCTTAAACGGGGCATGTTCGGACATCCAGCACTGATTAGCAGCTTACGACCGGACTCAACAACCAAAGATCGTATTTCGGTATCCACGCTTGAAATTGACGCAAGGCACGGTGGATATCTAAAAATTAACGCTTGTTGTGAGTGCTCTAGCGAGTACATCGATCGCTTCATTCAAGACCATAAAGTTCCGATACATCCATTCTATGGCCAAGGTTATGGCAGTATCGGTTGCCGTTATCCATGCACCATTCCCGCTCCCGGCCGCAAAGGCAGATGGTTTTGGTTGAAGAATCGTTTTCAAGCATGCTGCGATCTTTGTGAAACTAGTGAGCAGCCCTGATTTTCTGGGCTGCTTTTTTTGTCCTCATGTTATACAACGCTCCACTTGCAAAAGCTCGCAGTTAAACGTTAAATCAAGGGTATGGTAAAACTCGCCTCGCTCATCACCGCGGTTGCGGCCTTCATCGGCGGGGTATTCAATCAGCCCAGTGTTATGCAAAGCGCCCCACCGCAAGCGGCGATGGTGCAAAATATTGTTGCGCCCGTGATTCAGGAACTTGAATCCATTGCCCAGAATATGCTGCCCTCCGTAAAAGTGAAGCCTATTCCGGTGACGCAAAAAACAGAAACAGCGGTCCAGCCGCTATCCGAAAAAAACCGCCAAATAATTTCCGCTCCGGTTCCGTCTTCAACGGTCTCCTTCACCGCGCAATCTTTTTTGGATGCGACAACGCTCACCCAATTTGAGCGCCGCGACGGACCGTTCGAGGCGCGCCTCGAAACGAACCTGGGTGGCGGTCAAACGAGCGTTTGGGATTTTTCAGAAGCGTCCGTCGGAACGGGCAACAGCTCATCGCCCGTATTTGCCATGTCATATTCGTGCACTCCGGCGCCGGTCCAGGCAATCACCGGCGCTTCCGATCAGAACCCGACGTTTACCGCACGAACACAATACGCCTGCACCGTATCCCTTACGCCTCAATCGGGCACCGATTTGCGCACCCAATCAAAACAATTTTCATTCACAACGCCTGCCGGACAATTAATTGTCACTCCCCCGGCGGCTATAAACACCGTATTAAAAGATACCGAAAATGACGGCGGGTTGGTTTTTACAAACGAAGACTCAAAGCCAATCACCATAAACCAGATGGCCGTGGATGTATCCTATACCGGCCTCAGTACCGTAAACGGACCGATCATTCTTCGGATAATCAACCCAGCGACCGGCCAATCAACCGGCGACTACCACCTTGAAAATTTGCCTGCGGATCCGTCACAACAATTCACCTTTTCGCAGTCCGGCATTTCCTTGCCGGTTTCACTTACTCTGCCGGCCGGGGGAGAAAAATTGCTCCCCATCGAGCTCCTTGGAACTCACACCATGAGCATAGCGGGCGTAAACCCAACCGTGACGGTTAAGCTCCGCGGGATAACGACCAACCGCGACGACAGCAATATTGTCCTCAATGATGCACAACTTTCCTGGAGTTGTGTCGTGACATTCCAGGTTTACGATCCGAATGCAACGAGCGGCGCCCTGGTGGCCGGCGATGCGTGTGGCATTGGCGGAAATTAGAAAAAACCCCCGCAGGACGGGAGTTTTTTCCAACAATGAGTATACCTACCAAGCTTGCTTAGCCACCGAACATCTTTTGCAGATTCTGAAACTCTGTTGTGAGATTGTTCAGCTCAACCTGGAATGCGCTCAGCATGCTTTCCGCGGTGCCGCTACTGGTTGTTGTTTGGTCAACATCTCCATCGTTGTCGGGGTCCTGAGATCCCACAGTCGTGCCACTTCCGTTTCCGTTATACCAGAAACGCGGCGGACGCAATCCGAAGATACTATAGTCACGCACGACGCTCGCGTCGATCGTAAGCGGCGTGGACGAAGTGATGAGACCCGAAACGCCAACCATATCTCCAACGTTTAGCTGCTGGCCCGGACTGGTTGATGTTCCAACCGTATCTTCATTAGAGAAGAACCGCGGCATTTGACCATCCCAGTTAACGGTATAGGTTATGCCCCAGATTTGCCCCTGGAACGAATCGCTCGTAACGCTCGTCACCAACATTCCTTTCGCCGTAACATTTCCATTCGGATTGATGGTGAGCATTGGAGGGATATTAATCGTCGCCACCGGAGTGCTCGACGGTGTGGATGTTGTCGTGCCGCCACCACCACCCCCACCACCGCTATTTGTCGCAACGGTAATCGTCGCACTCGAAGACGTAACGGTATCTGTATTTACGACCGTCGGCGATTCACTCACGTTCGCCGTGTTCGTAATACTTGTTCCGGCAGTTCCGGAATTCACCGTCGCTTGGATCGTGAGCATCGCATTCGAACCGACCGCAAGATCACCGACATCCCATGCACCGGTCGAACTTGTATAGGTTCCTTGCGAGCTGGTAGCGCTCACAAATGTCAGCCCCGACGGAAGCATATCGGTTGCCATCACTCCGGTTGACGTTGCCGGACCAAGAGCAGAAATATTAATGGTGTAATTTACCGTTGCACCTTCCTGCGGTGCCGCATTGTCAACACTGTCCGTGATTTGTAACTGGGCATCCGGCAACGATGATGTTGCCGTGGAGCTCGGTTCCACTGCAACCACCGCAGAACAATTGCCGGTTGCTATCGCGGAAGCGGCGTCAGTCGCCTGGATGCTCGCGTTATAAGTCCCGGACGTGTTATACGTTGCCGTGATTGATGTCGACGAACTTCCGGCAACGCTCGGGTCGCCCGACCACAAGAATGTGTACGGAGGCGTCCCACCGGTAGCCGATGCCGTCCACGTAATCATGTTACTCGAAGCACTACCATAACAGCCGACATATATCGGTGCATTGGTCGAGCTTGCGGTATCGGTTGTTGAAGTGGCGGTTGTCGTTGCCGTTGTCACCGTAGATGTTCCCGTTGTCGATGTCGCCGTGCTCGAAACGCTTTGTGCGTTTGCTGCAGTCGAGATAACGAACACCGCGAGAGAGCATGCGGCCACTATTCCGATTATTTTTAATGTTTTCATAACCAAATGTTTTATTTTGCGACCTTTTTATCCATCACGGTATGTAAGGTAGTACAGCGCATAACTATTTTTACTACGAAAATTCAGGGTTGTTTTCGCCGAAACAATTTCAGCGCTTTCTCGTCTTATTTATCACTAAGCCAACAAAATTGATGAAAGTGGGTCCAAGCAGAACAGGAACATTTTTGTCGTGGGACGAGTATAATGAAGATATGGAAATAAAAAACAAAGTCATTATTGTGACGGGTGCGTCGAAGGGCATCGGTAAAGCGACGGCGATTGCGCTCGCAAAGCATGGCGCAAAAGTGGTTCTCGCAGCCAGATCGGATGAAAAAATCGCGGAACTCGCGCATGAGTTTCCCGGATCGCTTGCGGTCCATACCGATATGCGCAACCCCGCAGACATTCAGAATCTTATTGACCGGACGATAGCCGTATACGACCACATAGACATCTTAATTAACAACGCCGGACAAGGTATGTATGGTCCAGTGGAAAGCGTTGATATTCAAAAATATAAAGAGATTGTCGATTTGAACGTTTATGGACCCTTAATTGCCATGCAGGCCGTTATCCCTTTTATGCGCGGCCACGGAGGCGGCATGATTTTAAACGTGAGCTCGCGCGTTTCAAAAAACTATTTCCCGAATCTTGCCGCTTATGCTTCGACAAAATATGCCCTGAACGCGTTGTCTCTCACCGCACGCGAAGAATTAAAAACCGATAACATCATAGTGAGCGTTATGCATCCGAAAATGACGGCGACCAATTTTGGAAAAAATTCGGCGGCGGGCGCCGGCACATCGCCAACACGGCCACGAAATACAACAGCAAATAATCCGGCTATGCAGGTTGACTCTCCCGAAGCGGTCGCGGAAGCCATCGTTAAGCTTATCGGGAGTGAAGCGCCGGAAGCCGAAATGTAGCGCTCAAAAAAATGAGCCGCGCATTTTGCCGTGCTCCATGGTAGCATATCACCATGCTTATTGATGAAGTTTCAATCAGAATATCGGCCGGCCATGGTGGCAAGGGCTCCGTTGCCTTTAATAAAAATTTAATGTCGCTTGGACCTGCTGGCGGATCCGGAGGGCTCGGCGGAAGCGTATACGCGATTGGCGTTTCCGACCTGTCCGCGCTTGGCCAATTTCGTTATAAAAAGGAGTTTTCCGCGGAAAACGGGATGGACGGACGCGGACAATTTCGCGACGGACACACCGGCAGCGACATCACCCTGAAACTTCCAATTGGCACCGTAATCCATAACAAGACAACCAAGACCGACCTGGAAATCGAAAAACTTGGCGAAAAAATAATCCTCGCAAAAGGCGGACTTGGCGGCAAGGGCAACTTCCAGTTCAAATCCTCCCGGAACACGTCACCGACGCAATCCCAGCCGGGACTTCCAGGTGAGACGTTTGACCTGCATTTGGAATTGAAGTTTATCGCCGACATCGGCTTCGTCGGCTTGCCGAATGTCGGTAAATCAAGCTTGCTCAACAAACTCACGAACGCGCAAAGCAAAGTGGCAAATTATCCGTTTACCACACTTGAGCCAAATCTTGGGGTATATTACGAGTTGATCCTTGCGGATATTCCGGGCCTCATTGAGGGCTCGTCCGCCGGCCGTGGTCTTGGCATTAAATTCTTGCGTCACATCGAACGGACGCGCATTCTTTTCCATTTCATTTCCTCCGAATCGCCCGATCCGATAAAAGATTATAAAACAATTCGTGCCGAGCTTGGCGCCTACAACAAAGAACTCCTCGAAAAACCCGAGCGTATTTTCCTGACGAAAAGCGATCTTTCCACACCCGCCGAGATCAAGGAAAAAATAAAACTTCTTAAAAAGTTTGATAAAAAGACAATTGCAATCTCAACCGAGGATCCGGAAAGTATAAAAGAAGTCCAAAAAATCCTGAACGAGATTAAAGCTAAGAAGTAGGTTCGAGATCGAGACAAACGGAGTTTATACAGTACCGCTTGCCGCCTTTGTCGGCCGGACCGTCATCAAAAACGTGCCCGAGATGCGCTCCGCAATTTTTGCACACCACCTCCGTGCGGTTCATGCCGTGCGATGAATCAACTCTAAGCTCGACGTTTGCAAGGTTTGCCGGCTCGGTGAAGCTGGGCCAGCCGGTGCCGGAATCAAATTTGGTGTCCGAAGAAAATAGTTCAGCGTCGCACACCGCGCATTTATACATCCCTTTTTCGTGGTTATCCCAATATTTACCCGTAAATGCCGGTTCGGTGCCTCCTTCGCGGGCAATGTGATATAAATCTTTCGGTAATTCGTTGTCTTTTTTGATCATGTTATTTTGAATGTGTTTTTAATAATTCCTGAAATTTTTCCTGCAACTTCTGGACTTTGGGTTCGATGATAACCTGACAATACGGCGCTTTTTTGTTATTTTTGAAATAATTCCGGTGATAATCTTCCGCCGGATAAAACATATCGAGCGGCGCAATTTCGGTGACAACCGGACTGCCAACATTTTCTGCGCTCAACTTTTTAATAAACTTCCGTGCGTCAATCTCCTGATCCGGAGTTGTATAAAATATGGCCGAGCGATATTGCGTACCCACGTCATTCCCCTGCCGGTTAAGCGTCGTCGGATCATGGGTCGCAAAAAAAACGGTTAAAAGATCATTAAAGGCGATCTGGGACGGGTCGTATTCAATTCGGATCACTTCCGCATGGCCGGTATTGCCGTTGCAAACCTGTTCGTAGGTCGGACTTTTTACGGTTCCTCCCGCATATCCCGGAAGCACACTCGTCACGCCGCGCAATTCACTGAACACGGCTTCGGTACACCAAAAACATCCCCCTCCGAAAACAGCGATTTCTTTCTTTGTTTGCATGGTCGTGCGATTATCCAAATGTAAAGGTAAATGCCTCGAGACCCGGTGAGTCAACGATGAGCTCGAGGGTATGCACCCCCGAACCGTCGTGGTTGCTCACCAGATTGTACAGCCGACTTGATGTAATTGTTACTTTTCCGTTCACGACGTCGCTTCCGGCATCAGCCGCTGAAATCGGCACCCCATCCTGCATGACTTCGACGGTCACCCCGCCCGCAGGTGCGCCCGCACCTGCGCTCGCGACCATATACATTTTTGCAGAATCATAGCTGTAGAGGACCGTAGCGCCTGCCTGAAGATTTGTGGCATATTCGTCTTCGAAATCCCAGTTGCCTCCCAAGTAGAGTCGATTTACAGTGACGCCAGTGCTTCCCGGCAATACAAGATTCTGCGGGCCGTTCACCATCGGATTACCGTTCGCAAGTAAAGCGTTTCGATTTGCGCCGAAATAGGTCTCCGGACTGTTAATGCCCGAAAGATCGGCCGGCGCGATGTTCACCGTTGACGTCGACACCGCCGTCGACAATCCGAGCACCGAAGCCCGCTCGGCAAGCAAATTCTGTATTTCCGCTTCGGTTTCATCGTAATCACCCTCGCCAACATGATCGTGGACGATATAACCCGCAATATCGATCAGATATTCATGTGGCCAATAGAGATTCCCATACGCATTCCATGTTCCATAGTCGCTGTCGAGGACAATTGGATACTGAATGTTATATTGCTTTGCAGCAGCCTGCACGTTAACGATATTTTTTTCGAAATCAAATTCCGGCGTATGAATCCCCACGATTTCCAATCCTTCGTTCTGATATTTCTGATACCACGCCGTGAGATACGGCAACGTCCTGATGCAGTTGACGCAACTATAGGTCCAGAAATCGAGCAAGATCACTTTCTTCCCGATCAAACTCCTCAGGGTGAAATTGGATGGTGCGTTTACAAACCCGGTTGGATCGGCGATTTCGATTGCCGGTTTGTAACCGGCTTTCGCATCCGCGGAAGCGACTGCTTGCAATGAAGTATTCATCGCCACGGTAGTCCCGGCCGGGGCACCGCCGCTCGAAGCGACGTTTCCTGTTGAGGTCGGGATAGACGCTGCGGTTGAGCTTGCCGCTGCGGGACCGATTGGCGAAACATTAATTGCCTGTCCGTTGCCCGATGTCGAAGGATGAGCCTGGATGCTTTCGAGATACCAGATAGCGCCTATGATCAGAATCAACACAACGACGAGCCCGATTTTTTTATTCATAGTTGTTGTAAGTTAAAGATTATGCCCGAGTAAAAAATTGTTCACAAAACCAAAATTCGCAATAAGCGGAAGGCTTTGCGTAAACACGAGAACGCCAAGGACGACCAATATGGCGCCGAAAATCTTTGTTACTATTTCCAATTTGGAAACATAGCGGTTGATAAAGTCTGCCGTTTGGGCAACGAAAAGGCCAACAACAAGGAAAGGAATGCCAAGTCCTATGGCGTAGGAAAGGAGCAGATAGAAAGCTTCGCCCGGCGCCGAGGCCGCAAGGCCAAGAATGCCTCCGAGCACGGGGCCGACGCAGGGAGTCCATCCAGCGGCGAAGGCGAAGCCGAATACAAGCGACGTGAGATATCGTGAACGGAATTTTGTCCGCACGCTCATCTTATGGTCGAATTCAAGAAACGGGATTTTGAAAAAACCCATCAGGTATAACCCGAAAAAAATCACGAGCGCTCCCCCGATCCACGAAAGCCATTGCTGAACCGCATAAGCCGCGAATGAAAGCACACTATTCAGAAGCACGCCAAGAAGCGCAAAAACAATCGAAAATCCCAGCACGAAAAAGAAACTGTTCAGGAAGATGGTGATTCTCGCCGGCTTCTGCCCGCCGGACGATGATTCTCCTGCGAGATACGCAAGAAATCCGGGAATAATCGGCAAAACGCATGGCGAAAGAAATGAAACTATGCCGGCAAGTAACGCAACTACAATCGGGATGTTTGTCATTTGATAATTTCCGTTATAATTTTATTTTTCCGTAAATCAATGCTGTGACTTTTGTGAGAATCATGACTGAAAGACCGGCAATCAACCACGGGTCAAGCGCATGCGCCAGCTCCTGAATAACAATAGCAATGATAAACGCCGCTGAGCCCGCGAGATAAGCAATTCGATCAGCAAACAGGCGATGAAACTCTTCCCTCTCGTCGCCGCGGCTTTCGTTCCATAAAAATATGGCAAATATCCCAAAGAGAACCACAATGCCGATAAGCAGTCCCATGACGACGAATCCGGGCATAAAAACATTCCATGGATTAAAAATAATAAACAATAGCACGAGCAACCCGACCCCGATCACAAGCTCTCCTTTTACGTTCTTCATGACGATAAATAAAAAATGTTTTCGACGGGTTTTTTGAAAAACCGGGAAATTTTAAGGGCGAGCAAAACAGAAGGGATGTAATTCCCCTTTTCAATTGCAATAACCGTTTGCCGGCTCACGCCAATTTTGGCGGCGAGTTCTTCCTGGGTCAGATGCGCTTCCGTTCTGACGTCATAAACATTATTTACAACCTCTGCTTCCATAGAAATAAGAGTAGCAAGACGCCGACAAATGTCAAGCTAGCTTTACATTTGTCATTTCACCTCCGGAATTTTCACGCTGAATACGCTGCCCTTATCCACGCCCGCACTCTCCGCCCAGATAGTACCGCCATGCGCTTCCGCAATCTTGCGGGCGATAAACAGTCCAAGTCCGGTGCCAAGAATCTGCTTCTTTACCCGTTCGTCACGAATAAATTCCTCGAAAAGATGCGGTGCGAGATCCGGCGAGAAACCCACGCCGGAATCCGAAACTGAAACAATGGCAAATCCACCTTCTTCTTTTATCTCGAGATGAACAAATCCGGTTGGAGTATATTTGATTGCATTGTCGGTAAGATTCTGGATCACCTGTTTCAATTTTTCGGCGTCCGCATTCACGGGTATCTCATGCCCCGGCGACACGAGCGTGAATTCAAGTTTCTTTGTCTCCGCAAGCGGCTTCAGCAAATCAACAACCTCGGTCACAATCTTTAAGACGTCCGCGCGAGCCATCTGGTAATCCATCTTCCCCTCTTCAACTTTGCGCATATCAAGCAGGGTGTTGATGAGACCGATAAGACCATCCGCCGATTTGCTCATTTGCTCAACTTTCGACTTAATCACGTCGGGTACCGGACCATAGGAACCGCCGATAATAAGCGTGCCGAAGCCCTTGATCGCCGCAAGCGGCGATCGGATTTGATGAGAAGCCAGGGAAAGAAGCTCCGACTTGAAGTGGGAAAGTTCGTCGAGCTGGTTATTTTTAACCTGCAATTCTTTATCGAGTTTTTCGAGCTGCTCTCGCTGCTCGACTTCTTTGAGGACGCTTTGAATGAGGAGAATGCTGAATGAAAGAGTAAGCAAGACGGTTGCAATCCGTAAAAGCAAATCAGGCAGCGATCCTGCATCAAAAACCTGAAACAGTGTTGTTATGCAAAGGAAAAACGCAACGATTTCCGTTGAAATCACTTTCACACTAAGCAGATGATGTTTGAAAATTGCGTATGACGTGAAAATAATAAACGGGAAAACAAATACTCCGGTGAATGGAATGAGGATCACCCAGTCAAAGAAAGCCGGCAAAAAGAAATTGAAGGCGAAAATGAGGAGAATGGTGACGAGGGCTCCCCAGAACACGAACCACAGTTGCACCTTCTCAAGGCCTTGCGCCCGACGCAATTTCTTTATTAATAGCACCAGTCCGCCGCCGATACAGAAAATTACAACGAGCACAAATAGCAACATGCCCGGTCCCTTGTTGACGATGGAAACTTCTCCCGCCGCTGAAAATCTCGAAATAGTCGAAAACGAAAGCGAAGTTAAATTAACTATCGACGAGATCGCTGCGATTGGAACTAAGGCAAATTTATACCATCGGGGAAATTCCGCCTTCTCGTTCGGGAAAACGTAAAACAACTGGAAAAATGACAAACTGTGCCAAACTCCGAAAAAAATGACCAAGCGCAACCACAATAACTCAAGCTCAGGCGACAAGCCGCTCTGCGCACTCAGATAGTTGGCGGCTGCCCATACGATAGTGATAAGCGAAAACGCCAAAAAAGTGACATTGGTAATACTTCGCCGGTTGCTAAAAAACACGCCGAAACCAAGAATGCCAATACCGGCTACCGCAACGCCTAAAACGAATAATCCGAGGCCAATGCCTAGCATGTGATTAGATTAAAAAATGTTCGAGCGGAAAACGTGCCGCGCGGGCACTTGGCTCCCCTCCGCGACCGACTCGGAAGAGGACAACGACGTATTCATTCTCGGCATGCACTTCAAGCGTGTCGTATACGCTCTCCCGCGCGGCAAGCAGTTCACGCTGCTGCGAAATTGAAAAGCTGTCCCTGTTTTCCCCTCGAATCCCTTCTGCCAAAAATAATGCTCCGGTTGTCGGTTGGAGGCTTAATCCAAGTTTTGTTGCCGTAAGCCATATATGTTCAAATATCCTGCCGGCCATGACGAGGTCGAATGGCGTATTATTTTTTGCAACAATGCCGAACATTGCCGATGCCGTATTGTAAATTTTTTCATTATCGTTTCCGACAACTTTTGACATACCGAGCGCCGACAAAATCCGTGCCGCGAAAGGACTACGCAAAAGCTTAAAGGCCGCAACCTGTGGCGGCTTCAGTTCAAGCGTGTCGATGTAAAATCCTTTTGGATGCTTTCGATTTTCTTCGTCTGTCCATCGAACATGCGCGAAAAAAAAGTCGTGTACTTTTGGATTTTCGACGAGCATCCTCTCGTTGAAGCTCGCGGCTTTTGCAAGCGCAGCGATCTTGTCGCGGCTTTCAACCATGACTACTCTCGCCGGATATTGTTTTATGTGCGGGATGTCGAGAAGCGCCACACGTTCCGCTTCGGTGAGCGGTGATCCGTCGTATGTCTTTCGGTTGGTCGCCCTCAACGATAATGCATCTTCAAGCGGGCTCCGCTTGGCATTGTTTTCGTGCAAAGTGATAAGAGCTACGAAATTCGGCAATTCTTTCTCGGGAAAATATTCAACATCCACCCCAAAGCCGAATCCCGCAGCCGCAATCGCCATATTTTCAATACATGCTCCATTCGCCACAAACGATCCGGATTGCCGATAATTATAAAGCGACTGGTCGCTGTCGGGATTATTGAAAAGCGAGATGGTATTTTTGTCCACCTTAAAGAGCCATGGTTGGGCATTCTCGCCCGACGGGGCCAATATTCCAGATTCAAGAATCTTCCTGACAACCTCTTCAGAAATCATCAGTTACAGTATAGCAAACCTGCAGTCTTATAAACCGAATATTTTTCTAAAATCGGCTGCGATTTTAGCGCGATGCTTCCGTTCCCGGGGCGTATCATAGGTTGGGATTAATTTTTCATCCAGAGAGATGAGCGCTCGATTGTGCTCGAGTGACTGGCCGTTCAAAATGCGACGGATACAATATGCTACGGCGGCTCCATTAATAAGGGCGGCGCCGCCGAGTTGGGGCCAGGAAACGATCGTTTTCCCCATTTCGAGAAGCGACTGTTGCATGCGCTCAGTAACGTTTTCCGGACCAACATGTTTTGTGATCATTTTGCCAATGCCAAACTTATCAAGATGCAACAGTTCTTCATAAGTTACATTTCCCATACGGCCATGAAAGAATGGCGTCTTGGGGTTCAAATCGTAGCGTTCGACGTCAACCACTGCATTGTCTCCATTATCAGCCGCCATAACAACCGGCACTTTATGCTTCTTCGCCTCCTCGCGAATGAGGTATTTCACCGCAAGATTATCGAGCTCGTCAATCACAATGTCGAGCTTTGGCGGTCCCGCAAAAAATCTGCCGATATTTTTTGGCGTGAGACCATCAGGAAAAATTTCAACTTTCACATATGGATTGGTTTCGTAAATCTGCCGGGCAGCCATGACCACTTTCAACAATCCCAGATTTTGGATGCCGGCGCGCACCCGGTTGGTGTTTGAAAGAGCAAGTTGGTCGAAGTCGGCGAGACGAATGTGCCGTCCACCGCCCTGAAGAGCGACCGCCAGCGCAACACTACTCCCAACGCTCATGCCCCCTATGCCGATAACCGCGTTGTAAAACTTTTCCTGTTCCTCGCGGGTTATCAAGTTGCGATTACGCGCCGTGCGAACCAATTGGAAATCAGCCTCGGGCAAGACGTGGACGAGAGTCGCAAGCCATGGATAGTAAATCCAGCGGCCATGTTCAATGAGCGGGGCTTTCGCGGCCAACGATTCGCGGAATTGCGCAAATTTTTCCGCAAAATCGGGTTTATACACCCACGAAGGGTTTTTTACCGCAAACATCTCTTTCAGCTGCTCGTCGTAATCATTGGAGACGCTTTGGATCTGCCGCTGTTTCAGTAGTTTTTTGACCGTATTCTTATCTTTCGTAAGCTTAAGGTTTAAAATAACGGGCTCGAATCCGAGATCTATCTTTGCTTTTTGTGCCAATATTCTTCCGAGGTTGTTTTTATTCATGGTGATTTATTTTTCTACCCATCGCTGTTTCCCGCCGCCTTTAAAATAACGATGATGTCCGTGTTCCCACAGTTTGATACGCGGAATCACTTTGTAGGGAATTGAATTGTAATTGTTGCGATATTCGGCGCTCCGCGCGATCAGGCGATCCACGATTAATTTTGTCGCAAGGATTTTTATTTTTTTGCGGATTGCGATTCCCGGTTTCAATTCGACGTTCACTTCGAGAAACTGGTTTTGCCTCCGGTCGAACCGGGTCGCCATCGTAAATTTGCCGGTGACCAACTTGCTGATTTTGGAGCTTTGCAGAGCCTCTTTAATTGGTTCCGGATAGATAATCGCACCATATAATTTCGTCGAAAGATCGCTCCTTTCGTATACATAGACAAACGGCAACTCCGCGACAACTTCAGCGATGCCAGCCTTTTTTGCTTCGTTTGCAAAGTTTATTTTTGCCCTGGCCAACTCATCAACGATTTGCGGAAAATTTAAAACGCCGCCTTTATCGCCGATTGAATAACGTATCAGCGGAATTGTGTTGTCGCCCGTAAGCAAAACATTACTTCCCTGAGCCTCAAACGTGATGAAAAGTGGGTTGTACTGCGCAAGAGTCGGCGTCCGGTGAATATCGGTGAAAAGCGAGTCGAATACCTTCTTGTTGCCGAGAGCCATGCGACGCACAAGAATCGACGCTGGCGTTTCGTATGCCATAGTCCCGATGTCGGCGGTCCCATATACGTTCATCGTATCGCGATACACATTTTGAATACCGACGGCCTTCGCTAGATACCCGCGAAAATTTTCGGAAAATGATTCTGCCGCAAAGAGAAGCCGCAAATTTATGCGTTTTAAATTAATGCTCTGGCCAGGCGCCTCGTCTATGATGTCTTTCATAAACGGCGGATAGCCTGCGAGAATCGTTTCCGAAAACTGCGGAGCGAGATCCTTGAGCGCATGGAAAATTTCTCCTTTGTTGATGCCCGGAGTGATAATACAGATATTCGCCCCGCGCCTGCTGGCGATTTCGAGCGCTTTATAAGTGATGAGTCCCCCGATCCATGCGCCCATGCCAAAACCAACGATCACCAAAATCGGACCCTTCCGTTTCCGCGAGCTGTTGTTTAAAAAGAATTCGTGAACAATAGAAGATTCCCAGTCCAGCCTATTTTCACGCGGAAAATAAAACGGTACGCCGGTTGATCCCGATGTGGATGTAAAAACAATGGGCTTCTCCAGCGTGCCATCCCAAACCAATTTTTCGAGCGGATACGCGCGAAGGTAATCTGCCTTGGTTACCGGCGGAACGAATGCAAAATCGTCGAGGGTTTTAATTTTCTCAGGATTAACCCGATGTTTCTTCAGGAAGTCTTTATAGGCAGGTACCCTTTTTGCCGCCTTTCGGAATAATGCGAGAGCCCGGACGCGCCGTTCTCGTTCCCAAAATGCTGATTTTTTGGTTTTTAAAAAACCTAGAATCTGCCGAGCTGAACGATCGTCAGGGTTCATCGCTTTTAATGAGGATTTAATAGAATTATAGCATAAAAAGAGGGAGTCCTTTTGGGACTCCCTTGTGTTTACTCTTTCATGCCCCGACCGCGACCGGTTTGTCAGGCTCCACTTCCACGTCTTCACTGTCGGTTTCGCCGGCAAGCGCCAGCAAAACTTTATGAGTCACCGCCTCAGTCGAGACGATCGCGGGCGGACGTGGACCACCGTGATGAAACGACGTATCAACCGCGGGTGGAACGATCCGATAAACGTTGATCTCGTTCTTTAGCACGATCGGGTCGCGGCGCATCTGAAAAATGAGACAATTCATATTCTCGATTGCGCCGATGTGAAAACCGAATGGGAGCTTCGCCAGGATATCATCGTCGGCCAGACGCGTGATCTTTGACGAGATGAATACAAAGCTTCCGCCGCGTGAAAGCTTACCTGCGAATTCCTGGAACACGCAGATTGGGCCACGGACGTGCATCCGGTTCTCGTTGTCCGAAGTTGCAAGCGGCAGCTCGGAAAGTGGATGCTTCACGGCATCGGGAAATCCGTTCGGCGGACAGTGACCGACCGAATAGATGATGCCGTCGTATTCTCCGTCCCATTTGTGGTGAAAAGCCCGAAGCTCTGCCGGCTCGCTCACATCTTCCAAAATGCCAACGGCCGCTCCGTAAGCAGCCAGCTCTTCACGAACCGGATCCTCGTCGACGTAACGCATGCACGCGACAACTTCATGTCCTTGATTCAACAATGCCCTGACGATCACACTGCCGATTGAGCCACGGGCACCAAACACCAGATATCTCTTTTTCACGATCCCTCCTTTTTCAATTATGAAATTTGCGAAGCGAGAGTTATTGAATAACTCAGCAGAGCTTATCGTATCATATAAAAGATTTTTGTCAAATCAACGACGATCAAAAGGTTTGTCTCACATATGCCAGCCACTTTTTATATTTCGCCACATGTCCGTGAGTTGCCGCAAAATATCGGTCACGGATTTTTGTGGTGATGGATCCCGCAGTGCCCGTTCCTATCCGACGGCCTTCAATCTTCCCTACCGCACCAATTTCAACGGCGGTACCGGCAAAGAAAACTTCATCCGCATCTAAAAGCTCGGCGCGCTTGACGCGCTTCATGACAGTCGGCAAATGAAGGTCGTGCGCGATGGTGATAACACTGTCGCGGGTAAAGCCGGGCAGAATCGAGGGAGACTCCGGAACGATCAGGCGGCCACGCTTCACAATGAAAATATTTTCCCCGGGTCCTTCCGCAACATAACCTTCATGATCCAGCATCACGCATTCGTTCAATCCCCTTTTGCGTGCCTCAAGGCGCGCCAAAACCGACGTGGCATAAAAACCGGAAATCTTTGCGCCGGGCGCAATCGAGTCCGGATGAAACCGCAGATACTTTGCAATGCCGACGTTGAGTGCCGGGTGGTCACCCAAATATTTACCCCATGGCCATGCAGCGATGGCGACCCTTACGGAAGCACCCACCGGATCGAGCTGCATTTTCCCTTCGCCGTAAAAAACTATCGGCCGGACATAACACTCCTTATATTTATTTTTGGCAACGAGCGTAAGTACGGCACGCCGAACGGTCTCTCGTGAATACGGAATTTTAATTTCGAACGCAGCCGCGGAATGGAAAAGTCGATTAACGTGATCTTTTAGCCGGAAAGCCGCGGGACCATCCGGGGTTTCATAAACACGAATGCCTTCAAAGACACCGCTTCCATAATGAAGTGCATGACTCAAAACGTGGATACGCGCGGTGCCGAATGGCACAAATCGTCCATCGAGCCAGATGCTTTTTGGATTCGCCATGTTATTTCTCAATCAATTCTCCGACCCGTTCCGCAAGCATATCAACGTCGTCGGTCTTGCTGAGAAACGTTATCGTGCTCAGCTCCCCAAGCAGTTGCCGGCGATTTTTTACCAATTCCGCCCAGGGATCCCGAAGGCTTGTGAAAAATGCGATGCGGATCTCGCGGGTTTTCGGATTTTGGTGAAGTTCGAATGCGAGTTCCCAGCCATTCGGTCCGGGCGGCATATAAACATCGCTCAATACAAGATCGGGCAGAAGCTCTTCGGCTTTTCGAACCGCCTCTTCGGCGTCGTGAGCCATCTGGGTATCGAAACCGTTCGCCTGTAGTTTTACCGACGCGATTTCCAAAAAAACTTCTTCGTCGTCAACTAATAACACTAAAGGCTTTTCCCTCATGCATTCAGTATAACAATTCAGACAATCGAGCCGTACTATAATGCCTCACCTAAAAGGTCGCTAACCATGATTATTTATTCTGCATGCTCGTCACTATAGCCGTCATTTTGCTGGTCTTGTGGGTCCTCGGGCTTGTTACTTCGTACACGCTTGGAGGATTCATTTATGTCCTTCTTGTTGCCGCAATTATCCTATTTCTCATCCGGATCATTCAGGGTGAAAATCCGGTGAAATAACTACGTTCGATTAGCCCGTTTCCTGTCGTTTTCCGTGAGATATTGCTTTCTGATGCGGACGTTCTGGGGAGTGACCTCAACCAGCTCATCGTCTCCAATATAGTCAAGCGCATCCTCGAGCGACAACGTGAGCGGCGTCTCAAGCTGATCGGCGAGGCCTTCGTTCTTGGCGCGGAAGTTGGTCAATTGTTTTTCGCGGGCAACATGCACGAGCACGTCGCCGTCTTTAGCGTTTGCGCCAACAACCATGCCTTCGTACACCTCAACGCCTGCGCTGATAAACAAAGTCCCGCGACCCTGGGCGGTAACCAATCCGTAGTTGTTTGATTTTCCGGCCTGCGTCGCAACGATAGAGCCGAACGGAAGCGCAGTAATATCGCCTTTGTACGGTTCGTATCCGAGAAAAATACTATTCATAATGCCCGTACCTTTCGTTGCGGTCAGGAATTTATTTCTGATGCCGATCAGCCCACGCGTGGGAATATCAAAATCCATAAAAGCATTCTTCTTGTCGTCCACGCGCATATTCTTCATCTGTCCAAGCCGCTTGCCCATCATTTCTATAACCGTTCCGGAATAGGCTTCCGGAACCTCAACCGAAACAAGTTCGATCGGTTCGGTCTTCTTGCCGTTTTCCTCTTTAAAGATAACCTGCGGTTTTGAAACTTCGAATTCGAATCCCTCGCGCCGCATTTTTTCAATGAGGATAGCGAGGTGCAATTCGCCACGCCCGGCGACAATCCACTTGTCGGTTGTGTCGGTCGGCGTCACCTTTAAGGCGACATCGGTTTCAAGCTCATGCTCCAATCGTTCTTTTAAGTTGCGCGAGGTCGTAAATTTCCCCTCACGGCCGCGGAATGGCGAAGTGTTTACGGCAAACGTCATTTTGATTGTCGGTTCGTCGATATGGATCGTCGGCAATGGCATTGGATTATCCGGATCGGTGATCGTTTCGCCGATTGTGATATCCGGAATGCCGGCAATCGCAACAATATCCCCCGCCTCGGCCTGGTCAACGTCCACTCGACCCAAACCGTCAAACAACATCACCGATGTGAGTTGCACTTTCTTGATTTCGCCTGCACGGTCGATGTGCGCGACCGTCGAAGCCTTTTTCAGGGTGCCGGAATATAAGCGACCGACGGCAATCTTCCCTTTATAATTGTCGTAAGCCAGGTTGACGGTGAGCATCTGCAAAACATCAGTCTCCGCCTTTTTCGGTGGCGGGATATATTTTACAATCGTTTCAAACACCGGTTCGATATCTTTCATGTCGGCAAGTATCTTGCCGAGCCCGGCTTTTCCTTCGCGCGCGGCGGCATAAATCACCGGGAACTCAATTTGTTCCTCGGTTGCGTCGAGCTCAAAAAAGAGATCGTACGTGGCATTCAAGGCCCACTCCGGCCGTGCGTCGGGCTTGTCAATTTTATTTACAACGACAATAACCTTGTGCCCCGCCTGAATCGCTTTTCGTAAAACAAACTTCGTCTGGGGCATCGGGCCCTCTTTGGCGTCAATAAGAAGCAAAACTCCGTCCACCATGCGCATGATGCGTTCAACTTCTCCGCCAAAGTCCGCGTGTCCAGGGGTATCAACAATGTTGATCTTTGTACCTTTATATACAACGGATGCGTTTTTCGAAAAAATAGTGATGCCGCGTTCCCGTTCGAGCTCATTCGAGTCCATGATAAGTTCGCTCTGGGCGCCACTCTTCAAATGAAAACTCACCGACTGTTTGAGCAGCGCGTCAACGAGTGTGGTTTTGCCGTGGTCAACGTGGGCTATAATGGCGATGTTTCGGATATCCATGATTAATTCAATAAAATCCGCGCCTCGGGGCACGGTGATCGTTGGATTATTATATGAAATTTTGATTAAAAGAGCA
Organism: uncultured bacterium; assembly: GCA_963696395.1. Classification (GTDB taxonomy): domain Bacteria; phylum Patescibacteriota; class Minisyncoccia; order UBA6257; family 2-01-FULL-56-20; genus JAKAGE01. Next base: position 64,808 of record CAVOJZ010000002.1, read on the forward strand.
AGAAGCGGTATATAATTAGGTTATGGAGGAGATCGATATGCAACTCGGTTCCCACGCGCCGGATTTTGTGCTTCCCGACCAGAACGGGAAAATGCATAAACTTTCCGATTATCAAGGACAATGGGTTCTGCTCTATTTTTATCCAAAGGACGATACGCCGGGGTGCACCAAAGAGGCATGCACGATCCGCGATGCATTCCCCGATTTTGAAAATCTGAATGCAATTGTGCTTGGCGTGAGCGTTGATTCTGTTGCGAGCCATAAAAAATTCGCCGAAAAGCACCAGCTGCCGTTCACGCTCCTTGCAGATGAACACAAGAAAGTGGTGAACCTCTATCACGTGTGGGCACCCAAACAATTTATGGGGCGCGAGTACGATGGTGTACTACGAATGTCATTCCTCATCGACCCCGAGGGCGATATCGAAAAAATCTACCACAACGTAAAACCCGAAAAGCATGCCGCCGAAGTCTTACACGATCTCCGCGAATCGGATGAATCGGAATGAATTCCTGAGTCTTGGTCAAGGGGCTTGCAATAGTACCGCATAAAGAGAGTATAATACCCTCAGAACATTTCCATATCTTCCGAGCTCTTTGACAGCCCTATATTTTTCGAAAGGCCGTCATATTGCAGTTATTAACCTAATTTTATGAAAAAACTACTTGTTTTTGCAGTTTTTGCCCTTGCAATACTGAGCTTCGGAACCAATATCGGTTTGGCACACGCGCAAACCGCACAGCCGACGGTCAGTTCCGCAACTCTTTTACAGGAGCTCCAAGTTATGAAAGCTACGCTTGTGAATCTCGAATCCAAAGCGGGCATGGTCCCGCAAGGCGATTCGGGATTGCCAAGCGGCACAGCTGGCACAACCGGATCGGCGGTAACCCCGACCACGGGGACGGTTGCAAGCGGACTTTCCGCTTCGGACCGGGCGGCGCTCTCGAGTTCGCTCGGCGCACTCGTTTCAGTGCTTTCATCGTTTAATGCCACGCTTGCAGCAAATCCGCAGGCGGTCAGCGCCCATCAGGCGGCGATCGCGGCGGTCTTGAATGGTATGACGAAAACGATGGTGGCAATGAACAGCGCACTGAATGGCTCGGCGGCAGCGCCTTCCACGGGAATTGCCATGTCCCAGCCAAGCGTGCGCGTTACGCCAACCACACCGACCACGCAGGCACCGGCGGCAGCAGCACCGACACCGACGCCGGCACCGGTAGCAGTATCCAATCAGCCAGCCCCACAGCCATCAACTGGTTCGCTCGCTCCGACAGCGGCTCCCGCGGGAACGAACAACCAGCAACAGACTGCGCAGGCCTCGAACGCCTGGGGATTCGTCGTCAATCATTGGCCGACAATCACCATCGTCGTTCTCGTCGCTCTCATACTGCTGATTCTCTTCTGGCCAAGCTCTGGTGATAATCGCGAGGAACACGGATCTCCGCGTCCTGTGGCAAAACCGCAAGTCCCGAATCGTCCCGTCGCATCAAATGTGACGCAAAGTTCTTCACGCGAAGAAACACGGACAGCGACTCCGGTCGCAACCGTCGTATCAGCTCCAGCAGCGAAAGTCACAGTCATCCGACCGCAGAAAGTTTAGCGTGTTAAAAAATACGAGCCGCAACGCCCTTAAGAGGGGGCGATGCGGCTCGTATTTTTTTTGGCGCAAACCAACGCACCTACTGCGAATCGCCGCATTGCTCGATAAAAATCGGTGTGTGATTAAATTCCCGATCGGCAAGATATCCGCAACCAAATCCGAACGAGGCAATGAATACAACCACCACACCAAATATAATCTGGCGCTTATGCAACAAAAAAATGCGGCGTAGCATTTTTCTATACTACCTTTCCCTCATTAAATATTTCTAAAACCCGGCGCTCAAAAATTCAGGTACTGCTCCCATTTTTGATACAATTCCCGCGTCGCTTTCAGGTCGCCGACGTTATATCGGGCGATATCAAGAAACTTTTTTTTCTTGAACAATGGCTGGACATCGTCGCCGCTCACGCCGCCGGACTTGGGGCTTTCAATGCCGAACGCCCGCGACCACAGGTGGAGACTCCCTTTCCGCCGCGTGGCGCCGTAAAAACTCAACTGATCATAAAGGTCGACGTGCACCGCACCGTCGTTCCGGGCTTGCCAGGGATAGCGGGCCTGCATAAGATCTTTCGAGGGTCTGATGCCGTGGATTGCGGAACGAATCATGAGGAATGGCACATCGAAGCCGCGGCCGTTGAACGTGATAAAAATCTGATATTTTTCCGAAAGCTCCCAGAACTTTACGAGCATATCTTTTTCCGTCATCTGCTTCAGGACAACGCCATCCTCCTTGGCTTCCGCATTTTTCTGGCCGGGCGCCTGATAGTAGACCGCTCCCTCATTTTTATGCACATCAAGCACGCCGAGAGCGACGATTTCCCCGGTAAGCGGTGAGAAACCAAGCCCGTTTTTGAGGTCCTGGAGCGCAAGTTTATATTCCTCTTCGTTATTCGAATCTTTCTTGATCCAGCGGGTTAAATTCTCCTGAGTTGCCTTATCGAGGGCGTCAAAATCCTCGCCAATGGTCTCAATATCGAATACCAGCTTGTTGCTAGGGGTCATGGTTGACAGTACCTGCATTCTACCATAGAATTGACGTTACTATGGCTCATACCAAAGCTATCGGATCCACCAAATTAGGGCGCGATTCTATCGCGAAGCGTTTGGGTGTCAAACTGCAGGACGGCCAAAAAGTTATGGTCGGCCAGATTATTATTCGCCAACGGGGCACAAAATATGCTCCGGGACGGAATGTAATTCGAGCCGAAGACGACACATTGTACGCCGGCAAAAACGGCATCGTAAAGTTCGCCCAGAAAATGAAAACTCGTTTTGACGGGTCGCGGAAAAAAGCGACGGTGGTATACGTGCAGACTGCATAAATAATAAAACCGGCTGATGACAGCCGGTTTTATTATTCCTTTTTCTTCACCACTATTTTTAAATTCGCCGTAATGCCTTTTTTGAGATCTATAGGCACCACGTAGTCGCCGACTTTCTTAATCGGGTGATCGAGCAATACTTCAACGCGTTCGTTGCGAAGTATCCCGTGTTCACGAAGTGCTTTTGCGATAGCTTCCTTATTGACCGAACCGAATACCGATCCCTGCGCATCCGCCTCGAGTTCAAATTGCAGACCGAGATCATTCATTTCCGTTGCAATTTCATGCAATCGTTTTAAAAGCTCCTGATCTTCCTTTTCCGACGTTTCCTTCATTTGCTCGAGCTTGGCAAGCGCCGCCGCGGACGCGGGTTCCGCAAGTTTATTCGCGAAAAGGAAATTGCGGGCGTAACCGTCGCTCACGTCCTTCACTTCGTGCTTTTTGCCGATATTTCTTACATCCTGCAACAAGATTATTTTCATGGTTTTAATTATTATTTCGCCGTGCTGCTCGCGATCTCAGCCTGCAAAACCTGTATCGCTTTATCAAGCTGAGGATCCTGACCTTTCGCAGCTTGAGCATCAGTTATTGGCACCACATAGTCCGGCTGAAGGCCAACGCCGAAGTTAAGAATGTTGCCGGAGGGAAGTACCCAATGCGCAACGGTGAGTTTAATGGACGAACCATCGGCAAGCGGTTCGAGCTGCTGCACGGTCCCCTTGCCAAAACTATGTTCACCGATAAGCGGGATGTTGCGATCGTCATGCAAGGCACCTGCAAGAATCTCCGCAGCGGAAGCTGAGCCATTGTTGATGAGAATGTCAATCGGCATATCGGCGAGCGAACCATTTCCGGTTGCCGTGTAATCCTGCTCAGGCACTGAACGGCCGACCTCCTTCACCACGGGCGACCCAGGCTTTAGGAAATACCCCGAAAGGTCGACGGCGACCTCAAGATAACCGCCCGGATTATCGCGCAAATCCAGAACGATTCCCTGCGCATTATTATCAACCGCCTTAACGAGCGCTTGGTAAAAAGCCGAATCGGCATCCTGCGTAAACTCGCTGAGGGTGATATGCGCGATGGTCCCCTTCATTTCAAAACTGACATTCGGAACCTGAATACTGCTTCGTGTGATTTTAAAATCCTGGGGCTTCGTCCATCCTTGCCGCAAGATACTGAGCGTCACCACCGTCCCCACATTTCCGCGGATCAAATTAACCGCATCGTCAACATTCATACCCTCGGTTGATGAACCGTTAATGCCAACGATGATATCTTCGGCCTTGAGTCCTGCGCTCGCCGCGGGCGTTCCTTTAATTGGAGCAATGATGATGATATCGCCCTGTGGATCAGCGCCGAGCTGCGCACCAATACCTCCGAAATCACCGGTGATATCCTGCTGGAATTGCTGGCTATCGGAAGGCGTGAAAAACTCCGTGTAGGGATCCCCGAGCGAATTCACTAGACCGTTAATTGCCCCGTATACCTTCGTCTGGTCGGTCGTGCTTGGATTTCTTAGGTAATCGTCGTTAATCATCTGCCACGCCTGCCAAAAGGTGCTGAAATCGGCTGTTGTCGATACCGTGGGATTAATATTCGAGACACCGGTCACAACGATATTCGTGGGGTATTTTCGTCCGAGAACCCAGCCGAACCAAACGCCCGCGGCAAGCAAAACAATACCTGCAAGTGCCGCTGTGAGTATTTCGATTATTTTCTTCCTCTGAGGAGCCATATCGGTATATCGTATCATGCTTTTTTATATATGAAAAATGCATTAAAATGCTGTTATATGCCACGGCTAAAAGATCGGTACTTAGAGGAGTTAAAGAAGCGATCAAAGGAATCGCGCGTATATCGAAAGCATCAGCTTACGGGGCTTTTAATCGCTGAGATCCTGCAGGACGAGAAACATAAAGCTCTCTATATTAAGCTGGCAAAAGCAGACAATGGCGACCGGTTACTCGGGCTCGCAAAAGACGTTGCCGAACGCAAGAACATAAAAAACAAAGGTGCCTATTTTATGCGCCTTGTCACCATGGACCATGGCAAATGAGATTTTTCTCATAAGCAATAAACAGGAAGAAAAGATCTTGCGGAAAAAAACCGCAGACTTTGACTTCAAAAAATACAGCGCGAAAGACATCCGCGAGCTTATCGCCCGCATGCGCCGCATCATGCGGGCGGCTGACGGCATTGGCCTTTCCGCGAACCAGATCGGGCTCAATATAAATATGTTTATTGCGGAAATCCCGGACCCGGATGGAGGAACCAAATTTTACGCCGTGTTCAATCCCGTTATCGAAAAAATGGGCGATGAAAAGAAATTATTTGAAGAAGGGTGCCTGAGTGTTCCGGGAAAATACGGGGACGTTGAACGCGCAACGCGTGTCACCGTGACGGGGTTTGATAAATACGGCAAACCGACGCGAATCAAGGCATGGGGATTGCTTGCCCACGTGTTTCAACATGAAATCGATCATCTTCACGGTACCGTTTTCATCGACAAAGCAAAAACGATCCACGAAAACATAGCCGTCGAAACTCTGCCCGAACGGGAAAAGCGACCGGCATGAAATACGTTTTTTTCGGAAGCCCACGCTTTGCGGAAATAATCCTGGGGCAACTCATCGACGCGGGCATGCCGCCGATCGCGTTAGTCTGCAATCCTGATCGTCCGTTTGGAAGAAAGCAAATCCTGACGCCGCCCGCAACGAAGACTCTACTCGCAACGCGGGAGCTTGCAATTTCCGTTTTGCAGCCTGAGAATATCGCCGCGGCAGTGGAAACGTTGCGCGTGCTTGACGCCGATTTCTTTGTCGTTGCCGCTTACGCAAAAATCATTCCGGAAACCGTGCTCGAGATACCCCATCAAGGCACCCTTGGCACGCATCCGTCACTTTTACCGAAATACCGCGGCGCGTCCCCTATCCAATCAGCGATTTTAAGCGGAGAGCGGGAAACCGGCGCAACCATTTACCTGATGGACTCCGCCATGGATCATGGCCCCATTCTTGCAACCGGAAAATGCTCCGTTGAAACCGACGAAGCGTATCCCGCGCTCGAACAAAAACTTGCGGCATTAAGCGCCCGCCTACTCATAGAAGCCCTGCCCGCTTTTGCTGCCGGTAAAATCCAGCCCCAGCCGCAGGAGGAGATGCAGGCGTCTTATACCAAAAAATTTAAAACTGAAGACGCGTTCATTGATGAATCCGATCTTGCCCTTGCGGAAAACGGCGACACCGAAAGAGCCGATGGAATCCTTCGGAAAATCAACGCCTTCAATCCGGAACCGGGCGCATGGACCATGCGGGGCGGGAAACGCATAAAGATACTTTCTGCGCGTGTCGAGGCCGGCCGGCTCATCCTCGGAGAAACGCGATCATAAACCCTGAATCTCCTTCTCGATGTCGCTCTTTAGGTCGGTTTGAATGTGATCAATTTCCTTCTGAATCATTTCGTGCTTTGCATCGATATTCTGAGGGTTAGAATCGGACAGCTCCTTATCAAGCCTCACGAGGTCGTCATGAAGTTCCTTTCTTGCGCCCATCAATTCCCTTTGTGCATTAATCCTCCATATTGAAAACCGGAGATAGATTACGTATATAAGAGCAGCGATGAGGCACATGAGCAGAACGGCGACGAGGATGACGCCTGCCCACGAGAAGAGCCAGTCAATAATGCTTCCGAACCAGTTTTCAACATTCACCGGCAACCCTGCGCCTGGCGCGCTGAGTGCGCCGCGACTATCGGCGTCTTGCACGGTCATGAGCCATAATCCGGAAGGAACGTTATAGAAGCTGCCGCCGGCCTGCCAGGCGCCATTCATATCGGCACGCGCGGAATAAGTTAGCAAGGTATTGGCGGATCCGGATTTCCTCAGGTATACCGTAACGAGCGACCCAGGAATCGCCGTCCCTTCAACTTGGAACGATTGGCCGGAATTGACGATCGTTTTTGTATAATTCAAAACCATAGGCGCCGCAATGGGATCCACGCTGAATGTGGTCGTCGCTGTTGTTATATTACCGGCGCGATCAAACGCTTCAACACTCAGCATGGTTCCGTTTTCCGGCGCCTGGAGCGGTAATTGATAGAGATCCGTGCTTGTCGCAACCCGGATGGTAGAAGCGTCAAACCAATCTCCGCCGCCGATTTTTACAAGATATTTTGCAATTCCGGAACCGGAGTCAGTTGTGCTCCACGTGAATAGCGGACGAGGATCGGTTGGATCCGCAACGCTTCCTGGAAATTCCGCGATCGTGAATGCCGCGGGCGGAATTGTGTCGGGTACCGCCTGTCCAACCATCGGGGTGATGGTGAATGCCGCAGACTGCATTGCCGTTAAAATATTCGTTCCATTACCATCGTTTGCCAGCACGGATCCGTCAGAAAAAGCCACCGCCGCCGAGCCTGGAGCGACAGCCTGGAACGTGATCGTGATGACCGATCCCGCGGAACCGGTGTACCCAGGATTCAGAACGATGCCTTCAAAATGAACGTCTCCCCCTCCCGTACTGTTCGTAAATGACGGATCACGCACCCACAAGCTTATAATTGAATTACTTTTCGAAATCGAAAGCACTTGAAGCCGATTACTCGGAAATGTGATATCGCCGGAGACCGCGTTCATCGCCTGATCGACAGATGAAACGTCTACCGCAACCGTGAAAGCCTGGCCGGTATGAATATTTTTCGAAGCCGGAACGAGATAAAGCGTTGCGGCGCGAACGTCACCCGGAAATAAAAAAATGGCGGTGATTACGAGAACTACGATACCGAATCCGACGGTTGTCTTTATTCTTTTCCGCGTTTCCGCCGAGCGAGCCATATTAAAAATAGTAACACACAGACGATGAGAATCGCCCTTAGGACGGCGATAGCCACAAACATGGATTGCGGTATGGAACTCGGGAATCGTGCCGCCGCTTCGACAACGATAAAATTGCCGGCGTGATCAACGCCGCGAACATAGATATTGCTCGACAGGCTCTGATCCTGCAAAAGATACGGCGATTGAGCGACATGCCATGCCGGCGTGAATCCCTGCATTTCCCCGGTGGGAACTTCGAGCACTTCGTAATGGTCAATGCCGGTGCCCTTGTCGGTTGTTCCGAACACCAGGAAATATTTTCCGTCGAAAATATTCGGATCGCTCGTGATCTCCGGCGTGAATGGATTCGGCAGAACAAGGGAATTTGCAGGAGCAGCCGGCGGTGTGCCGGTGGCCGGCGTCGCTATCGCGAGCGAAAGATTTGAAACACTGACGGGGATTGAGGATCCGAGCCCGTCGTTTCGAAGAACGGTTGCGGTGGCAATTGTAACGGTTGTAGCGCCGGGAACGAGCGGGTTGAAAACCAGTGACGCGAGCGGACCTGCAGATCCGGTAAAACCGCCCGGAACAATTCCCGCAAAATCCACTTCCCCGGACGACGTTGCGGACGGGGGCGTGATCCAAAAATTGATAATTGAGTTGCCGTCATTCACATTTTGAAGGGACAAAAAGTCGGTTGGATAATCAACTGTTGCCTGAACCGTATTAGCATCATCCCCCTGGGTATCGAGCACGACATTCACCGTGAACGGCTGGCCGACGACCGCTGTTCCGCTCGCAACCAGCCGCACGGCTGCGGCGCGGGCGGAAAAAGGGCTGAATACAAACCCCGCAAAAAGCCCGAACAGTATGATACAAATTTTTTTCATATTAGCCGGTCCAATAATAGGCGATAATGCTGAAATCGCGCAGGGTAATTTCACTTGTCCCGTCGAGAAGATCCTGAGCCGGTGGATTCGGTCGTCCGTACCAATACGCAAGAATTGAAAAATCAACAAGGTTTACCTTGCAATCGGCGTTCAAATCCCCCTTTGCCGGACATCCGGCTGCCGGCGTTGATGCAATATTTTGGTCGCCAACCGTAAACGCTTTTGCGATGCTGTAGTTGGAAATCATCGATCCGTTTACCGCTTCGGATTTTGTCGTGTGGTCGCCCATTTCGAGTTTTGCCGTATTCAAGTCGTACACATAAGCGCCGCTCGTTGCGGACGTTGCGTTCACAAAAATCGCCTGATTGGAATTGACCTGGATTGAAACCGTAACATTCGGCAGCGACTGACCGAAAATGACGAGGGTATCGCCCTGCTTCACCTCGCTCTTGTCCACATCAATGGTTGGCGACAAAAATATCCCACTCACATTCGTCGTCATGCCGGCGGTCACGAAAATCGGGAACGTGTAAGGATTCGATTGTCTGCCGGCCGCATCTTCGGCGTAGATATAAAAAAGATAATTACCCGAAGCAAGCCCGGTGATTGAATCCGAAAAACTTCCATCAATTCCCGCGACTGTCTTGGCCGTGATTTGTCCGTCTTGTAAAATCGTCACCGTACTCCCGGGGTATGCAAAACCGTTAAGGTCAACACTCGTTTGCTGTGGCGGAATATAACCGCCGCCGCCTCCACCTCCTCCTCCGCCGCCGCCGCTCCCGTTTCCGCCTTGATTGCCGCCGCCTGACGATGGCGTTGAGACGCTCGCCTCGTTGCTATATGGGGAATATGCACCGCCAATAAATGCCCGGACGCGATAAAAATAAATAGTTGACGGCGAAACACCGTTATCAATATAGGTCGCAATCCCAGTTGTCGTCGTTGCGATTTCAGCATATGTCCCCGCAACACCGGTTTTTCGCTCAACGCTGAACCCATCTTCCGTTCCGCCGGAATTATCGGTCCACGAAAGCGTCACCTGTGTGGGCGCAGCGGGAACGGCAGTGAGGTCAGACGGCGCATTCGGCACAACAACAACCGTAACTCCGGTTTGGATATTCACTGCGTCTGCGCGGCTGAATCCAAAAACTAATGCCACGCACACGACGAAAATAAGTCGATAACGAAATTGCATCCTATGATAAGTTTAGCCTATCGCTTTATTGTTCGCACCCGGCGGACAACGAGAAATATGAGTAATGCGAGGAGGGCGGCTCCGATGAGGATGAAAATCCATTCTTTCTGGAAAAATCGCACCGTCTTTGAAAGCCAGTCGGTTTTCACAACATTGAATACGGTCTTTTGACTGGCAACAACCTGATTATTCTTATAGAACGTGGCGATACCCCAATATTGTCCGACGCCAAGATAGAAATCCGTGGGGAATTCAACGGTATAATCTTCGATTGTGAACGGCGGCGTTGTCGGAAATCCATCACCTTTCTCCATGTATGCGAGCCGGACCGTATCGAATCGGTCGTACAGCTCAAACGTGGCGCCGTCGAATGATTCGGGCACGTTACCGTCGTTTTCAAATTTGACGTTGACGAGCGGGTTTTGTCCTTCGCCGATATCCTGGAACGTTATTTGTTGGACACTGTATTTTTCGAAAACGCCGTTTCCAACGGTCATATTGATCGTCGCTTGCGCGCCAAGGGCGATGGTCACTTGACCGGCCGAAGCCGGGGCAGTATCGAACGTTATTGTCCCATGATAAACACCGAGCGCAGCTCCCTGCGGAACCGCTATAGTTATCGTGACCGCATATTGATTTGTCCCCTGCGGAATAACAAAGTTAAATCCCCGATCGATGGAGACCCACGATTTCACCGGATCGGGAAGCTGTAGATTTGCCTGAATATTCAAATCCTGATTCGGCTGGTCCTGCACCAAGTAAATCGTTTCAGAAAACTTTGAACCCGGCACAAGGTGGTCTGCGTTTATAAAAGGCGGTGAAATACCGAATGCTGCATGGGTTAAATGCAGAGGAAGCAAAATTGATCCAATTACCGCAATCGAGGCAACCAGTACAATAGACGCGGGGCGCATGAATTTGATTATAGCACCCTACACCCGCCCTTACGAGTGCCAGAGAGCCTGGAAGACATTCGTTCCTGTATAAGTTCCGGTCGGCTGGTTGTTTGGAACCTGGAGCCCCCAGAACGTTGCTTGCGATACATTACTCGTTGTCGTCGGCGATGTGAGCAGGAATCCGTTTACAAGAACCGCGGAACCGGTGAGCGCCGTGCTCGTTCCAGGATACGAAAACGTTGACGTTGAAAATCCTTGGCTACCCGTCGCGATAGAATTGGAACCTGACGTGAGCGTGCTCAAAGCATAAAGCTGGAGCGACGTTGATGAGTTGCCCGCGTTGGTTGATGTTGCAACCTGGTCTGTCGAACCGGTATTGGTATTAGCGCCAAGCGTTCCATAATTAATTGAAGAAGTTGTCACGTTGAGCGCAAGCAAGGTATTCAATGTCTGCCCCGGATTTGCATCGCCGGTCCCCGTGGTATTGTCAGGCGTCCGGAACAAGACAGTCGCCGTCCAGGTCTGACCGTTATAACTCGAAGATGCATCCGTTGCTTGAGCAAAATAATAAACACCGAACGTGGTGGTCGTGTTCTGCGAACCGGATGAGCAGGTGCTTGATGCGGTGAAAGCGTTCAGAATGTAGCAATTGAGGTTGTTCGAACTTGTGAGGCAGGTTGACGATCCAACACCGGAACGATAAAGCAAAACGGTCGTCGTTCCGCCGGTTATTTCCGAACAACCATTCGAATCAGTGATCGTGGCATCCACGTTGACGGTCGTCGTTGCATTAGCTGTCAAAGTTATAGCGCTACCGTTGTTCACCGTAACACCGGTGATTGAAGGTGTTGAAATACCTACGATCACCTGGCTCGTGAGATTGGTTGAGGTTGCTCCAAAAATGGTCTGGGTGACGAGAAATACGCCGAACACGACCGCTCCCAAAACCACAATCGCAGGTGCAATGACCTTCTTACTTTTCATTAGTATTAGTATAGCAACTCGCCTCAATCACACCTGTGGATAAGCGCCGATTTTACTGGCTGAAGAGCGAAGTAAACGTCACCGTGCCGCTATAGGTTCCGCTGGCCGTGAGTGTCGGTATGCCGATCCCCCAGTAAACAGGACTCGAAACGGAACCGGTGGTCGTGGGCGTCGTGAGTAAAAATCCTGAGACTGTCGTTGGAGATCCATTCAGCTGTTGTTCACTGCCTCCGTAGGTGAAGGTTGAAGTGGCATAATGTTGGGAACTCGTCGCAAGAATATTTACGCCAAGCGCAACCGCGGTTCCGGAAATTTGAAGTGTTTCGGATGAATTCCCGACATTTTGAACGGTCGTGCTCTGGTTCATTGATCCAACATTGCTGCCCGGATTCACTTTGCCGTAATTAATTGATGAGGTCGTGACGTTGAGTGCGTTCAGTGTGAGCAACTCCTGTCCGGGCGCATCCTGAGTGCTTGTTGCATGTGACGAATCGGTGAAATTCACCGTTGCAACCCAATTTTGTCCCGAGAAAGACGATGAGGCGTCCGTTGCGTCGGCGAAATATTCAAGGCCAAATGTCGTTGTTGCATTCATCGTTCCGGCCGAACAGGTGCCCGAAGTGGTAAACGCAGTCGCAACATAACAATTTCGGTTGTTTGAGTTTGTTATGCATGTTGAAGACCCGACACCGGAACGATAAAGCATAACCGTTGTCGTTCCTCCCGTGATCGCAGAACACCCGTTTGTGTCGGTTATAGTTGTGCTCACGCTTATGCTTGTCGTCGCGTTAGGGACAAGGACAATGCTTGAGCCGTTATTCAGGGTCGTGTTTGAAACCGAAACCGGGTTTGCCGTTATGGGTCGCCAGCTCGTATTCACAAGACAATATGTGCAATTGAAATTAATTTCCCCCGCAATGGTTCCGGAAGCGATCCCCTGGAATGTTCCTGTGGAGCTGATAGTCACACCCATAAAATTAATCCAGCCGGCGGTCTGGCTCCAGGCATAACCTTGTAGGTCGCCGAGGCCATCATTCGTCACACCACTTCCCGATGGCGCAAGATTGATCCATCCGAAATTCTGGCTCCAGGCATAACCGGTAACGTTCGCGCTGGTGACGGTAAAATTCCCCTGCGGGGCGGCAAAATTTATCCAACCCAATATGTTGCCCCATGCGTAGTTAGCCGAACTATTTTCATTTCCCAATGTATAGAAAGTGCCCGGTGAGCTTTGATTATTGAATTGGGTAATTATCCATTGCGATGGCCGCTCTGTGTTGGAGATTTGGATATCGTCGATCGATCCAGTAAGAAACGAATCATTCGTAGGGCCGTTTCTTCCAAAGTCCGTACTAGTACCGACAGCAGGATCTACGGTTGGAGTCGCTACGGTTTCCTCTATCCCGTCCACATAAAGATACGCCGTACCGGCTCCCGTTCCATTCCATCCACAATCAACTTTATGCCAATGATTGTCGTTATGGGCTATTGTCCCAAATATATTATAGTGACTGGCAGATCCTTCAAGCTCGCACACGATTTCTTGAGCGTACGGCCCTGATGATATGCCCAATGTATATCCGTTAAGATCATTACCAAAATCTCCGTTGTCGACAATCACTTGGTCGCCAGTGCTTGTTGGTGTCGCATACCTGACCCAGGCGGAAACGGTGCCGCTTGCCGTGAGATGGAGCGAAGCGGCGTTTCCAACATCAATATAACTTGACCCGTTTAGAGATGCACCGCCGTCAATTTCTCCGGACGACGAAGTCACTCCGTAATTCGTGCCATTATTTCCGTTCGCAGTCGAATCGTTTAGGCCGAAACCGGCGCTATTTGGAAAATGCCACACGCCGACATAGTTTGAATTCCACGTAGATTGCGGGTTCGTTTGATCGGTGGCAACCGAGCTATTGTCGTAACACACATAAATGACCGTGCCCGCCGTGAGCGACGGTACATTTACCCAATCTTCGAGTGCGCCGGTGCTTGAGGTGTAGGACTCCGTTTCAAAATTGAGCGGGGAAACATTGCAGTTTGCGGGAGACGTTGCAAAAACAAGGTCGCAGGGTTCCGGTCCGCCATTTGGTGCGACACAAAGATTTTGCACCTTCCCGCCGTGGCTGGATGTTTCCCACGAAGACAATGTGCTTGATACAAGCATTGGGAAGTTTGCAAGCGTGCCAGATGCAATTGACGTCGTTGAAGTAACAACTATGGCACGGGAGTAAAGATAGCTCGCCGATCTGAATGCCATGGCAATCAAGGCACCTCCATTGGTTGTTGGACTTGTCGAAAACGACGTACTTGTTGTCATAACTCCAGAGTTAATCTGATATTCGTCAGCCGAAGACTGATCCGAATGACCATCCAAAAGTATTCCGTTGCCGTTTGCCACTTCTGTTCCCCCGACGACCTCATCCACCATTCCCGACAGGACTATGTCATCTGCATTTTGAGTTGTAAAAACATTCGTAGACGGCGTCGTAGTGTTCGTCGGAGTACTGGTCGCTTGAACATCTAATGGATTTGAAGTTGCTACGCCGCTAACTTCAACAACGTAGCAACCAAAGTCGGACGTTGTTCCGGTTACACGAGAAAATGTAACTTGGGTTATCCCCGACGGTATGTTCGCATCATAGAATCCTTGCGCCGTGGTGTTTACGCTCGAAGTGGTATTTATCGAGACAGCTCCAGCTGTCCAAGTTTGAGCGGGTGTACTCGTAACGGAATATGAGCTAGTCGCCGCGACACTATTACCACCGCCGGCAAATCCCCACAGCAGATCGCCCGCTACAGTCGATGACAAATTCACGGTACAAGTCGGCCCAGCATCGCCCGGATATGCAGTCTTGTGTTGGACGATTTGGATAGCATGCGCCGCCGGAGTGGAAAGAAAAATCCCAACGAAAATTGCTGCGATAAAAAGTGGAGTATAGAAAAAGAGCTTTCGGTTCATAAGGTCACGAAGTTTTGTCTTCTCTTATAATAGCAAACGCCGCGCAACCCTACTTTTTCGCCTTTGATTGGCTGGCTGCTTTCGGAACCGTGATCTCGCTCGGCGAGGGCGGGACCAGGCTCGAAGAAGCAGAATTTTGTACACTTTGGCCGGCCTGCAGGTTGGCGATGGCGTTCGCGATATCCTGATTGCCCGGATTAAGAGTTTGGACCGCCTGGAATTGTTCGAGCGCCTGGGCTGTCATACCTTTTTGCGCATAAATGGTGCCGAGGTAATATCTGGCGTTCGCATAATCCGCATCAAGAATGATGGCGACCTGGAATTCTTCCTGCGCCTGGTCAACCTGATTGTTTTGGAGATAGAGGTAACCAAGCTCGAACGCCACGCCGGGATCCAGCGGATTTTGCTGTTTCAATTCCTGAACCTTTGCGATTGCCTGCGAGATATTCCCCTCTTTCAAATAAAGTTGAACCAGTAAGACGCGCGGGTCCGAATAATCGCTCTTGAGCGATATCGCTTTCTGGAGAAAAATCTCAGCATTACTCCATGCCGCCTGACGCGCAACATCGTTTGAGGCATCGGAAGAAAGAAGATTCGCAGACTCCATGTATGTTCGCCCGAGCGCAAGGTCCCACTCGGGGTTCTGAGGATCGAGGGCGGCGGCGTTCGAATAGCTTTGCTCGGCAAGCTGATCGGCACCGTTTACGACGGGCATGATGGATTCATATACCGAGCCGAGATTCCCCCAATTCACCGGATCACGAGGAGACGTAACCGTAGCGCTCTGTGCCGCCTCAACTGCATTTGCAATGATCGGAGCGAGTTGCTGGGTGTTTGATTGATTGCCGGCAGAAGCAACCTGTTGGGCTTCCTGCAAAAGGATATTCGATGCGCCTCGCAGATATTCATCGTTCTTATCAAAACCGAGCGCTGCGCTCACTTTAGCCAAAGCTCCAGATGTGTTCCCGGACGCGGCGAGGCTATTTGCCTGTCCGAAATCAACTGCGGCGGCGTATTGCTCTCCGCCGCTGTAAGCAACTGCAAGCGAACCCGCCGCGCAAAGCATGATAATAATAGAAATCGTAAATGATACGCCACGCGAGAAATGTTGGAACGACAACTCGCGCCGCGATTCAGCTCCGAGGAAAAGGCCGATGAACATAAAAATAATCACGAGTTCCGCGAAAAACGCCGGATAGACGACGAGCATGGCAATAAGAAAAACGACCAGGGAGAGCACCATCGCCAAGTCGGCTTCGAGAAATTCAATTTTTAAAGCCCAATGCGCGACGATCGCGATCAGTAAAAAGAACAGGAAGAAGCCCAGGAGGCCGCCGGTTGCGAGCAGAGTGATCAAAAAGCTATAGCCTTGGGCAATGGGAGACGTATGAAATCCGGAAAAATCCAGGGAGAACGTCGCAGGACCACTTCCCGTAAGAATCCTCCACCCGTGCATCGCGGTTTGAACGGCTGCCGCAGTGGCGGACAGATCCGGACGGACATCCGGCGAAATTTTTGTGAACATCGGAAGGCGCGGACCGATCAGAGCGAAGAAGAGTGCGAGCACGATCACGACAAATGCATAGCGGAATTGTTGTTTCGGCTCAAGCCGCAAGGCCGCAAGAACAATCATGGCAACCGCGAGGGAAAGCCATAAAAATTCCATATTCAGGAAGAAGAGCACAATGACGGCAACCGCAGCGGCTGAGAAAAATATTCTCTTTTGATTGATCGAAAGAGATTCCAGGTCAGCGCCTGCCAGTGCCGCAATGCCACCCACAAGCAAAATCCCCCACTCGGTAAACGATCCGACCGGGCTTTGTAGTGCGATGAGGCCGAAGATTCCAAGAAGGCTGATTACCGAAGCGATCGCCAGTCCCGCCGCCATAAATCCGCCCGCTTTTGCAATGTCAGCCCGCCGAAAGAAAAAGAATGAAAGGTAGAAAATGCCTGCGACGATTGCGATCCCCAGGAACGAATCCGGGCTGGTAAAATGGCCGTACAAACTTTGATACCTGTCCATTGAAAAGTACGCACTTATTCCTTCGATCGCGATAAAGAAAATGAGAATAAATGAAAACCACGATCGTGGATATTCGATTTTCCGCTCTTCAAACAAACAACCAAGAAAACAAACGAAAGCGATGAGCGAAAGGAGCCCGATCATCATTAACTTGTTCGTCCCCACAGGATCTTCTGTGGCGGGAAGGAAAAACAATGGGGCGAGGAATGCGATAAGAAAAAGGCATGTCCGTCCTGCTGTTCTCATATACTTGGTCCGCGTATGGGCATGCGGACGCGGAACCGGAAGCGATCCTCCGTAAACTTCAACTTCCTCGATCTCGATTCTTTCTCTCATTGATTCGCCATATTAGTCGCCGGACGGAGCTGAATCCTGTGTTGGTGCCGGAGTTGCGGCCGGAGCTGGAGTTGAAGCGGGCGTGGGCGCTGGTGCCACTGGAGCCGGAGCTTGAGTCGAATCTGAAGTTGAATCTGTGGTTGAGCCTGTCGTTGGATCCGGTGTCGGAGCCGGAGCCTGCACGGTCGTTGAAGCAACATCCGTCGGAGGAGCAACGTCACCGCTCGTCGAGGAAGCGTCGGTCGAAGAAGAATTGCTTGGCGGAGTTAGATCGGTGCTTGAAGCGGCAGGGGTGCCACCACCATTATCTCCACCACCGCTATCCGGCGGTGTTACCGGTGGCGGAACGATCGTGGTGCCGGAACCGCTGCCACCGCCAGAACCCGAATTGGTTCCGCTTGCGATGCGCAGAAGCGCGCCGAGCTGGTCGCTATTGATACAAACATTTTGCACGCAAAGCACATTGGTCGTCACCGTCTGCGCAACAATTCCCTTGAGCGTGGCGACGCCATTCGTAATAACAACGCCGAGATTTGAAAGCGCAGTCTGAATATATTGCGTTATTTGTTCAATCGACATCTGCGGACCGCCGGGGGCCAATCCAACCGGCGTCCATGGCGACGAAGAAGATCCGTTCGTGACATTGCCGGGCGCCCAGTGCGGGTTTATGAAAACCAGAATTTCAGGGGTTGTGGTTGCAAGCGGATCATCGGGGCCGCTGTAGGCCTGGAGCGCCTCCCCGATCACGGTTCCGGGACCGGTGGCGAGAACCGCAACTCCGGGGTTAATAATAGAGGCGGCGAGAAGATCCCCCGGCACGATTGGTCCGTTTGCCGCAGAAATCTTAACCGGCACACGACCGGCAAGCGCAACTACCGCTTCCGTTGAAGTGGTCAATTCATCGTTCGCTCCGGCAAGATACGTATTGCCATTGTCAAAAACGAGGCCAGGATTTGTGGAAACGACACCGATCACAGTTTCACCATCGCCGCCTCGCGATTTTTGGAGTGCAACGACGGTTGATGTTGCACTGGAAGAAGTTGCATCAATTGGAATGGCGACGATGTCACCGGCCTCGGTCGGCTCGCGGGTTGGGTATGATTCGGCAAGGTCCATGTTACATGAGCCGCTCGAAGTGCTGTTGAAACCTCCGCTTGAAAGACATTGACCCAGAAAACCTCCGGTCGCTTGAATAGTTCCGGAAGCGCTTAACGCAAAGCCCGGAGTTGTTGTCCCGATGCCGATATTCCCCGTTGAACTGGAATAGAAAAGTGTAGACGTGGCGGATAGCGTACTTGTCGATGTGAAAAACGGGAAGTAAAAGTTTGAGCTGGTTGCCGCTGTGCCGACGCCGCCAATAATGCCGGTCACGACGGTGGTCGTTCCCGCAACCAATGTGGTTTGCACCGAGTTAACTGTTGAAGATTCCGCCGTCGTTGCGCCGTCACGAAGATCAACCTCAAGAGTCTGGTTAACGGTTGAGTCAACGGTGCTTACGCCGCCGCTTGCCGTTGAAGAACCCGACGCTCCAGTACCTGCTCCTATATTTACAGCAAGTGCACCGATCTGGTTATTGGTGGTGGCAGAAGCATTCGACAGATAGAACGTCGCATTCCAACCCGTTTTGTTTCCTGAAGCAGGGAGAGTGTTGCTTGTTGAACTTGAAAGCAGTTGGCCGCCGTAATACACGAGCCAACTGAGAGGATGCGTTGTCGGCACTAATACCGTACCAAACAGATCCACGCGAATATATGCGCCCGCCGTGCCGAGCGTATTTCCAGGAACGGTATATTTATAGACCGACGTGCTCGCAACCGTTCCCTGAACCATCACGACCGTCGTCGTTGCATCAAGTTGTTTTGAATATGAAATGGTGCTTGTCGTGAAGCTTATCCCGCTGCTCAGGTAACCTCCTCCTCCGCCACCACCGGTAGCGGTCAATGTGCCGGCACTGAGCGATAACCCCGAGCCGATGCCTAATGCCCCAACGAGTCCGTTCGAACTCGCATATAAAATTGAAGCTGTTGGCGTCCCGATGGTAAGTGCACCGGAGCTTGCCACATTGAATATTGTTGATGAGTTATTTTGAAATGTAAGATACGAGCCGTTGAATCCTGGCCCGGTATTGATGCCGATGTACGTGCCGGAACCGTTGGCAAGATTTTGCGTGCTCGAACCAAGCGAAAGAAGCGCGGTACTCGTGCTCTGTAGGGGCCCGCCAAGAATCGATATTGCCTTATCCCATCCTGTGCCAATTTGAATGCCAGTTTCCGTTCCGGGCCCTGGATTCGCCAGGGAATCTATTTTTATTCCGTTTTCATTCACTCCCGCCGCCGTCGTGCTTTGGGAAACAATACGCAATCCGCTCCAGGTACCGGAGGCACCGGGTGCAATATCAATACGCTCTGCGGCGGACTCAATCCCGCCAGTGCCAGCGCCCCCGACGTAAAAAACGGATAGCGCGTTCACGCCGGCGGTATTCACGGCCGTTGCTGATGCGTTTGCGATGTGGAATAAATCCTGCGTCGGAACGGCGGTCGCAAAAATATTCGACGAGGTGGCTCCATTTTCATTAATGTCCATTGCTCCGCTTGAGGCTACTGAAAACAATGTACTTGAATTATTTTGGAATGCTGCATAAAGACCATTGAATCCTGCGCCGGTGTTGATGCCAATGTACGTGCCGGAACCGTTGGCAAGATTTTGCGTACTTGAACCAAGCGAGAGGAGCGCTGTGCTTGTGCTAAAAGTCGGCGCACCATCAAGGGAGAGATATCCGGATCCCGTGTAGTTAGTCGAAGAAACGCTGCCGATCAGAAGGTTTCCTGTTCCCGTGGCGTTAATGAATGACAGGCCTGTCGAAGAAACGGCGTTGGCTGTTATAGTCCCTACAACCTGAAGGGCAGAAGATGGCTGCGAGGTTCCGATGCCCACCGCGCCGCTACTGAGGACTGAAAAAATCGGGCTTGTGCTTGCGATATAGAGAAACGAATTGGCAAGGCTGGTCGAGGTTCCTTCTGTAACACTCCCGGAGGTTGCCACCTGAAAGATATCTGTTCCGTTGGGATATTCAACGCCAAAACTTCCAATAACATCTTCCGTCTCCGGAGATAGATCGGCAGCAGACGTTGCTCCGACAAGCAGGTTCCCGCCGATTTGGAATGTTGATGATGCGGCGTTCCAATACAGGCTTGATGTATTGGCCGAAACGGTTCCGCTCGTATCATTCATGTAGAGAACACCACCCATCGGCAATGTTGTAGTTGAAAAAAGAGGCGGCAAAACCGTGCAATTAGTGTCTGTGGGCGCGCAAGAAGGGTTAAGCGTCTCTCCGGGCGTAAAGGGACTCGTCGGAGGGTCGGCAAATGCTTTCATGGTGAAGGAAAGCAAGAGATATACCCCAAAAATTACTGCGCAAATGCCCAAAAACCGACCCCTTCCGTTGCGCGTGGTTTGTTCGGAAATCATTGGTAAAGTAAGGAAACTTTGCGCATGAAGACGCAAAAATCCTTACTCTAATTGTACCACGCGAAGAAGCCCATTTTCTGTGGAGAGCGAGCTACTGTGTACAAAAACGGAGATTTTTTAACTGATTTTGACGTTATCCCAGTTCACAACGTTCCACCATGCTTCGATATAATCAGGTCGCTTGTTCTGATACTTCAGATAATACGCGTGCTCCCAAACATCAAGACCAAGAACCGGCTTTTGCATCTTCATGAGCGGGCTATCCTGGTTTGCCGTCGTTGTTATTGTAAGCTTCCCCTTTTCATCGAGCACGAGCCACGCCCAGCCCGATCCAAAAACACCCGTTGCTGCTTTATTAAATGCTTCTTTGAATGTCGCGAAGTCTTTAAAAGCGTTTTGAATCGCCTTTGCGGTCCCGCCTTTCGGCTCGCCACCGGCATTCGGTCCCATGATCGTCCAAAAGAAGGAATGATTCATGTGTCCCCCGCCATGATTTCGCACGGCCGTCCGAATTTCCTCCGGAACCGCATCAATATTTGCAAGGAGCTTCTCAAGCGGCTCATCCGCAATTTCAGGATGCTTCTCAAGCGCTTCATTCAGCTTTGTCACATAGGTTTGATGATGCTTTGTGTAGTGCAGTTCCATAGTCTTCGCATCAATGTATGGCTCCAGCGCATCATAAGCATACGGCAGTTTTGGCAGTTCGTATTTCATAAATTTAAATTATTTTTCTTGCGACTCCTTTCTCTTTATAATACACTAAACGAGCTTAATTCGTTTCAATTGGGGGGTCGTCTAACGGTAGGACAGCGCCCTTTGGAGGCGTTTATCGGGGTTCGAATCCCTGCCCCCCAGCCCTCATGTGGTTAGTCCGTGCAAACTGGGTCGCCTGATTTTATGCGGCCTCGCGAGCCGGTGTCCGAAACCAGGACGGGTCGACCCGACTGGGATTCGAACTTGGCTCTGCGCGAATTGATTTTACAGGATTCTTGAAAAAGAATTTTCGTCGAAAAAAACCACCCGACTTGGAATCGAACTAAAATATCATCTAACTTTCGTCGCAAAGATCTCGCATCACTTGAGTGATTTCAGAAGCTCTTGGACGACATTTGAACCTCCGCAGTATTTCACCGAGCTAGATCATCTTCCACGTTCTGCTGTAATGCTTCGAAGACAAGATCGGGCATCTTATCCTCCGCTCCATCAATCACGCCGAAGTTGCGATCCATTTCAATTAAAAAACGATTGACGTCTATCGTCCTCTCATCGAAAGTCTTTTCATCTTTTGGTCGGAGGGCTCCTCTCTCATTTTCCTCAAAACCATAAAAATCGCTAAACCATTCCCATGGGGTAGCGTGTCCGTCGTAGAGCATATAGGCCTCCTCTTGCGTAAGCTTATCAAGAGAAACCGGATCGGCCACTATTTGTACATCTGCAATGCCAGCCGAATTCGCCCATTCTTTTAAATAGGCCGCATATTCCGTGTCCGGCTGATGGCCCCTCCCATCTTTGGAACTGACCCCTTTGTTGGGTAAATCAAAGGAGCTGGGGAAATGATCGGAAATGAGGGGCTCTACGATATACAGGCGTTTAATTTTATTCCCGCTCTTTTCCTGAGCTTTCCTGAACATGGCCGAAAACAGCCTGCCCTCCATTTCCACCTGTTGCTCATGAGAAAGCTTTCTAAAATCTGGGCTTTTCCAATCGACTCCCAACACCGCCTTTGAAGTTGTCTCATATTCCAGATCTTCAAATGTAAATTTTGGGTATTCTCCCGTCGAGCGTTCGAAAGTTTGATCGGCGATGATGTCTCCCTTGATGTCGCCCTTGAATTTTTCGTACTCTGACCTGATCTCCTCCTCGGGGGTGCCCATCGGGAATACTCGCACATCAATATTCACCCCTCGTTGAATCAACCGGTCTTTCATTTTCTCCACGATAGGAGGAAGTGTCTTATTGTCTCGATAGATGATGGTAACACTACCATCTTTAAAGAATTCTCTGAATTTATTCTCTGTCTCAGATTGCCGAAACTCTGGGTTAGCGTCAGTCATGGCATTTATTATTGGGGAGCAGATGAGATTAGTCAACCTTGATGTCGCTACACGCGGGCGTGGACAGAATACCGCCGCCTCGACCAATTTAACCACCCGGTCTTGGAATCGAACCAGAAAAAATATGTCTCGATCGCAACAAAAAAGCGAGTCCTCACGAAGAGAACTCGCCTAAACCCACAACCCACTAATGTGCTTTGCCGTCTAACACGTTGATCCCTGGCAAAAATGGTATTGCCAGTGATATGACGCCAAGACAGATACCGCATAGAGAAAGTTCCAAGGGGCATCCCCAACGATTCGCGATATACCCGCCTCCGAAAGAGCCAAGCACGACTCCGCCGTAGAAGAAGGTAAACGTAAACCCCATCACGATTCCCGCTAGCTCCCCCTTTGCAAGGTGGATCGTCGAAGATCGCAGGGTTGAGAAGCTCAGCATGACGCCGAATCCCGCAATGAAAAGAAGTGCTATCGCGAGACGTACATCACTCGTCCGCGCCAGAACGAACAAGGACGCTCCCAGAAGCGTTGTGCCGATGAGGACAAAAAGCTTGTGGGGGAACCGTTCATCGAACTTGATGACGGTGAGCGATCCAACGAACGTTCCGATACCCGACGCTGCCGCGAGGTGGCTGTAAACGATTGGATTCCTTCCAAACATATCTCGGGCGATGACCGCAAGAATGGCATAGTAAGAGAATCCGCACGCCGACACAGCGAAGGTAAGCAGGATGCAGATGGTGATTCCCGCATCGTGGAACGTGTACCGCGCACCGCTCAGAACAAGATTCCACGTCCCCGCTTCTTCGAGTTTCGCCGAGGCAGTTCGTATCGCTTTCGGCACGAGCTTCATCTTTACTAAGGCAACGATAAGCACCACGAACGAGAGGCTATTTAGGAGGAAGGTGAACGGATACCCGCAATACAGCACGAGGTATCCAGCAAACCCAGGGCCCGCGACTTGCGCCAGATTGTAAAGCGACGTGAACCACTTCGAGGCTGGCCGCACGTTGTGCTCGTGGAGCACTGCATCTTTCACAATTACGTTGCGTCCTGGACCGTCAATCGCGTTCACGATGCCCATCAAGGCCGCCAAACCGATGACTTCATGAACGGTGATTCGGTTGGCGTATGTGAGGAGCGCAAGAACCGCCGATTGAGCAGTTCCGAGCAATCCGGTTGCAATGAGGATGCGCTTCTTACAGAAACGATCCAGGAGAATACCTGCAAATGGTCCGAGAAAAACTCCCGGAAGTAGGTTGAGTGCCGCAACGACACCCACCCAGTATGCGGCATCCACCTTGCCGGTAAGCTTGATGATGAGCAGTGACAAAACGGCCGCTTGCAGCATTGACCCCGTGAGGGAGACAAGCTGTCCCCCGAGATACCACCGCATGTTCCGTTCGCCAAAAACTCCTACTTTCGGAGCTTGCGGCGATCCAAGCGTCATAGCTGCCATGTCAAAGAACCTTTCTGCAGGAAAATTTCCTGCCGTTAATTCCCGGCCCTCATGATAACATGAAAATTATTTATTGTAAAGAAATTACGGGCCTTTCGAGGAAGAAACAATGATGACCCGACTCGGAATCGAACCTTCGTCGGGGCAAAATCGGAAAGAAATGAGAACAAAAATGCAGGTTTAATGGGATTAAAATACGGCGAAGTCCGATTGTAAGCGCAGCAGCAAGGTGCCAAAAGTTTCTTGCGGAGATACCCCTAAAATATGAGCTGAGGAATGCTAAGAATTAAATTGCAACGTTCCAAGCAGTGAATTTTCAAAAGTACTAACATCACCGCTTAAATCTGATAACGCCCAATCGAACTCGACGCCCCAGCATGCCCCGTTGTGATATGACTGGTATTCATCGTACGAACTATCGCCGGGGCCTACAATCGTCTCATACCACGTAAGGCCGTTGATCGTTGTGCTTGCTATGGAACCATACGAAAGGTCCTCGCAATTACTTACGCCTTCGGTCGCTCCGTACGTCACGTTAATCGATTGGAGGTTTGCATCAAGAGAAGGCACTATCCAGCCAGCCTCTTTGTTTGGAGCATCTGCCTCGACTATCTCTTGAGATAGATAAGAATTGGTGCCCCTCCCTGCTTTATTGTTCACGATAAAATTACCTGGATACTCAAAAGAAAACCCACCACTGGGATCGTTATACGTTTTTACGGAAGCCGTGAACGAGATCAATGGCGCAGGCACCACCTCGCTACCGGCTGAAGACGTTGCCCCAGGAGAAGTACTTGTATTTTCTGAGTATGATGGTGTTGGTGCACCGCTGTCAGTTGATACCTGTACATTCTGACTTGATGAAGGAGAAACCTTGGATTGATCTGCTTTGTAATACCAAATCCCGGCAATCGCTAAAACGACCAGAGCACTGGCAACGATAATCGAGAGAGATCCAAAACCTTGGCGGTACATTACTTTAACTTTAGCAAATTGACCTCTTTTGCTCTGTACAAACACTAGTCATACGCCACCATCGGCCCTTCCCATGCCTCCGGCTTATCCAAAGCGTCATACACAATATCTTCTACGGGTTCCTCGGGTCTTTCTATAACAACCCATTTCCCCTTCTGCCAGGCATGGTGAGGGAAATATTCATACTCAGGTTTCCAGAACGGTTTCTTCGCGTGAATACGGAAGTAGGTTCGAATGGCGTTCAGCCCCCGCAGCAAATATCTTACTTCCCATTCATGGCCGCAAAGGTCGCGGCATCAATAACTCCAGTCTCCGGTATATTTTTTGCTTTTTGAAACGATACGATAGCTGCCTGCGTGAGAGAACCGAAGTAACCTGTAGGGGCGTCGATTTTCAAATATCCAAGCTTCATAAAGAATGATTGAATATCATCCACCTGCGAACCTGTGGCTCCAATCTTTACTGAATTAAATGGCGATGCCTGTGCCGATAAAAATGGCGTGAGAGAATTTGCTCCCACAGCGACGGATCCCGATATGGGCAGGTTCTGGGCCTTTTCCCAAGACTCAAGAGCTCCTTGGGTCTCTGAGCCAAAATAACCGGTTACGTTCGATTTCAAATATCCCTGCTTTATGAGCATCCTTTGGAGTGCGGCAACAGGAACTCCTGTGCTTCCAACCTTAAAGACAAGAAGGCTCTGACTCGGCGAAGAAGATGCCTGCGCCTTGGTCAATAATGGAAGTGTTAAAAAGGCGACGGTAAATATTGTAACTATGTTTTTGGTTCGTGGATTCATGTTCTCTTTTTTCACTACTTTTTTTAATCGTTACATGTATAAAGCGGAGTGTCTCCTAATGACTCGACTCCTTGATCAACAAGGGTGCAGGTACCATCGTTGCCACCACCGGAAGATGTGCCGGTCACGCACGAAGGGTCAGATGGATTCTCGGCACAATAACTTGCGCAGTCCGGATCGCTAGGATTTTGCGCGCAGTAGTCATCGCCATCCTCCGTACTACAAAGCGAATCGTCGGGATTCTGAACGCAATATTGCATACAAGCGTCACTCGTTGGATCTTGAACGCACGCATTTGATCCTTGGCAACTCGGATCGTTAGGATTTTGGCTACAGTTTGTAATACAGCTCCCATCAGATAGCTGGATCTGCCCAGTTTGGCAATTACCCTGGCAAGCGTTGCCCGGATCAGAAACCGTATTACCATCGGAATCTTGGCATTCCACAATACCGGTTGGCTTACACGTACAAGAAGTGCCGTTGCCGTAGGCGCAGGTCATAGATCCATTCCCTTCGTCATTCGCGGAACAGGTTGGTGATTGGCTAAACACGCATTGATCACTCGTCGGGTCATATTGCATGCCAAGGAGCGCACAATTTTGCTGATTGTTCTGTATGCATGTTCCATAATTCAAATTAGCTGTCGTACCCGTTGGGCAACTCTGGCACGCTTGTATTTGTTCGTTCCAGATACTGTTCGGCGAATTGCCACACAGCTTCGATTCCTCAACACATTCTCCCCCCCCTCCAGCCGAAACCACAGCCGCTTGCCCTTCGGGACAAGCCGCATCACAGCTATCAGGATCGACTTGGATACTCTTTCCTGCTACCAAATCTTTTAGATACTGAACTTCCGCAGCATCTACCTGCGCAGGCGCCGCGGGATCAAATGGATTTTGGGCGGGGTTCATAATATCGCCAGGATCATCATTATGGGCTAGTCCCAGACAATGGAGCATTTCGTGCTCGATAACATTGGTCATAGCACCCTCAGAAGCAGAGGTTAAATTTTCCGTGGCTGCATAATTTATCACATTTTCATCCATAAGATTCGCGGTGCATGAATTGTCAAAGGTTCCATCCGGCTGGATTGTTGACACAGAGACGGCAACTCCTGCCTCGTTCGGATCGGCTACACTATCATTCGTTTCTACTATAAGTTGATTATTGGTCTGACCGTCCACGGGCTGCGGTCCTTCAAGCGCAGTGATTGCGGAAAGGGCATTTGAAGCTGCCGCAGCAACAGTAGGATTGGATCCATCAGAGAGCGACGATCCGAGAGAAAAGTTAAAATTTCCACCGACTCCATAAATCTGTCCATTGGGATAAACTAAAATGTTGGCAGTATCGTCTGAGCCTGCAAGCGAACACTCGGCCAATTTTCCTGTGTCATTGCCAATGACAACTGGATTTCCTCCGGCGCTCTGGGCGTAAGCGGTGGAAACGGAAACCATATCAATGGAGTTGGAGCCGAAGAAGTTGATGAGCGGTTGAAAAAGCACGGGTAGCACAACCACGTACGTATCCGCACTCGCAGTTCCCGACGACCCAATACAGGTGAGATCATAATTCTGCAAACCAATCGATGAGGGTGTTTCTGCTGAGCTTCCGGAAATCGATTTATCTCCAGACCAAGCCCCCGAGGCAGTGCACGACGTTGTGTTCGCTGACGACCACGTGAGTACTGAAGATCCTCCAAGGGTAACGATGGACGGAGACGCACTCACCATGACCGTGGGCGAGGTTGAAGTGGAAATAGTTGACGTTGGGCTGAATACTCTGGGGGGTGGACCGTTGCATCCCCACGCCGGACACGGATGAAATGTTGAGGTCGGGGTGGACGAGGGAGTAAATGTTGAGGTAACTATTCTGAGAGGTGGGCCGTTGCATCCCCACGCCGGACACGGATGAAATGTTGACGATGCGGTAGAGGTCTCTGTCGGAAAGGTGTCGGTATACTGGGTTACCGCCACCAATACTTCCCCACTTTTGGGATCGGTGATGAGAGCAGATTGAAAACCATCACCCGACAATTGTTCTATGTTGAGATTCGAATTTCCTGCGAGTGCAAGAATAGCCGGGAATGAACTAGTGGCTTGAATCTCTGAAAGCACCGTTTGATACTCCGAATAAGAAGAGGTGGCTATTTGGGCTTCAGAATAGCGCAAGGGGAAAACTTTGGATCCCGCATACCACAACACGAAAGTTGCCACGAGAACCACCGCGGCAGGCCATACAATCCGCTTCAGGATCCGTGGAAATTCCATAATATATATCCTACCATATCATATCAACATCCTTCACTGATCAAAATCCGAAAACGATAAGGCTAATAATAATGAATGCCCTCCGGAGCAAAGCTCAAGGAGGGCAGAATGAAATGCATTGGCTCAAGGCTGCTTCAGATAACTTGCGACCTTGCACCCATGACGGTTCACGATGAGATAGCTCACGATCTCGCCATTTTTGTCCCTGCGTAGTGATGAAACCTTCAACCTCGCCTTGGACTGTTGGGCGATTCTGATAACCTGTTCGAAGTCTTTCTCCTTCGCTGCAGCGTTCAGCCTCGCGATAACACCGGGAGGAATTGAGGCGACTACGCTTTTCCCTGAGCAGATATCATCGACCTTTTGCCCAACAAGCTTTGGAGGGCAAAGGCTGCACAGGGCAAAAACAAACAAAGAAACCACAACTGCTTTTGGCACCGACTTCATAATGACCCCTTTCGCTCAATATGTAGTGACATATTTAATACCTTTTCGCAGCGAATCACTGAAACATATCATATATTAAATATAACCAAATGTCAATATAGCGTAATGGTTCAATAGCTTGTAATCACCCCTGAGTGATTCAAGCTATGGATATGGCATATTCAAATAACGAGCAGTTGCCCCATGTCCGCATGGAGGCAGTGCGTTTGGTGCGGTCAGGATGGTCGACGAGAAAGGTCGCGCGGCATCTTGGCTTCTCCCAGGGGGCGATCGTCCAATGGATGAAGCGGGCACCTGCAAACCGCATGGCGCGGATCATCCCCACGCGGTCATCAAAACCACATCATCATCCACGTGAACTTTCAGAAGATGTGGTTGATGCCATCCTCGCATATCGTGAAAAATATCATCGATGCGCTGAGGTGCTCCATATGATGCTCACGCGCGATGGCGTTGCGGTCTCCCTCTCATCGGTCAAGCGGACGTTGCGGCGCTATCATCTCACGTATCCCTCGAAATGGAAGAAGTGGCACACGTACCCGCCGCGACCACTGCCTGAAAAACCAGGTGTGCTCGTCGAAATCGACACCGTGCATGTGGGTCCCTCGGGCAACCAGCTGTATCTCTACACGCTCATCGATGTCTGCACGCGCTGGGCATATGCGATCCCATCCTTGCGGATCAATACCCATCGCAGCCTCTCCTTCGTGCAATACGGGCAGATTGCATCACCCTTTGCCTTTCAAACGATCCAGTCGGATCACGGATCAGAGTTTTCAAAATGGTTCACCAAGCAGCTCGTGGCGCGTGGCCTTTCCCATCGCCATTCGCGGATCCGCACGCCGAACGACAATGCCCACCTTGAGCGGTTCAACCGCACGATCCAAGATGAATATATCAAGCGAGTGCCCCGCGACCTTTCATTGTGGAAAAAGGAACTGCCGGAATATCTCCACTACTACAATACCGAACGGCCCCACATGGGGCTCGACATGAAAACGCCGCAAGAAAAAATCGCCGAACTGATTACAAGCTATTGAACTTTATTCGTATAGCTTACAAACCCTTATTTTGCCTGTAAAACCATCAAATGAGACACTTTGAAAATTCACAGAAAAT
This sequence comes from uncultured bacterium, assembly GCA_963696395.1. Lineage (GTDB taxonomy): Bacteria > Patescibacteriota > Minisyncoccia > UBA6257 > 2-01-FULL-56-20 > JAKAGE01. The sequence goes on from CAVOJZ010000002.1 coordinate 94,417, forward strand.
GTCTCACTTGTACCGCGACCGAGACGGGTCAGTCCTCCCCTCCCAATGACCTCCAAAGAACGCTTGTGGGGCTTGAACGGTGGTGGTACTAGACCGAGGAACACAGCACTTCTTGTAAATCGTCTTTTTTTGAAATATTTGCGATAGTCTACCGTTCGAACATCATTCAGCCCATAGTACTGAAATGGTATGATTTTCATATGGCAACCATTCGTAAGAAAATCTGGCCGGAGAATTTCGACCTTGTCGCATCGGGCAAGAAACAGTTCGAACTGCGCTTGGCTGATTTTGATGTGAACGAGGGCGACACGCTTGTGCTTGAAGAATGGGATCCGAAAACGAAGGCGTATACCGGCAGGACAATAGAAAGAAGCGTGGGGTATATTTTAAAATTTCCGCTTGATAAATTCGGGCAAAAGAAAGAGGTTATAGAGAAAGGACTATACGTGATTCAGATTACGCAAAAAGAAAAACAGCGACCTCGACTAAAAAAATAAAAGTCGCAGCCATTACGCGCAGCTAGACAAGATAGCAATAATGTGCTATCATGTTTCCGGACTCAATTTCCAATTCAAAACTTAGGAGGCAGCATGCCGCCGTCAGAACTTCGAGATTTCCTGAAACACAGCTTCGGCGAACGCGTTGTAAGCATCGCTGATAAGCCGGCACCTGAACTACCGAATTTTATCGAAGGATTTCTGATTGAAACGAGCGACGTGATCACGGATGAGGCTCTTTCTGTTATGCTTCGCCGATACTACGTCGACGTGCCGATCAACGTACGCGAATGTGGCTTTTATTGGATCATGTACCCGGACAAAGAAACGCTCCTTCTAACGATCACCAACTACAGCGAAATCGGAGGCGCGGCATTTTTCGGGGGCGATCCTAAGCGTGGCGGCATTGGCATTACCATCACGAGTCATCCCGAAGTGTAAGTTGCTCTATTAAGTGGCGTTATCCCATCGGGGGACGCCACTTTTTCTTATTTAAAAACCAGCCAAGACTTCTTCTGTTTTTCTTACCAAGCCGATCCGCGGGAACGTTTTAGACACCGTGAATTGATGTTCTTCATCTGACATGGCGGACATGGCGTCTTCGACGAAAATTTGATGATAGCCGTATTCATAGGCAAACCGAGCGGTGCTCTCAACCCCGATGTTTGTGGATATGCCACATAGGACCATGGTGGTTATCCCCCGCCGCCGGAATTCCAAGTCGAGCTCCGTGCCATAAAATGCGCCCCACTGATGCTTTGTGATCACAAAATCACCCGGCATCGGTCCCATCTCGGGGACAATCTCCGCCCAGTCGGACGCAGGAGCCTGAGTCCACGGCGCAACGTCGGCAACCGGGCGCAAGGCGTCTTTGCCATCCGCTGACGGAGTTACCCGCACCAAAAAAACCGGCATACCGTTTTTTCTGAAAGCGTCGGCGAGCATCGCTGCATTTTTAATTACATCGGCAGCGGCGTGCGGCGCGGTCTGCCGTCCGGCGATACCTTTTTGGAGATCGATGACGACTAATGCTGTTTTTGATTTATCGATGGATAGATTGTTCATATTGTTCAGTGAAGTTTATTATCTCCGCGAGCGCGGTGTCTTGATAACACCGATAACTTTTCCATTTACTGCGAAATCATCATTCTCATGAATGTGGATGGCCGGAAAATCGTGGGTTGAATCTGACATTAGAAGAATTTGATTATTTTCTTTGTCGATGTAATATTTTTTGATATTTGCCATGCCGTCAATAAGCGAAAGAACGATGTCGCCGTTATGCGCACTCTGATCCTCGCTGTCGATAATAACATAATCCCCGTCTTCGATCTTCTTTCCATTCACTTCTGCTTTGTTCATTGAGGGACCGCTCACCTTTATGGCAAACAGCTTGTGCATTGCTGAACGGCGCTGCTCGATCAAAGAATTGGATACCCGCAAATAACCTTCGACGTTTGTTTCAGCAAACATCTGTGCCGGTCCGGCATTTGCAGAACCGAGTATGGGAATAGCCAATAGCTTTGCGTGCTTGAGAAACGCACCAACCGATCCGTCCTGAGTTTTTTCGATTGTCTTTTTCACTTTATTTATGGTGATGAGTCCTTTCTTTTCAAGCTGAGCCAAGTGATGCTTTATTTTCTGCGGCGACCGCTCCCCAATGAATGCTCCGATCTCCCGCAACGTGTATTGGCCTAGATTTTTCTCCCGCGCAAGCTTTAATAATTTTTCTTGTATTTGATGCATATAACCAGAATATCAAGCCGGAAATTAAAGTCAAGCGTAACTGTGGACAACCTTGACAAACCATATAAATTCAAACCCCCCGTTCGGGTCGAGCGAAAGCGGAGGGTCTGGAATATGCATGATTGAGTTTTAACGTTATGCTGAGAAAAAGCGGTTTTTTGGCAAACATAGCGCGGGCGCGTTGTGAGGATTCCCCTATTCCTCCCCGCTGGCATTCATCGGCATGGAGCAAGCCACGTATTCGTTGCACTCCTCTATCTCGGAAATGCGGGTTCTTATTGATGCCCGATTTCGCCTGAGAACATCCGACTCTCTGCTGTCTCGCCAATCAGAGGCTTCCTCTCGTTAGTAGCGCATAGTAGGTAATCTTGCTTATTCTTTATTTGGACCTTTAAATCTCTCTGCCGGCTTCCATGGCTGCCGGTTCACCAATTATTACAATGCCCTATTTTTTTTATTTCAGATCTTTTCAATGGCGGAAGCCTCGATAAAACCGCTCGTGTCACGATCGCCAAAAACGACCACCAGATCCCCTGCCCTCAAATCACTTTCCGCCGCCGGCGCCATACCGGCCCCGAAAAGGACGGTTGATGTTTCGCCGCTCAAGCCCTGCAGAACAAAGCCGTTTGCGGCCAAAACCACGATTTCCCCCCGGTGGACGTCGGTGAGTTCGCCGGAATTATAGCCGTTATAATATGCGCCGAGAATTGGAGGATTGAATTGATAGAACGATATGTAAAAACTCGCAGCGGTCACGATGATCATGATGCCAAGTAATGAATATAAGAGCGGCCGTTGATATGCGAACGCGTAGTGGTTGATGAGAATAACAAGGACCAGCAAAAATATAAGCGAGAGCACAACGAGTAGCCACGGTACCGATCGGAAGAATATATACCAACCCGCGAATCCAAGTCCTGGGGCAAGGAGCGCGCCCGACTCACGCAACAGGAATATGGCGAATCCTACGATATAAATCAGGAATAGCCCAAGGATAATGCCACCTACAATCGCAAGGACGGTTTGCAGCACAAAATACGCCCTGGAATGCATCTTTATCCGCCCGCTCGCGATTGCATCCAATACGTTCTTTTGAATTGCCTGTTCTTCAGACGGATCCATATTATTTTTGAACCATTTTCTTTAACATCGCTTTCCCGCGTTGGAGACGAACGCCAACGGTTGAAACCGGAATATGCAAAATATCTGCGATCGCTTTATAATCCATCTCCTCAAAATAGTATAGAACAAGTGGTTCTTTATATTTTGGTCCGAGCCTGTCGAGCGACGAATCAAGCATCGTTTTTAACTCGTGATGAGTCATGCCACCGTCGGCTGTTTCCTTCGCAACCAGCTGGGGAAAGAGGACGTCAAAATCAAAAATAGTCACATTGTCGCGCTCCTTCTGTTTCTTTTTAACGGCGTTCACAAATTCGTTATGGGCAATGCGATAGATCCACGGCGAAAACCTCCGATCAACGTCGAAGCTTCGGATGTTGATGTATGCCTTTATAAAAACCTCCTGGACGAGATCCTTTGCGTCATCGCCTTGAAACAGGAAACGCCGGGCGTAGCGGCTCATTTTTGGCTCATACCGCTCCATGAGAACTTTGAATGACTCGGCATCGCCCCTTTGAACCGACGCGGCGATCTGCTCGTCCGTTTTTTCATGCATAAGAACGTATTTTTTTACTACAGCAACTGCCATAGGTTTATTTCATAGAGAATCCGCCGCGCGGCCATCTGCGTACGTATACGCCGGCCGGTCCGGGAATGTTTCGCTTATGGCGAAAAGCGTGCAAAAATGCGAGAATCTTTAGTATGCAAAAGCGGATTGTCCTATGGATATGGGTATTGCTCGCCATCTCGGCCAGCCTGGCGCTTTTTGTTTATATAAAAACGCTTCCGCCACCATTTGGCACGTACGATGCTTTTGCAAAATGCATAGCCTCCACGACCACAAAGTTTTATGGAGCGTTCTGGTGTCCTCATTGCCATAATCAAAAAAACTCCTTTGGTGATGCCTCCCAATATCTGCCGTATGTCGAATGTTCCACGCCGGACGGATCGGGTGAATTACCCGTATGCGTTGATGCGGGCGTAAAGAACTATCCGACGTGGGTATTTCCTGACGGCTCGCGCCTCACCGGGGAAACGGCGCTTGCCACACTTTCGCAGAAAACAGGCTGTCCGTTGCCAACATCAACCCACTCATAGTACGATTTTCTTATGACTCCATTTGTCGCAAATGTAACCAACGTCCTTTCGCTCGTTATCGTCGCTTCCGATGCGCTCATCGTTTTCCTTTTACTGCTCTTGTTCACCCCGCTCAAACGCAGCCGCCGCGGAAAAGCCGTTTTGGCATTCTTTGGATCGAACGCGATATTCTTTGCGCTCGTCGTGGCCATCGGATCGGTTGCGGGAAGTTTATTCTATTCGGAAATAGCGCACTTCGTCCCCTGTCTGCTCTGCTGGTGGCAGCGCGTCCTGCTCTATCCTCAGGCCGTTATCCTCTTTGTAGCACTCCTCGCCCGAGATGAACGGGTACGGAAATACTGCGCAACCCTCTCTGCGGGGGGCGTGCTCGTTGCCATTTACCACACCTATCTCCAGTTTGGCGGAAGCGACCTCATCCCCTGCTCGGCAACCGGCGTAAGCTGCGATAAAGTCTATTTCCTGACCTACGGCTACGTGACCATCCCAACGATGGCGCTAACCGCTTTCGGCCTTATCTTACTCTTCTGCCTCATCCCGCACCCGCTGCACAGCGAGCGCTAAACGAATCGGACAACGATTATTTCCGATTTGGTTCCAATCCTCAACGGCGGCCCCCACGTCCCGACGCCGCTCGAAGTATAGACCCACATATTCTTTAGTTTCTTAAGGCCGTAATCAAAGCCTTTATACATACGCCGCGTGATATATGAGAGCGGAAAAATCTGGCCTTGATGGGTGTGCCCGAAAAATCCTCCGGAAAACCCTTTTTGTTCGATAAGATCGAGATTGTCCGGTTCGTGTTTCACGATGATGCTCGGCAGATTCTTATCCAGCGTTAAACCGGCCAATACCGTTGCGAGGTCGTCGCGTTTGTGGACGGCGCGGTAGTCCACTCCGGCAAATTGCAGCCCTTCAATCACCGCGATCTCGTTATTGAGAATTTTTATCCCAGCCGCTTGTATCGCTTTCATGCAACGATCGAACTCCCCGTAGAATTCGTGATTTCCGGTGATATAATACACGCCGTGTTCGGGCTTCAAATCACGAAATGGCTCGACGACCGCTTCAACGTCGCACTTCACGCCGTCATAAAGATCTCCGCCGATAAAAACGGCCGCTGGTCTCTCGGCATTGATTGCAGTCACAACTTTCCGCGCAAACGCGGCACCGCGAACTGCTCCAAGGTGGATATCGCTCACGAAAACCATCCGATGATCCTTCCAGTATAGCGGAAGGTTTGGAACTGACATTTCGATTTTGCCTACGAGAGCCCTGCCGCTATTCCACGTTCCGTATAAATGCAGGAGAAAAAGCGCGCCGAAGCAGATGCCGCCGATCAATGCCGGATCGATATATATTGAGAAGTATTCGAAAATGACTTCCAGGATGAAAAATGCAACACCGCCCATAAATAAGAAATGGACCAGCCCGAACCAATATGCGGCGAACGTGTAATACCATTGCACCAGTCGATTGCGTGAAAAATATACAAAAACCGACGCGGTAACAAACGTGAATGAAAGCACGACAAAAGCCCACCACAATATCGCGCTTTGGAAACCGAATGCTGCCGTCACCGTGGCGTACACCGTGAGGTGCACAATGAGAAGCAAAGCTTCAAAGACGATGAGTGTCGGAATAAAGGTTAGGGGCATATGGCTTGAAATTCTTAATCGGCGATTACGACATGATGTCCAACGGTTGCCTCTTTTGGCACGTTTATGAAAAACGCCAGAAATGCACCGCATATAACGAGAATAGCCGCGACTTCAAAAACATAGGCGTATCCGGCGACCTGCGCCTTCAAAATAATAAGCCCGACGAATTGCTGCATCGCTTGCGGCATGGCCGTGGGCACAACGCCCTGCAATGCGCTGTTTTGTGAAATCGCGAGCACGTTTGAATTTATGGAGTTCGTGAGCAGTGTGCTGAAAATAGCAACGCCAAAAGCGCCCGAGATGTTACGAACGAGCGCAAGAATTGCCGAAGCCTCCCCGATGTCTTCGTGTGGCACAACTGCGGCGACCAGATTGGTGCGCTGAGCCATACCAAAGCCAAGACCGAATGCCAAAATAGACAACGGAATGGAAATCTGGAAGCCCGTAGAGCGTGGGTCGATGCCGGCGAGCATCAGCATCGCGAGGCCGGCGACGAATGTGCTCGCGAAGATCACGTATGACGGCTTCACCCTTCCGATGAGCCGCCCGCCAAGCGGGGCTGCGATCATCATGGCAATGGCAAGCGGGATAAACAGGTATCCGGTCTGCGTCGCGTCGTAACCGAGAAATGTTTCTGCGAAGATCGGGATGAGGAAAATCGACCCGATGAGACCCATGAAAACGATAAAATTATTTGTGAGCGTACTCACAAATGTGCCGATCTTAAAGAACTTCAGATTGACGATGGGCTCTGGTTCTCTTTGCTCGATCGCAATAAATACAACGGTGAAAACAATAACGGAAACATAACATACAAGGCTTGCAGCCGATCCCCAGCCCCACGTTTGGCCCTGATCAAGAACAAGGGTAAGCGCTGAGAGTGCGGCGCCAAGCGTTGCCGAACCCCACCAGTCGAATTTTACGGTTCGCCGTTCCCCCACCGATTCGCTGATAAAGGTAATCGCCAGGAACAATCCGATCAGTCCGAGCGGAATGTTAATGAAGAAGACGGAGCGCCAGTTGAAATTATCGATTAACGGTCCGCCGATGAGCGGTCCGAAAACGGACGCCACAGCAAAGGCCGCAGACCATATGCCCAAAGCTTGGGCGCGTTCTTTCATATCTTCAAATGTCACCGCGATGATGGCCATCGCCGTCGGATAATCAGCCGAAACCGCAAATCCCTGAATGATGCGGAATACGAGCATCGAACTCAAATTCCACGCAATAGCGCACAGAGCGGACGCGATGATGAAGCCGATGAAGCCGATCAGATACACCCGTTTCCGCCCGGCGGTGTCGCCAAGTTTGCCCCAAACCGGAACGAAAACTGCATTCGCCAAAATATAGGCGGTGGAAATCCAGGCTGCATCGGAGACGGAGATGCCAAAATCACCGATGATTTTCGGAAGGGCGAGGTTGACGACCGTCTGGTCAAGACGACCGAGGAATGTTCCGAAGATGACGGTGCCAAGCACCCACCAGCGCCATTTATTGCTTGTCTCGTCGGTCGGCATGCAGGGTTATGGTTTATACACCCAGATCCTGGCTGACATGCCGTTTTTCAATTCCGGATATTTTGACGGATCGAACCGAACATATACATCGAACTGATTTGTCGGCCGCTGATCCGAAATGTTAAATACCACGTCGGTCTGCCGCGACGTCGGGCTCACTTCATCCACCACTCCCTGATATTGCTTTGAACCGAACGCATCAACGGTGAAAGTTGCCGGATCTCCAACGGCGACGTCCGCGAGTCCTTTGTTTTCGTCCAGATAGCCGACGACCCGAAGCTGCGTCGGATCAACCATGGTCGCAACGATTGCCTGACCGGTAAACGCATTCTCGTATTCCCCGAGGTTGTTGTCTATCGAAACGATTTGCCCGGCGGTTTGCGCCTTTACGATTTCGTTGCCGACTTCCGCGATCGGCTGGTCTACGGAAACCATATCGCCGGCTTTTACGAAAACAGCCTGAAGGTTGCCTGAATTGATCGGGGATAAATTGATGAGCGGCGCCTGGATAATGGACTGGTCAATGTATACGGTTTTATTTGAAACATAATAATACAAACCCGCGCCGATGCCGCCGACGATAAGGATCACCACCATAATTACAACAATCGCTCTGCTGCGTCCTTTTTCTTTTTTGGGTTCGGTTTCAGCCATAGTATTGGTAATTAATAGCTGGTTAATGTGTCCCCCGCATTCACGCCGGAAACGATCTCTGTTGTGCCATTGTCACCCGTGAGTCCAATCGTCACCTGTTGTTTCGTTGATTGCCCATCATGGGAAACAAGCACAAAATAATTATTGCCTTCATTGATCACGAGATGGCTCGGAACGGTCACAACATTGTCATGCTCGCCAAGAATAATGTGCACGTTGCCGGTCATGCCGTCTTTGATGCGACTGTCTGGATTTGTGAAATGCAATTCAACTTCGTATGATGGTGTGCTGTTCACCACGGTCTCCGCATTAGCAACCGTAGTGATTGTCGCCGGGAAAACCGTATCTGTGCCGAAAGCATCGAGCGTTACGTTTGCCGCATCTCCAGCCTTGATTTTTGCGACATCAGCTTCGGAAACATAGGTTTGCACTTTGAGACCGCTGCTATTGATAAGAGAAAGCATCGAAACGCCCGGCGAAACAACCTGCCCTATCACGGCGGTTAAGTTTTCAACGGTACCATCGAATGGTGCGACGAGTTCAGCATGCTGCAGGGCGACCTCCGAACTTGAAACGGCCGCTTGCGCCTGAAGCACGGCGGCCTGCTGGGCCTCGATCTGCTGGGAAGTTGCGCCTGCTTCTGCGAGCGCAAGCTGGCCCTGGGCGGTCTGCAACGCCGCCTGAGTCGCAGTAAGGCCGGTAATGGCACCGTTTACCTCCGCGCGTGCCACTTCAACATTCGCTTTGAACCCGGCAAGTATGGCCGGCGTCACCTCCGAGTTTGCCGTTGCGCTGTTCACGGCAAGCGCCACCGTGTTCAAGTACTCTGAAATCTGCTGGAGGGTCTGGCCTGCAATTCCCGTGAGCGTCGCCTGGCTTGTGCCGGTTGCATTCGCTGCGGCATACCACGAAGAAAGCTCACCACCCACTGCTATCCGACTGTTTTCGATATTGATGACGGTTTGGGAATTGGCGACAGGAACGATAAAGACCGGATTATTGGTATTCGGCGTGGTGAAAAAATTATCGGTTTGCGTGTGAATCGCGTCATCGGCGGCGGTATACGCACTGCCAAGTGCGACCGAGAGCGATGCGGACGCATTCGAAACTGCAGTTTGATCAATTGATAATTGCTCCGGCCGCGTTCCGCTTTGCAGGCCATCGAGCGTCGCTTGCGCCGCCGCCAATCCCGCATTGGCCTGGTTTACGGCCGCATTCAACGCGGAAGTATCGAGGCTCGCAAGAACCGTTCCCGCCCCGACCGAATCGCCCTCGCTTACATTGAGCGAAGTTATTTGCCCTGCCGTCTGAAATGAAAGCACGGCGCTCTTTTCGGTAAGCACGGAACCGGGTTCATCGAGCGACGCGGTGACATTGCCACGCGTGGCGGTCACGGTATTAAAAGTGGGCGCCTGACTGGAAGCGACATACCAATATGCACCGCCGCCGGCAAGAATGACAACAATCACAATGAGGAATATCCGATATTTCTTAAAAAATGTTTTCATGCGGTTTTAATATTTTTTGAAATTTTTTTGAGGATGGCAATCAGTTGGGTTCGTTCGCTCGCACTCAGGACAGAAAAAAGTTTTCTGAGTCGGTTAAGATGGGCATCGATTCCTTTTGTGAGATACCGATGGCCTGTTTCGGTCAACGCAAGACGGATCGCCCGGCGATCCTTTGCGTCATAAATCCGTTTGAGCAGCTTTTCCCGGACGAGAGCGTCAATGAGAAGCGTCGCCGCCGGAGGCGTGATTCGGAAATAATTGGCAACATCCCGCATGTGAGGCCGGCCGTTTTCTTTTACGTAGCGCAAGGTCTCGAACTGCAGAAAAGAAGCTGATTTGTCCTTGGTGACGCTCTTTCGCATACTTTCCCGCAAGGAGCGTCCCACAACAAAAAGCAACGACAAAAGTTCTGAAATGCTTGATTCCATTAATAATTAGGTATCTTAACTATCTTAACGCAATTTCGCCGCGCGGACAAGTCCGGTGATAAGAACCTCTATGTCAATCGTGGCGACACCAACGACGGCATCTGCGCCACCATAATATACGTATAACGTATCTTTTATTAGCACCGCGCCACAGGGAAAAACGACGTTCGAAACGACACCATTCTTCTCATATGCCATCTTTGGCTCAAGAAGCGGATCATGCGTTCGATAGAGTATTTTGGAAGGGTCGTCGCGATCCAGCAACGCGGCACGGACATTATAATGGCCGGTACGCTTCGAAATGCCGTGATAGAAGCAGATCCAGCCGTACTCGGTCTCGATCGGCGGCGACGTGCCGCCAATGCGGCGCGAATCCCATGCGGTATCCCGCGGTCGCATCAATATCTTCCCGCCGAGGAATTTGGTTGTCCCGTCAAACGCAAGATCTGGAACGGCGTCGATCCAAATATCGGACCCGAGGCGATGCAAAAACCAATATTTTCCTTTGATTTTTTTCGGGAACAATACCGCATCTTTATCGTCGAGACCCGGCGGCGAAATCAGAACCGGTTTGGCCCATTTCCAATCTCGTTTCAAAAAATTATCGACAGAAATGGAGGTAAATGCCACGCGTGGCGGCCCGTTTCCGTCAAATCCCGTGTAGCACATATAGATGGCATCGCCGATTTTCGTGAGCCGCGGATCTTCACATCCTGAATTACCTCCCGGAACCATTTTCTTTTCGAAGGCTTCGCGCGGAAGATACACCGGAACGCCCAGCCGTTCGTCAATATGAAGCCCGTCGCGCGAAACAGCATACCCCATCACAGAGGTATTGTCGGCGCCCATGGCGCGATACAAAATATGCACCCGGTTCTTTTCATAAATCGCCGCCGGATTAAACGTCCCCACCGACTCCCAGGAATGTTCTTTGATGGGAACAATAATCGGATTTCCTTCAAAACGCGACAACTCCCGTTCGGCGGTGAAAACGAGTTGCTCGAGCAGATCTTTTAATGGAATACTTGCAACGCACGACACCGTATCTGCGGCGCCATAATAGAGATAGGCTTCTTTTTTCATTATCAGCGCGCCCGACGGAAACACAATGTGCGGCACGCGGCCGTAATGCTCATACTCCTCTTCGGGAATGAGAAATGGCCGCTTCACTTCTCCTACGATCTTCTTCGGGTCATTGATGTCGAGCAAAGCCGCCTGCACGCCAAAGATTGCCGGGGGAGAAAAATAATTGTAGATATACGAGTAGAAAATGAGCCAGCCATTTTTGGTTTTTACCGGCTGTGAACCGACTTCGATCTGGTCGCGTTCAAAGTTTTCCTCGATGGGAACCACGTGCTCCTCCCATTCGGCATACCACTTCTTCCAATATGCCTCCGACCACATGTCTTCGATGCGGTCGAACAGGGCGAGCGCTATCTTTGCCGGCGGCTTGTCGGTGTGCACGGTAAGGATCGCCGCGATTTTGCCATTAATTCTTTCCGGAAAGAGCGCCATGGCTTTTGCGTTGAAAGGCGTCACCAAGTGCCTCTCCTCGATCGTCTTAAAATCCTTCGTGATTGCAACCGCAACTTTAATTCCTTCGGCGTTGAACTCCTGAACGGCCGTATAAAAAATAAAAAATCGGCCCTCGAACTCCGTGACTCGCGGATCTTCACAGCCAAAACGTTCCCACGGGTATTGCGGCATGATGAGACGCGAGCGCTCTCCGAAGTGGATTCCGTCCTTCCCGACCGCATGGCCAATCGAAGAAATTTCGAGCTCAACATCCCCTACGCGCTGCTTCGGCGCAACCGCGCGGTACAACATATGCACTTTTCCTCCCGCTTCGACTACCGTCGGATTGTAAGCCCCAACGGCTTCCCATGGCGTTGTAGGATCCGGCAATAAGATCGGATTATTCGATAACCGTTTGATGAATGGCATTATATGGCTTTTCTTGGTTTTGCTTCAGGCTGCAATTTCGGTGACGCATGACGCTGGAGGTCATCGAGAAAATGATCCAAGTCAGCCATGGCAACACAGGTCACCGAGTCGCTCCCTCCGTAATAAACGTACAATTCGTTGCTCTTCACGATGGCTCCGCATGAATATACAATGCCCGATTTGAATCCGTTATTTTCATAATCGGTATCCGGCTCAAGAATCGGCTGGCGGGAACGGTACAAAATTTTAGTCGGGTCGTTTCCATCGAGAATCATTGCGCCCAGCTTGTAACGCCCCGGATCGCGGCCGTCAATGGCATGATAAAAAAGGAGCCATCCGAGCTTTGTCCTGATTGGCGGCGGCCCAGCTCCACGGACAAAACTATCCCACCGTTCGGGATGAGAAACGATGGTCCGATTGCTTTCAACGACCCGGCTGCCGTTCTCAAGGTCTTCCATGGTGTCAAAGTAATCAACCAGAATTTTCGGCGAAATACTGTGGAGGAGCGCGAATTTTCCGTTAATTTTTTCCGGAAACAGCATCCAGTTTTTATGGATTTCACCGGGCGGAGATATCAATGCCGGATTTTTCCAGTTCCATTTTTTCCGTAAAAAATCCTCGACAGCAATCGAGGAAAGCGCGATGCGAATCGAACCCCAACCGTCAAAAGCGGTGTAGGTGAGATAGATGCGGTCATCGATCATGGTGATCCGCGGATCTTCACACCCTCCATTCCACCCCCCGCCGGAACAATAGGCGGCCGGCGGAGCCTCCTTGCGAATCGCTGTAATTTTTTCGGTGGTCCGCGGAATATAGGCGGGCTCGGACAGGCGCTCGTTGATTGTGACACCGTCATCGCTTGAAGCATATCCCAGAACAGAAACGTCATCGCCACCGATTGCGCGATACAAAAGATGTACTCGCCTATCGGCATACACCGCTCCAGGATTGAATGTTGCTTTCATCTCCCAGAAATTATGTTGGCGCGGTTCTATGATTGGATTTTCTTCATGGCGACGGAGCGGCTGTTCGAAATGATCTTCGCGCTTGTCACGGACAATGCGTGCATCCCGGATCGCCTGCAAAAGCATCGCCCTTCGAGCGGCTTTCGATACGCGACTGCTAACCGGCTTAGGAATTTTCCCGGGTTTTTTTCCGGCAACGATGCGTTTTTTCGGAGCGGCTTTTTTTAAAGTCTTCTTCTTTCGCGACGCGGGAGTTTTCTTTTTTTGTTTTACAAGAGGCATAGTGAATGACGCGCCCAAGAACACTCAAAAGACAGGGCTTCCCTTTGCTTCCATTATATATCGTTTTGATGAAATTTAATGAAAAACTGTGGATAATCCCGTTTTTATGCTAATATAATCTCGAAAAGAGCTAACGAAAACGACGACAAAAAAGATGCCGCTTATAAATATCTTTAGACGATGGCTGCCGATTGCATTTGTTATCTGCTGTTTTTGCGGCCTAAGCTACCTCACCGTCCAGCAATCGTATCGCCAAACGGCGAATGATCCCCAAATTCAGATGGCAGAAGATGACGCAGCGGCACTGTCAGCGGGAACACCTTCCTCGACCATAATTCCGTCGGGGAAAATAGATATCGCTGGAAGTCTCGCGCCGTACGTTGTGGTGTATGACGAAACAGGAAAATCGGTCGCAGGAAATGGATATTTGGAAAATGCTCTGCCCTCGCTTCCCTCGGGAATTTTTGCCGCGGCACGCAACAACGGCGAAGACCGCGTAACCTGGCAAGCTCGTCCTGGCGTCCGGAGCGCAATCGTCGTCACCCATATCAACGGAATGACCGGAGGGTTTGTGATGGCGGGCAGATCCCTTCGTGAAATCGAAATGCGCGAGGACGCGCTCACGCTGGACACTGGCATCGTATTCGTCTTTGCAATCGTCGGAAGTTTTATACTGGTGGCGTTTGGGACTTTGTGGGATAGAAAATAAAAAAACGCCGCCATTCGGCAGCGTTTTTTTATTTTTCTATTGGCTGCTGGGACTCGGAGCACCACCTTGAGCACCAAATCCAGCGCCACTCCCCTGGCGAACCTGAATGGTTTGCGCAGTGAAACTACCGTCGGCATTCTGCGTTCCCGCAACCGTCACCATCGTACCCGTCGTGAGGACGCTCACTGGAACAGTCGTTGGTTTTGAAACTGACGTAGAGCTCGAATAGAATACGATCTCAGAACTTCCCGTCGGGAGCTGCACCGTGATACTGCTCGAATCGATAGCCGCAATCTGGCCTGCAATAAACGTCCCGCTAGCGCCAGTCCGCCCGGAAAATCCGACCCGCGTTGACGATGTGAAACTCCCCTTTCCCGCCGATGTGGCTGAAACGGTTGTCTTGCCGTAGTACACGCCACCGATAAACCCGACGATCACAACAATAATCCAAATCACATGAACACCGTATTTTTTCATATTTTTTATTTTTTTTCGACGTTTTATTTTAATTATTCGTATCGCAACGCTTCAATAGGGCTAAGCCCGGCAGCCCGGCGCGCAGGATAATATCCAAAAATAATGCCGATCGCTGCGGAAACAAAGAATGCGAGGAGAATATATGGTATCGAAACGCTTGTAGTAATCCCCGTGAATAGAGAAATGGCCACGGCGGCGGACCAACCGAGAACAATACCGATCAATCCCCCGGTGAAGGTGAGCATGACCGACTCGGCAAGAAACTGCAAGGTGATATCGGTTTTTTTGGCGCCGATGGCCTTTCGCAAACCGATTTCGCGGGTGCGCTCGGTAACCGTCGTGAGCATCATATTCATAATGCCAATACCTCCGACAAGAAGAGATATGGCCGCAATTGCGGCAAGGAGCGTGGTAAAGGTTCCTGTCACGCTCGAGGCGGTTGAAACAATGCTTGCCTGATTAAGAACGGTGAAGTCGGCTTGTGTAGGATTCGTGATGTTGTGGCGCTGCAAAAGAAGCGTCGTTATGTCGTTCTGAACCTGCGTCATGGAATCTTGGGTTGCGGCTTCTACGTCAATTTCAGTGAGATAAGCACTGCTTCCCAAAAGATAATGCTGGGCAGTCGCGAGCGGCACATAAATCATGTCGTCCTGGTTACTAAAACCGCTCCCGCCTTTTGCGACAGTAACGCCGACCACGGTGAACTCAACACCTTTTATCTGAATAGTTTGCCCGATCGCCATATCGGGCGTTGCACTTGCGTTGGCGTTCGGCGCAAAAAGAGCCTGCAACACCGTGGGGCCGATAACCGCAATTCGATTTGAATCTGCATTGTCGGTGTCGGTGATAAAGTTTCCCGTATCGATTGCCACGTTACGGACCTGTAAATATGCCGCGGTGGTTCCGAGAACGCTCGTGTTGGAATTATTCGCCTTGTAAATAACCTGATACCTGCCGCTTATTTCAGGCGCAATGGCGGCAACGTTATTCACTGATGCAATCGCGGCCTCATCGTCTGGCGTAAGTGTTTGCGAACTGCCGGCAGCTGAACGCACTGTTGTGCCGAACGTCCTGGCGGCACCGGGCGTGACCATGACAAGGTTTGCGCCCAACGAATCGATGTTTGCCTGAATAGAGGCTTGCGAACCCTGCCCGACGGCAACAAGCGCGATTACGGAGGCGATACCGATAACGATTCCGAGCATCGTGAGCCCGGATCGTACTTTATTGACGGTTACGGCGCTGTAAGTTTCTTCAAAAAGATCACGTGTTGTCATGGGGTATATTTTTTTCGTTACGCGCAATCAATTTTTTATGATTTTTTTCGTCGGTCACAATATTGCCGTCGCGAATGTGGATAATGCGATCCGCATGCTGGGCAACATACGGCTCGTGCGTGATTAGCACAATTGTTTTACCGTGTTCCATATTAAGCGATTGGAATGTGTGCAGAACAATCTCTCCGGTCTTTGAATCAAGGTTGCCGGTCGGCTCATCCGCGAGGATGAGCGCCGGATTGTTCACAAGTGACCGCGCGATGGCGACGCGCTGCATCATTCCTCCCGATATTTGATTTGAGTGATATGACCAAAATGCCTCGGGAAATGCGGCGTCAGTCAATGCTTTTGCCGCTATAACTTCGCGTTCCTCCTTTGGCATATTGGCATAAATGAGCGGCAACGAAACATTGCGCAAAACGCTGGTGCGTGGAAGCAAATTAAAAGCCTGAAAGACGAAACCGATTTTTTCGCGGCGGATGTCGGCGAGTTCCTCGTCGGAAAGTTTGGAGACATCTTTGCCGTCCAAAAAGTACTCGCCGCTCGTCGGGGTATCGAGCGCCCCCAGGATATGCATGAGCGTTGACTTGCCTGACCCGGACGGTCCCATGATGGCAACAAACTCGCCTTCGCGGATGGAAAAGGTAATGCCCTTCAAAACAACTACTTCAGTCTCACCGGTTCCATACGCTTTTTTAATATTTTTGCATTCAATAATGTTTTTCATGTGCTGTTACCATGGGATCAACCTCCCGGTCGAACAAAGGCTCCGCCACCGCCACCACCACGCGCGGCTCCGGCGCCGCCAAGAAGCTGAAGGGCATTCGAGCCTGTTCCCGCCGAAGCAGTTGCAGTGGTTGATTTAACGGTCTGCACAATTATCTGGTCGCCGACGTTTACGCCCGAAGTGATTTCGGACATTGTGCTGTTGGTCAAACCAACTGTGACCGGAACCTGCTTCGTCGCCGGAAGCACGATGCCCCCTGAACCACTCGACGCAAGATCCGAAGCCGAAAGGGGCGTCGCCGGCTCAAGAATGTATGACGAGCCTCCGCTCGTTACGATTGCCGCGTTCGGAACGGCGATGACATTCTGATCTATCGCGGTGACGATATCCGCGGTGACACTCATCCCGGGCTTCACAAGCATACTGCTCGATGTGTCTGCCGGCTGCGAGAAACTGACTTGGACACCATAGCTCACAACACCCTGACTCACCGTTCCAACCGGATCCACCTCCACGACCTGACCCGCAAGCGACAGGTTGCTGATCGCATCGAATGTTAGTGTGGCTTTATCGCCCACCGCCACTTTTGCAGCATCAATTTCATTGAGTGTGACTTGTGCAATTTCTCCGTCGCTCACAATGGTCACGGCATTTGCTCCACCCGTTTCGCCGATCGTTGCCCCGATTGCGGAGACAGTCCCCGCAATCGGCGCCCGAACCGACGTGTAATCAAGATTTTGCTGTGCGGTGGTCAAAGCATTCTGGGCGCTCTGGACGCTGATCTGCTGGCCGAGCAAGGTTGTCTGCGTAGGCCCGGCAAGCAATTCGTTTAAAGTTTCGCTCGCCTGTTGGAGAGAATTGTTGGTATTTATGATGTTGTTTTTGTCGGTTGCGATTCCGGTTATTGTGCCCTGCAAACCCGTTGCTGCACTATTAATACTTGTGGTATATGTGCCAAGATTGTTTTGGAGAGTGTTTATGATTGGAGGGAGTGGATTTGTATCGCTCGCCGTCGGATACGTGTCTACGATATATGAAAGGAAATCTTTTCCAGCTTTCACGGTATCACTTATGCTTTGGGCAGTATTTAATGTTTCCGTAAATAAGGAATCCATAGCCGCAGGACTCTCGGTTGGGTTTGCATTATGGTAATCGGTGAGATTTTGTTGATATACGGCGATCACCGAATCGTATTGAGCCTGCAATGCATCTTTATAAGGAACTGTTCCTGCCTGGAGATAGCTGGGCATAAGGCTCACGAAAGCATCGGGGTCTTGTTGTATCTTGCTGATGTCATATCCTTGAACAAAATTCTGAAGGCCCGTCATGATCGTCTGAAAATTTGCGAATGTCGAAGCGAGACTATTGAACCCAGCTTGGTAATCCTGGTCGAGCGTTGTCGAGGCGTTAACAACTGCCTGCTCACCCGTCGTGACGGCATTTTGTTCCTGTAATAAGGTTGTCGTTGAAATCTGCTGGGTCACCTGGAGTGAGAGCTGAGCCTGCTCAAGTGAAAGCTGAGCCTGGTTAAGCGCCCGTTGTTCGTTCGTGGAGTCAAGCTGTACGAGCAGCTGTCCGACGCCGACATGCTGGCCGACGGTAACCGGAATCGAAACCACCTCTTCCGAAACTTTCGGCGTGAGACTGATCGTTGTCCCAGCCTGCACCTGTCCGGTTCCGGAAACGTCCGCGATTACCGAACCCTGCGCGGCAGACTGAACGACATATTTGGTTACCGTCGTCGTGGCATGCGCCTTTTGATACCAATAATATCCGCCACCGATAATAACTACGATAATTACAACAGAAATAAACTTGTGTGCCCGGGCTGCATTTATTATTTTTTTTATCATGAAATTATTGTTGGTTATTTCGACAGGCTGGAAGTTGGCGTTTCGGGTAAAATTGGAATCGATGACGACACCGGGAAAATTCTCACAAAATGTGCGCCGATCTGTCCTTCATCGGTGGGCTCCCCAATAACCGCGACTCCATCACCCACCACGATGCCGTTCGAATCAATGGTCTGGTCCATAAGCCGCACGACGGTTCCGGGAAGAATTTGTACAGACTCTTCGTCATTGTCCGAATCTCTTACAACAATACTTGAGCTTGCAACATCAACAACCGTTCCAATGATGCCGTGGGTATTGCCGGGCATGCCGCCCACCGCAGCCGGACCGAAACCCGGCGGCGGCCCGCCAAGAAAATCGCGGTAATAATTATCACTTCGCCCCGATGCAAAAATCGCCTTTCGATAGCCCACGTATACCCCAAGTGCAAAAACAACAAAAACAACAGCAATGCTGCCGAGGATAATTAATGCGACATTTATTTTTTTTGAACTTGAAATTTCGCTCATGATCTACTGAGGACATTCGCATCATCGACAAAACCGACGAAAGACCAAATAGCAATCACGAGACCGCCTATTGCAAGACCAATGGGAAAAGCCGGAAATGATTCGAGCATTGAAAGTGAAATGTCGGGAAGGTTCCTGGCTGCCATGCTAAAATCGGAAAAGAAGAGTGCGGCGAATTGAAAAAAGCCGGACTGGCCAAGTTGCGCGCCCGCTGCGGTGGCTTCCATTACGACGACCGTAAGCGATGCAGCGAACATGGCACCCAATCCGACCAGTTTTCCTAAAAGCACCCGCCGTTCATAGCGAGCGATAGCAAGAAGGGTTTTTTGCGCTAAATCCGCCGGCGGTTGCGGATCGTGGAGCTTCGAAAACAGCTTTCGGTAATGTTTGGAATCATACTTCATTGCCTATGCCCCTATTACGAACCTAGCGGGGTTTTAGGTGCAAAAATCATGCAAAATCCGCCAATTCCTGCGGAATCAGCTTTCGCAACTGCATAAGCCCCCTGCGGTGCTTACTTTTTACGGTATCGATCGGCTCCGCAAGAACATCGGCAATCTCCCTGAACTTGAGGTGCTCGGTATAGCGAAGTGTTAATACCACGCGGTATGGAATGGGTAGCTGCCCGACCGCGGCATCCAGTTTTTGAGTGGTACTCTTCCGGTCGAACATCGCATCCGAAAATTCAGGCGCATCGACATGTGGCGCGAGAAAGGCATCGAGGTCGGTCGCATCCGCTTCGATCCTGGAAAATAAAATCGGCTTCTTCTTCTTTATGAAATCAAGCGAGGCATTTTTTGCTATTGCAAGAACCCACGTTTTGAAACTGCGTGTTCGATCAAACTTTTTCATATTTTTCCACGCACGGATGAACGTCTCCTGCGCCACATCGCTCGTGTCGTCGGAGTTTTGAAGATAACGATAGACGAACCGATACACCATCGGCAAATGGCGGTCAAGGAGAATAGCAAATCCGCCGTCATTTCCCGAAAGAAACGATTCAATAAGCTCAATATCGTCCTGCTCGGATGTACCAGCGTCCAGTTTACCCGGAAACGGAAGCGCTGAACCATTGCTTAAATAATCCATTGATTTGATTATATCATTTAGCGCTCATAGAGACCAACATAATCGGTCTGCTCGATAAGATTCTGGTCAATGCGCGTTTGGATTTCGCCAAGCGCGGCGGTCGGCTGCAAGTCCAGCTTGTCGCTCAACGCGTACAGCTGGAAATGGTAATGATGCACTCCCGACGGCGGACACGGACCCATGTAACCGATACGTCCAGCACTGTTGCGCCCTTCGACGGCGTTCTGCGGAACACTCTCTTCTTTTATCACGCTTGTTTGCGGCTCGATATTCCAAACCACCCAATGCGTAAAACCCCCCTGCATCGGAGCGTCTGGATCATGCATGACAAGCGCTAGACTCTTGGTACCGGCCGGCACATTTTGAATCAGAAGCTCCGGGTTGAAATCGCCGCCGTCACATGCATATTTTTTCGGTATCTTTCCTTCGTTATCAAATGCGGGACTCGTGAGGATCATGCCTACTATTACAACAAATATTTGACTATTTATCAAAATAAAAAACGGGCTGCCATGATTGCTCACAACGCCCGTTTTGTCCGGCCGACGATCAGGAACAGAAACATTTCCTGAAGGCTGCGAATTCGAATGGCTTTTGAAGAACTTCCGCAAAGAGTCCCACGAGAGACCGGGCGGCTTCGGCGCCAGCCTGATTGCCCGTCATGAGGACAATCTTTCTTGGACCTTCCGCACTGGTCAAATCCGTTCTCAATTTCCTCGCGAGTTCTATACCCGACATATATGGCATCTCAAGATCCGTAAAGAGCAGGTCGAAGTGTTTAAGATGGCACATATCGACCGCTGAATTCGGACTGTCGGCTGTCATAACTTTGTGTCCGAGCGACTCAGCCAAATGCGCGACCGATTGACGGACGCTTTCGTCGTCGTCCACAACCAAAACCTCAAGCACCTGCTTCATATGATGGATCCCTCAAATCGAATTCCTACCCACAACCTCGAAAAAGACTATTTGCAGTATATCAGAATAAAAACGCATTGTCAACTAGCCAGAAATTCCTTATACTCCTTTGCCAAGAACGCCTTCATTTCCCCGCGCGGTTTCGTCACGCCGGGATAACGCCAGGCGCTGATCACCTTCCTTTCTTTCGGCGCATCCTGGAACATCACCCAGATTTCCTGCGTCCAGGTTTTCGATGTTTTCATGGACGCCGGCTGCATCATGGCTACCGTATTCGGCGCGATGCCCTCTTCAACTCTTTTCGGAGCGTTCAAAACCCTCCGCACGCGGGCGGCACTCAACCGATAATAATCCATTTTGCCCCGCGCATGACTCGTCCAATGGAGGGGTTTCAGCTTATCGAATAATGGCATGTAGTTATTATATAGCGTTACCAAAAAGAAAAGCCGGACAATATTGTCCGGCTTCGGGCAGACACCTTATTACGTGCGAGACATAGAACACTCCGGCGCCACTTTCCGGTTCGGATCAAATTTCTCCAGAAGCAGTTGGTTCAAACTACTGCCCGCAAAGAACCATATTGCGGCCGACGCGAGAACGATCAAAATGATGGCGACTTCGTGAGCCAAAATGGATGCGGGGCCATGTACCATAAAGAGTTCTCCCGCACTCTCGCTTAAAAGATACCAAAAGCAGACAGCAGCAATAAAACCCAAAATTACAGAACAGATCCGGCAACTAATCACAAACGAACGCCGCGGCTTTCGCATTATCGCCTCCCAGAATTTGTCGCTAAAAATATTATATCAGAATAACCAAAAAATGCAAACCTAGCCTGCCGCTTACCGCGCAATCATCTTCTTGAACTCCTCCACCATCGGCACTTGCTCCGGATCAACCGTATAAAGTTTGGCGCTGTAGAAAGCGGTCCAATCGGCGAGGTTAAGCGCATTGAAAATCTTCTGGATTTCATTCTTGCCCTGCATTAGCACGATCTCCGTCTTAAATCCGCGATCGCGGAACAATTTTTCCATCACATTCATGCGTTTGATAATCCGCCGATCGTCTTCGGCATCTTTTAGAAAAAGGAAGTGGAAGTGGCGGGAAAGCGGCGTCGTTTTACCTTTCGCATCAAAACCCGTCATTTCGTTATGGTTCATTTCTGGAACAACATTCCAAAAGGCGGGCACTTTCCCTGTTTCGTTAAAATTTATCTTCCAATTTGCGGCGATTGCGGAATTGCGGACGGACGCATATACAATGGGAATGCTTCCGTGCAACCGCTTGGCAAGATCCCGCCCGCGCAATTCTTCGCGTGAAGGATGAAGGAGCGTCGCAAGCGTTTTGGCTTCCGCGAGCCATGCCCGTTCGCCCATGAGTGCAAGAATCGCCATCAAACTCAAACCGGTGGCCATGCGTGGCTGCATATGAAAATCCGGCAGCTGAACATACGGGACCTTAAGCGATTGCGCGAGCTTGATCAGTTTTCCCCGGGCAGCCACGACGGCAAAATTCAATTTTTTCGCCTTGGCAACATTCAGAGCGTCGATTGTCTCTTCGGTGTTGCCGGAATATGAACTCAAAATAATCAAGCGGTCTTTAATATCTTTTTCATGAAGCTTCGGCAAACCGTAATTATGCCAAACTAAAAGATCGAGCTCTGGATGCCAGGCCTTCAAAATATCCGCGGCCAAATGGGAACCGCCCATGCCGGAAACGACAAATTTACCGAATTTCTTCAGTTTATTGGCGTTCTCCACCATCGGTTCATACTCGAACTGCTTGGCGTAATTTTTGATATCTTCGGGAAGCATACTATCTATTATACGCCATGCTTTGAAATTCTCGGTGCACAGGCCCGCTAACGCTTCGGTCCGTCAATGGAATGGCCCCCAAAACGATTACGGAGAGCTGATAAAATTTTTCCTACATAACTCGGCTTCCGGTTGGATTGCACGCGGAACTTAAAAGAATCTTCGATTGCCGGAAGTTCCAGGTTCCATTTTTTACCCGTCTTTACCGTCCACTCTCCCTCGCCGGTGTACGCAACCGACCCCGAAACCCTGCCAAGATCCTGCCCGTAAAGCTTAAAGGCGTCCTCTAGCCACCCCACAAGGCGCGACTCAATGACGCTGCCGCGATTATAAACATTTGCGATTTTTTCGAGGTCGAGCTTGAACGGCGATTTTTTCATGAGAGCAAACCCTTCTGCAAGTGACTGCATCATGCCGTATTCAATCCCGTTGTGCACCATTTTCACAAAGTGTCCGGATCCGGCAGCACCGAAATGCGAATAACCAT
Source organism: uncultured bacterium (assembly GCA_963696395.1). Classification (GTDB taxonomy): domain Bacteria; phylum Patescibacteriota; class Minisyncoccia; order UBA6257; family 2-01-FULL-56-20; genus JAKAGE01. Next base: position 117,693 of record CAVOJZ010000002.1, read on the forward strand.
GGGGAACGGAAAGATCCGCGAATAACGGTTCAAGCCGGTCAAATATTTTTTTGTCGCCGCCGATCATCAGGGAGCCTCCGTTACGCGCCCCGGCCGGACCGCCGGAAAATCCGACATCCACAAAATGAATTCCCTTCTTTTCCAACAATTTTGCGCGGCGGACGGTATCTTCGTAAAAGGAATTCGCCGCATCGATCACGAAATCACCCTTTCGCAGATGCGGCACAAGCGTTTCTAAAAATTCATCGATCCCCTTCCCTGCGGTTATCATCATCCAAATAATACGCGGCGAGTGCAGCTTGGACACAAGGTCCTCAGGAGAAGACGCCGTTTCAAATCCTTCTTTTCCCATCTCGACGACCGAAGGTTGTGACCGGTTTGAGACAATGACCCTCCATCCATGATCTTTCAACTGGCGCGCGACGTTCGCGCCCATCTTACCGAGCCCGAATATGCCAATTTCTTTTTTTATCGTTTGCGGAACCGGCCTGTCCTCAAGCAAAACTTCCGCCTCTTTAATGATTGCCGGATGATCTGGCACGTAATATCTGAGTGGCACAAGATCTTTCTGCCAGCCTTTTATAATCGGATCGATAAATCGCCACATGGCGATAATCTCGTCGCTTGAAATGAAAAGCGTCTGGTCGCCCTCCATGCAATCAAGCAGCAATTTTTCATATTCCTCGGTATATTGCGCCTTATGCTCACCTCCCCGAAGATTAAATTCGAACGTTCTTTCCTCGATTTCCATTTTGAAACCCGGCTTTTTTGACCAGAAATGGATCGTGATACCTTCGTGCGGATCCTGGCGAAAAACAACTGAGTCCCGATAGTGTTTGCCGGGCGGGCAAAGACATGGTGATGGATGGCGGAAAATCACTTCGATTTCCGTCACTTCACCGGCGTCACGCGCGGAGAGAAGCCGCTTGCCCGCTTCCATAATAAATTCAACGCCTTCCCAATTCGGATCCTCAATCGAAAATCGCGCACGGAAGTAGGTTTCTGTCTTGGAATTCGGCGCAACGCCTTTGATGGATTTATATCCTTCGTATTGCGCACGGAATGTCTGAACCGCCACTTCCTCGCGAGAAAGAGGCTTCAAAGACTTCAATATTCGCGCGCGACTTTCGCGGATCGCCTTCGCGCTCAAATCCTTCGGCTGGCTCATCGTCGTGAGAGCAACCATCTGCAGCATATGATTCTGACCAACATCCCGCAGGGCGCCAAGCGGATCGTAAAACGGTCCGCGATCTTCGACGCCAACATTCTCAAGTTCGCGAACATACACCTTCTCTATTAATTCCTTGCCCCAGCCGTTTTCGAAAAGATTATTATAAAACCGAAACGCGAGGACATTCTGGAAAGTCTCTTTTGCAAGATAATGGTCGATGCGATAGATTTGGTCCTCCTCGAAAATTTTTGCCAGTTTTGCGTCCAGCTGCTTTGCGCTCTTTTCATCGTTCCCGAAGGGTTTTTCGACAACGATACGGGTCCAGCCCTCTCCTTGTCCGCCCGGCGCACATTCTTCGTGCAAACCAGCCTTCTTCATGTTGTCCAAAATTTCCGCATAATATTGCGGCGGAACGGAAAGATAAAAAAGCTTGTTCGAACACATCCCTTTCTCGTCGTCGATTTTTTTCAGCGCATCCTTCAATGCGGCATAATCATCCTGTGATTGAAATGTCAGCTTGTGATAAATTGCCAATTGCAGAAATGCATCCACCGAAGCTCTTGCTGCATGAGGCGCTTTTACGCTCAAAATGGCTTCCATATGCCGGCGAAGATCCTCGTCCTCCCAATCGCGCCGGGAGACACCGATAAACTGAAAATGAGGAGGTAATGCTTTTTTTTCGTATAAATTAAAAAGGGCCGGAACGATTTTTTTTGTCATCAAATCTCCCGTTGCTCCAAGAACAACAAAGATGGTCGGGGCAAAATGCTTTTGATTTTCGATTGAAGCCATGTTTCTATAGTATCTCATGAAAATAAAAAGCGGGGCAATGGGCGCTTTGAAACCGCTTTTTATCCTTCTATTTTATAACCATAACCATGTACTGTTTTGAGCAATTTTTTCTTCCGCCCCTCATCAATCTTCACGCGCAAAAAGCGGATATGGACATCTACGGTATTCGTGAACGGATCGGCATTAATATCCCATACATGTTCGAGAATCATATTACGAGTGAGCGTGGTGCCTTGGTTCCTCACAAGATATTCAAGAAGGGCAAATTCCTTTTTGTTGAGCTGCAAAGGCCTGCCATTGCGGGTTACGGTGTGAGTGATGGTATCCATTTCGAGGTCGGCAATTTTCATGACAGAACCAACGATCGTTTTTTCCCGCCGCAAAAGCGCCCGCATCCTTGCGGTAAGCTCCGCGAGCGAAAAAGGTTTTGCGAGATAATCGTCGGCTCCAAGATTCAATGCCTCAACTTTCGTTGATGTATCTTTAACGATGGAAAGCATGATGATCGGATAGGTCCGTCCCCTCTCCCGAATGGCTTTGCAAATGTCGAGGCCATTGCCCGACCGGCCAAGATTGATATCGAGAATGGCGATGTCGTAAGGGTTCGTTTTCGCCCAAAATACCGCCTTTTCAAATTGATCGGTCCAATCCACGGCAAAATGTTCCGCCCGGAGGCCGGTCAAAATGAAGGACGCCATCTTTGACTCATCTTCAACTAAAAGGGCACGCATATCACCATGATACCGTCCCGACATTAAAAAATTATTAAATCCCTGGACGGTTATCCACAAGCCTATTGCGCTGGCGTGGACGAAACCGAAAGCAACTGAACCGTAAAGTGAAGCGTGGAATTCGGGGGAATTGAGCCCTGGCCGGATGACCCATAAGCGAGCTCAGGAGGAATAGTGAGCTCTCGCGTGCCGCCAACTTTCATACCAATGAGACCAAGATCCCATCCCTGAATAACCTGATTCACGCCGAGGATAAAAGAAAACGGCTGGTTGCCGTGAAGCGATGAGGCGTCGAAGACGGTTCCGTTATCGAATTTTCCGGTATATAAAACACTTACAGTGTCTCCTGCCGCTGCCGCCGTTCCGGTACCGACGACCGTATCAACGATTTTTAGATTTTGCATGGCTTGTGATTGCGATTGTTCCGCCGCAGTGCCCTGATCGACCGCTGACTGCTCACTCTGCTGAGTTATTTGATTGCTATACCACGTTCCGAGACCGATAAGACCGGCCGCAATGACCACGAACACCACGACAAGAATTGTTTTTTTCATAAAACTTATTGTAGCACGCCTTATGAAATTTTCGAACCGGGCGGAACCGCCCCTGAAGGCAAAAGAAGCACCGGTTCTCCCTCGCCCCCGTGCGCCGCAAGCAGCATCCCTTGGCTTTCAAGGCCCATCATCATCCGAGGCTCAAGGTTTGCTATCACAACGACGTCTTTCCCAATGAGGTCTTCGGGTGAGTAATGTTTCGCAATGCCGGAAACTATCTGGCGCGGTTCACCGATATCTATGTTTAATTTTAATAACTTCTCCGAGCCTTCCACCCGCTCCGCTGCGACAATCTTACCCACACGCAAATCTGATTTTTGGAATTCCTCAAGGGTCATGGAACTACGATATCAGAATTGCCGGACAAGTCCACTTTTACCTTGCCTGAAGATGAACCCGAACCGGAGCCAGGGTCGAAATCCGAATTCGAACTCGACTGGTATCGGGGCGGCTTTATCGGCGGAAGAATGATTGTCCCGTGCTGAAATATTCTCGTGCCCGTTCCGTTTCTGATATTTTTCGGAAGGATGATGATGGTTGTACTTGCAACCACATTCACCGAACCGCTTGCGACAACAGTCTCCCCGGCGTCCGTGCCGCAACGATCCTGGAGGCGTTTTAGTAAAGTTGGATTATTTGATAACTCAAATGTTGCTTGCGCGGATCTCAACACGATCGATGTAACCTGGTTGCAGTCGCTATTCGCGTTGAGGGTGGCCGATGTTCCCATATCGAAATGCTGGCCGGAAACCGTCTCACTCGAGGTCGCGCTCTCACTTTCGACATGCCCCAATGAGCTACTCACGTCGTTCACGAAGTCGGCCGACAATCCGGCAATGAGGGTGCTTGATGGTTTTCGCGTTGCGAGATCCTGAATTTCGTTCGCGCGGCGGACGGCGAGCGTCGCTTCAAGCTGCGCCTGATCGTCAGTTGGCGTGAGCGCAAGACGGACATTTTCACTCAACCGTTTCAATGGATAAAGCGGGCTATCCGCAGGCACGTTTGCCGTATCGGCGTATGCAGAGACGCTCATCATCACAGCGACAAATGCCCCGGCCACAATAAATCCTTTTGCCCATCCCGCCATACGGCTCTTAACTTCTGCTTTTCCACGGACCCCATAATGCGCATCAAAAGCCGCCAAAAAACGTTCTTTGGCTTTCTCTGTAAATTGCTTCCGTGGGGGCGGTAACAATGGTGATTTTTTAAATGAATTAAGGCTCATGGCGGTAAAAGTTCAGATCTGGATTTTTTAAATGTTTTTTAAGCACGGCTAAATTCTTTTTTTATTTTTTCTTTCACTCTCAGGACCGCAACCCGCAATGACCCCTCGGATCGTTCGAGCATAACGGCAATTTCCTTATACGGCATTTCTGCGAGATAACGCAACTCGAAAAGCTGCTTTTCATCGTCGCTCAACGTCTTCAGAAAACCGGTAAGCTTATCGTACTGTAGTTTATGGTCGAAATCCGGAGTCTCCTCGACCGCCATCGCCGCCACCGTTTCATCCTCGAAACTTGAAAATGGCGTTTCCTTCTTCTCGCGATAATGATCAATGAGAACATTCCGAACCATCTGCCAGAACCACACGGTAAACCTTCCGCGTTTTTCGTCGAAACTCTCAACTTTTTCGACAAGCTTCAGGAAGATATCCTGGGAAAGATCTTCAGCAACTTCGCGCTTTCCGGTTCTCGAGAAAATAAACCCAAAGACTTTGGGCATAAGATCATCGTAAAGCTCCGACGCCGCCCCACGGTCGCCCTTCTTCATTTTGAGGGCAAGTGAGGTTAAATGGTCTCTTTTGCTGATATTGAATTCCATAAGTGTTTACGATCAGGTCTGTTTATTGTTACTACGCCGCAGTTTCCGCATTTTTCACACGGTATTACATATAACGTTATCTTAAAAGCTAAGTTTCGGAAAGTTTTTTCCACACCTGTGCAGTGAGTTTTATTGCACCCATTAAGCGAGGAAAAATAAGGCTTGGATGAATCCAACTCTGAATTTCTTTCACAATTTATCCCGAGGTAATCCTACCCGCCGGTAACTTCGTGCTTTCCCCCGCCGCCGGATTTTTTCGCCATGTTCTCCTGATGCTCAGGCGATCCGATCAAGCCACACTTCTTATATTTCTTCCCGCTGCCGCAAGGGCACGGATCGTTGCGCCCGACTTTGTGGGCATCCGAATTTTGCCCTCCGGAAGGCATTTGCATCGTAACGACGGGGCTCCCCGCAATTGCCGCAGACGATGTGACGTTGGCGAGTTTAAACATATTCGTAAACACCCACGCGTTAAAATTGCCCCAAAATGCTTTGAAAAGGCGGCTTGCCTCCTGGCGATATTCAACCAGTGGGTCCCGCTGGCCGTAAGCCCGCAGGCCAACCGATTCCTGAAGGGCTTCGAGGTCTTCGAGATTCGTCATCCATAGCATATCAAGAATTCCAAGCAATTGGTTTTTTGCGAGCGGATGCTCCGCGACGGAAAGGCTTTTCTCTTCGATAGCTTTCCGGAAATCTTCTTCGGTCGAAAATGCCGTCGCATCCGCGATCTGAGCTTCTGAAAAGATTTTTTTCACCGCTTCTGTGCCGCTTACCGCCTTCTCGGATCCGTCGGTCTCGGCGGAAATGCCACTTTCTTCCGTCCCGATTCGCGGGGCGAGCGCTGCGTCGAAATAAGCAAGCGCCGCCGTGGAAATTTCTTTTGCAATGTCCTCCCGATTGAGGATTTCCATCATTTCCTGCCTCCTCTTATAAATAGCTCCCCGTTGCTTATTCAAAACATCGTCATATTCAAGCAGATGTTTGCGAAGATCGAAGTTCGCTCCTTCCACCTTTTCCTGAGCCTGGGCGACAGCCTTCGTCACCATGCCGAATTCGATCGGTTGATCTTCCGGTAAATCAAACCGTTCCATCATCCCTTTGATGCGATCTCCGCCAAAAACGCGGAGAAGGTCGTCCTCGAGCGAAAGAAAGAACTGGGATGATCCGGGATCTCCTTGTCGGCCGGCGCGGCCGCGCAACTGGTTGTCGATACGCCGCGCTTCGTGGCGGTCGGTTCCGATGACATGGAGTCCGCCCAGTGCGCGGACTTTTTCCGCTTCCGCCTGGTCGGGCGGGTTTCCCCCGAGCAAAATGTCCACGCCGCGGCCGGCAACGTTCGTTGCGACCGTTACGGCACCCGAATGTCCGGCCTGCGCGATGATGGCGCCTTCCCGTTCGTTATTTTTTGCATTCAAGACTTCGTGCTTGATGTTTGCTTGCGCGAGCGCCGCCGAAATCATTTCGTTCTTGGCGATTGAGGTCGTCCCAAGGAGAATCGGCTGGCCCTTCTGCTGCCGCTCACGAACGTCGTTCACGATCGCCTGAATCTTTGCTGCCAGGTTTTTGTAAATGAGGTCATTCAGGTCTTTTCGCGCGAGCACGCGATTCGGAGGAACACTTTCCACTTCCAGTTCATATACTTTAAAAAACTCTTCAGCCGATGTCTGAGCCGTACCCGTCATACCGGCGATTTTTTCGTACATGCGGAAATAATTTTGGATTGAAACTTTTCCGTAGGTTCGCGACTCCTCTTTAATCTGCACGCCCTCCTTTGCTTCAATCGCCTGGTGGAGACCCGCCTGGTACCGCCGACCAAGCAGCATGCGGCCGGTAAATTCATCAACGATGATGACTTCCCCGTTTTTCACCACATAATCCTTGTCGCGTTTAAAGAGAGCGTGGGCTTTTACGCTCTCTTCCAGGTAATGGACAAGCCGGATATTTTCCGGAGCATAAATATTCTGGACCCCGACCATTTTTTCCACCTTTTCAACGCCGGAATCATTGATGGCAACCGACTTTCTTTTTTCATCAACCTCGTAATCTTCGTCTTTGACAAGGTTGGCTGCGACACGGGAAAACGTCTTGTAAAAATCGCTCGACTGGCTGTCGGGAGCGGCGATAATGAGCGGCGTACGGGCTTCGTCGATTAAAATGCTGTCGACTTCGTCAATGATCGCGTAATGATGTCCCCGTTGGACCTGGCCTTCAATTGAATATGCGAGATTGTCCCTCAGGTAGTCGAATCCGAATTCATGGTTCGTGCCGTAGGTGATATCCGCGGTGTACGCTTCGCGCCGGCTGATCGGGCGCAAAAAATCCTGTTGCACCAGGAAGCTTCCTGTTGTATCCACTTCTTTTTCCGCGAGCTTCTCGGCGTCTTCCGGAATCTTCCATTCCGGATCATACATGAATGCGGCGCCGGGAACGATACACGCAACAGTAAGCCCGAGCGCGCGATAGATTCTCCCCATCCACACGGCATCGCGGCGCGCAAGATATTCGTTCACGGTCACAACGTGAGCGCCCTTCCCGGCGAGCGCATTCAAATAGGTCGGCGCGACGGCGGCGAGCGTCTTGCCTTCACCGGTCATCATCTCGGCTACCGCTCCGCGATGAAGAACCATGCCGCCGATCAATTGCACATCAAATGGCCGCTGGCCGAGCGTCCGTTGAGCCGCTTCACGGACAAGCGCAAATGCGGCAACAAGTATGTCGTCGAGAGATTCGCCTTCCATAGCGCGCTTTTTAAGCTCTAAACTCCGCGAGAGCAACGCTTCGTCCGATAATTCCTTGACCTCGGGCTCAAGTGCATTAATGTCGCCAACCCGTTCCTGAAAGGCGGCGATTGCATTTCCCCCGAAAACTTTCTTGAGCGAGTCAAACATGGTTTTATAAGCTCTAGGATTATATTGCTTTTCACGCAAAATTTCCAGTGAAAACAAAATGCCCCGGAGTGATCCGGGGCATTTTGTTCAAGCGATACTATCTGCGCTTGCTCTTCTTCGCTGTCTTCCGCTTTGCTGTCTTCTTCTTCGCTTTTTTCTTTGCAGCCATTTCTTTTTTTATTTTTTGATTTGTGATTAGGTTGCCGACCACCCTAATGCATTTTCAAACCGGGCACACGGCCTCGCAGTTCGAAAATTTATCTTATCTTCAGTATATACAATCGCGACGCGGTCCGACTGTGGATAAGTCTTGATCGGAATCTATTTTCGATTCGAGCGGCGCGGATCAACACGCTTCGTTTTATATTTTTCTATCTCAAGACGAAGCGTATCTTTGACCTGATCAATCGCGGTGCGGATATCGTCGGCATATTCTTCGGCCCGAATTATTTTTTTGGGCAAGCGCAAGTCTGCAGCGGCAAAATAAACTTCCCCCTTCCGCTGACGACGCGTCGTGCGCGAAATTTCGATCCAGATTTCCGCTTCGCCGGCTTCGTCGAGGCCTTTGATGAATTTTGCGAGCGGTGCCAGCTTTTCCTCGACGTAGTTTTCGAGCGACGGCGTGCGGTCAACAGTTTTTGTTATGGTTATTTTCATGGGTTTATATAGTTTGGACCTCTTCTTCTAATTGTACACCAAATCTCCTCCAAACTTCCGCTTTCGCGAGCTCGATAAGAGTTTTTACGTCATTCGCATTGGCGTCGAGAACGTTGACGATAAAATTGGGGTGCTTTGGTGAGATCATCGCACCGCCGAAACTCACACCGCGGAGACCCGACTCCCCGATGAGCTTCGCCGCTGAGATCACCGGAAACGGATCGGTCTTGATTGAAAATTGTGAACCGCGGAAACTGACGGTTGCGGCTGCGAGCGCCTTGCGATAAGACGCGCCTCCTTTTTTATGGATACGCTCAAGCGGAACATTTTTGAACGTGCTCCCGATATTCGGATGTTCGAGCGGATGGCTTCTTTTCCGATGGGCAATTTTTTCCCTGGCGGCAACGGTGATTTCTTTTTTATTTCCTTTTGTAAAATGCAAAATCGTATCCAACACTATCTCGCGGCCGTTTTTCTTTTTGAAAACGCTCTCACGATATGCAAAGCCGCATTGCGGCGCCCGGCGTTTAACGATCTTCATGGTCTTGGTATCAAGGCTTCGGACTGAAACAATCACATCTTTCATCTCACCGCCAAAGCAACCCGCATTCCCACGGATAGCGCCGCCGACCGTTCCGGGCAGGCCACCGGCCCACTCAACCCCTTTTAGCGATTTTTTCGCCGCGAATTCCAGAAGGTCCGCCATCAAAACGCCTGCGCCAACTTGCACGAACCCCCCCTTCGCTTTCATGGTTCTCATGTCCGGGCGTAACACCAGCCCGTCAAATCCTTTATCACTAATGAGCAAATTCGTGCCGCCAGAAAGAATAAAAATCCTTAATTTCCGCTTTTTTGCCTCTCGCACTGCCCAGGTAAGGTCCTTTTCGCTTTTTGCATTGAAAAAGAAACTGGCCGGGCCGCCGATTTTATAATGACTGTACTTCGCAAGTGAGATATTTTCCTTGAATTTCGGCATGGCATAATGGCTGGCAAGAACAAAAACAGCCGCTCCGCCCAAGACTTATCGTTCGAGACTACACGAAAAGTGCTGGGCGGAGCGGCTGTGGTGACCTCCAGTTCTATTTGATTTGAACGAGTGCTCTTCAGCTGCTCCATGATCAGTATAGCAAAGGAGTGGGAAATAATCGATCTTTAAAACTAAAATCCCCCTTGCGGGGGTTTTAGCCAAATAGAACTGTGTGGGATATGCCTCAGTCGATATCATCGTTGAGGTATACTCGCACCCATTCGAGAGCATTATAGCAGAATGCTTCCAAAAACGCAAGCTTAGTTCTGCTTTTTGAACACCCAATATTTATATCCGAAGAAGTCCCATAGGAACGACGCCGCTACACCGCCAAGCGGGGCGACGATATTCACCCACACATGCGAAGCTGGACCGGCAGATTTTACAAGCGTTGCAACGCCGACATTCAAAGCCCATCCGACGAGAGCGACGCCGTAAAATGCGGTCACCTCCCCCGCCTTCGGTTTTTCCTGAGCACCAAACGTCCAATATTTATTCCACACAAAGCTGTTCGTCGTTGCACATACGAATGAGATCGCCTTGAAAAGCGCGAATAAACCGTTTCCTATTATTGACGATCCGTAGAAGAACGTCTCCAGATTGAAAACGCCAAGGTCGATAAAACTATTCAAGGTTCCGACTGCGGCAAACTGTGCGAATTGGTAGATACCCGCTAACCATCGTGTGAGCAATCTCGCAATATAAAGCGCGAGTGGCGCGAGCACGAGGAAAAAGACGAACACCCCAAGCCTCGCGGTAAGCGTCAGATACGCAAGATAATGCGCCGGAACATTGTTCGCGAGGATCGGCTGAATGAGCAAGCCAACCCCGCCGCCGATGATAAACGCCGCCTTAAGATCACCGCGGCTCATTATTGAAGAGCGTAGGTTATCGTCACATTGTCGGTGATATCCTGAGAGCCCGGCTGGATATTCGGCGAAACCATCGCGACACTCGGGGACGCACCGCCGGCTGAAGCCATGTTGTAGGATGGGAACGGAAGCGGAACGTTGCTGTTTTCGGAAAGGCTCACAACGGCACCGAGGCTAACTCCTGCTTCCGACGCCATTTCCATCGCCTTTGCTTTTGCCTTTGCAATCGCATCGGCACGCGCCGGCCCAACCACCGCATCCTGATCGTTGAATGTAAAGGTTACGCCGCCAATTTGATTCACGCCAAGCGGCGCAAGACCTCCGAGAATCGTGGCGACCTTCGAAAGGTCGTGGATTTTAATGGTCACGGTCTGCGTCAGCGTGTATCCAGTGGCATATTGCCGGCCGGTCACATTGTCGTACTGGTAATTCGGAGAAAGGTCATAAGCGGTCGTAGCTGTATCGCTTGCTGCGATCCCCTGCGCCGCAACGAATTGTAAAACTGCGTTCATCTTACTTGTATTGTTCGTGCTCAAAATATCCGGACTGGCTCCCTGCGAAACAACCGAGAACGAAACAATGGCGAGATCCGGCGTCGCCGTCGTCTTCCCTTCAGCACTCACCGTTATCGTTTGTGATGGCGGATATGACGCACGTAGCGCCATAAATGCGGGAATACCGAAGAAAACAGCACTGATAATCACGACCACCAACAGCACATCGAGCAAAACCCAGAAATAAAACTTTTCTTTGTTCATAATGTATTTTGTTAATTATCGTTTCGAAACGATGTTAATCATTTTCTCAAACTCGTCGGCCTTTAAACTTGCTCCGCCAATGAGAGCGCCATCAATTTCTCTTAATTGTACAAAATCGCCGACGTTCTTCCCATTAACCGAGCCTCCATAAAGCACTCGGCTACCGGTATGTTTTTTAATGAATTGAGCGACGAGTTTTGCATCATTCGGCGAATCAGACCGTCCGGTGCCGATTGCCCAAATCGGTTCATAGGCCACAATAACTTCTTTTGCAGTTTTTGCACGCGGAACACCGGCAAGATCTTTCTTTAATTGATTTTTAATAAATTTTTCCGCAAATGCGCCGCCCCGCTTTCTCACGGTAAGCGGCTCCCCTACACATAAAATGATTTTCAATCTATCCTTCAAGGCCAGTTTTATTTTCTTATTGATCATCGCATCGGTTTCATGAAGCCATTTCCGCCGCTCGGAATGCCCGACGATCACATATTTTGTTCCAAGTTTTTTGAGCATCAGCGGTCCAACTTCACTTGTATATGGCCCTTTTTCCTCCCAAAAAACATCCTGAGCTCCAAAAGAAAAACCTTTCTTTGATTTTTGCTTTTTATATGCTTTTGCAATTTCCTCTATATAAATAAACGGCGGGCAAACCGAAACTTCGACTGCTCCATGGCGGCCGGCATTAGCAATATCGTTAAAAAGCTTCAGCGCTTGCTTCTCCGTCTTTGGATTCTCTTTCCAATTCGCAACGAGCAGTTTAGGCATAGGAATATTCTACCATCCACCGTAGCTCCAGGGGAATCTCACGTCGCTCACTTCGTTCACTCTCTGAGAACCCTCGGTTCTCAGCCTCTCTCCTACACGGGGAAACCTTAGGTTTCCCCGACCCCTTTCCTCGTTCGATTCCTCCACGAGAAAACGAAAACAATTCTCTTCCTGCGAGAGGGTATGCCGGCCGCGCGAAGGCGCGGAGGCGTAGGACGTTTTCAGCAGAAAACGATCCGACCCTCTTGCAGGAAAAGAATTGTTGCCGTAGACCTCATCGGGGGACTTGTCGAACCTGGGAACAAATAATCACAGAACTGAAAAAACACTTTGGGTTGGGAATAGCGCCAGCTAACTAGGGCACTTTCTCAATCGTAGCGCAGAATCCCGGCCTTACAAGGCGGGGTTTTGTGCTACAAGCGGCAACTTTCCTCCCCTTTCTGTCCCCAATTCCGCTCCCTACCATGAACAGTAATGAAAAAAATATCTGACATCCTCATCGAGTCTGCAGAAAAAGCCAAAGAGAAAAACGCCATGCCCACAGTGTCCGCCGTGCTCCCTGATGGCACGCTCGTCGAAATGCTTTACCGCCCAGAAGAACGCCGAAGGTTCGACCCGGCTTGTCGATTGGAGTACCAAAGACATACGCGGCGACAAGGAAACGGCAACGCTCGCCAAGCTCGAAGAGCTGCTCCGCCGCTTCGAGCCTGATGTGCTCGTCGTCGAGGACTGCGCCCACCCGTCGTCGCGACGCAGTGAACGGATCGCTCTACTCACCAAAGAAATGGTCGTGACTGCCAGGAAGCTCGGCGTCAAAGGCCACGCGCTTCCCATCGCCCATGTCTACCGGCACTTCGCCGAGAGTGGAGCCCGTACCAAGCACGAGATCGCGACGACCCTCGCCATGCGGTTTCCGGGACTCCTACTGCGCCTCCCGCCGAAACGCAAACCATGGCAGAGCGAAGATAGTCGCTTGGGCATTTTCGATGCGGCAGCGCTCGGTATCACCTATTATCTCCGCGAACGCAGCAAGACCGGACGCATCCGGGACTCATAACAGGCCACATTCCACATTTTGAACGTCCGCATCCGGGACCTCGTTGGATATGACGGGATCTGGATAATTCCGAGCGAACTCACGCTCGGCTCAGCGATTGGCACCCAACATCGCTTTGGCAATGACCACGTGCCGTTCGGACGTTACGATCTTGCTCCGGAGGAGGCCCTGAAGATTGAAGTCCATGCAAAGGCGTTCGAAGGAATTCACCCAACCCTCGAAATGGCAAGTCAACGCCTGGTGGACAGTTCGCGGAGAACCAAACCTCGCGACACGATTGTCGATGCGGTAATCGGACTTGAGACCATCCTGCTAGCAAGTACGGGTGACCGGACAGAACTGCGCTTCCGCTTCTCCTTGCATTATGCGTTGCTCTTTGCGAAAGCGGATCGAAAGACTGCATTTTTTACCGCCCGAGGTCTTTATGACCTCCGAAGCGCAATCGCCCACGGGAGCCAGTCCAAAGCTGAAGTCACAATCAATGGCAAGACATTGACGCTTGGCGATGCTGCAACCCTAGCCCGATCGGTTTTGCGAAAGACAATCGACATCTTCATTCCTAACTCAACAAGCCCCGCTTTTACAAAGGATGAGTTCTGGACATCGAAGGAGCTCGGGATTGATTAACGAGAAGACGTTAATTTTATTTGTTGATACTCTTCACATCTATTACTTTGGCAACACCTCTCGTTGCGCCGTATAGCTCACATTCCGGCTGCTGCTACCACAGTCTGGCAATTGTTTTTATCCAATTCGGGGTTTCGGCTTTAGTCCTATAAGAGGCGATTATAAATCGCCAGCCTATGACTAGTATCAGAGTCCCTGCCGTTGTCACAAGAAGGTAGATCGTATTTGCGTTATTACTAAAATCATTTTGAATTCCTAGTACATTCGGGAGTCCGATCCCGATAATTATCCCCGCTAGTGCTAACATATGGCCCCATTGCCGGAGAATCGGTTGCTTGATTTCAGTACCCTCTCGCCCAAATCGAATAAGTTTTCCCATGTACAAGAATCCAACAACAAAAAACGTGGCAACCTCAAGTAACAATATAATAATTACTATCATTGCTTTATTGGATTTATATAATTTGCAACACGGTCTAGTGTACCTCCAGTCCACTGTGCACCGTAAAATGTGATTTCTAACCCTCCCACAGCCGTGTCTACGAACCCAGGAGCTATGAGATTACCAGCCACTAGGGCAAGAGCAATCGTTGTTGCCGCTCCATCGCTCTCTCCAAAAGCGCCGTAGGAATCAAACCCTTTAGCCATTGCCTCCAGTCCGGTAGCAAGCTGATATCGTGCTATGAGTGCTACGTCAACGGGGCGCCCAGGCTGAATGACCGAGGTAGGAGCAGCGCCCGGTGCAGAAACGATCGTCGGAGAAAGATTTGCCCCTGAGGAATTGCCCTGCTGCTGGTTTGCATTAGCGCTTCCATTGCCGCCAAGTATTATTGCGGCAATCGTCTTCTTATTGAACATACTCGTATCCTGCTCTCCGTTGAATGACGAATCATTCCGGAGAACGGTGGATTGAACGTTTCCGGTGCCTGCGAAATATCCTCCACCCCCTCCGCCGATAGATCCTTCGAGTTCGCCTATAATCTGCTCCAACCGATTGATAATCCCTTGAATCTGTTGCTGCAACGTCCCCTTTCCGCTCGGGTCTTTGAGTGTGATCGGGTTATCGAGCGCATAGGTATAGGCATTCAAGGACTGTGGATTCGTGAGATCGCCATTCTTGGGGCTCTTTAAGAACATCGGATCCTGACTCGTGAACTCGCCTTGTGCCGGGTTGTAATACCTTGCGTTTAAATAGTCGAGAGCGGGAGCGGCGTCATACTGCTGCCCAATAAAGTTTCTCTTCTCCCCGTTAAAGGACCCGACCGTAGTATCCACTCGCGCTTGACCATAAGGATAATAGTCGATAGTTTCCTGAGCCGTAACGGCGTGCACGACACCCTCTCCGCTTTCTGGCGGCTCGACAGGGCGATCGTAGGCGAGATTCGTGGCGACCCGTGGAGCGACCACCGGCGATATCGGCATTTTTTCAACGGCCACGAGGACCACGCTCCCCCGCGAGGTTCGTAGGACGCCACGGAAGGAAATTACACTTCTTTCGACAGTCGCGGTCTTCATGGTCTTTCCACGATAATTTTAGCATTTTCGGCGCGATTCCGTTCCCTCGAAAATGGGACACTTCGGGACACGAAACGGCACCCTTAAAACCGTGTCCCGTTTTGACGGCTCGCGACTTTTCGCACCTTGCGACATATGGCGAATCGGGAATGGGACAGTACACTGTCCCATGTACTTTTTTATCGCTTTTGGATTATCCTAACCTCCGTCTTCCGGTCGGGCGGCGTTGTGCGGCTGGCACGATAAAAACAAAAATATGAAAAGAAAAATGATGATAAAGGGGGAACGTGAGGAGAGAAATCCGAACGCTTCTCGCGAAGCGGACGAAACGATGGGTGCGGTACGGCGAATAGGCAGACCGAGAAAGTTCGCGGAGATGCCCGCGCCGATATCGGATGAAAGCTGGCGCGTGGCCGTGTCCCGCGAAATCGAAGAGAAAATCATCGCGCTCTACGCGAAAGGACTCACGACGCGAGACATCATGAATTACCTCCGCGACCACCATCAAGTCGACGTGTCGCAAGCGACGATCTCGGCGATCACGGATAAAGTATATCCGCTGATGAAGGAATGGCAGACGAGGCCGCTGTCGTCCGTCTATGCGTTCATCTATTTGGACGGCTTGCGCTTCAAAGTGCGCGAGGCAGGAAAAATCGTAAACAAATGCGCGTACATAATCCTCGGCATCAATGACCAAGGATACAAGGACGTGCTCGGCATCTGGGTGAGCGAAACCGAGTCGGCGAAATTCTGGATGGGAATTCTGAACGAATTGAAAAATCGCGGCGTCGAAGAAATCCTCATCGCGTGCATCGACGGGTTGCGAGGATTCACGGATGCGGTGAAAGCCATCTATCCCGACACCGAAGTCCAACGATGCATCGTCCATCAAATTCGGCACACGATTAAGTTCATGCCGATAAAGGATCGCGATGCTTTCTGCCGGGATCTGAAAAGCGTCTACAGCGCGCCGACGGAGGAAGCCGGGCGCGAAGCGTTGGAAGTCGTGAAGCAGAAATGGCCGCGCTACCAGCCGTATCTCAAATCGTGGGAGGACAAATGGGCGGAGCTGTCCCCTTTCTTCAACTATCCCGATGGGATCAAAAAAGCGGTCTACACCACAAACGCGATCGAATCGCTCAACGCGCAGTTCCGCAAGGTGACGAAGACCACGCTGATGTTCCCGCATGACGAAGCATTGGAAAAATTGCTCTGGCTCGCGCAGGACAATATCGCGAAGCGGTGGACGAAACCGATTCGAACATGGGGCGAAGCGGTGCCGCAACTCGCGATCCTGTTTCCGGACAAGCTGAAACTCTAAAGAAAAAATAACATACCAACCGCTGACCGCACGATTGCCGCTCGCCGGAGACGAAAATCGCAACGCACACCACCGCAGCGGTGTCGGTGACATGGTACAATAAATAAATATGAAGTGGCTCATTAACGCGCGATGATGCGGAACGCGGAATTCACATTTACGAATGATAAGCTCATACGGACCGCCCTCAAAGAGGAGCTTCACGAAGTGCACAAAGAAGACCCGGGAGCCCTCATCATTGAAGAGATGGGCGTCACTCACGGAGCGGCGCGAGTCGATATGGCCGTCGTGAACGGCATGATTCACGGCTATGAATTGAAGAGTGATCTGGACACCCTTCGTCGCTTGCCGGAGCAAATGAAGGCGTACAACTCCGTTTTCGATCAGGTGACTCTGGTGGTCGGAAAACAGCACATATACGAAGCGATCAACGCCGTACCGGAATGGTGGGGCATCACGATTGCAAAAATCACTTCATCGAACGGCTTCGTTTCATTTTGCACGATACGGGAAGCCGAAGAGAATCCGGACAAGGATAGTGTCGCCATCGCCGGTCTCTTGTGGCGAGACGAAGCACTCCACTTGCTTGATGAAGCGGGCTGTGCGGAAGGAATCCGATCGAAGTCGCGACAGGTTTTATATGAACGGCTTGCCGTCGTTTTCGATCAACCGACGTTGCAGACGAAAGTCCGGGAATGTCTGTCCGCTAGGACAATGTGGAGATTTGCGAAATGACGCAAGCAAGATGATGATTGATGCCTATCACGAGCCATGTCGTGGCGTTACCCGTTTGTTTTGACGAAAGATCTTTGCCTCTTGATTTGATCTGGGCATCGCCGTAACTGAAATTTTCGCCGAACTTCTTGTATTCCGGAAGTTCCGATAAAATACGGGCGTTGGCGAGATATTGTTGGGATTTTCCCCGCTGTCCGCGCATGACGATCCATTCGTCGTTAAGCGTGTAACGGATGCTCGCACTCGGCGCAAAGAATTGGGTGGACTCTTTATAGATCGGATGCTGAATCGTGTAATCCGCGAAAGACGGATGGCGTTTCAATTTGGCATTTCGCTGTTGCGACCAATTTTTCCAATCCGATCGGGGAAGCGGATTTTTCTCGCCGACCTTGCATCCGTTCAAATCGACGGGAAACGCACCGCTTGCGAAGATGAACGTTCGCCACGCCGTAAGATTCGGAATTTGTTGGCACAGGCTGAGGATGACGGGATACTCGTTATTCTCATCCTCTTTGAGGTCAACCAACAGGTCGATTTTGTCGACCGGTACGCTGCATGAAGACAAAAATGAATCGAGACGCTTCATCAGATCCGGCATGTCCTTGAAATCCGAGCGAACCAAGCGAAGACATAAACCGTGGCCGTATTTTTTTGCGAGCGAGCACGAAACTTTTCCGACCTCTTCATCCGAACTCAAATTGACCACCGGAATCAAAGAAGCTCCGAGTGTCTCCCCGACCGTCAAAATCTGATTCATGCTTTCCGCTCGCAGCTCAGGGGTATAGAGCAAGCTGACGTCGATGAACATGGGATCGGCACCCCACTCTTTCGCGATCTCTTCGGGGATCGTTTGTAATTTTGTTCGCAAAGATCCCACTACCTCCACAAGTTGTTCTTCCCGTGTTTTCGTCTGACTTGGATTTTTGGGCGTTTTCGGACTTGGCATGACAAGCTGGATCAACGGAGAAACAAGTTTCTTCTTTTCTGCGTCCAGACGAGCGACCAGTTCATTCAAAGCCCGCCGCTCGGCGGCTTTCCATTTCAATATCGGGATATAGTGTTCTTGATTAAACATGTTTTTATTTATTCCACGCATGCTCCGAAAAATATTTTCGAACCTTTGACTGCGTCATGATCGAATTCAAATACTGGTAATTTCCGCCTTCGTAACGCATTTTCCCCGCCACGATCGCGATGTGGACGCCCAGATCCTTGGCCAAGCTTTCGGCGGCGATCGGCGACGGAATGAGCCGAGCGGGACTGTTGTCCCATTTCGCCGAAGGGACGAGTGTTTCTCCGGCAAGACGATCCGCATCGCCTTCCCGATGATCGTTCGGATCGGGATTGTCGAGATCGTCGTAAAACAGATTCGCTCCGTCATCGTAATGCAATGCTATATGGGCAAGTTCGTGCATGAGCGTGAACCAGAAATTATCGAGGCGATCGTGGCGAAGCGTCAATCCGATCACCGGATGTTTGTCGAACGCGAGCGTCGCGCCGTCGAGATAAGTTCTCGAGAAAGACGGCTCGACGACCAAAACGATCCCGTGCTTTTTCAGGAAATCAACGGCGCGAAGCGGCCCGTCGCTTTCGGCGCTCAAACGGACAAGCGTCCGCATGAATTCGGAGGTGATTGCCCCCTTTTTGAACGGAGAAACATTTTTTACGGTGCGGGCTTTTTTGACGACATATGCCGACCATGCGGCAAGCGCATGCTTGTCCATGGGGCGAACGGAACGATACGTCGATTTGCGCAACATGCCGAAGAGAGCCGCGGGCGATCCCACTGGACGGAAGAAATCTTCCATCAAATCGGCGATGTCGACGTTCTTCAACAACCGTTTGCCGAAATAGCCGCGCTCCCCCATTTCTTTTATCGGAAATTGATTCCAAGCGACGCCCTCTGGATTCCTGAATTCATCCACTTCTTTGACGAGCACCTTCGCGGGAATGCCGAGATTCGCCTCGAGCGAACGGATCATCGAGAGCGTCAAGGGGCGTTTGCGGGAAAGTATTTCCGAAACTTTGCTGCGGCTGCCGATATACGGAATGAGATCGGTCGGTTTCAAATTTTGCTGTTCCATGCGAAAAAGAATCGCATCGACCGGATCCGGCAACGTCTCCGGAAAAGCTTTCGATTCATAATCACGGATCAACGTGCCGAGCACGCTCAATTTTTCGCCAGCTTCCGATTCGGGATCGGGATCTTGCGCCATGAGCGACTCGATCATGGCAAGCGCCATCCGGTGATCTTCTTCAGTTTTGATGATTTTGATTTTATCCATGTTCATATTCGCCACTTCATATACTCTTCGTGAGTTCCGGCCTTTTTGACGAGAACCATCTGATTCTTGTAACTCACCTGCACGAGCAACCGATACTTGTTGCCCTTGATATTGAAAACGACGTGTCGATCGGCCAAAAAACTTGCGCTCCCATATCTGACCTTGATATCGGGGGGTTTATCCCACCGAGCGACATCAACCTCGGCGACCCAGGCATCAATTTGCGAACCGGCATCTTGATGCCTGGCTTTGAAATCCGCAATGATGTTTTTGCCGAAGATTTGCATCGTGATGGTTGGGAAGCTTCTACTCTTAAATATGTTCCCATATAGGGAATACTATACCGACCAAATTGGCCTGTCAATACCCTCTTCTATATGGCCATTTGGGCTGGACTTTTTAATCAAGCCGCGCCATCATTGATGGTACAACTGAATATCAGATAGAGACCTAACCCCGTCAAGCTTTTCAAGGCTTTTCGGGCATGGTCGCAAACACGCAACGAGCATAAAGATCCCATCATCAGGATCGCTCGTTGCGTCGCGCGGGGAAACTCGTGCGGGAGCCTAAAAAACTCCGCCTGGTGGTGGGTTTTTTGTAACTCGCCGCCGGAAAGGTCGGCGAGTTTTTTAGCATTGAAAAATAAATTAATGAAAACATGGAAACACCAAAACCACCGCAGAAAAGTTTTGCATCAAAACACCCGATATGGATGATTATCATCATCGGCGTTCCGGTCGTCCTCTTCTTCAACGCGTTGGCCAACGACGGATCATCGAACAATGCGACGACAACCCCTCCGTCGCAACAAGTCGCGGCGACGCAAACGGACACGCCGCCCGCGAATCTTCTTGCCCTCAAGAGCATCAATTATTATCGCAACGCCTTCAATGAACCGTGCGCGAACGGAGAGGTCGCGAACATCAGCGATCAAACGTTGAGTTTCGTGGAAGCGAACATCAACTATAACGACAAGAACGGAAACCTCGTCACTCCCGACCAAACCTATCTGAGCGTCGACAATCTTTCACCAGGACAGACGGCGACCTTCGAAGACTGCGCCGATTCGGGCACGGGCATCGTGCTTGCGCAAACGACGATATCTTTCACCGGAGAATTCGGCGGTTCGACGGACAACGATACCATTCCTTTTGAAGACGACACGAAACAAGCCGCGCCCGTCACCGCTCCCGCTTCCGTAAACACCTCGAATCAATCCTCTCCGGCGGCGGACCCCTCCCCTGCGCCCGCACCGGCGGCAACGACCGCGAATACCGGTTGGTCGTCATACGCCGCGACGGGCTTTCAAGCGATCCTCGACGATCCGAACTATTATCTCGGCGACAAAGTACAAGTGACGGGCATGGTGTTCGATTTCCTTGGTGCGGGCGGGCGCGGAGGCACCGATAATTATATCGAGATCGAAGATCAAGATTGCTCCGAAAAGATCCATTTACGACGCGCTCCTTAATGTTTGGGGGGTTCGGATTTATGCCCGCTCTGCACCATACTCTTAATAAGAACCCCGACAAAAATCACTGCTCCTATAGGATCGAAAACATAAAAGAAATTGCTAACCGTAGAAAGAATATTCGCGGAGGCATGCGAAAGTATCAAATATTCATAAATCAACTCGCCGACGAAACCTATTGTCCCCACTCCCAAAAGCCAAAGAATATCTTTGTCCTTATTTTTTTTCCAAAGATAAATATTCCATGCCAGAAATATCGCCCAAAGAATTATGTAGATAATGCGCGAATTCATTTAATTTAATATTATGGTTTCGTCGAGGGGAATAATTGACTATAACCTTCCCCATACGCATTTACTCCTCCGCTAAAAGTATACTTAGATTGAGCATTTTGACCAGGCAATAGAACTGGACCACCGCCCCCGCCAAAACTACCTCGGAGGGGTGGGAGGTTGAACGGGAGGATTGACGGAATTCGTTGCCGTAGCAACCGATGGTGATACAGATGAGATTGGTTGAGGGATCTGCGCTTGTTGGGCCTTGTAATACCAAAACCCGCCGATCACGACGATCGCCAAAATCACAACGAGAACAACTACGAGTGACCCGAATCCTCGGCGGTGCATTAGCTTAATCTTAGCAAATCGAGGTTGCCCAGTCTGTGGATTCGAGCCGTATCGTGTTGCATCCCACGCTCAATATGCCACCTTTTATTCTTGTCTCGCATGCCACCTAATGAATACTGCGGATCATGCCGAGGTCGATGCTGCGGTCCGCTCTCTTTCGTGGGAGAACATCCGGTCGATCATGAGGAGAACAATTAAATAACGGGGTTGATTTTGATATGGAATACACGCCCACTGTGCACGAGGTCCAAGATCTTATCGAGGACTTCGCACAGGATTTTGGCGTAACCCTACCATTCGAGGACGCTGAGCGTATGCTCATCTTGCATGAGGAACTCTGCCTTCTTTTTGAGAAGTATTCGGAAGGAGAGCCGATTCCTCCGCATCTCGCCTTGAGCGATAGCTAACGCTGGGGCATTCGATTTCCCCCTGGAACTACCGTACGAATAGCGCCTTGGTTCGATTCCCCTTAGGGATATGCGACGCAAAGGTGTGGTTTTATGCGGACTAAAACGTGTAGCTCCAGGGGGAATCGAACCCCCATTTGCGCCGTGAGAGGGCGCCGTCCTAGCCATTAGACGATGAAGCCAGTATCGGAAAGATTATAGGAAGAAAGCCGCCGCCCCGCAAGGCAAAATCAGTGCGGCGTCTGATCTCTGATCTCTTCCACCACCTTATTCAACTCCATCGCATGCGATCCTTTAACAAGCACCACGTCGCCTTTGCGCAAAAAATCCTGTATCGGCTTACGGGCTTCGTCGGCTGTATCAAAACTTACGACGCGCTCGCGTTTCATTTTTGTCGCGCGAGCCGTTTCGGCGATAAACTTCGCGCGTGGGCCAACCGTGAATAAGGCATCCGCAGATTCGGCGGCCAATTTTCCCATACGTTCATGAACTTCAAGCGTGTATTTCCCGACCTCAAGCATATCCCCCAGTACGGCCACCCGACGCTTCGCCGGAAGCTCGCGGAGCGCATCGAGCGCCGATTGCATGGCGATCGGGCTTGCATTATACGAGTCATCGAGGATCCAAGTGAACTTTATTCCTGGCACGATTTGCATCCTTGCTTCGGCGGCTTTATACCCTGAAAGTGCTTCGGAGATGGCGACCAGGTTCATGCCAAACATGATGCCTACTGCTGCCGCAGCGGCGGCGGAATACGCATGGGCGCGACCAAAGACCCCGTCGATACGCACCGGCACAACGCCGCTTCCATATTCCAATTTAAACGAGATGCCCATCGGCCTCCCCTCGGAGTCGCTCCGATTTTCGAACCGCGAAACTCGCACTTCAACATCGCGGTTGAAACCATAGGTCATCACATGCGCCCGCGTACGTGATTGCAGATTACGAACAAGTTCGTCGTCACCATTCAATATGGCGTATCCTTCTGCCGGAAGATATTCAATGAGCCTCCCTTTTTCACGGGCGACTTCCATAGGACCCGGATAAAATTCCACATGCACCGGCACATCGCCTACGGCCGTGATAATGCTCACGTTCGGACGGGCAATGGTTAATAAATATTTAATATCTCCGGGCCGGTCGGCGCCGTATTCAAGGACAAGAATTTCCGGATATTCGCCGGACTTGAAAACAATCCTCCAGAGAGATGAGAAAACCACCTTAATCCAGAAACCGGCCTTGGCAAGCCGCGCGGTCCCAGCCGGCGTTTCCCGGCTGATAAGCTTTAAGTCACCGGCTTTCCAATCACCGAGAATCGCGAGCGGCAACCCGAGATCGTTATTTAAATTTCCCTCCAGCACGCGTACCCGACGCCCTTTCTCAAGGACGGCCTTCACTGCAAGCTTGGTAGACGTTTTTCCGGCGCTTCCGGTAATGCCAATCACGCCGGGTCGATAGCGCCACAAGGTGAGCTGAGCCAATTTGCGCAAGATCGCCCGCAGCATTGAAACGAAAAATTTTTTCATAAAAATTTAATGGGTTGCGCCAATCCTGTCGGGAGGAATATTGTAATAATTGATGATGTACTGCGACAATTCTTTAAATGCGGGAACGACGCTTTCTGCCGCGAGCGAGGTGCTGGGAAGCGTGTTCAAACGGATAAGCGCGATAAAGCGCGGATTTGAAGCTGGACCAAAGCCAATGTAGGAATCGATCAGGTTATTCGTGTAGCCTCCATGGACAAGATCGGGGATGAATGCGCTGCCGGTCTTTCCCGCAAGCGAATAGCCCTCGATATTCGCGACCTGGGCTTTATCAACCGCAGACACCATCATCTGCGTCACCTGCGCCGCAGTGCTCGTCGAGATAACGCGCCGAATCGGCAACGGCGAGAGGTCAGCGTTCAAATACGGCCGCATCAAGGTTCCCCCGTTCGCAATTGCGCTGATGGCTGTTAAAAGTTCGATCGGCGTCATGGAAATTCCCTGCCCGTATGCCGCGGTGTCAAAATTGATCTGCGGCGCCTTCGGCGTCAGCTCACGCAGATTTCCCGCAACTTCGCCCGGCAGGTCAATGCCGGTTTTCTCATCAAGCCCGAATTTTTTGAGATACGAATCGAATATGCCGTCTCCGATCTGATTTTCAGCAAAAATGGCACCGGTATTGATCGAGTGCTCGATGACTTCCGTCATCGTCGTGCCCGGACCGTATGGCCCGTGAGTCGTGTAGTCGTAATTCGTAATGGTAGCCGGGCCGATTTTCAAAAACCCTTTGTCATCATAGGTGGTATCAGGCGTAATTTTTCCCGCATCAATGCCGGCAGCCATGGTAATAACCTTTAGGATGGATCCGGGTTCGTAAACCGCTTGCACGTTGGTATTCAAAAAATTGCCGATTGGAGAATCGCCGTAGTTGTTCGGATCAAAACTCGGATCGCCCCCCATCGCAAGAATTTTTCCGGTTTGCGGGTCGGCGACAATCACGCTCCCTCCCGTCGCACCATTTGCCGTAACCAAGTCGTCGAGCACTTTCTCGGCTTCGATTTGAATATTAGGATCCAAGGTGAGCTGGAGATCGGATCCTCCGGCAATTGACGGACCGCTTGTGGCGACCCCCTCGAGATAATCATTGTAAAATCCCTCGAGCCCATAGTGCCCGCTTTCGCCGCTGTTATCGGCGTTGGGGCCGACATAACCCAGTACCTGCGCCGCAACCGTGCTCAACGGATAATAACGATCATCTTCGAGGTCGGAATACACTCCTTTAATATTCGCTGCTTCGACCTGAGCCGCAATGCTCGGATCTGCTTTTCTCACCAAGAGTTCATATGAATCATCTTTTTTTGCAAATACATTCTCGAGAGTTGTAACTGGCATATTGAGAATCGGCGCGATGGTATTTGCGGCTTCCTGCACGTCATCGATTGATGACGGTACCGCGTAGATGATGGGGAATGCTTTTTCGATGGCAGCCGGCAGTTCGTTGCCGCTTTGGTCGGTGAAATAAATCGCTCCCCGTTCTCCGATTGCTCCCTGCGACGCCTCCGCTTCGGAAGCAGCCCGCGCAAAATAATAATCTCCTTTTACCAATTGAACCTGATAAAGATGGAAAAGCAGCGCTGCGTATCCGATAAAAACAAACCCAATAACTATCGAGAAACGATAGGCCATTGCGAATTAACTGTATTGTATTGGGGTTTATTTTCCTGTACCAATCCGTCGCTCGCCGCTAGCGTTGCGGCCTGGTCAGCGCTCAATTTTGCCACAAGCTGGTTGCTTTCCGCAGTATTTGCGGCGCCGATGGCATCGAGTTCCGATTTCATGGCTTCAATATTGTGTCCAATATTTACCGTTTGGTTATAAGCCACGACAAGCCAAAAAGTTCCTGCGAGAACAGCGAGGGTCATAAAGACCAACACGATATTAACTAAACTTTTTGGCTTATTGGGCTGTATGAATGTCATAGATTCTGCTAAGTAATTGTTGCCGCCCGGAGTTTTGCCGAACGACTTCGTGGATTATCCGCAATCTCTTCACGCGATGCCACTACCGGCTTTTTGTTTATCAACGATATGCCTCCTTCTTTTGCCAACTGCTGAAATTTCTTCTTCACGATGCGATCTTCGAGCGAATGGAAGCTCATGATCGCAACCCGGCCGCCGGGCTTAAGGACTTCATGGAGATTCTCGATTGCCTTCGCCAGATTTTCCAATTCGCCATTCGCATAGATACGCAATGCCTGGAATGTCCGCGTCGCCGGATCGATCCTTCCACGCTCATAATTTCCCGGTACAGCGCTTCGGATGATATCGGCAAGTTCTCCGCTTGTCACGATATGTTTTTTCTTTCCGGCAATCTTTATCGCTTTTGCGATTGCACGCGAGCGCCGCTCATCGCCGAACTGGTAAATGATATCGGCGAGCGATTCTTCGGTCTCTTCACGGATAATCTCGGCGACCGAACGCTGTGACGGATCGTACGTCATAAGAAGCGGCTCTCCCCGAAACTCGTCGCGGAAACTGAATCCCCTGCCTGATTGCTCGAGTTGTTCGGAAGAAAATCCAAGATCAAGAAGCAATCCGTCTGCTTTTGGAAGTTGCTCCTGTACTAGGATTTCCGGAAGGTCCGCATAATTTCCCCGGACATATCGCTCCCGATCCTGGTCCTTACGCTCCGCAATCCTTTTCCGGATCATTGTCTCATCCCAATCAATGCCAAGAAATGAGCCACCGGGCACGATGCGATCCATAATCGCTGCCGCATGGCCGCCGCCGTCAACCGTACCGTCGATCATGAAATCGCCCGGATGCGGATCGAGCGCCTGCAAAACCTCATTTAAAAGAACTGGCTTATGGTGCACTTAAATGCCAAGCTCGCCTAATTTTTCCGCGATCGCTTCCGACGAATTTTCCGTCTTCGTCTTATAGGCTTCCCAGGATTTTCCATCCCATATTTCAATGCGGTTATAAAGACCGGCCACAACCACTTCCTTCTTGAGGCCGGCATACTTCCGCAAATAATCCGGGATAAGGATGCGCCCCTGGTGATCGAGTTCGACATCCGACGCCCCTGCGAGCATGAGTCGCACGAACGCGCGCGAATTCGCCTGAGCGAGCGGCAATGCCATTAATTTTTTCGCAAGCTCTTCCCACTCGGCATTCGCAAAAATAAAAAGACAATTATCAATTCCGCGCGTTATGATGGCGCCGGCCGACAATTTTTCGCGGAATTTTGCCGGAACTGCCATCCGACCTTTGGTATCCAGATTGTGTTGGTATTCGCCAAGTAGCATTGGTTTTATATGCCTTCCTTGAGGAGTTCTGCACAGAAAGGGGGGGTTATCCCCAGTTTCCTCCACAGCTCCCCACTTCTCTACAACTATATACCACTACGGCTCCATGTCAAAATCCGTTACTTTTCAATATATTTCCAACAAAAAATGCCCATTTTATGGGTTTTTCTAAGTTTCAATTCAGTTTTTATGCACAAGCTGATTCCCCACCCGCAAAAAAACCACTTGTGGGCGTTGCAGGGATCGGACCTGCGACCTTTCCGATGTGAACGGAACGCTCTACCACTGAGCTAAACGCCCTTCGTGGAGATTGTAGCAAAAAGCCACGAGAATACAAAAAGGCCTGATTGTAAAAATGTTTTGAGGGGCATCTCGGAGCCGCGAAGGCGGCGAGAGGTGAGGTGCGCGACGAGCACGTCGCGACACCGTTCCCGAAAAATATTTTTACAATCAGGCCTTTTTGATTTTCTATTGAATTTCCACTTCTGCGCCTGCGGCAACGAGTTTGGCTTTGATCTCGTCCGCCTCTTCCTTCTTCACGTTTTCTTTCACGGTCTTCGGTGCGCCATCGACGAGGTCTTTGGCTTCCTTGAGGCCGAGGGTCGTCACTTCGCGGACGACCTTGATCACGTTGAGTTTGCTTGCTCCACCGGATTTCAAAACGACATTGAAGCTTGTCTTTTCTTCCGCGGCAGCCGCTCCGGCTCCGCCGCCCGCAGCCACCGGCGCTGCAGCCGAGATGCCGAACTTCTCTTCAAGCTTGTGGACGAGCTCCGCGAGCTCAACCACGGTGAGCGATTCAACCTTGGTGATGATGTCTTCTAAATTTGCCATTGTAATTTTATAATGCTTGCGTTAGCTCGACCTTTTTTTCGGGAGTGGATGGAGTCATCTTTGATTTCTGATCAAGAAGATACAGGAACGAACGAATTGGACCGGCGAGCGTGCCCAGGAGCTGAGCGAGCAGGATCTCGCGGGGTGGAAGTTGGCCGATGGCAAGCACCTGTTTCGCATCGAGCGCGGTGCTCGAAACGAGATCGTAACCGCCAAGCAGTTTCTTGACCCACATATCTTTTGCCCCGCCTTCCGGAACTTCGAGAGATTTAAAGAAGGTGTACGCCGGGCCGGCGATCGTATCGCTGCCGCCTTCTCCGAAAATCGTTCCGACGGAAACCTTAAACTGCTTCAAATCGACGTCTACCCCTTTCTCTTTGAGAAGGATATTAAGCAACCGCTTTTTGATGACGAGGAATTTTGCATTCGACTTCGCGAGTTCGCTGCGAAGTTTTCGAACCTGCTCCGCGGTGATTTTTGTGAAGTCTGCAAAAATTAAAGCCTCGCTCTTATCAAGCAACGCTTTTGCCCTTTTCAGCTCTTCGCCTTTTTGGATTTTGGTTTTCATAAAAATTTAATAAAAAAACGGCCTTTCTCCAGAGCCGCAACGCAAAAATAATCTTTTTGATTACCTCGGCCGGGATTTACGTGCCTTTTTCGGCACAACCCATGCGTCTTTAGAATTGCTAGTAGTATACGCCGGCCCCGAAAAAAGTCAAATCGCTACTCCGAGGAAAGAGCGTTCAGGGCTCTCCGCGTCCTCACACCAACCAATCCCCAGCCGGTGGTATATGGGCTGCCGTAGCAAACGATTGATTTAGCGCACTGGAATTTTTGAACAGCTTTTTGCGTAAGCGATCCATAATAGCCGGTCCCATAAGCGGCACCGAGATCGCCCTGCCGAATAAGAATCGTCTGAAGATTCTGGACGGCCGTACCGCGCAAACCGAATGCGAGCGTCGTTGTAAAAACGTACCCGCTTTGCGAAACAGGAGGCGTCGTTGAAGTCGGCGGCGTGTACGGCGGAATATAAGGAGGCTGCGTCGTTGTTTGCCCCGGATTGGTCGTCGAGGGCGTTGCCACCGGAATTATCGGATTTGTGGCAAGCGTTGTCGCTCCAATAGATTGCTGGGGAGAAATGTTCCCTGCGGCATCGTACGCCTTTATGGCATAAAGATAGGTGGTGCTGGTTGTAAGGCCCGTATCGGCGTACGTCGTCGACGCAGTTGTTCCAATCTGATTACCGTCACGATAAATGTAATATCCTGCTACGCCCACGTTGTCGGTTGATGCGCTCCACGAAAGATCGATCTCTGAAGTTGACGGTGATGCGTAACTCAATCCCGAAGGAATTGATGGCGGCGTAACATCCGGCGGAAACGTTGTTGCATCAGCCGGCGTGCTATCGATCGATAGATTGCCGACTTCATCAACTGAAACGACCCAATATGAATATTGGGTATTTGCCGAAAGACCCGTGTCCTGGTACGTCGTTGACGTACCATTAGCCATCCCTAGATAGGCGCTGTTGCGATAGATCTGATATCCGACAACGGCGATGTTATCCGATCCGGGACCCCATGATAAATCGATTTCGCTCGTCGAGGTCGCTTTCGCTTGCAAATTGAAAGGTGGCGAAGGCGGTGTGACGTCAAAAATCGTTGTGACACTCATTGGATTTGTTTTCGCAATATTGCCGGCAGCATCATAAGCACCAACTTGATATGTATAGGTAACCCCGGGCGAAAGGCCGGTGTCGGTATAGCTCGTTCCCGTAATCTGATTTTGTAAGATCATTTTTTGACCATTCCGATAAATATAATAACCAACCACTGCAACGTTGTCGGTTGATGCGCTCCACGAAAGAACCACCGACGACGATGACGGTACAAGCGTAAAATCCCCCGGGACACTCGGCGGCTGGGTATCTGCGATAACCGTAACAAGCCCGGAAGGGGTCGATTGGCCGGAGACGTTTCCTGCGGCATCATAAGCAGAAACGGTATACGTGTGCGTTCCGGCGGGAGCATTGTCGGTGAAATAAAGAAAGCCTGGCGTGTTTGCCACGAGCTGACCATCACGATACACATAGTATCCAACTACGCCGACGTTATCCGTGGAAGGATTCCAGGTTACATAAACTTGGCCGGATTGAGTGACGGTTGCGGAAACTCCGGTTGGAATGGTTGGGGGTGTTTCATCCTGAGCGTGAACGGTATTAACTGCAATGAAAGAAACCGCCACCATAACCGCGAAAAACAGCCAAGTTCCTTTTTTATTCATATCCTCAGCTTAGCACGCGCGCAAAGACCCAGCTGTGGATTCGGCTTCTGTGCGGAGGTTCTTAGAGGATGTTCGGACTTATTTCATCGAAAGCCCTCCTTCTTTAAGTAAAAATAACACTTTTTAGCTCCACAGGATTATTGGCGACGTAATCCGGATTTCTTGATCTTAATTTTTGCTCACTAGTGAAGCCCCAGGTAACTGCAACACTTCTGATCCCTACTTTCTTGGCCACATCTATCTCATGATTACTATCCCCGACAAAAAATGTATTTTGCGGATCTAAATCATTCTCCTTGATTATTCTTTGAACTGCTTCTAATTTATCGTCTGCGTCGGTAACTATTTCATTAAAGGTATTCTCCAGTCCATACTCTTTTACTTCAGGAAGTAATGTCTCTGGAAAATCGGAGCTTACGACAGCAAGAAAATAGCCACTTTCCTTGCATTTGTGTATGAGCTCTACCACTTCCGAAAACGGGGCGGCTTTTGGGCAGTCTTTATCTAATTGAATTCCTGAAAAAAATTTAACTCGTTCCTCTTCGCTATAACCTTCAGGTAAATATTCTTGATAAAAAAGAGCAGGTGGCTGTTTCCAATTTTCTCTGAATTCCTCTAAGCTTATTTTGCTAACGTTGTATTTTTCAAATATTTTGTTAACAATCCAGAGTTGACCTGTGACAGTGTCCCTTATTACACCAGACCAATCAAAGATAATATTTTTCATATCATAGATTATCAAAGTAGCCAGGCAAGACGGCATCAATCTTTTGCATCTTTTCCCGCACTACTTCCAATTCTTCCTGCCAATGTTCTTTTGAAGGGAGAAAACTCGCAAGGCGCAATTCCTTGCTGTTCCATACATTTTCCGGCAGATCCTCTCGTCCGGCAACATAGCCCTTCCCTTTTACGAAAGCATCGATTGCCGTTTCCGGAAAGCCATACATTTTGGCGATCGCCCAATCGCGCTCTTTTCCAATAGGCATATCGGCAGCTTTCAATAATTCATTCTTTGCTTCTTCGTTAGAAGCGATAAAGAATTGCACCGATTCCATGTCGGTGTCTGCGTCATGTCCGCGCTTCTCATCAAAACTCAAATTCAGATCCGATAAAATTCCCTCCAGCTCTCTGATATTATCCTCAAATTCCTGACGTGAATCACTTTTTGTATTTTCTTTGAAAAGCATCTCTGCCTCCGTTGTCGGCTTCAATCCTTGGCTTACGAAAAGAATATTCGCCACGCTCTGCTTACTAATCCGATATATGGATTTCAACTTTTCCGCCGCCGCACGAAGATGCTCCAATGATTGTTCTTGATTTTCCATATATCAATTATCCTAAATTTTTCTTGCGGGGGCAGTAGGAATCGAACCTACGTTAGCGGTTTTGGAGACCGCCGTCCTACCTCTGAACGATGCCCCCTCTTTTTGCTAGTGTAATATAAATCCTTAAAAAAATCGCCCCGCAGAGGCGGAGCGTATTTTTTTTATTTCCCGGTGATTCGCGCCTCTTTGTGAACCGTTTTCGCGCGGCACCAGTTGCAGAACTTCTTGTATTCGATCTTACGCTCAACCTGTTTCTTGTTCTTATTTGTATAATAATTCCGCCGCTTGCAGATGGAGCAACGAAGAGTGATCAAACGGTCGGCGCGCTTTACTTTAGCCATGGGGAAAATAATACTATAGCTCCTGCAATAAATCAACTGCACTCGCCCGCCGCCCCGTTCTCATGAGCCGATGGCCGGAATTGAACCGGCGACCTACTCCTTACCATGGAGTTGCTCTACCAGCTGAGCTACATCGGCGCTGGTGATAATATAACGCAAAACCTAGGGATTCGCAAAATATTCCTTGAGAGCCTGAAAGTGAGCGCTTCCGTCATCCAGCCGCCCAAGGTCGTCTCTGCCTGCCCATTCGTATCGCAAATGCTCGTCTGAAAGCCCAATCTCCCCGTCTCGATAGAGGCATTTGAATCCTACGAGAAAAACTTTTTTGCCTTCAATCGCATGGCCGGCGGGAAGCCTAAAACTCCACGTCGTGAAAGGCGCGCCTATTGCGACGGAGAGATTTGTCTCCTCTTTGATCTCCCGCGCTAACGATACAACGAAATCTTCTTCGCCTTCTTGAATTTTTCCTCCGGGGAAATCAATCTTGCCACGGCTATCGAAAGCAGCGAGGACTTTGTCCCCTTTCGCTACGAAAGCTTTTTGTCCGACGAAAAACAGTTGGTCTTGTTTCATGAGCCACCTCCCGGATTCGAACCGGGGACCTTCGCTTTACAAAAGCGTTGCTCTACCAGCTGAGCTAAGGTGGCACTTTACCGCTCCACTATAGTATAAGACGAAAATACTTATGTAAATAAGGTTCTACAGAAAAGCCTGTGGCTACATGTTTTCCGAGGGACTCTCGGAGCCGCGAAGGCGGCGAGAGTGAGACGCGTTCCGAGCACGGAACGACGTCGTGCCCGAGGAAAACATGTAGCCACAGGCTTTTCTGGCATTCCCTTTTTATATTTTTTCAACTATACTCTAATGGAAATTTAATGTTCTGCATCCTCGCTTGCGGGGGTTAACACACGAACACCTATGTCTAAATTCACCCATCTTCATACGCATTCCCATTACTCCCTCCTCGACGGACTTTCAAAAATTCCCGAACTTGTAAAACGGACGAAAGAGCTCGGCATGGACTCTATCGCGCTCACCGATCACGGCGTACTCTACGGTGCCGTCGAATTTTATAAAGCCGCAAAGAAAACAGGTATCAAACCCATTCTCGGCGTCGAGGCGTACGTCGCACCCCGCGACCGCTTTTCAAAAGAAAACAACGAACGCTATTACCATCTCATCCTGCTCTGCGAAAACAACACGGGATGGAACAATTTAATCAAACTGGTTTCAAAGGCCCATCTTGAAGGGTTCTATTATCGCCCACGGGTAGACAAAGATCTGCTCCGCGAACATCATGAAGGACTCATCGCGCTCTCCGCGTGCCTTGGCGGAGAAATCGGGAGCTGTCTCCTCGCGGGCAAATATGAAGAAGCGAAGAAATGCGCACTTGAGTATCAGGAAATTTTCGGCAAGGGAAATTATTTCCTCGAGGTACAAAAACATCCGCATGTTGCAGATTCGGAAAAAATTGAACCTCTCCTCGTAAAACTTTCCGAAGAAACGGGCATTCCGCTCGCTGCCACACAGGACAGCCATTACCTGCGATCGGAAGACCGCGACTATCACGACGTGCTCCTTGCCGTGCAAACCGGCAACAAGCTTTCGGACGATGATCGCATGACCATGCGGGAAGATGATTTTTCGGTTCTCTCGCCGGAGGCAATGGCGGAGAAATTTGCGGCGATCCGGGGCGGAATGGCTGCCGTGGAACGGACCGCCGAAATTGCGGCGCGGTGCTCCGTTGAACTTGAACTTGGGAAGACGCTGCTCCCCGACTTCCCGAAGCCGGAGGGCAAAACGGCGAACGACTACCTCCGCGAACTGACGGAGGAACGATTACCGAAAAAATTCCCACTCGAGAAACAAACCAAAGAGATGCGGGAACGGTTGGAGTATGAAATGGGCGTGATCGAAAAAACCGGCTTCGCCGACTACTTCCTTATCGTTCAAGACCTCATCTATTGGGCGAAGATGCACGGTATAGCCGTCGGCCCCGGCCGCGGATCCGCAGCAGGAAGTCTGGTTTCGTACGTGCTTGATATCACCGATATCGACCCATTGCGATACGGCCTCCTTTTTGAACGATTTCTGAACCCGGAGCGTATCCAGATGCCGGACATCGACATTGATTTTGCGGACACGCGGCGCGACGAAGTGCTCGCGTACGCCAGCCAAAAATATGGCGAAGATCACGTTGCCCGGATCATCACCTTTGGAACCATGGCGGCTCGGGCGGCAATCCGCGATGCCGGAAGGGCGATGGGATACTCGTATGCCTTCTGCGACCAGATCGCAAAGCTCATCCCCTTCAATCCGACGCAGGGCATGAAGGAAGGCTGGCTCGACGAATGCCTGAAGCGCGTACAGGAATTAAAAACACTCTACGACACGAATCCGGAAGCGAAGAAGCTGATTGAAACCGCGCGGCACCTCGAAGGCGTGGCCCGCCATGCGTCGGTGCACGCGTGCGGCACGGTGATCGCCAAAGAACAGCTCGTGGAACGCGTGCCGCTTCAATTCGCGCCACAGGAAAAAGAGATCATCATCACGCAATTTGAAATGCACGCCATCGAAGATCTTGGTCTGCTGAAAATCGACTTCCTCGGACTTAAGAACCTCACCATTATTGAAGAGACTATTCGCATCGTCAAAGAACTCCACGGCGGCGAACCGATTAATATTTCGAAAATTCCGCTCGACGACAAGAAGACGTACGAACTCCTCCAACGTGCCGACACCACCGGCGTATTCCAGTTTGAATCAAGCGGCATGCGACGCTACATGAAAGACATCAAACCGACCGAGCTCGAGGATCTCATCGCACTCGTGGCCCTTTTCCGCCCGGGGCCGATGGAACTGATTCCGTCATTCATTAAACGCAAAAATGGCAAGGAAAAGATCTCCTATCTTCATCCCAAGCTGGTCCCGATTCTCGGCACAACTTACGGCATCGGAGTTTACCAGGAACAAATGATGCAAATCGCCCGCGACCTTGCAGGCTACACCCTCCCTGAAGCAGACACGCTTCGAAAAGCGATCGGCAAAAAGATTAAATCCCTCCTCGATGAACAAGGCGAAAAACTGACGAGCGGCATGATCAAAAACGGCATTCCTCCGAAGGTCGCAAAAGAAATCTGGGAACTCTTCCCGCCATTTGCGCGCTACGGATTCAACAAATCCCATGCCGCATGCTATGCCATGATCGGTTACCAGACCGCTTACCTCAAAGCCAACTATCCGGAAGAATTCATGGCAGCGCTTCTGAACGCCGAAATGAGCGACATCGAACGCATCTCATTTCTCATCCAGGAGGCAAAGCAGGCCGGCCTCACCATTCTGCCCCCGGACGTTAATCGTAGTTATGTAAACTTCGCCCCCGAAGGCGAAAAAATCCGCTTCGGACTTCTCGCCATCAAGAATGTCGGTTCGGAGATTACCCGCGCGATCATCGAGGAACGCGCCCGCGGCGGGCCATTCCAAAACTTCGAGGAATTCCTTATGCGAATCCAGCATAAAGACCTCAATAAGAAATCGCTTGAAAGTTTAACCAAGAGCGGCGCCTTTGATTCGCTTGGGCTCGAGCGAAAACAAGCACTCGAAAATATGGAAGAAATCCTGAAGTTTGCGAACGCCATGAAACGAGGCGCGGGTGCGGGACAGTCAAATTCCCTTTTCGGCGATGCCACGCCAAAATTCAACCTCAAACTCAAGCCGAGCGCCCCGGCAACACCAGCGGAAAAACTTTCCTGGGAAAAGGAATTGATCGGATTCTTCATCTCCGACCATCCGATGAATGCGCACTCAGCGGCGATTAAACATTATCAGGCACGCCCGATTGCCGAACTCGCGAGCATCACCGATGAGAAAAAAATTGTGCGGACGGCGGGGCTCGTTTCGAAGATCCACAAAATATTCACGAAGAGCGGCCAGCCGATGATGTTCGTCACGATCGAAGACACCTCACAACAACCCATCGAGCTCGTGGTCTTTAACAGCGTCCTCGAAAAGACATCCGCGATCTGGACTGATAATGCCGTGGTTGTGGTTGAAGGAAAAATCTCCCGGCGGGACGGCGAACTTAAGATGATCTGCGAAAAAGCGAAGCGATTGGAAGAAGCTTAACGAATAAAGTTCAATAGCTTGTAATCAGTTCGGCGATTTTTTCTTGCGGCGTTTTCATGTCGAGCCCCATGTGGGGCCGTTCGGTATTGTAGTAGTGGAGATATTCCGGCAGTTCCTTTTTCCACAATGAAAGGTCGCGGGGCACTCGCTTGATATATTCATCTTGGATCGTGCGGTTGAACCGCTCAAGGTGGGCATTGTCGTTCGGCGTGCGGATCCGCGAATGGCGATGGGAAAGGCCACGCGCCACGAGCTGCTTGGTGAACCATTTTGAAAACTCTGATCCGTGATCCGACTGGATCGTTTGAAAGGCAAAGGGTGATGCAATCTGCCCGTATTGCACGAAGGAGAGGCTGCGATGGGTATTGATCCGCAAGGATGGGATCGCATATGCCCAGCGCGTGCAGACATCGATGAGCGTGTAGAGATACAGCTGGTTGCCCGAGGGACCCACATGCACGGTGTCGATTTCGACGAGCACACCTGGTTTTTCAGGCAGTGGTCGCGGCGGGTACGTGTGCCACTTCTTCCATTTCGAGGGATACGTGAGATGATAGCGCCGCAACGTCCGCTTGACCGATGAGAGGGAGACCGCAACGCCATCGCGCGTGAGCATCATATGGAGCACCTCAGCGCATCGATGATATTTTTCACGATATGCGAGGATGGCATCAACCACATCTTCTGAAAGTTCACGTGGATGATGATGTGGTTTTGATGACCGCGTGGGGATGATCCGCGCCATGCGGTTTGCAGGTGCCCGCTTCATCCATTGGACGATCGCCCCCTGGGAGAAGCCAAGATGCCGCGCGACCTTTCTCGTCGACCATCCTGACCGCACCAAACGCACTGCCTCCATGCGGACATGGGGCAACTGCTCGTTATTTGAATATGCCATATCCATAGCTTGAATCACTCAGGGGTGATTACAAGCTATTGAACCATTACGCTTAATTGACATTCTCTCGATAAGGTGGTATAAATGCCAATAGTGGTTATTTTGAAATTAAGGAGCATGTAATGCGAAAGCCCCCGCCTGTAAACTTCGACAACTTCCCAACCAAGGATCCTTCCCCCGAACTGTATTTTCAGATGAACGAAGAAAGAGCGATCTTGGAAGATGTCGTCTCTAAGGTGCTCACCAAGAGAGAACGAATTGTTTTCTCCCGGAGAAAGGCGCTTTTCAACGAGGGTGTCGACGCCATGAGAGAGATCGCTCGAGATCTCCACATCAGCATCGAAAAAGCTGACGAAATCATGGATCACGCAGAAAGAAAGATCGCAAAGCATTTCAAACGGATCAAGAGCCCTCTTGCCGTGCAGTTCCCGCTCAAAACGAAAACCGCCTAGGAGCACTTGAGCTTATCGTTCTCTCCAACCACCCCGCGTGCAAGTCGCGTGGTGGTTTTTTATTTGCCTTTCGGCCGCATGAGCGGGAAGAACACCGTCTCGCGAACCGGCTTATCCATCAAGATGGCGAACACGCGCTCCGACATTCCGAAACCGGCGGTCGGCGGCATTCCATATTCCAAGGCTTTCAAAAAATCATCGTCGAGATGCATCGCTTCCAAGTCCCCTTTCTCGCGAAGCTTCATTTGCGCTTCGAATCGCTGGCGCTGATCTTGCGGATCGTTCAGCTCGGAATAGCCATTGCCAAGCTCGCTGCCGCACGCCACAATCTGGAACCGATCGGCAACCTCCGGATTTTCCGGAGATGCCTTGGAAAGCGGTGAAACAATGAGTGGGTGTCCAACCAGGAAGCATGGCTCGATAAGTTTGGGGCGAACGGTCTTCTTATAGATAAGGTCAATCAAGCGTCCTTTTTGCAATCCCTTCTCGGGAGCAAGTCCCAATTCTTTTGCTTTCGAAAAAAGCTCTTCGTGGGTAGCAGTGGTTGGATCAAGACCGGCTTCTTTCTTGAATGCCTTCACGTAATCAACCTCCGGCCACGGTTTGTCCCAGTCAATGTGATAACCGAATGAAGCGGTTTTCAAACCGCCTGTTGTCCGCTCGATTACAAACTTCAGCATTTTCTGCGTGAGCGTCATCATGTCCCGGCAATCGTGATATGCCCAATAGCATTCCATGAACGTGAAGTCCTGCAGATGCTCGCGGTCAATCCCCTCATTCCTAAAGACACGGCCGATTTCAAAAATCTTTTCGAACCCTCCGGTGACCAATTTTTTCAATTGAAGCTCAAGCGAAATGCGGAGGAAAAATTCCGTATCAAGCGCATTGTGATGCGTGCGAAACGGCTCCGCTTCGGCGCCGCCGGCCATGGATTCGAGCACGCTCGTTTCTACTTCCAGAAATCCCTCGTTCTCCAAGAACTCACGGACGCTCGTCCAGAAAATCGCTTTTTTTACAAAAAGATCCTTCACTTCAGGATGAGCGATGAGGTCGAGATATCGCTCGCGCAAGCGTGTCTCGATATCTTCCAAACCTTCCCACTTGTCCGGCAATGGGGTGAGCGACTTTGAGGCCATCTGCACGTGGTGCGCCTCAATGCTTCGTTCGCCGCGCTTTGTCACAAAAAGCGGCCCGGTGGCGGAAATAAAATCACCGATATCAATCACTGAGCGCCAGAACTCCAAATCTTTTAACTCTTCTCCTTTGAATACAACCTGAATTTTTCCCCGACCGTCTTCAAGATCCGCAAACATGATCTTCCCCTGGTCGCGCAGGTTTCGGATTCGCCCCACGAGCGAGATGCTTTCTTTGCTCTTTTCAATCTCGCTGAAATGATCGAGTGCGTGCGAAATCGAGAAGCTCCGCTTTACGCGAGCCGGATACGGGTCAAGCTTTGCCTTTCGGATAACCTCAAGCTTTTTACGTCGTTCTGCGAGAAGATCTTCGAGCATGGATTTATAAATAATTTACGGGTATGCTTCCGAATTTTGTCTTAGTGATGACGACGTGATCAAGCAAGCCGATACCAAGAATTTCTCCGGCTTTCACAATTTGTTCGGTAATTGCGATATCGGCATCGCTCGCTTTAGCGATACCCGATGGATGGTTGTGAGCCAGGATAACCGCTGACGCAGAGTATTCAAGCGCCGGACGAAACACTTCGCGTGGGTGAATAATATTTGAAGTCAAACTCCCGATGGAAATCACTTCGTCGTGAATCAACCGATAATGGTTATCAAGATACAATCCTCGCAGATGCTCTTTTGGAAGATCGCGCATATCTTTTAAGTATTCAAAGACCTGACTCGCGGTGCGAATAGTAATCGGCTTCCGGATGTCAGCGTTCTTGAAAAAACGCCTTCCAAGTTCAAAACATGCAACAAGCTGACATGACTTTACGAGCGGAATTCCAAGGGCCTGTTG
This sequence comes from uncultured bacterium, assembly GCA_963696395.1. Lineage (GTDB taxonomy): Bacteria > Patescibacteriota > Minisyncoccia > UBA6257 > 2-01-FULL-56-20 > JAKAGE01. The sequence continues at coordinate 156,805 of CAVOJZ010000002.1, forward strand.
AACTTTTTTTGGATCTTTTTGATGAATAATCGCGTTGCTGCCATACTCTTTCAATAACCGTCGCGACATCGTAAGAACTTCCTCCTTTTTTGTTCCGACATTCAGGACAAGCGCGAGTAATTCCTCAAGGGTAAGAACCTGAGGCCCGTATTTCATAAGCTTCTCGCGAGGTTTTTCGTTTGCGGGTAAATCGCGAAGTTTTAAAACATATTCCTTGTCTTCATCAAGAATGGCGTCACCGGATTTTTGAAAATATAATTGTTCCATTCGATACTTGGTTATCATTTTTATAGTATACCAGATGCAACAACATCAGGCTGTATTGAGGGCAACAGGCGAATCACAAAGGAACTCCCTTCGCCAATAACACTGGTTACGCTGATCGTCCCACCGTGCAATTCAATGATCTCCCGGCAAATATTTAGCCCAAGCCCGTTCCCTCGAACTCCGCTCCCCGGTATTCGATAAAATCGTTCGAAAAGATGAGGTATGTTTTCTGCTGAGATGCCAGCTCCGGTATCTCGGACAATAATTTCCACAAAATCGCCATTTCTTTGCGCTGAAAGCGTTATCTCACCGCCGGCTTTCGTGTGTTTCAGGGCGTTACTCATAAGATTTAGTACAACCTCTTTTATCTTCCGTTTATCCCCGACAATTGGAGCGACATTAACCGAACACGACACCCTGACCCTCTTCGCTTCAGTAAGCGCGAAGCAATCTTCATAAACGTCGCGCACCAATTCTCCCACATCGAACCGCTCTTTCTGAAATTTATTTTTAGAAAAATTTAATCTCGCAGTTTCCAAAAAATTTGAGACCAAATGCGACATGCCATCCAACGTATCCCGCATGACACGCAACGAGCTTCCCATATGCTGCGCCGGACTACTCTCGGCCAGCTCCAAATTCCCTTCAAGGATCGCTATAGGTGTCTGAAGTTCATGGGAAATATCCACTAAAAATTGCTCCTGAGTGCGATACACTTCCCTTATCTCCTTCGTTCTTGAGGCAACAATATTTTCCAACTCTTCATTGTTTTTGCGTATCGATTCATATAGTCGGGCGTTATCGATAGCCATCCCCGCTTGATGTGAAAGAATCGACAACAACGCAATATCTTTTGGCCTCAGAATATCGCCTGACAATTTCTTGCCCAACAATAATGTGCCTATGATCGTTTCTTTTACAAGAAATGGGACAGCTGCAGAGAAGTCGCGCTTTTCGAGCGCACAGGATAATCGGGAGTCTTCCCGAGATGCGTTCGTTTCTGCGGCCTGGGCGAGAATTATTTTCTTTGACGCAGGAATCCCGGCGTCAACGATTTCTGCATAAAAATCGATAATTGGCTTATCATCCCGCAAATCTCGCTGATGAATAAAGAATGTTGGTGCATCTGCATGGTTGATCAGGAAAAATACCTTCGCTGGCTTAATGGTTTTGATTAAAAAATCGTCAATCGCTACTACGAGTGCATTGAGCTCAATGGTGGAGCTTAGGACGGGACCAAGTGAGCGAACAGCCTCAGCGTAGTCGTAATCAGCTCGGAAAAAAATCCGATCCGTGACCTTGGTAAAAACATTTTTAAGCCACGCAAACAATATAAAGCCGATCGTCGCCGCAACAATATCAACGACTTCATCGTTATAATAAAATTTCTCGATAATAAATTCGAAACTAAAGAAAAAAAGCGCTGCGAGAACAATAATGGCAAAATAAACAACGCTCCGCTTAATAATGACTTCGATGTCCAAAAATTTGTGCTGAACGATTGCGTATGCCGCGCAGACAACAAACGCGATAGACGACAAAGGTCCAATTGTGTTAAAAGAAAAAACCTTGAAGGCCGGAAACACGACGTCGCAAAGAAGTGCGGTGCAGAAAAATACAACGGCGCCAAACAAAAAATATCTCGCTTGAACACGACGAATTCCCTGACTTCGGGCAACTGTTCTACCTAGATAATAAAATCCGGTGAAAACATAACCAATCATCACCATAGCAAATAGTGGAAACCATTGCCCATTTTCTGGGCGGATGTAACCGTGATTATTGAAATTAATGCTGCTTATAAATACATGGAATGGTGTAAGAACTACGATACCAACCCATGGAAGCAAGAACAAAAGCGACCTTGATCGCAGATCGTCATTTGGAAATGTCCGCGCAAATACCGTGAATCCCAAGACAGCCAATTCGCCACACAACAAGGAAATGGTTGCGAAAATAAACTTGCTGGTCGCAACAAGAGACATCATTCCGAATATCCATCCGGCGATCCCGATGGCTATAATAAAAAACGCCCGGTGAATGATGCTTCTCGGATTTTTGTAAAGCACATAACTTCCAATTGCGGCATTGAGTGATCCAACTATCACGTTCAATCCGGCGAGTACAATCATATTCATTTCTTAACTGGTATTACACATTAATGATACGGCATGCTTTCCGCGTACAAATCATAGATGATCGCTTGCGAGACTGTTTTTTAACTTTTGTGATAAGGCATTATTTTCACCTCATAAAAACGTCATTGCTAGCGCCGATCTTTAGCTATCGCACCTTTTCAATTGACAATAATTTTGCTGCCAATTCAATTGGCACACTGTCAAAAACCACACTTGAAATCGAATACCCGTGACCCCAGCATGGCATTTGGCCAATTATAAGTGTATAAGACGAAGATTAAAAAATGATTAACTGTGATTTGACGAGGTAGTTTCTTGCGCTATCATAATAATCGGACGGGAGATCTGTAGGAACTACGGATTATATTCTCCGCTTGGTACAAAAACAGCCGCCTCGTGCGGCTGTTTTTGTTTTAATTTTAAATAAATTTAATCTGATCAATCTATCATCAGACCGCCTGTGGAAACGGGCCCGTCGTTCATGCAGTAGGATCCCGTCTTTACCAAGCGGAGAAGCGGGTGCAAGTCCCGCCGGGTCCACAGGCAAGCAAAGATTATAAAATCACTCCCCCTCCCAGCATCTCCCCAGCTTCCGAATACCAGACAGCCGATTGGCCTGGCGCAACAAATTTTTGTGGAGCGGCGAATTGCAAAGCATAATTGCCATTTTCAAGGCGTGACAGCACCGCCCGGGAAACGGGTTGGCGATAACGAACGCGGGCAAAAACAATGAGTTCACTTTCGGAGGGCGCAGCATTAATAAAATTCACTCCGGCAAGTTCGACGCTGCTTCGATAGAGCGCTTCGTTTTCATCCCCTTCGGCAAGCACCACGGTGTTTGTTGCCGCATCTTTTGAGGCGACATACATCGGCTGGCGTTCGCGCGAACCGACTTTCGGAAACCGAAAGTCGGCATTAATATGCCGCTGGCCAATCGTATAGAACTCGGCACCGAAATGCTCTCCAATGTTTTCACCTGCAGTTGTAAGGAGTGCCCCTCGTTTTTCCGGAATATAATCCTTCAGAAAATCATCAATCGAAACCTGCCCTAAAAAGCAGATCCCTTGGGAATCCTTCTTTTCTGCCGTCGGCAAATTTGCCGCGCGGGCCATTTCACGCACAACGGGCTTCTTGAAATCTCCGATCGGGAACAGGCAATGTGCGAGCTGGCTTTGTGTGAGCGTCCACAAAAAATATGACTGATCCTTGTTTGTGTCATCCGCCGCAAAAAGCGAATACATTCCATCGTGCGATGCAAGCTTCACATAATGCCCGGTTGCAACATAGTCCGCTCCCGATTCAATCGCCTTTTCGAGAAATAACCCGAATTTGATTTCGCGGTTGCACATCACATCTGGATTCGGCGTGATCCCATGGCGATATCCTTCAACCATATATTCAACCACGCGCTTTTTGTAGGCCTCTTCAAAATCCCAAACATAAAACGGCACGCCGATGTGCTCCGCAACGCGGCGGGCATCCTCGGCGTCCCGTTCGGCGCAACCGTCCACGTTGTAGCAACGCATAAACACACCCACGACGTCGTAGCCGCGTTCCTTAAGCAATAATGCAGTGACGGAGCTATCAACTCCGCCGGACATGCCGACAAATACTTTCTTCATCGAAAATAGTATGCCAGAACCTGCGACTTCTGTCACCTCTGCGGGTCGCGCTTGACAATATATAAGCAAATGCTAATATCTTTATATTATGGATTATTCAAAACCGGCGGATGCGACGAGGATACAAAAAACGATCGAAGCGCTCAAGACGCATGGTTTTGATGCAGAACTCGCAGAAACACGACAGGATGCGCTCGCACGGATTAAGGGGCTTATCCCGGAAGGCGCGAGCGTCATGACCGGAAGTTCAACCACGCTGAACGAAATCGGCTTCACGGATTATCTCAAAGCCGGCAAACACGGCTGGAATAACCTGAAAGAATCCATAGCTCAAGAAAAGGATCCCGTCCGACAGGGTGCTCTCCGCAAGCAGGCGGTTCTCGCGGAATATTTTCTTGGCAGTGTTCATGCCGTTACGGAAACCGGCGAACTGGTAACCGCATCCGGTTCCGGCAGTCAACTCCCCTCCTATGCCTATACAAGCCCTAATGTCATCTGGGCGGTTGGAACACAAAAGATCGTCCCGAATCTCGACGAAGCGATAAAACGAATCCGTGAATATACGTTCCCGCTTGAAGACGCTCGCATGAAAAGCGTTGGCGCAAAAGGCAGCAATCTTTCAAAAATACTTATTCAAAACAACGAGGCCTCGTTTACGGGCAGAAAGTTGAGATTGATTTTTATCAACGAAAAACTTGGATTCTAAGCCTTGCGCTTTATACCCGCTCCACGTAATCGCCGGTCTGCGTATTGATGCGAATGGTTTCGCCTTCGTTCACGAACAACGGGACGTTCACCTTTGCACCACCTTCGATGGTCACCGACTTGGTTCCGCCTTGTGCGGTGTTGCCCTTCGTTGACGGAGGAGCTTCGATCACTTTGAAATCCATTTTCACCGGGATATCAATCTTGATGACTTTGTCATTAAAAACCATGGTCTGCACTTTGGTGTTCGGCTTCAGAAACTGGCCCTGCTCGCCAACAAGTTCCGCACTCAACGAAAAACGATTCTTGGGATTCCCCTCTTCGTGGAACCAATATTCGCCTTTGCTCGCGTAGATAAACATCGCGCTCTGCTTGCTGATTTCCGCTTCTTCAAACGAATCGCTGGCCTGGAAATTGCGGTCTAAAAGTTTACCGGTGATCAAATTCCGGATTCTGGTTTGTACAACAGCTTTGCGCTGTTGCATGCGCAAAAAGTGCGTTTCGATAACTTCATAGGGCGCGCCGTCCATGATGAATAAAACGCCTTTGGTGAGATCGGTATATGCGAGTGCCATAACGAATACGATTATAGCATATAAAAAAATATCGGCAACCGGATACGGAAAACCAAAAACCGCCCTTATTCAAGGCGGCTTCCGAGAAAACAGATTAGTTTTCGTTGAGTCCGGGATCCCGATCCGTCGGGCGTTCGGCGCGAGGAGCGCGCGAGCCGCCTTCCGGCTCTTCGATCTTGAGATTCACGCGGGCGTTATTCTTAACGCCGACGATCCGCAAAAGCGACCGGATGGATTTTGCAGTCATGCCCTGACGGCCGACCACCTGACCCATATCCATCGGATTCACGTGCAACGAGAGCAACACTCCCATCTCGTCAACCTTGCGGTCAACTTTCACATCATCCGGATGGTCCACGAGTGATTTTACCAAATACTCGAGGAATTCCTGATCCGCTGAAGATGAATTCGCCATAGAATTTCAGTATTTCTAACGACCTTTCAATCGGTTTATGTGAAGACAGTATAACCCATATTTGACCAACTGTCAAGTCCCCGTTTTAGGGCTCACCTTATACTACGCAGCAGGAGTGGTTTCAGTTGCACCCTCAGCCGGAGCGGCTGTTTTTGGTGCTTCCGCCTCTGGAGCCTTTGCTTCTGGCTTATTCATTTTTACAGCAACTTTGGTGCCTGCCACCACCTTTTGCTCGACGAGCAGGTTGTGGACGGAAACCGTGGGCTGGGCACCCATCTTGATCCAATAGGAAATACGCTCCTTATTGAGAGAAGAGGTTTTCGTGAAAGGATTATATGATCCGAGATCCTCCACCGGGGGTCCCGCCATCTTTGAACGCCGTTCGGCAACAACAAACCGATAGCTCGGCTGATGCTTCTTGCCTACGCGTTGTAACTTGATTGCCAACATGGGTAATAGTATATGCGAAACGAAGGGATTTCGTCAAATTGCGGGCTGCCTAGTCTGCCTGCCGGATAACGAGCTCCCCGCTCGGAACATCCAGGAGTAAGTTGCCCACAATCTTCCCGGCCACAGAGGCAGGTGTCATATAAGTGCCGATGTCCGCCGGTTTCTGCTCGTCAAAGAGATCGGTCTGCATCCGTGCCGGATAAACGCCGATAAGGCTGATGGAGCTGCCTTCAATTTCTAATTGCAGTGATTTCGTGAACCCGGTCGCGGCATATTTGCTGGCGCAATAGGCCGAATCCTGGGCCTTCGCCGCAAGACCGCTCGTTGAAAGAATATTCACAATGATCCCTGTCCCCTGCTTCTTCATCTGCGCAAGCGCAGCTCGTGAACCATACATAGTCCCGAACACGTTTACCTCCATCACTTGATGCACTCGTTTCATGTCGAGTTCTTCGACCGGTTCATGAGGAATCCATATCCCGGCATTGTTCACCCAAATATCAAGTCGGCCAAATTTTTCGATCGTTCTCGAAACCAGCTGATTAATATCTTGCTCGTTCGTCACGTCGGCAAGGATACCCGTGGCGCCCACCTCGGTCGCGACACTTGCAACCTCTGCTTCATCTTTCCCACTCACAACAACGGTTGCTCCTTCCTTTATGAAAGCCTCTGCGAGCGCTTTGCCGAGTCCTTTTGTCGAACCTGTGACCACAACGACTTTTCCTTTCACAATCATAAAAAAATCATAACTCCGTTCCGTTGTTTTAACAATGAAAAATCCGGCGCTTTAGGATGCCGGACTTTTCAAATCGAACTTTAGGCGCGATATGAAACTATCGCGTCTCGGTATGATCGCGAAGGCGACCAATGAGATGATTCGCGTAATCCTTTCCGCCGAGACCGAAGGCCAATCCACCCGCGAGGGCGAGCATGGCGATGAATCCGGTCACGAGCGTCTGGATGATCGTTGCCGCAATGTTCAATTGCTGCAAAGCCGCGAGCAATCCAAACACGACAACCGCCCACCACGTGAGTGAGCCAAGGAACTGCGCCGAGCGCAATTTTGCGCTCAAAACCGATGCAATCACGATGCGGCGCAGGAAGTTCGCGAGCACGAGTGCCGCGAGCATAATGAGCACCGCTGCGATCACGCTCTGCCACAGGTACGTGACCACGCTCGTCAGGAACAATGAGAACGTATACAACCCGAGCGACTGGGTCACGGCAAGCAGGAACGAAATCACGACAAACCAGTACACCAACCGACCGAGAAAATACGAAGCGCGCATGCGCAATCCGGCCCGCTCAAAAAACGGCTTCAATCCAAGTTTTTCGAGGAACTGATCGAGATGAAGGCCTTCAAATATTTTCTCGACGAGGGCACCGAGCCCTGCGGCCACGATGAGACCGACGATCAATACGATAATCGCGGCGATAAGATTCGGAACGAAATTCGCAAACCCGAGCCAAAGATTCTGGAGGGATCCAACGATCACATCCGTCCAATTCTGCACAATCATAAGGTTAACAAGTTATTTGTCTTAAATTCCGACCTTTGGAAGTCACCTTCTGGACTTTCATTTAGTATACCAAACTGACGTGGTGGACTCAGCGAGAATCGGACTCGCGCCTCCGCAATGCGAATGCGGACACAGCTCTCAATTTCGTTTACCTTATTGTGGACTCAGCGAGAATCGGACTCGCGCCTCCGCAATGCGAATGCGGCGTAATACCACTTTACTATGAGCCCAGCTTCTGAGGCTAATAGTAAACGAAATTGAGAGCGTTTTAAACTGCTTATCGCGCGCCTTCGGCGCGACCCACTTTAATATGAGCCCGAGCGAGGAAAGAATATGCGCGTTGCGCGTATATTCTTTACGAGCGAGGGAGGCATATGGCCGAAGGCCATATGAGCCCGAGCATCAATGGCGCCAGCCATATGAGCCCGAGCGAGTTTCAGAATAACACCTCTCGCGCGACCTTTCAAATCATTCCGCCGGCACAGCCGGTGCGGCAACCGCTTCAGCCGCTTCGAGCTTCAGCGAGATAATTTTTGAACTGCCGTCTTCGGCAAGGGTAACGCCGTACAAGATCTCGGCGGCCTCCATGGTGGCTCGGTTGTGCGTCACGACAATAAATTGCGTCCGTTTGGAAAAATCCTTCAACATTTCGCCGAACCTGCGCGCATTGCGTTCATCGAGCGGCGCATCAATCTCGTCGAGGACGAGAAACGGCGGCGGGCTCACCGACACCATCGCAAAGAGCGCCGCGATACCGACCAAACTTCGCTCGCCACCGGAAAGCACATCGAGAGAGGTCGTTTTCTTTCGCGGCAACTTCACCTCAATTTCCACCCCACCGACACGTTCGGGAAGATTATTCGCTTCCTCTTCTGCTGCGGCTTCCTTTTTTTCGAATTCAGTCAGGTCGGCATTCGCCTCACCATCTTCTTCCTCTTCGAGGGCTTCCCCTTTTGGCTTCAACACCTTGAGCCGCGCGGTGCCCCCACCGAACATAAGGCTGAAAAATTTATCGAATTCATCGTTGATTTTCGACAATGATTTTTCGAATTCCGATTTTATCTTATCCGAGAGATCAACCATAAGAGTCCGCAAATCATTCACGGCTTTCGTAAGATCTTCGGATTCCTTGCGCAAGAATTCATAGCGGGTTTCTGTGTCGGTCGCCTCCTTCATGAGCGACTCATCAACCTCTCCGATGCTCGCGAGGTCACCGCGCAGGCGGAAAATACGCCGCTCCATTTCATTAAAATCAACGCCAGGGCCTACCGGCGCGGCATCCCGAAATTCATCGGCGCGACGGCCGGCCTGGTCGATTTGATGCAAAACTTCTTCACGCCGCAGATCAATGCGCTCTTTTTGGAGAAGCAATTCGCGATTTCCTTTCTCCCACTCATCAAGACGCCCCTGTGAATTCTGAACGTCGGCGACGGCACCTTTAAAATTCTTGTAAAATTCCTCCTGACCATGTTCGAGTGATCTCTCCCGCTCCCGAAGGGCGGTAATCCCGCTTTCGAGGCTCTGTAAATCCTTCGCGGTTTTTTCGAGGTCGCGGCGAAGAGAATCGGGCACGGCCGCCGGTTTTTCATCCCGCTCTTCAAGGGCGAAACCGATCTCTTCAAGCACGGTTTCAATAGCCGCCTGCACGCCAAGCGGTTCCTCATTCAAAGCCTCCTCAAGCTCTGATTTTATCTTTTGCAAAACATCAACAAAATGTTCCACCGAGCGATCGCTCCTTGATACGCCCGATTTTTTTGCCATTTCAATCTGCGCCTCAATACGGCCGAGATCTTTTTGGAGATCGCTCCTTGATTCCGAAAGGGTGCGAATCTCGTCTTTTATTTTTTGGAGTTCTTTGCGTTCCTCCGGCTGGCTAGCCTCAATGGCCGCCTGTCTCGTTTCCGCCGCCTTTTTCTGCCTATCCAAGTGCTCGAATTCCTTTTGATGTTCTTCCATTTTAGCCGCAACGGCTGAGGCCTTTTCGTGCAATTCGCGAAGGTGTGATCCGAAGAAATGTCCTTCGAGTGTCTTGAGTTCTTCCTGAAGAGCCCCGCGGCGCTCCCAGCGTCCTGTCTGCCGTTTTAACGATCGAAGGTGAGGCAAAATCTCCTCGATAAGCGCAGTGACTTTGTCGAGGTTTATTTTACTGTTTTTTAACCTTCGCTCAGCGTCGGCATATTTCAGCTGGTATTCCCGAAGTCCAAGAATCTCCTCTATCATCTCCCTCCTTTCGAGCGGCGTTGAACGGATAAAAAGGTCGCTATCCCCCTGACCAATGATGATAAGACCCCGGCTGCCGAGACGGGCTTTTGCAAAAAAATCTATCAGGTCACGGAGCAGAATCTCCGATTTGTTTAAAAAATATTTGCTTTGGCCGTCGCGACGAATCTCACGGGAAACCACCACCTCCTCAAAATCCACCGGGAAAAATTTATTCTTGTTTTCAAAGTGGAGACTGGCGCTTGCCATGCCCACCCGGGGCCGCTTCACGGTTCCCGAAAAAATCAGGTCTTCCACCTTTGCCCCGCGAAGATTTTTTGCATCGCGCTCACCGAGGAGCCACCGTAAAGCATCCACAATGTTGGACTTTCCCGAACCATTCGGCCCGACGATCGCGACGATGCCGGCAGGAAATTCCAGAACCGTCTTTCCCGCGAAAGATTTGAATCCATTCACTTCAAGTCGTTTCAGAAAATGTGGCATGGCCGTATTTAATCCTGCTTTTTTAGCGCATTTTTTGCCGCCTCAAGTTCCGCTTCCTGTTTCGAAGTCCCCTTTCCCTCGGCAATCAGTTTTTCACCAAAATAAACGCCCATCGTAAAAACCCGCTTGTGCGGCGGCCCCGATTCATCGAGGACTTTGTAGGTGGGCGTCATCTTCATCCGTTCCTGCACAAACTCCTGCAGCTCGCTCTTTGCATCGCGATAACTTTTTGTTTTCAAAACCTCATCGAGATTATTCATTACAAATTTTGCGACAAACGGTCGCGTAGCCTCGAAACCCTGATCGATGTACATAGCACCAATAAGCGCTTCCATGGCATTCGCAAGAATCACCTCGCGGGCTTTCCCGGTATCTTTCTTTTCCCCACGCGACATCAAAATGAATTGCTGGAGGCCTATATGCTCCGCCACTTTCGCAAGGATCTGATAATTGACCAGCGCCGCACGCAACACCGTAAGCTGGCCTTCAGGATATTCCGGAAATTTTTCAAAAAGCTCTTCCGATACCAAAAGTTCGAGAACGGCATCACCCAGATATTCAAGGCGCTCGTTATGCGGCAAGCGCCATCTCGGAAATTCATTCAAATACGACCGATGCGTGAGTGCTTCGGTCAATAAATCTTCGTTCTTAAATGTTATACCTATGGTTTTTGCGAGCGCATCATGCGCTGTCAAAGCAGAATTCCGCGTCATAGTTAGGATTTGCCCGCCGGCGCCTCACCCGCCAGCTTCTTTTCGTTCACTTCCCGATAGATAGTGCCAAGCACGCCATTGATGAAACGCGCCGCGTTCGGGCCGCCGTAATTTTTTGCGAGTTCAATGGATTCGTTAATGGCAACCTTCGGTGGCACCTCTTCCGGGTCGGCGTATAACAACTCATAAAGACCAATGCGGAGAATGTTGCGGTCGATGATTGCGATTTTATCGAGCGGCCACTCCGGGGCAGCTTTTCGGATGATATTATCAATGTCGCGAAGGTGCTCGGCGACGCCCTGGAGGATTTTCCAGCCAAATTCGGGCTCATCCACTCCGGGGGCGAATTCGGCCATGTTCCGTTCAAGAATCTCGGTTATGTCCTTTTTTTGTTTATAAAAATCCCACTCATAGAGTGATTGGAGTACTACTGTTCGGATGAGATGCCGGGTGGCCATGGAAAGAGCTATATCTGCAAGGAACAACGAACTGAAACCATTATTTCTTGCCGCATTGTGGACAGGCACGATGCGCAAGCTTGGGTGCGCCGCAGTTTTTGCAAACAAACAGGCGCTGTTTCTTCATTGCCAAATGCGATCGACGCCGACCGACTTTTCCTTTTGTGTGATGTTTAAGTGGTACGCCTCCCATATGAATTAATACGTTTATTGTACTTTTTGGGCCAGAAAAGTCAACCGATGCGCCGCAGTCGGCCCAAAACGACGAATCGCCGCTAGGTGTACCTTTGTTCCATACCCCTTATGGATTTCAAACCCGTATTCGGGATATTTTTTGCCAAGCCGGCGCATGAAGTTATCACGGGCAACTTTCGCAACAATAGAAGCCACGGCAACCGCACGAATTTTTTCGTCCCCCTTTATAACCGTCTTTGCATTTGAGGGCTGGCTCGCCCGGTTTTTCAAATAAAGACCGCCATCGAGGAAAATTTTGGTTTTGCCTAATTTCCCGCGTGATAGTGCCTGCTTTCTTGCCAACCTCGAAAACGCCCGATGAGCAGCAAGATTCGCAGCCTGCGATATATTCAAGATCTCAATCTGGCGCGGGTATACCCGTGCGACAGCATAGGTTATATGTGAATTATTCTTAAAATATGAAAACCATGCCTCGCGCTGCTTTGCGCTCAATTTTTTAGAATCTTTTAATTTCCCGAGTTTGGGATTTTTGAAATTTCCCCGCACCATGGCGGCTACTACAACAACCGGACCCGCCAGGCATCCCCGGCCAACTTCATCTATTCCGACGATCCGTTCCATCTTAGAAAATACCCGCCGCCGGAGAAATTCCGGTTCCGTTGAGCGCGCTATTGATAGTGCCGATGTAGGATTGGACGAATGCAAAGGTGAGCCACAAAGTGATGATCGTCGAAAGGGTCGTCGCGATAATAAGATACATGCCGAGGCGTTGCGCCTTAGGATCGGGATTCCGGAAATATTTTACTCCGGGCCAATAGCCGAGCGGCGGCAAAAGAATCGCAACAACATAAAGCGTGATCTGCTTAAAAAGCGAAGTTGAAAGATTTTGATCTTTAAGCGATTTACCGCAATTCGGACAGAATGTGTAATTGGCCGGCACAACAGAACCGCACGAATTGCAGACAGTGCTTGTCGCAGAAATCTGTTGCGCTACAGCCGTCGGTGTAGCAGGTGGAACTGGAGGCATCGGCGGCAGGTTGGATTCGTCCATTTATCCTATTTTAGCATGAAACGAAAGAGTCTCCTTGTCGCCGGAAGCGAATTGAAAATGAAAACATAGCTTGGTGTGGGCAGAGTGCCCCCACCAGGATTCGAACCTGGGACCGTCTCCTTAAAAGGGAGCTGCTCTACCAACTGAGCTATAGGGGCACTCTGCCCACACTTCTTCAAACTATGCTTTCATTTTCAATGAGCGACCCAGCGGGCGAAATTCTGATTTCGCCAAAGGGAGCTGCTCTACCAACTGAGCTATAGGGGCAAGGTCTTGCTTAATATAATTAAAAATGCTGAAAATTTCAACTAAAATCGTTTATGCCTTCGTGTGGAGCTTGCCCCACGAAATCCTGTTCCATACTCTTTCGTGAAGATAGTAGGCAACCGTAGTATAGAGATTGCTTATCACAACGAACCCGATTGCAACGTCGGTGTTGCGGGTGAAAAGAAAAATGACCGAAAAATCCAAAATGACAATGACGATGCGGTAGCTCACTGCTTTCACAATCGATCGCCATTGGCTTTCCTCGTGGCTGTGATGTTCGTGCATATGGTGATTATACTTTCTTTTTAAAAACCGTGAGTGTTTTGCGTTTGGAGTATCCGCACCGCACGGCGAAGGCAAAGTTTTTCGGTTCTGTCTCAAAATAAATTGTGGTTCCCTTCGCAACCGCCGCAAACCTCTTCATCATGGCGAGGCCGACCCTTTGACGCTGATATTCGGGAACAATAATGAGATCGAGGATCTTCGTTTCAATGGCAAAATCGCTCAATGCACGGCCGATACCTACGAGTTCGCCCGCTTCATTCCTCGCGGAAACAACGATATCGCAATTCGCAAGCGATTTCTTCATGCGTGCAACGGAATAGTATGCGGGAGTCCCCCAGCCGAGCTCCACGTAGAGGGCGGCGGCCTCGGCGGGTTTCACGGATTTTTTATCGCTCGAGATCAAAACGTTTCCCATGTTTCAATGATCTCTTTATATTTCAGCGCACTCGGCCTGATACGCCGCTCCATCGTTTTATAATCGATTTCAACGAGTCCAAATCGAGGCCAGAAGCCGCTGTCCCATTCAAAGTTATCGATGAGCGACCAGTGAAGATAACCGCGCACATCTGCGCCGTCGCGGATCGCGTTTTTCACTGACCGAAGATGCTCGACGAGAAAATACTCCCGGTGCTTGTCGCGGACGTCCGCAACTCCGTTTTCGGTTATGTAAATCGGCAACTGGTAACGCTTCAGGCTCATCAATACATTATAGAGGCTTTGGGGATGGAGCTCCCACGCCATATCCGATATCCGCTCGTTTTTATTTTTTCCGTACCAGTGGTCAACCCGAATGTGGAAATAAAAATTAAGGCCGACAAAATCGGACATATTGCGTATGCCTCCAAAGAAATAGAAATTCCACATCCGCTCGCCGAACCATGTGAGCGCGTGATTAATCGGACCGCCCGCCGATTCAAAATGAGCCATCTGCATAACACTTCCAACCTGGGCGTCGGGCATATGGGATTTTATCGCACGGTAAGCCGCGCGATGTGCGCGCATGAGCGCGTGCAGGCTCCTGAACCCGAGTCGAACGCTCCGCTTTTGCGGCGGCCATACGCCTTCCTGGTATGATTTCGAAGAAAAAACCTCCGGTTCGTTCACAAGAATCCAAAATCGAACGGTATCGCGATATTCCCGCGTAACCCGATCAACGAACTTTTTGAAATGCTCGGGAAATTCTTTACATAATACTCCCCCTTTTGCCGACAACCACACGGGCATTGTCCAATGGAACAACGTAACGAATGGTTCCATGTCGCGATTTCGCAATTCTCTTATAACATCGCGATAATGTTCAATTTCTTTTTCGTTAAACTTCCCTTCTTCAGGTTCGATACGCGACCATTCGAGAGAAAAACGGTGAGCGTTGTGGCCAAGCGATTTTGCAATATCAAAATCTTCGCGAAAGCGGTTGTAGTGGTCTGCTGCACGGCCGGAAATATAATTTTCCTCCTGGAGCGGACTTGGATAAGCGCCCAGCAAATGCTCATCCCATCTTTTCGCTCGCGCCGCCAACGCCAGCCGTTTGGCATTTTCCTTCTCCCACTCGGTCCAATTATTGTGGTTTCCGCCTTCAACCTGATGCGAACTCGTCGCCGCTCCGAAAAAGATCATTGGGTGGCCGTAATGTGCTCTACACTATAATTCAGACTGCCCCCCACTTTTTTCCCTGGGTTAAAAATGTTCAACGGGTCAAAAATGTTTTTAACTTCTTTAAATAACTCTATAATTTGGCTGCCGTACATTTCCTCGAGATACGGAGTCCTGATGAGGCCGTCATTATGCTCTGCAGTAATGGAGCCATGGTATTGGAATACCAGTTTATAAACTTTCTCCGAGATTTCGGGGATCAGCGCCCGAATCCGGGCATCCTTGAGATTCATAAGCGGAATAATATGAAAATTGCCGTTGCCCGGATGGCCGGCGATTGTGTAGATGAGATCTTTTTTATAAGCATCGAGGATGGCGTTGAGTTTTGGCATAAACTCCGGCAGGTACTCCGGCTTCACGATGAAGTCGTCGATGAACGGTGCCGTGTCTTTACCGGTGGTGTTGTTGTGGAGCAGGGCAAAACTCTGCCGGCGGATAGTCCAGTATTTTTCTTCGTCCCGCTCATCGTGAAGCGGATTCACCTGGATGCCAGGATGCGTTTTTCCGAACTTGCGCACGTCGTCGGCAAGTTGGGTGAGCTTCGCGACAAGTTCCTTTTCGTCGTCGCCCGTAATTTCCACAAGCATAATCATCTTCGGCATACCGCCGCGGAGGACCATCCACATCTCGGGCAAGAATTGCCAGCCGAGCTTGATGATATTGCCCTTCATTGATCCCAGCACCTGTCGCCACAATTTCACGGCAACCTGCATCGTCTTATCGTCATATGATTCGATGCTTTCCGGATGGAACCGCAAAACCTCAACAACAAGATCGGCAACCGGATCGAGCGTCTTCAAAAAGATGACGCACAGCCGGGAATGCTTCTTTGCACGCACCAGCCCAAGCGTCGCTTCCGCAAGCAGCGCAAGCGTTCCCTGGGATCCGACCAGTAATTTGGTGAGGTCGAATTTCTGCTTGTCCCAAACATTCCATAAATAATATCCGGCTGAATTTTTTGAAATATCGGGTTTCGCTTTTTTTATCGTATCGTAATTTTTTTCAAGCAGGTCGTACATCTTCCGATAGAGCTCTCCCTCGAAACCCTGCTCGTTCAGCTTCGCGCGCAGCGCTCCGCCTTCGAGAGGTTTGATCGTGTGCTGCTCGCCATCGCTCATCACGACACTCAGCTCCCGGACATAATCTTCCGTCTTGCCGTAGGCAAGCGTCTTTTCGCCGCCGGAATTATTATTCACCATGCCGCCCAGCGCGCACAATTCTTTCGAAGCCGGATAAGCCGGATATAAAAGGCCTTTCGGCGTGAGCTGCTTTTCGAAATCGCGAAAATAAACCCCGGGCTCAACAACCGCATGATCGCTAGCGATTTCCTTGACGTGATTAAAATATTTCGTAAACGACACGATAATCCCCTGGCTCAACGGACCGCCCGTCATGTCGGTTCCCGCAGACCGGCCGGTGAGCGAGATATCCTCGCCGGCCGCTTTTTTTGCGGTGACAAACTTTACAAGATTGCGAAGGTCGTCGATGTCTTTTGGAAAAACCACAATCTTCGGCCGGACTTTGAACACCGAATAATCCCGGCTGAATTTTTCGAGCGTGGCGTCGTCTACGGCAACATCGCCGTGAAAGAACTGTTTAATCTCATCGGCAAGCATTACTGATTATTATAACAGACGGATGGGAACGGCACCCTTCCGAAGCACTATCGGAGTATCGTTTATTAGCTGTATAAGCGTTGACGGCTTGGACGCCAGCCGCCCGGCGTCGACATAAAATCGAACATTGTCCTTAAAGTATCCCTTCGCTTCCATGATTGTTCGTGCGGGCGGCTGGCCTTCAAAGTTTGCGCTCGGAGCGACAAGCGGTCCGGTTTTTTTCAATAACGATCGAAGCCAGAGCGGCTTCGGCAGGCGAAACGCGAGGGTATTTGATTTTCGATGAAGGTAAGCAAAATTTTTTTGGGCGTTCGGGAGACCGATCGGCATTACAACGCTCACGGCCCCCGGCCAGACGCCGCCCAGTATTTTTTTGACGGCGGGCGTAACGCGAACTCCGAATTTTTTTACATCGTTTATCGATCCGATT
The DNA here is from genome assembly GCA_963696395.1 of uncultured bacterium. Taxonomy (GTDB): domain Bacteria; phylum Patescibacteriota; class Minisyncoccia; order UBA6257; family 2-01-FULL-56-20; genus JAKAGE01. The sequence continues at coordinate 173,868 of CAVOJZ010000002.1, forward strand.
AAAATGATCATCGGTTTTTTGGCGTTCCGCCTGCGCAAACGATAAATCCTCTGCACAACCTCCTTATCGAGGGCGGAACCGACGATGCCATAAATGGTATCGGTTGGCAAAACGCCGACCCCGCCGTCAGCAAGATCCCGTACGATAAGTGAATTAAGGCTCTTATGCATCGTGGTATAATTCCCATTATGGACAAAATAAGCAATACAAGCAAAGCGATCATCGTCGCCGTTGTCGTTTGCTTTGTAATTCTCCTTATATTTATTTATGGCGGCCGCAACCAAAATCCGATTTCGGCAACTTCAAATATAACCGCTTCGTCTAACGTTGAAACGACGACTAACGCCTCGGCAACGATCCCAACGGCATCGAGCACCCTTTCCGGCGGTGCGCAACCCTCGACTTCCGGTTCCGGCAAGAAGACAAAACAACCATCGGAGCAGGTGCCTCCTCCACCGATCATAATCCGCTTTATTACCCCAGTCGTAAATGATGTATGGAAAATAGGCGTAACCAACCCGATCTCCTGGAACAATGCGGCGAATTTTACCGGAGAAATAGACCTTCTCGATGGAAGCGGAAATTTCCTTGGCGTCATTTTGTCACAGACCGGACCGGATCAAACCTCATACGGATGGGACACCCGCGAATATTCTTTGGCACGATATAATCCCCTCAAGAAAGAAATGGTGCCTGGGTCATACCGGATAGAGCTCAAGTTTGACGGCAACAACCTGCCCCCGATAACCGGCCCCGTGATTACCGTTACGAACTAAGAGACCTCCGCCGCCGGAGTGCCTTATGATAGCCGATCGCAAAACGGTGCGCTTCATTGCGCACTCGAATGAGAGTTTCTTTGGTGACGCCCTTGGGAATCGCGCCGATAATGTCATTCCGTTTCCGCTCGGATCCCTTAGCGATGCCGAGAATCGGAATGCGCAAACCGGCGTGCATGATAACTTTTTTTGCAGCATTTGCCTGGCCGATACCGCCATCGATCAAAATGAGATTTGGCAGGGTCCACGCATCGGGAGCAGTTCCACTCCATTCTTTCGGGCGCAAATTCACGGCATGCCGGTGAAATCTGCGCTCTAAAACTTCCGTGAGCATACCGACGTCATTCGGCTTGAAAATACTGCGGATTTTGAATTTTCGATATTCGTTTGTGTTCGGTTTTCCATCCTCGAAAACAACCATGGAGCCGACAGCATCGGTTCCGGAAATATTTGAAATGTCATATCCCTCAATGCGATATGGCGCCGAAGCAGTTCCTGCGCCTGTGCCTGCGCGGCCGGCAAACGAACCACTCCTTTCCTCGGGCATGATGATCTCCGAATCTGCAATAAACGCGGTATCGCGGATGTGCTTTAACGCAAAGCATTGCCGCCGGAGCTTCTCCGCTTTTTCGAATTCAAGCTTCTTACTGGCTGCCGCCATATCGTTTTCGAACGATTTAATGACGCTTTTCTTTTTCCCTTCAAGAAATAATTTGAGGCGGTCAATGTTTTTTGTATATTCCTCGCGCGTCACCGCACCGACGCAGGTCCCCGGACACAATCCAACTTCATAATCAAAGCAGGGTCGGAGAAATTTCCCGATTTTTTCTGGGTCGTGCGTATTCCAGGGAAAAATTTTACGGAGAATACGCAATGCCTGTCGGGCATTCGAAGCCGAAGTGAAAGGCCCGTAGCGCCTCCCCCGCTCCGCGTCTTTGCCCCGGACAAGCAACACCCTCGGAAATTTTTCCTTTGAAATTTCTACGTACAAAAAACTTTTATCGTCTTTTTCGCGGACATTGAACGGGGGCATCCATTGTTTGATAAGTTCGGCCTCGAGGATCAAGGCCTCGAGGGCACTGTCGGTCTCCCGATGATCGATGGTGCTTATCTTGCCGACCAGGCGCTCAATCCGCACATCGTGAGGACGCTCAAAGTAGCTCGAAACCCGGCGGCGAAGATTGCCCGCCTTGCCAACATACAGGATGTCGCCATACGTATCCTTCATGATATAGACGCCCGGCGTGTCCGGGAGTTTTTTATAATCTTTTTTTAACATGCTTTTTCCTGGCACCGACAGACACTAATCCTCCAAAAGAACATGGACTGCGCACTTCACAATGAGCGGATAGGTGCCTTCGATCTCCTCGTTAATTTTTTCTAAAGAGATGCTTGCGCTTCCATTTTCGAATTTAAGAGAATTATCCTGGATGTAAGCTTTTTTATGGCCTGCCTCGTCCCGGATATCATTGCCCTCATAATAACCCTGCTTCATGTTGTCAGCGCTCCGGATGTGATGTCCGTCGATCCAGCCGATCTTTTCCCCGTCGTGATAGATTTTATTGTCGACAATTTTTGGCATACCCTTATGATAGCAAAATTATTTCGTGAGCACTTTTCGCAGATATTGTCCGGTGAAGCTCCCCGCTTTGCGCACAATCTGTTCCGGCGTACCGACGGCGACGACCGAACCTCCCCGTTCGCCGCCTTCAGGACCAAGATCAATGATCCAATCCGCCGTTTTGATGACATCCAGGTTGTGTTCGATAACCACGATGGTGTTTCCGCGGTCAACCAGGCGCTGGAGGACTTTAATGAGCTGATCAACGTCCGCGAAGTGCAGACCGGTGGTCGGCTCGTCGAGTAGATACAATGTTCGACGGGTGTCCCGCTTTCCGAGTTCTGCGGAAAGCTTGATGCGCTGAGCCTCGCCTCCCGAAAGGGTTGTCGCCGACTGGCCAAGCTTGAGATATCCAAGACCAACCTCCTCGAGGATCACAAATTTTTCCTTAAGCCACGGGATATCGTCGAAAAATCGCGCTCCTTCCTCGATCGTCATTTCAAGAACGTCAAAGATATTTTTACCTTTGTATTCCACCTCAAGCGTCTCGCGGTCGAAGCGCTTACCTTTGCAAATATCGCACGTTACGTAAACCGTCGGTAAAAAGTGCATCTCGATCGCAATCGTCCCGTGCCCTTCGCAGTTTTCGCAGCGGCCTCCGGGGACATTGAAACTGAAACGTCCAGGCTTGTAGCCCCGGACGCGGGCATCCTCGGTCGCCGCAAAGAGATCGCGAATATGCGTCCAGGCGCCGACATACGTCGCCGGATTTGAGCGGGGTGTTCGTCCGATTGCCGCCTGGTCAATGTTGATGATGCGGGTGATATACTCAAGCCCAAGGATAGATTTGTATCCGAGGGGCTTCGCATTGGTACGATTAAGTTTGTCGGCGACAGCTTTATAGAGCACGTCATACACAAGGCTCGATTTGCCCGAACCGGAAACGCCGGTCACTGCAGTAAAGCGGCGCAACGGGATATCAACGTCAATATTCTTTAAATTGTTCGCATGGGCGCCGCGGATTTTGAGCAGCTCCTGTTTCGTGCCGACAGAACGCCGTTCGTCGGGAACTTTAATAAATTGCTTGCCGCGCAAATACTGCAAGGTAAGCGAATCCTTTTTAAGATTTTTTAATATTTCGGGGATAGGCCCTTCGGCAACCACCCGCCCACCGTGGACGCCGGCAGCGGGACCGATATCGACAAGATAATCGGATGCACGAATGGTGTCTTCGTCATGTTCAACAACGATGATGGTATTGCCGAGATCGCGGAGATCGTGAAGCGTTTTGATAAGCTTGTCGTTATCGCGCTGATGGAGGCCGATCGTCGGCTCATCGAGAATGTAGAGCGTACCCACAAGCCTTGAACCGATTTGCGACGCAAGCCGGATGCGCTGGGCCTCGCCTCCGGAAAGCGTCCCTGCTTTGCGATTCAAGGTGAGGTACTCGAGGCCGACGTCCATCATAAACTTCAGCCTGTTTTTTATCTCACGCAAGGGAGCTTCGGCAACTTCGATCATTGACGCGTTCTTGAATTTCATAGCGTCAAAAAAGGTATAGGCGTGTTCGATCGAGAAGGATACAACGTTATTGATATTTTTCCCGTCAATCAAGACGTTTAAACTTTCCACCCGCAGGCGTTTGCCCTCGCACGCCGGACAGATTTCCTCAGACCATAAATCTTTTGTGCCCAGGCCATGGCATTCCGGACAGGCGCCATAGGGACTATTGAATGAGAACAGTCGGGGTTCAATTTCGGGGAACGAAAAACCGTCATGCGGACAGGTGAATTTCGCCGAGAGCGATACCTCGTTATCAGTGATGACCGTGACGACATCGTTGCCGTATTTTAGGGCGTGCTCAATCGCTTCGGCGAGCCGCAGACGATTATCTTTTTCCTTAAAGTTCATGCCGGCCGGAATCCGGTCAACCACAAGGTCTATGTTGTGCGTTTTATACCGGCTGAGTTCTACGCGGTCACGCAGGGAATGGTATTTCCCGTCGATGCGCACTTCGGAAAATCCGGCATTCAGGAAATCGTAGAGCATCTGGTAATACTCCCCCTTCCTGCCGCGAACGACAGGGGCGAGAATCACCAGGTTCTTTTTTTCTTTATTCTCTTTTGAAAAATCGATTGCGACGTCAACGATTTCCTCATTGGTCAGTTTTTTTATCTCGCGACCGCAGGTCGGGCAATACGGTTTCCCGGCGCGGGCAAACAACACGCGAAGATAATCGTAAATTTCCGTAATGGTTGCCACCGTCGAGCGCGGATTCGAAGAATGGCTTTTCTGGTCAATCGAGATTGCCGGCGAAAGCCCCTCAATATCATCAACATCCGGCTTGTCGAGACGCCCCAAAAACTGCCGTGCGTAGGCGGATAACGATTCGATATACCGGCGCTGACCTTCGGCAAAAATCGTGTCGAACGCCAGACTCGACTTTCCGGAACCGGAAAGCCCCGTGAATACCACCATCTTGTCCCTCGGAATTTCAAGATTGATGTTCTTCAGGTTGTGCTCCCGCGCGCCTTTGATGATGATTTTATCGTGTGCCATATGAATTTTCCCCCGGAGCATCGCTCATAGGGGTAGTGTTCGTTATTCTGTTGTAGGCTAATTTTAACCGAAATTTAATATCTCGGCAAATGAATTACCGCGCGAGCGCAGGGACGCTTTCCAACGCATCTCCGCTTCCACTCTGTTCTTTCCATAGCGCCGAATAAAGCCCGTCATGCTTTTTGAGTAATTCGTTGTGGGTACCGTGCTCGATAATGGAGCCTTTTTGCAAAACATAAATTTCGTCGGCATGAGCAAGCGTTGAAAGTCGGTGCGCCACAAGCACCATTATGAGATCGGGGCGCGCTTTTGCAATCTCCCGGATGGTGTCCGTGATAGATCTCTCGGTGATCGAATCCAGGCTCGACGTTGCCTCGTCGAAAATGATGATTTCCGGTTTGCGCAGGAGCGCCCGGGCGATGGCAAGCCGCTGACGCTCGCCTCCGGAAATTTTTATCCCTCCTTCGCCAATTTTCGTCTCAAGGCCCTCACCGACGCCGCTTGCGGCACCGCGCTCGGCGATATCGGTGACCGAGGCGCTCCGCAATGCCTCCCAGCAGTCATCGTCTGTCGCGGAAGGATTTACGAATAGCAGGTTGTCGCGCAATGTCCCGGCAAAAAGCTGGGTCTCTTGCGACACATATCCGATTTTGCGGCGCAAGGCATCGTAATCAACGATGTTGCCGTCTATGCCGTTCAAGAGAATCGTCCCTTTGGTTGGCTTATACAAACCAACGAGCAGTTTGATCAGAGTCGTCTTTCCTGATCCGGAGTAACCCGCGAACGCCACCGTCTCCCCTCCTTTGATGTGCAGGCTGATATCTTTCACGGCAAGCGTGTCCCCGGTCCCGTAGCCAAAAGATGCTTTTTTGAATTCGATTGATTCGAGCGATTCAATTTTCGCGGCGTTTGCCGGTTTTTCCTCCGCGGGAATGGATAAAATCTCTTCGAGCTTTTCCAGACTACCTTTTGCTTCCTGATATTGTGACGCAACTGTGCCAATGTCGCCGAGCGGTGAAAAAATGTAGAAGGAATAGAACCAAAGCGTCAGGAACTCGCCGAGCGAGATCGAACCGAGGAAAATCAGCCAAAGCATGGCGAATAAAATGAGCGAACGCATCGCGTTCACGATAGTCCCCTGCGTAAAACTCAGTTTTCGGATGACCTTCAGTTTGGAAAGTTCGAGCTCGAGCACTTTATTGTTCACATCGTTCAACCGCTTCGTCTCCTGATCTTCCAAACCCAGACTTTTCACAAGCTCGACGTTGCGGATGGTTTCAGTGGTTGATCCGGCAAGGTTCGCCGATTCGATTACAATATTTTTCTGGATCGCCTTGATTTTGCGGCCCAGGAAAAACAACGCGCTACCCATCACGGGAATGATCATGAAATAGAGGAGGCCGATAATCCAATGCACGTAAAATGCATAAAATATTACCAGGATGATGCCCACGAGCGATACGAAAACAATATCAACAAAGCTGATGATGAGTTGTTGGCTGTCGAGCCGAGCCTTCTGGAGTTTTTGGAGAAGCGCCCCGGACTGCTGATCTTCAAAAATCGCGTACGGCAACGAGAACGAATGGGCGACGCTATGAGCATAAAGCTCCGTCCCCACGCGCTGGGTCACCACATTCTCGTAATATTGTTGGAAATTCTTTGCAATGCGGGAAATCAACGCCGCGCCGATCGAGGCAAGCAAAAGCAATCCAACCCCGCGGAGGAAATCATCGTGCGAGATGGTTCCGATCTTTGAAACATAATTATCAATGACCAACCGGAATACCTGCGGGTCAACGAGAGAAAACGCAATATTGATCGTCGCGAGGATGAGCGTGAAAACGAGGTACTTCTTATAATTTTTGAGGTAGCTATATAAAAGTGGCATGAATGAACATTATACCAAAGCCGGCAATAAAACGTCATTCAACCAATCGCAAGCTTTAACTTCTTTCCCCGGGTTAAGCGCTTGATAGCAGCCTCCCGCTTTAATGCCTCGCTCCTCGTTTCGAATCGTTCGCTATAAAGCATTTTCTTTGCGCCATGCGTCCTTGTATATCGCGCGCCAATCTTATGTTTGTGCTCGTAAAACCTTCGTTTGAGATCAGTTGTGATACCCGTGTAAATGGTTTTGTCGGCACACTCAAGAAGATAGACGAAATAGGCCATGTAAGAAATTTCCTAAGTCAGAGTCGCGGACTTTTTCGGCTTCGCCCCGGAATCGTCTTTTTCTTTCGTTTTTTCCACGCGCTTATTCAATTCCCGAATCTCATCGCGAAGTATGCCGGCAAGTTCAAAATTTAAGGCCTTTGCAGCGATGCGCATCTCCCGTTCCTTGTCGGCAATCAGTTTCTGTAGGGCGGTTTTCGATTTTGGCACCGGTCCGGTCTCAAGTTTGAGAATCTCGCCGACGTCGGGAAGAATACTCGAGATCTTTCTGATGATGGTTGTCGGCGTTATGCCATGCTCCTTGTTATAAGCAAGCTGAATATTCCGTCGGCGCTCGGTCTCCTTGACGGCGCGGTCAATGGACCCGGTTATATTGTCGGCATACATCAAGACTTCCCCTTGAGCGTTTCGGGCGGCCCGGCCGATGGTTTGCACGAGCGACACCTCGCTTCGCAAAAATCCTTCTTTGTCGGCGTCGAGAATTGCCACCAATGAAACCTCGGGAAGGTCCAGACCTTCGCGCAAAAGATTCACACCGACAAGCACATCCACTTTCCCTTTGCGGAGATCGGTCAGGATCTGGATGCGATCGAGCGTTTTCACGTCGCTATGCAGATAGTTCACTTTTATCTTTTTTTCCTCGAGGTACGAACTGAGGTCCTCGGCCATTCTTTTGGTGAGCGTGGTGACAAGAACGCGCTCTTTCTTTGCGACGCGTTCTTCAATCCGAGGAATGAGGTCTTCCACCTGTCCGCGCGCCGGACGAATCGTAATCTTCGGATCGACGAGACCGGTCGGACGTATGATCTGCTCAACGATCTGCCCCTGCGGCGGAGCGCTCTCCGTGCGCTCGTATGCGGACGGCGTCGCAGAGGTGAAGATCGTCTGGCCAATCCTTTCTTTAAACTCCTCAAATCGCAAAGGCCGGTTATCGATTGCCGACGGCAAGCGAAAACCATATTCCACGAGCGTCTTCTTTCGGGCGGCGTCGCCATTGAACATGCCCTGGAGTTGGGGTACGGTCATGTGGGATTCATCAATCACGGTCAGGAAATCGGCCCGGCCGTCATCCGTGTGCGGAAAATAATCAAGAAGCGTTGCCGGCGGCTCGCCGGGTGCGCGGCCGGAAAGATGGCGTGAATAGTTTTCGATGCCGTGGCAATAGCCGACTTCGCGCATCATGGCGATATCAAACTTGGTGCGGCGCTCAAGGCGTTCCGCTTCGAGAAACTTTTTCTCTTTTTCAAACGTTGCAAGCTGAACTTTCAACTCCTCCTGGATTTGAATAATGGCCCGCTCGCGCTCGGGCGCTTCGGTGATGAAATGTTTTGCCGGTGCAAAAATGATATCTGGAATTTTTGGCGTTTTTCCCGGGCGGAAACCGACCACAGGATCAACCTCGTATATCGTCACGATGGTACCATTCAAGACTTCGATGGTATAGACGATTTCCCGATCCGCGGGCATAATCTCCCAATTTTCACCCCGCAGGCGGTAGGTTCCTCGCTTTAAGTCGGAATTGGTGCGGCTAAACTGCAATTCCACAAGTTTTCGCGAAAACTCTTTGCGCTCGATTTTGTCGCCAACTTTAAAATGGAAAATGTTTTTGGCGTATACCTCAGGCGCACCAAGGCCATAAATGCACGAGACCGAAGCCACGATAATTACATCACGGCGCGTAAGCAGCGAAGTTGTCGCCGCATGGCGCAGTTTATCTATCTCGTCATTAATCAAAGCCTCCTTATCAATGTAGGTATCGCTCGAAGGGATGTACGCTTCCGGCTGATAGTAATCGTAATAGGAAACAAAATAATTGACTGAATTTTTCGGGAAAAGCTCGCGGAATTCGTTACACAGCTGTGCGGCGAGTGTCTTGTTGTGCGCGATGACGAGCGTCGGCTTCTGCGTTTCGGCAATGACATTCGCAATGCTGAACGTTTTCCCCGAGCCCGTGACGCCAAGCAATGTTTGATTTTGATAGCCTCGTTCAATACCTGAAACGAGCGATGCAATCGCCTTCGGCTGATCCCCTGCGGGTTTATTGTTAGAAACTATTTCAAAACGGTTCATTGGATTTTGGAAATTACTCAATCCCCCTCGGGCTCGTGCCATAAGGGGTAAGTAGAACCAGTTTATTGAATCACATCAGTCAAAAAAGATAAAGAAAAACCGCTTTCCGACCTCACCGGAAAACGGCTTTTCATTAGTAACTACAACATCCAGTATAGCACAGTAGATTAGAACGTTTGTGGATAAAAAGTTAACTCCCTAAAACCTTCGTTAATGGGCATAATTCATGCTTATGCGGCCTTGCTACGCAGTAAGCCCGCCCGTAATCGATGATCCGGTAAGTTGCTGAAAACCAGTCTTTTTCCGGGATAATTGCCATCAAATCCTGCTCAATTTTTTCGGGAGTTTTTTCTTTGCTCAATCCAAGCACGCGGGAAAGACGCATCACGTGCGTATCCACCGCAATGCCCTCAACCACACCGTAAGCATTCCCCAAAATTACGTTCGCCGATTTCCTGCCAACGCCCGGAATTTTCACCATCTCTTCCATAGTCCTTGGCAGTTTACCGTGATATTTGTCTTTGATCGCTTTCGCAGCCGCAAGAATATTTTTTGTTTTTGCCCGATAAAAACCACAGGCATGAATCATGTTCTCAAATTCATGAATCCCCTTTGCAGTCTTTCCCGCCCGAACGTAATCGTCGATTGTCCGATATTTTTTGAACAACACCGGCGTCACCTGGTTCACTTTCTTGTCCGTGCATTGGGCGGAAAGCTGGACGGCCACGAGCAGTTCCCAGGCGTTACCAAATGCAAGCGCAATCGTCGCATGCGGAAAAAGTTTGGTAAGCGTTTTTGAAATTTTTTGCCACCGTTTCTTGAGGCGGGGCAAATCCTTGGAAGCGATCATTGCAATATATGATACCTCGATTTGACTGTTAATGAAATATATGATAAAAATGATATCAGAAATTTATAAACCAGATCGGAGGGACCTTGGTGGAAAACCAACGAACTACCATAGCAATGCTATTCCAGGAAGCGAAGGCTCAGTTGGGTCAGGGCGACAGCCTTGAAAATATACTCGATAGAGTCTTTGGGCAGCACAACCTCGACCACACTACAAGAATATTCCTGACGGCAGAAATCCACTGCCGTATCGAAGGAACCTATCCAGAACCACCGCATATTCCGACAAATCAAAGCGAGTTGATGGATGAACTGCATGCATGCGCATCGGTCCTCTTCCACTTTCACGACGAAGACGTGAAAGATGCTGCACCCGATGCAGCGCGCCGCGCTTGTCGATATTTCCAAGTTCCGCTCTCGAATCGCGGCGTCACGGTGAAGGCACTCTGTTCACGCATGGGAAAAGCTGGCGGACACCAGAGACCGATCATTGCACGGAAACGCGCCCGAGCAGCAACTGAGATAACGCTTCCGATCTAACCATTCAGGCATAACCCGCCTAGCAAACCACGCTAGGCGGTTTTTTTATTAACGTCCGTCCGTCTCGTGCTTTAACCAAAATTTTATCCTCCCAGGTGACCACTCGACACCCGTCATATTAACAAAGATAAATTTTAATCCTCGTCCGTTCGTAGATAAATCACTCTCCCGAAACTCAGCAGTCATCTCCGGCGGAGGGGCAAAGGTTCCCTCATCAACAATCTCAGCTTCAGCTTTCTCTGCTGTGATATGAAATTTGATCTCAACTTTCTTGCTGCTCTTTTCGGTTTTCTCTGCGGCCAATATGCGGTCAAGGATCTCGTTGTCTTCGGCGTTTTCTTTAAAAACTTCGAGGTTGCCGTGGACCACGGCGTTCGTCACCGCTTCATACATAGCGGTTCTAAATTTATTAATTTCCTCTTCGGGCCAGCCGTAGATTTGAAGCTGCTCCTCTGCAATCTGGACGGCGTCTTCGATGGTCTGCCGTTTGCTTTCGAACGAAAACTCCCCCTCGAAAGCTTTTTCTTTGTTTTCAAATGATTGGCCTTCGAAAGACATTATCGTATTCCGGTATCGCAGTTAATGGTCGTCGTTGCCGTTCCGCCGGCAGAAACTTGCACGAGTGCTTCGGTGCATTGGGGATATACGGATCCGCCTTGAGCCTTAAAGCTATACTCGCCCGCCGGGAGGGAGACCGTAAACGCTCCGGACACGTCGCTCGTAATCGTTTGAAGAACTGCGTTTTGCGGATTTTCAATATCCGAGGAAATTGAAATTGAGGTTGCATACGGCTTTGGAGCGCACGCAGGATCAGGTGGATTTTTTACCACGGGGCAGGTCGGGCTCAGCAAGACAATCCCCTGCACAAGACCAGACGTCGTTGAGGAAACGCTTCCGGCTCCGGGAACCACCGGTCCTTTTGCGGGATTATAAAAGGCAAGAATGCCAAGCAAAACAACGATGATTACCGCAAAAACGATCACCAGCGTTTTCATGCACTCATTATATCAAAGAGCGCCTTCTTTCCTCAACATTTCAATTTTCTTCTTCGTACCGCGGGCATAGCCACCGACCGTCCCATCCGATCGAACCACGCGATGGCACGGCACCTTTTTGGTGTCGGGATTATTGTGCATAATGTTTCCCACGGCGCGTGCCGCCCGTGGATTGCCGGCGCGCCGGGCGACCTCGCCATACGTCATCGTTTTCCCTCGCGGGATTTTTGCCACAACGGCATACACTTTTTCGGTAAACGTCATGGGTTTTATTATATCGATTCTTTCACAAAATGCTCGTATCCCATCGCTTGCTTTTGCAGCCGAGTGGAGAGATGAGCATACGGCCCGGCGGGATTTAAAAATTGTGACTTGTGCACGCTCATCGCTTTCCGTTTGCGTGCCAGATCAATTTTCACCCTAAGATCCCCTTTTCGATGGACCGGCATGCCTTTATAGGCTCCGAATCTCCGGCGCTTCAGGAAAAATTCCTGACGTTTTTCCGCCACCCGCGGCTGTTCAACAAAAATATCTGCGAGGGTAAACGCGGCCATTGGCGTATATGTTTTTTTGGCAATTCCGAGGGCGACCTCACCCACGGTAATGTGATCCCAGTGGGCGCTGATGCCATCAGGGCCAAAACCCAGGATATAATCCGGTTTAATTTTTCTAATGACTGCGAGTGATTTTTCGAAAAGCTTGCGTTTATGTGCCCGGACGCTTGCGTCGGGAAACCCGAGAAAAATCACTTTATCAATTTTTAATATCTTTGCAGCCTTCATCAGCTCGTTTCGACGAATCTTTTTAAGCGCCGAGTCAGTTACCGGCTTTGCAAGGTGCGACTTCCCTTTTTCGCCGTTCGTTGCGCATATCAAGACTGTTTCCCCGCCCGCTTTGTGATTTTCATACATCGTCCCTGCGGCGAGACCCTCATCGTCCGGATGAGCGGTGAAAACAACAATCCGCTTGCCGATGAAGGGTGCTTTTTGAGATCGCGAGGTCGCCATAATGATATATACGAAAATGTTTCTCCATCATAACAAAAAGAAAGACCAGGATGTTAATCCTGGTCCTGAGCGTCGAGAATCTCCTTGGAAACCAATTGCCAGATTCCATCACAATGAATGCCGTACAAATTGATTGTGACCAATGGAAATGCCTCCCCAATAACACTCCTCAACGCACGAAGAGTTGCGGCCGAAGACTCGTGATTCTTATCTCGTGTGGCAGGAATCATCACCTCCAGAACTTTCGCGCCATTCTCGACGGCTTTCCTTATCGAATTGAAAGCCCCTTCCCGTTCGCCTTCTTCCTTGAGAATTCTCCGGGCTCCGCCTGGAACACGATAGATATTGACACCATGGCCGCCATCGTAAACATTTTTCAGGAAGAGAAATAACGCACGATTGTATTTGCCGCTGTCGCTACAGATAACCCAAGCTTTCGTTTTCTTCTCTTCGGAAATTGCAATTCGCACCACCAACTTCATAGCGTCTAGCGCTCCTCTTCTGTGTATTTTTATTCTTACCAAACTGCGCACAGTATAGCACATTTTGATTCTTTTATCAAAAAGACCGGGATTGCTCCCGGCCTATACTGCGAAAACGTTATGCTCGATGAGCACCATCAAAGTCAAGAAAATATGACTCGACGCTCACTTCTGGGAAAGCCTTCTGGATGATCAAAGTCGCCTTGGCAATCTCATCAGCTTGGACTTTATATTCGGTTGCTTGATCGCCAAGCTCTTCCGAGCCACCGTATGCACCGCAATCACGATGAGGAAGGAGAATGACACGCCTCGAATGATGGAGTTTTGTTGAAATTCGAATCTGTTTTAGAACGAATGCGGCTTCCTCCTCGCTGCCATGGGTAATGTCCTTGATAGCGCCGGCGATTTCCACCACGTCCGGGTTCTTCAGTTTAAGCGCCTTGATGAAAGCCTTTCTTGCGCTATAGAAACGCTTGTCTATGCAAGTAATAACCGTTGCATCGGCCGTGTACTCAGCCTTAGGTGAAATGAACTCAAAAACTTTTTCCATGGTTCCTTACATTTAAACTCTATCCTCCTCGACCAGAAATTTTCCCTCGTTTTCTTTGAATTCTAAAAAGCCGGAGCTGATAGGAATGTAATGCTCTTTGTGATCGTTGTCAACAATTTTCATGGTTCCCTTTTCCAGGACAGAAATTAATTCTTCGTGATTTGGAAGAATGGTGATCTCCCCCATTTTGGTATTGCAATTCACGGAGATTGCCTCGCCTTGATAAAGAACTTTTTCGAGTGAATAGACGCCAATTTTCATTGGGCTCTACGCAGCCGTCGTGCCGACCTCTTCAACGGAACCTTTGAGATAAAAATCTTCTTCGGATTTATCATCGTGCCTGCCCTCCAGAATCTCTTTGAAACTGCGAATCGTGTCTTTGAGCGAAACATATTTTCCGGCGCGGCCGGTGAATGCTTCAGCCACGTAGAAGGGTTGGGACAGGAAACGCTGGATCTTTCGCGCGCGGGTTACCGTTTGGCGGTCAACATCCGAGAGTTCTTCGATGCCCAAGATTGCGATGATGTCCTGCAATTCTTTGTAGCGCTGGAGGGTTTGCTGGACTTCACGGGCAACGTCGTAGTGCTCGCGGCCGACCAGTTTGGGGTCGAGAGCACTCGAGCTTGATGCGAGCGGATCAACGGCGGGATAGATGCCGATTTCAGTAAGTGCACGAGAGAGCACAATCGTGGAATCCAGGTGAGAAAACGTGGTTGCGGGAGCCGGATCGGTTACGTCGTCGGCCGGAACATAAATGGCCTGCACGGACGTTATAGAGCCCTTCTTGGTGGATGTGATGCGCTCCTGGAGTTCTGCCATTTCAGATGCGAGTGTCGGTTGGTAACCCACGGCTGACGGCATACGGCCAAGGAGCGTTGACACCTCGGAACCGGCCTGCGAATAACGGAAGATGTTGTCGATGAAGAGCAACAAGCTCTTCCCCTCTTCGTCGCGGAAATACTCAGCCATGGTGAGTGCGCTCAAAGCAACACGCGCACGGGCGCCCGGCACTTCGTTCATCTGGCCGAAAACGAGTGCGGTCTTGTTGATGACTCCCGAGTCGGTCATTTCATGATATAAATCGTTTCCTTCGCGGGTGCGTTCACCCACGCCCGCAAAAACCGAAAATCCTCCGCCAACCTCGGCAACGTTGCGAATAAGTTCCTGGAGCAAAACGGTTTTGCCGACGCCTGCACCGCCGAACAAACCCACCTTGCCTCCTTTGATGAACGGACAGATGAGGTCGATGACTTTGATGCCGGTTTCAAAAACTTCAGTCTTTGTGGATTGTTCCGTAAATTTGGGGGCGTCACGATGGATCGGCAGATATTTTTTGAACGGTGCCTTCGGCGTTGTAAGCGGATGGCCGAGTACGTCAAAGATATTCCCCAGAGTTTCTTCGCCGACAGGAACCTCGATCATTTTGCCCGTATCCTCCACTTCCGCGCCGCGGTTCAGGCCGTCGGTCGGCGCCATGGATATAGCACGCACCTTCCCCGGCTCAAGGTGCTTCACCACCTCGGCGATGATTTCGCCTTTGCCTAACTTTATTTTGAGGGCGTTGTAGATTGCCGGCAAAACGGCCGATTCACCAAAATCAACGTCAACGACCGGACCGATCACCTGTGTTATTTTTCCAATTTTGTTTGCCATAGTGTTATTAAAATATTATTAACTCAATGCCTGCGCACCGGACGTGACCTCGATGATCTGGCTCGTGATCGCGGCCTGGCGCTGTTTATTGTATACGACGTTTAAGGTTCCCGTAAGCTCGCTCGCGTTATCAGAAGCATTCTTCATCGCCACGCGGCGGGCGGAATGTTCGGAAGCGTTGGCTTCGAGAATCATGTGATGGATGCGGATTTTTAAAAGTTGGGGTGCGAGTTCCGCAAGCACGGCTGCGGGCTCGGGCTCGATGATAAATTCCCGGTCTTTCCCGTCGAAAAACACTTCCGATTTTGCATATTCCGAATAGCGACCGGCGCGCGGGATAGTTTCCTCGATAGATTCTTTAATTTTATCGAAGCTTATCGGCAAAAATTCTCTGGCAACGGCATCCTGGCGAAGCGCTGTCACAAAGGTGGTAAAGAATGCGATCACGCTGTCGAAATCATGCCGCAAATAGCCTTCAATGAGGAATTCCGCGATTGGCTCCGCTTCGGCCATGCGGGTTACGTCACCGACGCGGACGAAGGACTGAATCACATTCATACCGCGTCGCTCAAGATAGGTTTTTGCTTTCTGACCGATCGCAATAAAAGAATATTGCGGGTCGCGAAGATCGATATGGTTCTCGCGGATATAGCTTTCAAAACGGCGGATGACGGCGCCATTGAACGATCCGGCGAGGCCTTTGTCGGATGTCATAAGAAGAAACGAAGTCTTTTCGATCGGACGTGTCTTTAAAAGTTCCGGCATAATGACTCCTTCAACGTTCGAGAGCGTGCCGAGCAGTTCAAGCGCCGCATAGGCATACGGGCGGGAATTCAACGCCAGTTCCTGGCTGCGGCGCATCTTGGTTGCCGCAACGAGTTCCATTGCTTTCGTAATCTGGCCGATATTCTTGACGCTCCGTATGCGCCGTTGGAGGGATTGTCCTGATTCCATGTTATTCGTTTGTGCCGTGGCCGGAAGTGCGACCGTTTAGAAAGTTGCCGAGTGCGGCTTTCAATGCATTTTCGACCTCTTCTTTAAATTCCCCTGTTTCGCGGATGGGTTTCAAAATATCGTTCTCATGAAGCTTGCTCAGATATTCCACAAGCTCACCTTCGGTTTTTTTGATATCAACCACTTCGATATTTTCGAAATAGCCATTCAGGACGGCGTAGAAAATACAAACCTGGATCTCCACCGGCACCGGCGCCTGGTCGTCCTGCTTCAAAATCTCGTTGATCTTTTGGCCCTGCGCAATATTCTTCTTCGTCTTTTCGTCCACGTCAGTCGCAAACTGCACGAATGCCTGGAGTTCACGGAATTGCGCGTGTGCAAGCTTGAGTTTGCCGGCTACTTTCTTCATGGCTTTGGTCTGCGCAGCCGAACCTACGCGCGACACGGAAATACCAACGTTCAGCGCCGGGCGCAAACCCTGGTTAAACAGGTCGGTCTCCAGGAAAATTTGTCCGTCCGTAATTGAGATGATGTTCGTCGGAATATACGCCGTGACGTCACCGAGCTGAGTCTCAACGATCGGCAACGCCGTGAGCGATCCTCCGCCTTTTTCTTTTGAAAGTTTTGCGGCCCGCTCAAGAAGGCGTGAGTGGAGATAAAAGACATCGCCCGGATATGCTTCGCGGCCCGGCGGGCGCTTGAGGAGCAATGAGATCTGGCGATATGCCCATGCGTGCTTGGACAAATCGTCGTAGACGATTAGCGCGTCCTGGCCCTTGTCGCGGAAATATTCCCCAATCGCGGCGCCGGCATAGGGTGCAAGATACCATTGCGCCGCAGGCGACGACGCCGATGCGGCGACGATCACCGTATATTTTAAAGCGTCATATTTCTTGAGAGTCTCGGCAATCTTCACGATCTTGGATTCCTTCTGGCCGATTGCAACGTAAATACACACCATCGGGCGACGCCCCTTGTCATTCTTTTGGTTTAAAATGGCGTCGAGCGCAATGGCGGTCTTGCCCGTGCCGCGGTCACCAATAATGAGTTCGCGCTGTCCGCGGCCGATAGGAATCATGGCATCAATCGCTTTGATGCCGGTGTGAACCGGCGTGTTGACCCCCTCGCGCTCCAAAACGTTGGGCGCTCCGGCCTCGAGATTATTTCTTTGTGTCTTCGCTCCTTTTTTGAAAAGATCCCCCAAACCGTCAACCGGTTGGCCGAGCGGATCGATCACGCGGCCGATGAGTTCGTCGCCGACTTCGATTGATAACACTTCCCCGGTCCGTTTAACGGTGTTGCCGACTTCGATTGATAAAAAGTCTCCAAGCACGAGTGCGCCGATTGATTCCTCTTCGAGGTTCAAAGCGAGCGCGGCCCGTTCCCCTTTCGGGCTTTCTATTATTAAAATTTCCTGGCTCACGGCATTGCGCAGGCCGAGGATCTTCACAATCCCGTCGCCCACCTCAATCACGCGGCCGGTTTCTGCCCATTCCGGCTTCTCTTTATATCCTTCAATTTCCCGTTTTAATTTTTCGATGATGTCGTATGCCACGTAATTAATAGTTCGTTAAATATTTCTAAAAACTTTATCCAGCTTGCCTCGCAACGATCCGTCGAATTGCATCTCGTCGTTAACGATGATGCGAATGCCGGCAATGAGGGCCGGATCGATCGTGCGTTCCACGACATCGCCCGCCGTCAAAAACGTCTTAACCTCTTTCTCCTGTGCAGCGTTCAATGCCCGCGCTGATTCCACCGATACTTTCCGGATTCCGGCTTTACCTCTCGCGAAGCGTGCCGCTTCTTCAAGAATTTTGCGGAGGTGGGATTCGTCGCCATTCCGGCGCACCAACTCCAAAAAATTTTTGACGATGGCTGCCGCTTCTTTTTCCGTTGTCTTCTTTGACGTATCGCCGATCACTTCGGAAAGCGCCTTTGCATAAATATGTGCCGGGTACTTCATGGATGTCGGTTATGCGCGCTTCGGCGCCCCCTCGGCGATTTCTTTCACCGCCCGCGCGATTAAGGCATCGTCGATTTTTTCGGGTGATAATTCGACCGTCTTCGCAATCGCCATACGAACCATCGCTGCAGCCTCTTTTTCCATGCCGCGGCGCGATTCCTCTTCTTTTGCGCGGAGCATCGATTCGGTCGCCGCAAGTTCCTCGGCTTCCTTCCGCCGGGCCTCAGCAAGCATTTTCGCTTCGAGCTCTTTTGCGTCAATCTCGGTCTTCTTTAATATCCCGAGGGCCTGCGTCTCCCCTTCGTGAATTTTCTGCTTCTTCATGGCATCCGCTTCATGCAGACGCCGATCCGCTTCGTCCGCTTTCACAAGCCCTTCCTCGATACGGGCACGCCGGTCGTGCAGGATCTTAAGAACCGGCTTATAGGCGAAAATGCGGAGCACGATAAGCAGCAACGCAAAATTCACCACCTGCGAAAGAAGCAGGCGCCAATCAAGTCCTAATTGGGAAAAAAGTTGCTGCATAGCGGGTAGCGGTTAAGAAATTACGCGACGAATTTGATGATCAAAGCCATAACGAGCGCGTAAATCGCGATAGCTTCTGCAAATGCGATAGCGAGAATCGCCATCGTCTGCACTTTTGAAGCGGCTTCGGGATTTCGGCCGATCGCCTCGACTGCCTTCGAACCGATGAGTCCGATCGCGAGAGCCGGAAGGATAGTTCCCATGCCGATAGCAGCTGCGGTTGCGATCAAACGAATACTGGTGCTGTCCATGTGTAGATAATTATTTTTTAATGGTTACGACCTTTTGTTGTTTGGTGGAAAAATTTCATGCGTGGGCTGCGGTTGCTTCGTGCTCCGTATCATGGGGAACGATCGCCATGGCCACGAAGACCAGGGTGAGCATCCCGAAAATGAATGCCTGGATGAATCCGACAAACACCTCGAGGAACATGAACGGCAACGGAATAAGATATGGTACTAAAAAGGCCATAATGGCCAAAAGCACTTCACCTGCAAAAACATTGCCGAAAAGACGGAACGAGAACGAGATTATTTTAGCAAATTCCGACACAAGTTCAAGGATGCCGATAAAAAAATCGATCGGTCCCTTGAAATTGAAAAATACTGAGAGCCGCCCCTTTATCCCAACTACCGCGGCGCCAATCACGTTCACCAGTGTTACAACAATTAGCGCGAGCGCCAGCGTGAAATTCAGATCGCTTGCGGGAGACCGCAGAAGTGGCACAGCTGCGTCGCCGTGCCCGACTAGAATCGAACCGACGCCCGGCACAAGGCCAGCCCAGTTTGAAAAGAGTACAAAAAGAAAAATGGTGAGTACGAGCGGTAAATATCTTTCCGACGTGCGGCGATCGCCGAGCACGGAATCCATGAGGTCAAGTGCGCCTTCGAGAATAATCTCGAAAATATTCTGCATCGTGCCGGGAATCATCGAAAGCCGGCGGCGCAGGAAATATGAAACCACAGCCAGCACCACGAGAACGATAGTCGCAAGGAATACCGCGTTTGTCACCGGCCAATTGCCAATATGGAAGATATCCTCCGCGCGGAGAGAAATTTGCAACATATGGGGAAATTATAGCAAAAAAGCCCTGTTTTTGCTAGTTAAACAAAAAGGGCTATTGTCCCAAGCAGGTATTGAAAGCCTGCACTTCGGCGTCATATTGAGTCGTTTCGGTTTTCACCTGAGCGGCCAGCGTATTGTATTGCTGAACAAGCGCATTATAGGTTGCAACGTCGTTATTATAATCCGGGCCGTATTTCGGATTCGCACTGCTGATTGCAGCGTCGTCGTTCGAAAGCTGGACGGCCATCTGGTTGAGCTGGCCTTCGCCGGCATCCACCGCCGCTTTCACGGTTGCGTCCGGCGCCGGACAATCGGACGCAGGACGCCCGAACACCTGCACGGCAATCCAGGTTGATTTATTTTGATATGTCCCCTTTCCCACGGCAACGCCGATCTGGGTGTAGTGGGGATCAAGAATATTTGCCCGATGGCCGGGACTCGCCATCCATGCTGTGACGACGCCCTCGTCGCCGGCAAAATTTCCGAGCGCAAGATTCTCCCCAAGCGCAAGATAGCTATAGCCGACAGTACTCGCGACGGTAATCGCACTTTCGCCCGTTGGCGACACATGCGCAAAATACTGGTTTGTAAACATGTCTTCCATACGAAGTGTCGCGACATCGTCGAGCAGCTGGCTTTCCGCAAGCGGCGACAACGTGCTCGACGCCCGTTCCGCGTTTGTATCCGTTATCACGCCTTCAATCGTAAGCCCCGCAAGCGGAGGCGCGCCGCGCTTCACCGATGTGCTCGTTGAAATAATCGGCGGAGGCGCTAAAAATGTTTTTGCGGCTTCCGTTTCCGCAAACTGCTCCACGAAATTGCCGATGAGCGTCACCTCGCTCAGTGAAAAATAATTCGAAAAATACCAATACGTTGCGCCGACAACGCATACAACGATGGTGACGACTACAAGACGGTGTTTGGCGCGCTTTTGGAAATGATCCGCGTTCATAAATCGTTATGGCAACCGGCAACGCTAATTCCGCAGATACCGCCGGACCGCGATGAAGCTCGAAAGTGCGCCTATTATGACGCCGAACAGAAGTTCGTAGAGCAACAGCTGCGGAAGGTGCATATAGAAATATTGAAACAGGTTGAGGCCGGGAATAAAGGTGTTCAAATACGGATTCACAAAATAGATCGCCGGAGCGGCAATGATAAGGCTTATGACCGAAGCAATCCCCCCGCAAATCATACCCTCAACCACATACGGTCCGCGCACCATACTGTTCGAAGCACCAACAACGCGCATGACGCCAATTTCATCCCGATTTGAATAGATCGCAATACGAATCGTATTGAAAATGACGAGTCCGGCAATGAGTGTTAAGAATAACGTCACGACGAATCCGCCGGTTTCCACATTTCTCACTATAGTCGCAAGGCGATCGATTATATCCTGATTTTGAGTATAGCTTATCGTATCGATGTATGAAGATAAATTTGGCGAGCTTAGATAATCTGCTATCGCCGCATACTGGCTCGGATCTTTTGCCTTAATATCGAGCGAAGCCTCGAGCGGATTGGTATCGAGCTGGCTGATTGCCTGCGTGACGGTCGGATCATTCGCATGGTTCGCTTCGAACGAAGCAAGCGCCTGGTCGCGCGAAGTATAATCGACGCTCGCAACCTCGGACAGGCTTTGAAGCGATTGCTGAATATTTAAAATCTGATCCTCGGAAGTATTCGTGTTGAAGTAGACGCTGATATCGATCTTATCCTGAATTGATGAAGCGGCGGCGCGCGTCACCACACCAAACATAATGAGCCCGATAAAGACCGAGAGTGCCACCGTCATAATCGCAACGGTTGCCGTTGAAAGCCATCCGTTCCGCCAGAAATTTTTAAACCCATAATGGAAAATCCTTGAAATGATGGTGAACATGGTATTGAAAATTTAAACCAGAATATACTTTCCTTTCTTTTCGTCGCGGATCAGGCGGCCTTTGTCGAGGGTGATCACGCGGCGCTCAAGAGAGTTGATGACTTCGCGGTCATGAGTCGCAAGAACAACCGTCGTCCCAAGCTGATTGATCTTTTCGAGGAGTTTCACGATTTCAAAGGTGTGGAACGGATCGAGGTTCCCCGTCGGCTCGTCTGCGATCACGACTTCCGGCCTGTGAATCATCGCCCGGGCGATCGCAACCCGCTGCTGTTCGCCGCCGGACAATTCCCGGGGAAAATTCTTCATCTTATCGCCGAGCCCGACCATGTCGAGCACCTGCGGAACCAGTTCCATAATTTCGCGCTGCGGACGGCCGGCCACTTCGAGAGCAAAAGCAACGTTTTCATAGGCATTTTTATTCGGCAGTAACCGGAAATCCTGGAATACAACACCGATGTGGCGCCTAAATGCCGGCAAATCGTTGTCGCGCAGCTTATTTACCTCATATTGGCCGAAGAATATCCGTCCTTTGCTGGGTTTTTCCTCTCCGATGAGTAATTTAATGATGGTGGATTTGCCCGCGCCCGAGCGGCCGGCAAGCGAAACAAAATCCCCAGGATCGATCTGGAAATCGATTTCCTCAAGGGCACTACCATGGCCCGCATATTTTTTGGATACGCCCTGAAAGACGATCATACGTGTTTTTTATTGTACCATTTTTCTTATTTCTCCAACATCGCTTCGATAAATAAATCGATTCCTCCGGCGAGCACCTCTTCTACGCGCGGCGTTTCAACTTCCGTGCGATGGTCCTTTACGAGTTGATAAGGATTTAAAACATAGGACCGAATCTGATTTCCCCATTCGGGTTTTACTTTCGTACGAAGCGCGCCGACCTCTTCAACTTTTTCTTTCTCCATTAATTGGAACAATTTTGCCTTGAGGAGCTTCATGGCGTGTTCCCGATTCTGTTGCTGGCTCCGCTCGGCACGCGAACTGACGGCGATGCCTGTCGGTATGTGCACGATACGCACCGCAGTCTCAACTTTATTGACGTTTTGTCCGCCCGGACCTCCCGCGCGCGAAAGTTCAAGCTTGAGATCGGCGTCGGGAATCTGCAGCTTTGATTCCTCGAGCGGCGGCAAATCGGGAATCACTTCGACAAGCGCAAACGATGTATGCCGCAATTTCTTTGGGGAAAACGGCGATATGCGCACCAGACGATGGACGCCCGATTCGTTCTTTAGATAGCCATAAGCATGGTCCCCTTTTATTTCAATGGTACGTGAGCGGATATTGTCATCAACCACGCGAATCTTCCATCCGCGGGATTTCGCAAAGCCTTCGTACATCAGTCCGAGCATCCGTGCCCAATCCTCCGCGTCCTCACCGCCGGCACCCGGATAGACGGCGAGCACGGCGGCCTGGCCGTCGTAGCGCCCTATGAATAAAGTTTCGAGCTCGAGTTCGCGAAATTTTCGTTTCACCTCGTGAAATTTATTTTCGTCGAGGCCGGATCCGTGCGCCGCTGATTCAAGTTCTTTAATCCCCTTTTCGATCTCGTTATATTTCGCAAGTTTGTCGTTCAGGACGCCGAGCTCTTTTATTTTTGCGTCGGCAGCCTCCCGATTTTTCCAAAAATCCGGCGACGACATTTCTGCCGTCAATTCTGCAACGCGATGTTCCTGAGCCGCAACGTCAAAGACGCCCGCCGAGCCGGCGGGCTTCGTCTGCAAGTTCCTGTAGGGATATTTCGCTATCTTTCATTTTTATATTTTGGCCCCGAATCGGTCATTTTCGGGTCGAGCGGCTGAATGCCGGGCTTAATTCCGCGTTTTTTGTTTGTCGCCTTAATCCTTTCGATCGTTTCCGCGAGGAGTTCCTCCTCGCTCTTATATGGCTTCACGGGCTGCTCTTCAAAGTTAAATTCTCGTTTCTCCTTCATGATTCAATAATACCAAAAATTACACCTACCCGCTTAATCACTTTCTGAGCCACCTCCCGGATTCGAACCGGGGACCTTTGCTTTACGAAAGCACTGCTCTACCAGCTGAGCTAAGGTGGCCTTGTGGACCTAGCGAGAATCGGACTCGCGTCTAGCGCATGCCATGCGCTCATTCTGCCATTGAACTATAGGCCCTTCCCGAACAAATCCCTTAATATTTCCAACTCATTATATAGGTCTGCCGAAAAATAATCTACCTTAAGCACGCCTTTATAGTCAATCTTTACGGTTGGCTTTCCGATGGTACGTGGATCAATTCTTGCACCGTAAAATTGTTGGCGTGGAATCTTCGTGGTCTCTGACCAATAAGAAACGGGTCGGAGTTACCGAAACACAAAGAACCCCGATGGTGTTAGGCTCCTTCGCACCAATAGATCATCGCCAACGCAATTTTTGCAATGTTTTTATCCTTCAGGAAATATGGGAGATTCGAAACCCTTTGGCGAATACCCTCCCGATATTTATCTCTGGCCAACTGTTGCACCTCGATCGATCTCGCCCGTGCAATTTTCAATTTCTCGTCCAACCGAAACGCCAGCTTTTCTTTTTCTTGCGCAGACATTGAAATATCCGAAAGCCATTCCGACAACGTACTTTGTGGCACCGCGACGCCCAGAATGGCCCGAATATCCGCGTAGCTATTCCCATCGCGACGGAGCGCGATCGCCCGTTTTTTATATCCGCTGAATTTTCGCCTGAGCCTCATGCGCGAATTTTATCGCTGAAAAGACCATGAACGCAAAAATAATTTTAGAAAAATTTAATCATTTCAAACATGTTGCTCCTTTGTTTTTAATCCTCTATAGTAGACCCATAGTTTGCCCTCGTAGCTCAACGGATAGAGCTATTCCGTCCTAAGGAAGAGATGGGGGTTCAATTCCCTCCGGGGGCACTAACAGATTTCCTTTCTCCTTTTCAGGGACGTGTCTCGGCCTGCTGGCCGAGCACTCTCTCTCGGCACCTACGTGCCTCCGAGAAGCCCTGAAAAGGAGAAAGGAAATCTTGTGTGTCTTTGGGAGGGAATCGAACAGAGGCGTGGGTCGGAGGGGATACTTCCCCTCCGTGTAGGAGGGTCGCGTTCTTACGCGACAGTGCGGCACCGAGGGTGCCGCAAGCGCAGGCCGATCTTATCGGCCGAGCAGTGAGAATCCCTCCCTGGGCACATACGTCTGCAAGCCACATTCTATATGGCTTCTTAATTTTGATACCCTGCCGTGAATCGAACCCAAAATCAATTATCCAAATATCGATCCTTATTTTCTGCATCAGCCGAATCGAATGTGCGATAATTAATGAGAATTTCTTCGCCAATTTCGATGTCTCTATTGGCAACTCCGCGTGTTTCCGGTTCTCCTGGAAACGGTAAGACATCAAGATTATTTTTGACCGATGAATGGTTCATGAATCGGGCATCATCGATACAATAAATATATTTTCCCGATTCTGTAGAGAGATAAGCATAACGTTGAACCAACTCTTTTTGTAGAATCGGTAATTTTTCTACTTCTTGAACATCAAAGGAAATATCGAACCGAGGATCGTATTTCCAGACAGCGGTACCTTTTGATATTTTTTCCTCAGCAAATAAACCCATTCCTTCGATATCACTCTGCCGCACCGATGTTTTTACGGTAAGCATATCAATTAAACCCTCAAATATTTTTCGAAGTAATCCCTGCAGTATTCAAAGCTATACGCGAATCCTGAATGGAGCGGTTCGGGTAGATTATCTATCGTAAACCATCCGATTTCCTCAATTTTATGCGGCTCATTATTTTTTACTACTCTTGGATCTACCTTCACAAAAAACGGGATGGCAACCCAATGCGTCTTTACACCGTCAATCGTCCTAAAAATATCGTGCGCCGGGAGCCGCTCCTGAATTTCTCCCCTGCATCCATATTCTTCCAGAACCTCTTGGAGAACATTCTCTTCGAGAGAAAGAGTGAATTCTAACTTTCCTGAACCGCTGTCCCATCGATGATGCTCGTCGCGGCATTGCTCGCTTCTTTTGTGCATTAAAAAATTTCCCTTACCGTCGTGGCAATAAAACGGCGTGGTAATGCCAACGTAGTCGTAGCCGATTCTAGTCATTCCTGTATTCTAACTCGTTTTACACCCAGACGTGAGTCGAACATCGAAGCCATATTTTTCAGCCCAAACAAAAACTCCAGCAGGGGTTTTGACTGTGCGAACGTCAGGGGCACAGACCATACCTCTACGTGAATTGAACACACTTGAATGCTGATTATTCTTATAGATATCAGGGTTCAAAAAGTGTTCAATTAATACGATGAAAAGAAAAGGGAGCCGTGTTAGGCTCCCTAAACCTACTCTTCTTTTTCATTTTCGCTTGCATGACTTGACCCTGAAGCGTCCGCCAACTCATGAAACAACATTGAATTGCCGAACAGCCTCTGTAGCCAAGATGTCCCCGTTGGCCTAGCTGTTTGACGAGTCTCCGTCGAGCCAACTGACACGCTCGCAACGAGTGGAACGCCCAAAAGAACGGCAGCAAGTTCAGGAGGAAGATCCGTGACGTCTTTCACTGATGCTCGCAGCGCTTCCAGCTTCAACTTTACGCCTGCTTTCGCCGTGATGATGCTGGATGTTTCCGGTGTGGGAGCGCAGCTCGTAAGCTTGAACTGAATGAACTCAACGCCCCATTCCTCCGCCTTGTGTTTGATGTTCTCCAAAAGAGCTTCTGAAACGTGAGCGGTGTCGCTCAGTTCGGTATGGTCTCGTTTGGAAAGCTCATCGCGGAGAATGCCCATGCCGAGATCTTCGATCGAATATTCCAAGTGCTCGATCTCGAACAAGGCACGATAAACGTTCTTGATCCGAAAGATGACAATGGCGTTGATGTTGAACACCAGCCCTTCTTTCGTCAAAATTTGCTGGTGCTCAAACCGGATCGTTTCCTGTCTGACGTGATGAACGCGCAGATTATCTGCGAACGGAATCAGGACGACGAATCCGGGATGAATAACTTTGGGTTCTTTCGTCTTCCTATCCCGAACAGCTTTGCCAAATCGCAGTTTTATTCCAAGTTCACCCTCGCGGACGAACTTGAACGCCTTGAAGAAAGTGATTACTGCTGGCGCTACGACGGTTACCCAAAACTCAGTCGGTATGCCAGAGAAGCTTGAAGCGAGTACCATCTTAGCACCTCCTCGATTTTTATGCCCGATAAGGACTGGGCGCATTATAATATATTTACTATAAAAAGTCCAACTTCCGATTTTTAAAGCATCGAAGATTTGATAGCTGGCGAACCTACACGCGAATCGAACACCGACCCAAGGTTTTTCAAGTCAAAAAGAAACTCCAGCAGGGGTTTTGACTGAGCGAACGTCAGGGGCACATTGCTTTTTTCCGCTTTCTAGCGTATAATAATTTTGGAACATCAAATCTCCTTCCGGATGGAAGGCTCTTGAGGCAAGTGTATGACAGCGTACGCGGTACAATCAGTGTGTTGCTTGAAAGTCAGCCCCGACTCCAACCAACCAATCCAACCCGGCCACCAACGACCGTCCGTGGCATTTGCACTATTGTTGCCAGTATCCTCGAACAGGAAGATTGCCCATCGACAAGCTCCCAAAAGGGCCCTCGAAAGAAAAGTAAAACTGAGCAAGCGGCTGCCCGTGAAATTGCTCGGTTTAGAGATCGGCCGTCTCAAAGAAGGTGTCGATTGGGCAACCTTAAAGAATATGAAAATCAGTCTCGGTTTGGTGGAAAATTACTTCGCCTCGGAAGAAACGCTTGACATTAGTTCATTGCTCCCCGCTGGAAATGCATGAACGGTGCTGACCGGCACCCCGAAACCCACAGCGCATTCCCCGTATGCCGCTGTGGGTTTTCTATTTTGGAAAACGTGGGATGCGTATTAGTATTAGTGGAGCTGAATGGAGGGTTGGCAGAGTGGTCTAACGCGCCGCACTCGAAATGCGGTTGGGGAGAAATCCCCTCACAGGTTCGAATCCTGTACCCTCCGCAGTGACAACTAAGTATCGGAGCGACCCACGTGGCCAGATTTTGCCGCACCCGAAGATTTCAGTTTTTAGATCCTCTCAAGTGGATTGTCAGAGAGTGGGCCGAAGTCACTCAAAAAATAATCATTGAGATTTACCTGAACAGCCGTGACTTGGCTTCCCGTGAAAAGCCTCTCTTCGGTTTCAGATTTTCCCGAGGCGTGGACGAAGAGCATAATCCCCACAATTCTCGGGTACGTGCGAATGTTACCTTCGAGAATGTGTTTCTTTGCTATGTAAAATTTTTTCAACGAAGACGCTAAATGTTCTTTCGCGATAGCCTCAGAACTAGCAACTAAGCCCCTCTGTCCTGCGGTGAAGTGTCTATCAACAGCGAGAGCGACTATGCCGAAATCGGACGGATTTTCTAACGCCGTGATGAGTTGTGCAATGGCATCTTGCAGGTTATTTCTCAAGGCGCGATCGTTATCACTAAAGACTCGTTTACACTCCACGAAATATCTATGATCACTTTTGCCTTCAACGATGATGTCCGGATTAGGATGTCCTAGGTGGGCGGTCAAACCGCCATAGCGCAAACGACGAAAGAACATGAGCTCAAACAAGGTATTTCTCGGCTCGTTTATCCTTACATCCTCCCCGGTAAACGGAGTGAGCTGCATTACTCTTTGGAACTTCATCCTTAGAATTGTGGGATCTTCGGCCTCAAGGTTGTCAGATAATATATCCGTCAGCATACACAAATCATGCAGGGCAACGGCAATTTCACCCTGACCCGCAAAGGCCGCGTGATATTCCCGGATCTTTTTCAAATCCCCAGTTACCCGAATTTTTTCAAAACTATCCAACATAATAAAAGCCTGATGGATCCAGTCGCCGTCGTTGATTGGTAAATTTAGCTTGGTTAACAAACCGTCCAACTTCGGCCGTGAATCTATGATTTCTTTGAAGGACCATGCCATGAGAAAATTATTAGCTATGGCTGATGGCAGCGTTTATATTTCCTTTTACTTCCACAAATACAGGCTTCGTTTCTTCCCATGCTATTCTTATTAAAAGCTTCCGCTCTTCTTAAGTGAGCCTCCGCGTCTTTCATCATATCCATAAGGCTCAAGATGAAATGAACCCCGATCAAATCGTGTAAAAAATTATTCAATTGAACCTCCTTACCGTGGATCAACTGAAAAAGGTCCTTTGCGCGAACAAGCTTCTTATTCTCGCTAAACTTTGGAGCTAGATACGGATAACCTACAAGGACGTGTAGATAGTTCTGCTCGGGAATCCTAAAGACGTAGAACCAAAAATGATGAGGATCGGTAAATGCTATGGTCGCCCAATTGACTGTGGTTCCCAAGCGGTCGATCATCTCAATAAATATTTTTATGTCGTTATAGTTTTTATACCAAATGACATCTGGGTTCACGAATGACCGTTCGGGCTTGAGCGCATTTTTCTCATAATCATAAGATGCCGTATCGGAAATTTTCGTGATGTGCGTATCAGTAAAAATCCTTTCGGTCGATTGGCCAATTGGTAGCCTATCGTTGATGATTTTCCTTCTTCGGCTGAATGAGTAAAAAGGAAATTGACCCGCCGGGCATGGAGATTCCGGATTGTTATAGACGAATATCGTTCGCATGAAGGGAGCTTCTGAAAAAATTTCTTGCTGACTTATGTTTACTATCGCGTCGCTTTCAATATTCGAATCACGGATTATTAATGCCTCGATAGCCGGAAGGAGCGCCTCGTTTGGGCCATCCAGTGTTTGAATGTCGTTCTCGGTTAGATGAGTAGGATGTATCGTGAGGGCGCTAAGAATATTGTTCAATTCGGCCTTTTGGGGGTTGGACATTATGGGATAAAAATCGAGCTTGGCTTTGTGGCAAATTTCTTCATCGCTCAGCATGAGAATGCCAGGGTCCTTCTCAACAACGGTGCATAATTTCTCAAATCTTTTATTGGGAGAATGTGAGTCGATGGCAAGATATTTCGCGAGATTCGCTGCGTTGAGTAGAACCTGGTCTCGGTTTTGGATCGCTATTTCGTGAAGATCAGTGTTCATAGCGAGGGGCGCCAGCTTTTCGGTCAGCTTGTTTAGGCGTTCTCCCTGTTCCCAAGAAACGGCGAATCTTAGGTGGCTTAGAGAGGATTTTGGTTTATGAGGAAGCCTGTCCTCGAAAGCTTTCACGCCTACCATGCCGCTCTCCGAAAATATTTTCGAAGCCTGCATGAAATGGGCTAGCCCCTCCTGAGGGATATAACTTTCTTGATAAAGCGCGGCCGTCGTCTGCCGTATGAGGGATCGATCAATGGTCAACAAATCTGGCCTAAGATCAATTTCACTAAGGATGCTGTGAACACTGCCGAAATTAGTGAACTTCGAGAGCCAATAATGAGTTAACTCATGGAAAACAACGGGGCCGTCATCGTAAAAGAGATGTGATCCAGTGTCAATTGCTATAGTCTGGCTGCCGGGTTCATATTTCCCGAGAATCATATTGCGCTTATTTTACACCGATCGCTATCGCAAAGATATACGCAAAGGGTTTTTAGTCCGCCAGCGTCAGCTCCTTGTCCTTGTAAATCAACCTACTTCGGAGGTTCGCCAGCAGCTCCCGCTTCTCTGTCGCGCTCCCTTCACGGAGGAGGTGCTTCGCGTACTTGCGGATATCGGTTTCTTTGACGGCTTCGTCGCTGATTTTGGCTTTGCCGCCGATGACGACTTGCAATCGGTTGAAGCGGCCGATCTCCTCCTCAAGCTTCATCTTCATCCCAAGTTCGTTAATATTTACCCTGTCGAGAATTTTGATAATCTGCTCAATCAATTCTTCTTCGCGGATATATTTGTTTTTGCAGTCGCGATCACGCGCACGACTGCATCCGTAGTAGACGTATCGATTGGTGCCGCCATCTTTCAATGCTTTGAATTTTTCTTCAGCGCTGATACCTGATCCACAGAGGCCACAGGTGAATAATTTCGTGAAGGCGAATTCGTGGGATTCGCGGACGATTTGATCGCGCTTCAATTGCTCCTGGACTTTCTGGAACAATTCTTCGGTAATGATGGGTTTGTGCTTTCCTTGATACCACGTGCCGCTGTCGCGCGGATATTCGAACATGCCATAGTAAAAAGGTTGCGTGAGCGTTCGATAGATTCCCGAGAGCGTGAGATTCTTGTTTCCGCGTGTATGGAAATTTAGGTCATGTTTTAGCCAGTTAAAGACCTTCCGGCCGCTCCATTTTTCATTACCGACTTTCTCGAACATCATACGGATCACGGGCGCCCGCTGGGGGTCCTGGACGAGCTGGCACTTCTTATCCATCATCTTGGGGTTGATATATCCGAGTGGTGCAAAGTTCGGCCATAGTCCCATCTCGCAACGGCTCCGCATCCCGCGCTTCACGTTGACGCCTCGATTGTCATTTTCGAGCTTCGCCTGCGAGCCAAGGATCATCAGCAGAAATTTCTCGTTCGGGTTGTTCGTAAAATGCTGTCCGAATGTTCTGATTTCAAGCAGAAGTTTCTGATCCATGAGGTCGACGATTGCACCGAGGTCGCCAGCGTTGCGGGCGATACGATCCGGTGCCCAGGTGAGGATGCCGTTGAATAGGCCTTTACGAATATCACTCGTGATCTCGTTGAAAACAGGGCGTTGTCCGGTGGCCTTCGCAGAATGGCTTTCACGGCGAATCTCTGCGACCTCCAGTCCTTCACGCTCGGCGAGCTGGAGCATCTCTTGCACCTGGCTATCTATAGAGAGGACTTGGCGCTCTTCTGATTCCGTCGATTTCCTTGCGTACAAAACGTATTTGACCTTTATCTTGAGCGGCTCTTTGGTTGAGGCTGCCGCTCCTATCTGCCTCATGGTTGGGTTAGTCATACCTCAATGAATGACGCAATGGCGGGAATGAGTCCAGAGCGTCCCGAGTTGATAACTAAAGATCGCCATAATGCGACGATGGGTCAAAGAAGGCAAGTCGCTTGTACCCCCCCCGAAAATGCTACAATAAAGAAAAATAAAGGGTCGCTCCCGTTATTGGGAAACCATAAAAATATGCATACGAAATATAAACTGTTGGCGGTGTTATCCCTCGTCGTTTTTGTTCTTCCGGTCGCCGCGTCGGCGCAAACCATGACCTCTGCTCAGATGCAGGCGGAAATCCAACAACTCTTGGCATTGGTGCAGTCTTTGCAACAGAAGCTCGCCGTCGCACAAGGCGGATCGACGGCTACGACAGCATGGTGCCATGTTTTTAGTACCAATCTTGAAGTTGGTAACACAAGCCCTGACATAACAGCACTTCAGCAAGCGTTATCAAAAGATGGCGAATCTGTGAGCGTGAGTGGGACGTTTGACGAACAGACCGCATCTGCAGTAACCGGCTTCCAGCAAAAATATGCCAGTCAGATTCTTACGCCAAGTGGATTGAAGAATGGAACAGGATACGTTGGCAAAGCTACGCGAACCGAACTAAATTCGCTTTTTGGTTGCAACGACCATCAGACGATGCCGCCAGTTTATAACCCAACATCCACCACCACGGCCCCGCCAATTTCAACGTCAGGTTCCGGATCGCTGAACATTACCCTTGACCCGACTATCGCCGCACAATCGCAAACGGCCACTCCGGGAGCAACTGGATATGTCTTTGTCGTGGCCGATCTTACTGCGGAAGGTGGGCCTGTCACGGTGAGCAGTCTCAATTTTGGCTGTGGAGGATTTGCCTGTAATGCTGTGACGAATCTTCAAATGGTAGGCATGGGACCAAATACGCAGACATGGTCAGGGTCGGTATCAAATGAACAGACTTTTAATCCAAATCTGGTAATCCCTGCGGGAACGACGCAGGTGGTTGAACTAATCGGAAATGTTTCTTCCAATGCTCCAATCGGCCAACAAATATCTTATAGCCTCTTGTCGCTTCTGGTGAACCTACAAGGCGGTGGGACAGTAAAAGGTGGTGCGCAAGGCAGTGTTCTTACCGTTACGACACCCGGCGTTACACCAAATCCATCCGCCAATATTCAAGTCAATGGTTCAGGCGGCCCAATCACTGTTTCATCAGGGGCTGCCTTGAATGTTGCATGGTCATCCGTCGGAGTGACGTCCATTTGCGGTGTGAGCGATAGTCCGAATGGAACTGGAGAAACCCAGGGTATCGGTAATGGACAATCTTCAGGCAGTGCAACGACCAATGCCGCCACGGTTTCAGTGCCGACTGCTTATCAGTACGTTTTCAGCTGTAATGTTCCAGGATCTCAGGGGAGTGTTGCTGATAGCGTTCAGGTAAACGTGACGCCGTCATCCGTCTCTACTGTCCCGCCTGCTCAAACACCCGCTCCCACATCGACTCAGCCGACTTCGCCAACATTCACGGCATCACCAATAACCGTTCAATCTGGGAATTCTGCGGATTTTTCGTGGAGCATTCCGCTGAGCGACATTCAAGGCAACAACGCCAATGCTTCTATCTCATTTAGTTGCGTTCCCGGCGTTATCATGTATGACGACGAAGCCAATACGTATCTATCGTGCGGTCAAAATTATAGCGTTCCCTACATTATCGCTTCGCAAAAATATGTCCAGTTTCAATATGTAAGTTCCAATTCGGCTCCCGCACAAGTAACCGCCCAACTAAGCTACAATGGCACAGGAAGTCCACTGGCCGTCTCGGTTTCCGTTGCCCCAATTGCTCCATCCACCGTTTCCGTCAATATCAACGGATCGCATGGCCCATTGACGATAGCTCCCGGAACGCCGCTCAATGTAACGATAGCGACGAACAACATTTCGAGTTGTGCCGAAGAAGCTAATGCGATTTCATTTGGTGGAGGATGGTCTGGCTGGACAAGCACGGTTCCTGCATCAGTGACGACCGTTGCTCCAACGTCAACAGGGACGTATTGGTACCAAATCCTTTGCCTAACACCTACGGGGCTTGAAGCGAGCGACACGGTTACCGTTAATGTTTCACCGAATGCGCAATAGGGAAAGCTTGCAGTAAAAATGGCGATAATTAAAGTATGAAGAGAAAAGGATTTGCAACTCTTGCGATCGTGTTGATTGTTGTCGCTGTTTTGGTCGCGGGAGGGGTTTGGTATTACGAATCACATCAGTCCTCATATCGGTCACTCCAGTCGAGTACAACTCAAACAGCATCGTCTTCGACACCATCATCGCCCCGGTCGCCAAGCGGAGCGCAAATAACTTCAGTTACTCCTTCTGTTACTGCCATCCCTGCAAAGGTTGAGATTATAGGGTCTGGCTTTTCTGGCGATACAGAACACCCAGTTATCTTATTCACGAACAAGGCGACCAATGAGAATTTTTACTATGCGGGTGCCTTTTCTTCGCCGAGCCTTCCTCTCGGGAATATTGATATAACTTTTACTCCGGGAGACGCTTTTTGCTCAACTGTGCCAACCCTCAATAGCGGCACCTACCAATGTTCTTCCGCGACAACGTCCATGTCGCCGGGGGCGTACGATCTTACTTTGACCATGAATGGTGTCTCGCTGCCTCCGGTTGCCTTTCAGGTGCTCCCAACTTCTACCCAGAAAGTTGGTCCAATAGATATCGAATCAATCAATCCAACTTCAGGACCGATTGGAACGAAGTTGAATCTCAGCCTCTCTAATTTCCAGAGTGGCGGTTTCGCAGAAGTGTATTTCAGTCTTCCTGATGGGGAGAATAGGTACATCGGCGATAGTAATGATTTCCAAAATGGAACTCTTGTTGTCACGGTGCCCTCGATAGGTTGTTGGTATTATTTTAACCCCGGCACTGGGTGTCCATTGCCTATGCCCATAACGCCTGGTTCCTACAAGGTATATCTCATTCAGGATACCAATTCGGGTGGCGTAAAAAGCAACCAAGTTTCGTTTACTGTAACGAGTAATTGATCAACGGATCATTCCACAAATTTTCGGTAAGCCAATAAAAAAGGCGCACATCAGCCGAATCCGGTCGTTGTGTAAAAATGTCCGCTCACGGTGAACCAAATCATCATGGCGAACGAAATCACTACAAATCCGAGAATGAACCATCGGGTATTTTTTTGATGTGTAGAAAGGCCTGATAGGATGATGAAAAACAGGGCGATAGCAAGAAGAAAAGACAGGAACATTGGTTCGAGGCCTGCGTTTCCTCCTGGCCCTAAGTCTTGCCTGAAAAAGGGAGCGGATACGGTAAAAATCTGTGCGAACCAATAGACGACAGCAGAAATGAATGCGATGAGAAGCGATACTCCGAAGCTGAGGCTTCCAGTCGTTTCTGTTGTGGCGGTGGATTTTCTTTTTGCCATTACGGCAAAAACCCCGATCAATTGAAATAAGGCGAGAAAAAGCCAGATCAATACGGGGATTGGCAGAACGAAAGAAACGCCGATAATAATTAGCCATGCGACGATGCTCGTTATAGTGAAATTTCTTATGGTCATCACGCGATTGTTATTTTCAGTATAGCAAAATTCTGCCTATCTGATTGTTGCAACATATGCCAAGATGTGATATAATTGCCAACAGCACATAACGATAGCAACAAAGTCGGGCGTGCGATTTGATCCAAAGGATGGGATATGAAATCGTTGAAGATAATCGTGCTTCTTCTCGTGGTAGCGCTCGCTGCCACCGCATTTGCCGCTGGCCATAAGCAAGGTCCGCAAGTTGTCTCAAGAAGCGTGGCGCTCAACTCTGTCGCGACTATTACCACGGCTCCATTGGGCGCGCAGACGGGTCGGGCAAAAACGTCGTTTGATCCACTCGGTACGATCACCATCGCCGTTTCTCCACAGCACTCGGGTCCGCTCTATTTATACACACTGAAAGTCACGTTTACGGGGTCGGCTCCGAATAACGCGAATTTTCTTTCGGGCGTTAGCCTGCGTGACCAGAACTTCAATGATGTGGTTGTCGTCGGTGAAGCAACAGTTACAGATAGTAGTCCCTGCAATGGCACAAACTCTTGCAGTGCTACCTGGACATTCACTTCACCGGGCTGGATTATTCCGGAAGGCATGGACTATACGTTTACGCTCGCCGTGAACGATCTCCTGACGGCTCCGCCGCAGCAAGGGATAGCACAGAGCCTTTTCGCGGGAGTCGCTGGATTCACCTACAAGGGAACCACGTCTACGGATGGGCCAGTGGTCTTCAACCCGCCGTTACAAATCAATTCAGTCACGTTCCTTCCTGGGCAGTAGTTTTTCGGTTTCAGTTCTTGGCGGCGCTTACGGCGTCGCCATTTTTCTCTTCATAAGATCGGGCAAAATGAGACACCTCATGATACACGCTAAAAGTGTCTCATTTGTCTCATTTGATCGAAAAAGCCTTATTTTACGGGCATCGTTTTTTTAAAATGAGACATGCCTCTGTGCCAAATGGGACAGTCCAAAATGTGTCCCATTCTGTCCCATTTGTTCCGTTTGCCCTGTCTGGCAAGCCGGATGGCACAATCGAAAAAGTGCCTGTGTCGTGTGCCATTTGTGCCAAAATGTTACATGCCAAAGGAGTGTAACATTTGTAACATTTTGGAGCGTCACATTGGCCGTGTTGCATTTCAATCTCCCAAAAGCCCTTATTTCCCAAGCCTATCGGACGACTTCCTAAAAAAGTGACGCCTCGCCTCGTTTTCACATCGCGTTACATTTGTTACATGTTACATTCCGGACATGTCCGGAATGCCCTTGGAGTGTCCGCTTTGTCCGGAATGACCCCTGACCCACGTGGCTTGAAACGACCCATCGCGAGACCCTCAAAGAACGCTTGTGTGGCTTGCACCCTCTGGGCACTTAACCCGAGCACACCGCAGTGACAATTTTGTATCGGTGCGACCCGGATTAATTTCGTTACCACCATCGGAACGTACTCGTCTGCGAAGAGCGCAGCGCCCTTTTTGTTAAGAAATATAACATGAAGGCATACACAACTCCGAAAGGCAGCGCCACAAGCATGAGCTGCCAACGAAGCCTGTAATAAATACTTACTGCCAAAAAGATAGCGGTCACGGCAACAATGAAGACAGAAGAAAACGTGATGGCAGTACGGCCTTTAAGATTCATCTGGATACGGCTTGCAGAAACCCATGGCAAGCCAATGAATGACAGAGGGAGGTGAGAGTAATATATTGCGACGACGAAATAGGTGAGAGAGACAAAAAACCATAACCCCACTGCATATTCTCCGGGAATGTTTTCTGCGGCGAGCAATATGGTTCCAGCAATGAGGGCGAGCTGGAACAACAAGACAAAGACATGATTCAGCGTCTCGCCATTGAACAACGTATCATCGCTTTCCATTGAAACCAGTATAACAAACCTGGACATTCTGATAAAATATCTCCGATTTCTCTTTTGGTTATTACGTTTTCGGAGGTTCTAACGATGGCACGCTTCGTCTCCATGGTGCCATGCTCGAAATAGATACGGGCGAATCGTGCGAAATCGAACGTCTTCTCGCTGAGAACCATCCAGTTCTCCATTTCCTTCCCCTGCGCTGTCAATCCGGCCTCTAATATGGCCTTAATTTTAAGAAAGCGATTTTTAGCGGCTTGATATTCTTCGTCACTGATAAATTGGCCGTCAGCATTCTCTGGCGACATAAATTTAATGAGGAGGTTATCAAGCTGCTTCGTTACGCTGAAAAGCTCTCCATTTTGGACATCGGTAACTGATGAGATTTTTCCACGCAAGGTCATTTTCCTCTGATTGATCCGGATATCGCTACCATCATCATTGGATACCTTGGTCGATTCTGACTACTTTGACAAGACTCGGAAGAAGCTGCTTTTTATTTCATCTGTCGTTCAAGATTGAGAAGTTCGGCCTGTAACATCTGGAGCTCCGATGCCCCACCCTCCAATGCGTTAAGCGCGCTTCGTGTTTTTGGCCCTACCGTCCCCCACCCTGCGCCGCCGGTACAAACAATATTCTGATCGCATTGGAATTTCTGAAGTGCGTGGAGCGTGATGGTGCCAAAAAATCCTGTCGCGTTTGCCTCCGCGAGATAACCATGTTTCACAAACAGAGACTGCAGTTGTTGGACCTGAGGACCGTGGAGTCCGAAATATAAATATTGATTAAAGAAAGTTAAAACAGAAGAGGACGCCGTCGGACTCCCCGTGGCGACTCCAGGTATCGCAGGCGAAATCTGAGAGGTAACGGCTGGCGGCGGACTGACTCCGGAAATAAGGACATTGGTTGGCTCCGAAATTGCGGAAGCGGCTCCGCTCACATCGGTCGCACTCACCGCATATCCATAGGTGCCGGTTGCAACGCCTTCATCCAGATAACTCGTCGAGGTCACAGATGCGATCTGCGTGCCATTGCGATAAACGGAATATCCTGTGATTGCGAGAGAATCAAATGACGGCGCCCACGAAACCCGGACCGTCGAGGTGCCGAGGAGTACCGCGGAATAGATGTCCGGTACACTTGGCCCCGTTATTGATTGGAGATACAACTGCACGGTTGGCGACCACTCGGAAATGTTCCCGGCAGAGTCGTATGCCGCTACCGCATAGGTATAGGTCGCTCCGGCAGAAAGTCCGCTGTCGGCATAGGGAGGGCCTGCGACGCTCGCAATCTGGGCGCCATTCCGAAAGATTTGGTACCCGATGCCTCCGGCGCTGTCGGTTGAAGTTGCCCACGAAAGATTTATTCCTGTCGCGGAAACCTGTTGCGCCGAAATATTGGTGGGTATGGACGGAGGCGTATTATCAACCACCACCGTAATGGTGGCGGGTGCCGATTGATCGGAAAAATTCTGCGACGCATCATAGGCGATGACGGTATACGTGTAAGTGCCCGGGGTAACAAAATCTGTGAGCGATGTGCCGGTGAAAGCCGTCGTGCTCGTCACAATCTGCACCCGATTGCGATAAACATAATATCCTGCGACGCCAACATTATCGGTTGAAGCACTCCACGAGATGGTGAGCGGAATCTGCGCGTAAGCAGAATCTGTGGATGTCGCACCGCTTATCGTGACGCCGGTCGGTGTTGATGGCGGCGTTTTGTCCGCAACCACCACAACACTCACCGGAGAAGATTGATTTGAAACATTCCCGTTCGCATCATATGCAGCAATGGTGTAAACATAAACGCCAGGCAACAGGCCCGAATCAATCATCGACGTTCCTGCCGTTATCGTAATCTGGCTGCTATTTCGATACACATAATAACCCTCTACAGTACCGGAACTTTCAGTCGAAGCGCTCCACGAAATGGAAACCTGCAAAGGAGCGGAAACCGATGCGGCCACGCCGCCGGGGACAGAAGGAGTCGTCACCCCCACCACCTGCTGGGCGCTGGCTGAAAACCCACAACAAGCAATAATCGTTGCGATAAAGACGACGGCGAAAAGTCTTTTTTTCTCCATGGTTACCTTTAAGTATAACCTAACGACACGCCAGACTCAGGATCCAGGCTCCGGTGCTGCTCCGGCCCAATCGGCGTCAAAAGTCGCCCGGAGTGATTGAATGATGTCCGGACGGGAAATAATAATTCCAAGTTCACGATTTTCGTCGAGCGATGTTTCGGAAAAATTTTCCGAACCGATGAACGCCCGATCGTTATCGGCGATAATCATTTTTGCATGAATGTATAGCGGTGCATTTTTCCCATACGTTCTCACCGTTGCCTGCGCGCCGATCAGTTTATTGAACGCCGCCTTCCAGTCGGGCGCATAGGTCATATCAATGCGAACAGCGACACCTCGGAGAGCTGCGCGAATCAGCGCCGCGATGATGCCGTCGTCCGCCATCTCTTCGTTGTAAATATCGAGCGAGGATTGCGCGGCATCAATGAGTGCGGTGATGGCGTTGCGGGAGCCCGGACTCCACACCAGATCGCGGCCGGCACTTGCAGCCACCACGCTTCCCTGCCAATCCCCTTCGAATGCATTTTCCATGGCTGCAACATCCTGCGAGTCATGATCAACGATTCCAAAATCGCGACCTGTCGGATAATATTTTGGCACCAGATTAAAGCTCATGATAATCGCGGTCGTGTCATCAATAACGACCGACTTTTCATGCGTAAGCGCAAAATGATCGGGCGACCAACGAACAGAAACTCCATGCTCGCGCAATGTTCCGTATGCCGCCTGATTAATAATCGATGGCTCGCCTTCATATCCGGGACTAAGCAGAACACGCACGGCAACCCCGCGCGAGCGAGCAGAGATGAGATCGGCCTCAATCGATTTATCCTGCAGTTCATACATCACGAGATCAATTGATTTCACGGCATGCTGAAGCAGAGACCGAACCGGCGTGATGCCGTCGTTCGGTTCGATAATCAGCGAACAAACATCGCCGCAAGCCAATGGCGGCGGAAAAGATTTTTCCGGAACAGCATGCTCTTCTATTATGAAAACTGGCGCTAGCAAAAGAGCAACCGCGAGAAGCATAACGAGCACAACACCGAAAACAATCGCTTTTTTAAATCGCATTTGCGAACCTTATCACGACAGGATTAAATATTGATTAAGTTTGTAAAATTCCTTACTGTATAGAAGCAATCTGGTGGGGTGGCCGAGTGGTTTAAGGCAACGCTCTTGAAAAGCGTCATACGGGGAACCGTATCGTGAGTTCGAATCTCACCCCCACCGCCAATCGAAAGCAGTATGCCGCTCGCGCATGTGGTAAGATAACTTCATGGACGATCGGCGCGTTATCAAGATCATAAAACGGGTGATGCCCGCCGTGGTTTCGATTGCCATCGCAAAACACCTTGAAGATCTCGAAAAAGAACTTCCAAAGGAATATTCCATACGCGACGCAGTTGCCGACGAGCATGGCATGGTTCAAATCGGCGGAGGATCCGGATTCATCGTTGACCCGAATGGTCTTGTGATGACGAATAAGCATGTAATCAGCGATGCAAAAGCGGAATATACCGTCATTTTGAATGACGGTCGCACATTCCCGGCCACAGTCTTGAGCCGCGACCCGATCAACGATGTCGCGATCATTAAAATCCAACAGGAAAAGCTTCCCTTTTTAAAATTGGGCGATGCAACCCGGCTTGAGCTCGGGCAAAGCCTGATTGCTATCGGCAACGCTCTCGGCATTTTCCGCAACACGGTTTCTCTTGGCATTGTCTCCGGTTTATCGCGCTCGATAACAGCGCAAGCCGATCCCAATGCGCCACCGCAGGAAATGCGCGGCCTCATCCAGACCGACGCCGCAATTAATCCGGGCAACTCCGGAGGGCCGTTGGTTGATTCAAATGGCCTCGTGGTCGGCGTTAATGCCGCAATCATTTCCGGAGCGCACAGCATCGGATTTGCGATCCCCGTAAATGCGGCGCGGCGGGATCTCGACGACATACTCCGCTTCGGCCGCATACGGCGTCCCCTGCTTGGCCTTCGCTATATCATGGTAGACCCCGGGTTAAAGGTGAAAATGAAATTGCCGGTGGATTACGGCGCGCTCATACTCCGCGAAAGCGAACACGATTTTGCCGTTGTCCCCGAAAGCCCGGCGGACAAAGCCGG
This sequence comes from uncultured bacterium, assembly GCA_963696395.1. GTDB lineage: Bacteria > Patescibacteriota > Minisyncoccia > UBA6257 > 2-01-FULL-56-20 > JAKAGE01. Next base: position 214,969 of record CAVOJZ010000002.1, read on the forward strand.
CATCAAAGAAAAAGATATCGTTCTCACACTCAACGGAAAGCGACTCGACCGCGAGCATCCGATCCAGGATTATCTCGAAGATTTGAATGTCGGCGATGAAGCCGAGCTCGTATTCTTACGCGACGGAGAACAGAAAGCGGTGAAAACGGTGCTTACGGAAAGGAAATGATTATATTGAGAAAAAATGAAACCCCTCATGAAGAGGGGTCTTTGTTATCAATGTTTTTCCGTTCAGCCTGCAGCATTCGTTTAGTCAAAAGCATTTCGAGTTCGCTTTCGCTTACTCCGAAGAGATCCCGAAATCCCAGCAACCATTCCTCCAGACGGCCAAGCTGAGTGTCGTCTTCCCCAACCTCATTTCGACAACTGGCCTCCGTCAAAATTCTGTCGCAGGACCGGCACTCGCTTCGATGTTGCCGGACGATCTCCCAAATGTCCCGAACTTTATCGGAATCACGGCTTTCGGCCAATGTTTCGTGGATGAGCCAGAAACAAAGAGCCCTGAACCGGGAACAGTCAATGATTTCGATCACGTCTTTTTCTCCTTTCGTGGCCGGGAACCGGCGATTCTACTCCTTGCCTCGTTCTTTAAATCCGTAGATTTTTTTCGTTTCGCGTTCATACCGCGGTTGTAGGCCTCTTCGTAATCGGCGGCGAAAACATCACAAGACCTGCAGACTTCTCTATGCTCGACGAGATCGGCGGCCTTGAGCTGAAATCCCCAATCGACAACGCGGTGAGAATCCAACTCTTGGTGAAACACGTCGTATCGTATTTTGAACTGTTCGCAATTCAATGTGCGCTCCTTATGATAGTGCTATCGAGTGCTGCCGCTAAAATACCACTAATATGAGTATTCGTCAACTAAAAGTCCGTTGTGATCGTAGAGTTGGATGTTGTCGTGATAAGGATCGGCGATGTTATTTCCCGTCCATGCCCACCACTGATTCGAAAGGAAATCTGCGTCGCCGTAATGTTGAGAGAAGCAACCGCCGTAATTTAAATTATTCAGGAACTGTTGGCACGCGTAATCCGTCGGTGGGACACGCGGATCGTTATTATCAGGCACCGTGCAGGCCGGAAGCGACTCGATATAGTTTTGACACGAACCGGTGAAGCTCGATATCTGGGACTGGTTGATATAAGGGCACGTAAGCGGCAACTGCGGATTGGTATTTAAATCTCTTTGCATGTAGCCGATGCATTCATTCAGGCGAAGGTTGATGGGGCCGGCGTTCGAAAAAAGATACAGTGTCTGCCCTTCGGAAAGCTGGATGTCGGCCGCCGGAGCAAACCCCGAAGGCTGATACACTTCCACCGCCTGCGGCACATATTCGCTTCCGTGATTCGATTTAAGTTCCCATCCGGTGACATCAACACTTTCGTTCTGGCTCAGATTGGTTGAAAGCGTGATCTGACCGTACGTGCCGCTGAAACCCGAATAGGAACTGCCGATGGTTATTTCCTTGAAGTACGGCGAAAGCTGTGAGGCTGTAAAGCCGGCCGGAATTTCAAGCGGATTGATTCCGGGGTTCAGGAACGTTGTCGTCGGCGCTGGCGACGAAATGTATGTCGGCGGGGGCACAATGGGCGTGGCGGGTGCAGCAGGTGCAGAATTACCTATCCCTCCGCTTAAAAGCCCGGAGCCAAATCCCGGCGGGGTTGAGCTGAATGCCGAAGAGGTTGCGGACGGCGGCGGGAAAAACGCTTCGAGACCGCCGGTGCCCTTATTGACCAATCCGGAATTCCACAAATACACCACGACGCCGATGATTACGACGCCGAAGAGAATGGTCCATATTTTGCCACCCATCGTACTTCCCCCGTCATCTCCGTGTGCCATAAATAATGATTTTAGATGACGACGTTCACCAGTTTCTTTTCGACGTAGATAATTTTGTTTGGATTCGCTCCGCCCATGGCACTTATAACTTTAGCATTTTGGAGTGCGAGATTTTTTGCCTGCTCTTCGGTGACCGCCGCATCAACATCAACCGCATCGCGCACTTTTCCGTTTACCTGAAAAACCATTCTCACCGTTCCTTCGGCAAGGAGGTTCTCGTCGTAGCCCGGCCACGCTTCAAAATCAAGATAAGTTTCGTGCCCCATCACACTCCACAACTCCTGCGCCATGTGCGGCGCGAACGGATGCAGGATTTTAACCAGCGCTTCGCGGTCTTCCGTCGCGAGCATCGGAGCTTTCTCGAGCTCATTCTGAAGAATCATGAATGCAGAAATTGCGGTGTTGAATTTGAAGGCCACAATATCGTTGCCGACTTTCTTAATCGTCCTGTGGAGCAAAGCCTTCGCTCTCGCAGCCGAAAGCGCAATCTGCTTCTGAAACTCAGCTTCGGTCCTTGCGCCGCGATCGAGGTGCGGCTTCGTTTCGTTTTGGATCGGGGACATGGCGAGATATATATAATTCCAAAACCGCTTAAGAAACCGCTCGATGCCCAGAATCCCGTTCGAATCCCACGGCGCGCCGTCTTCAAAGGGACCCATAAACATGAGATACATCCTCACGGCATCGGCGCCGAATTCGGCAACGAGCTCATCGGGGTTCACAACGTTGCCCTTGCTTTTCGACATCTTGTGTCCGTCGGTGCCAAGGATAAGGCCCTGATGCCGGAGCTTCGTGAATGGCTCTTCAAACGGGATCAGTTTTTGGTCGTATAAAAATTTTGTGATAAAACGCGAATATAAAAGATGGAGCACGGTATGCTCCGCACCGATCACATAGAGATCAACCGGCATCCAATGCTTGGCTTTCGCGGGATCGAAAATCTGCGCATCATTATGCGGATCGGTATATCGCAGGAAGTACCACGATGAATCAACAAAAGTGTCGAGGGTTTCCGCGTCGCGCTTTGCCTCCCCTCCGCATTGCGGACATTTGACGTTGATAAAGCTCTGCGACCCCGCGAGCGGTGGCATCCCCTGTGGGCGATAATTCTCGAGATCGGGCAACACCACGGGCAACTCGGCTTCCGGCACCGGCACAATTCCGCACTTTTCGCAGTGAATCATGGGGATCGGCACGCCCCAATAGCGTTGGCGCGAGACAGACCAATCGCGGAGTTTATATTGGGTTTTCTTATTTCCGCCCACTTCCTTTATAATTTCCCATTTAGCCTTTTCGAAATCCATCCCGTTAAATTTTCCCGAACCGGTTAATATGCCGTTTTCAACGACAACCCGCACCGGCAGGTTGAATTTTTTCGCGAACAAAAAATCGCGGGCATCGTGGGCGGGAACCGCCATGATGGCGCCCGTCCCGTACGAGCCGAGAACATAATCGGCAACCCAAATTGGAATCTCCTCATTCGTCGCAGGATTGATCGCCATAACCCCCTTCAGCTCGACGCCGGTTTTTTCTTTTTCTTCTTCCTGGCGCATCCGTTCGGTTTTGTGCGACGCCGCAACGGCATATGCTTTCACTTCCTCCTTATTCAACAGCACATCGTGTTCATCATCGGTTGCAAGCGTCACCCACGGATGCTCCGGAGCAAGAACGAGGTAGGTCACGCCGAACAGCGTATCCGGACGGGTTGTAAAAACGGTCAAAGCGGCCCGCTCGCCGTTCGGTCCGCGGCGATCGTTGTCTGCGGGATTTTTTTTGAAGTCGAGCAGGAACGCAATTTCGGCCCCTTCCGATTTTCCGATCCAATCCTGCTGGCGCTTCACCGTCGCCGACGGCCAATCAAGCCCGTCCAAACCAGCGAGCAGGCGCTCGGTGTAGTCGGTTATCTTCAGAAACCATTGCGTCATGTCGCGTTCCTCGATCACGCTGCCGCATCGCTCGCATTTTCCGTCGGTTACCTGTTCGTTCGCCAAAACCGTCTGATCCTTCGGGCACCAGTTCACTTTTGATTTCGCCTGGTATGCGAGTCCTTTTTTATACAACCGGATGAAAAGCCATTGCGTCCATCGGTAGTAATCCGGAGATGACGTATTTATCTCCCGGTCCCAGTCATACGAAAAACCAAACATTCTGACCTGGCGGCGATAATTGTCCGTACTTTCTTTGGTCAGCTCTTTCGGAGCTTTTCCCGTTTTGATCGCGTAATTTTCTGTGGGCAAACCGAAAGCGTCCCATCCCATCGTATAAAGGAGCTCCCTCCCTTTCATCCGCGAATAGCGTGCGTGGATGTCTTCGGCGGTGTATCCCTTGGGATGGCCCATGTGAAGCCCCGCAGCCGAAGGGTACGGGAAGGTTTCGAGCTGATAATACTTGGGTTTCTTTGAATCGTCTGCGACCCGAAAAATCTTTTCTTCAAGCCACTTTTTTTGCCACTTTTCTTCAAATTTTGTCGGTTCGTAATTCGGCATCGATACTCATATAGTAAGCCGCGCACCGCGCTTAATCAAATTGACAATTGACAGCACAGCAATCCGGGTTCATGCTAAAAAAAGAAACATTAAAAAATTATTAACTTCCTTTTGGAGGGGCCCGTGGCAGAAGTTTTAGTGAGCGACATCGGCAACGTCATCATCGACCGCATCAACAATCACCATGAACCGTCATTTTTAATTGGCGATCACCGTAAGGCGCCTGCAATCCCCGGTGCCATACGGGGTCTCGCAATGCTTCGTTCCCGATTTCATGACAGACGCTTCACGCTTTCCCGGACGCGGTACGATTTTAGAAGAAAAACCCAGGACTGGTTTGTCGCTAATCATTTTTATCGCGACACCGGCATAAGATTGGACCAGGCGTTCTTCTGCGAAGAAAAATCAGAGAAGGTCAAAGATTACGTCCAGCTCAAGGCAACGCACGTCATCGAAGACCGCGCAGAAAATGTCCGCCACATCCTCGATTCCATAAGAGACGGTCAACCACTTCACCCCGATCTCCAGATCTACTATTTTCGTAGAAATGGAGACCATGAAGTTTTGGCTTATGAAGACGATTTTCTTTCGCGAGTCCATTATGTAAGCACTTGGCTCGCGATGGTAAATCTGATGCTTCGCGAGACATGCGAACCATCACTGCTTCTGTAATAACCAGACCGGCGCCTCGTGCGCCGGTTTTTTTATTTCTGTGGAAATAGCGTGGGGCGAAAATTAAACGCCGAAAATACGCCGTGCGTTTTCCCAAATTTGCCGCTTCATCGCTTCCGGAGAAATATTTTTAAGCTCCGCCAATTTCTTAACGGTTTCGACGACATACGCAGGCTCGTTCCGTTTGCCGCGATACGGCGCTGGCGAAGCATAAGGGGCGTCGGTCTCGGAGAGGATCCGATCCGCGGGAATCATCTTTACAACTTCATCGTAATCCCCTGCCGAAGTGCCTTTCCGCGGGGGAAAAGTGACAACACCGCCGAAAGTGAACGAAAAACCCAGCGCAAGCAATCTCTCCGCATCAACCATGGTTCCGGTGAAAAAATGGATGACGCCGGGATTGTCCACTTTGGGGTAGCTTGGCGAGGCCAAAATTTCAATGAGATCATCGAATGCGTTTCTGCAATGGATCATTAACGGTTTTTTAACCTCCCGCGCAAGCGCTATCTGGGCGACAAATGCCTCACGTTGCCGTTTCATTTGGATCTCCTTGCTTTCATTTTCATTGAAATGGAAATAGTCCAGGCCACATTCGCCGATGGCCACCGTCTTTTGATGAAGGGCGAGCGGACGGTAGTAATCGGCATCAAAAACCTCACCGCGGGACGTGAAGGCCTTTGCCGCCTCTCCCCCGCCAAGCTCCGCTTCATCGTGATAAGACTTTGCCGTGTGGACCGGATGAAGCCCGATCGCAGCGTATATGCCTGCGTTGTGCTGCTCCGCGAGCGTGACGGCGGCGCGGGAGGTTTCTTTTTGGGTGCCCACATTCACCATCCACACGTCCGCTTCGTCGGCGCGCTTCAACACCGCCTCTCGGTCGTCATTGAAACCCGAAAATTGCACGTGGGTATGGGCGTCAAAAAAATGGTTTTGTTGCATAAGGAGTAACCCTATTTTATCATACTCATATGGCACACGTTCACGAAAAAAATGATTTCACGGTTGGCGTCTTTGTCGTCTATAAGGGAAAAGTGCTTCTTCGAAAACATGATAAATATAAAATCTGGATGGGCGTTGGCGGACATATCGAGCTCGACGAGGATCCGATCCAGGCTGCCATTCGTGAGGCCAAAGAAGAGGTCGGTCTCGACATAACGATCGTTGGGGAGAAAACCAGAATCAGTGAATTCGACGATGGATACATCGAACTCTCCACTCCCCGTTTCACGTATATCCATCCGATCAACGACGTCCACAAGCATATCAACTCGATTTATTTTGCGCGGAGCACAAACGACCATATCGTGGAAGGTCCCGGCGAACACAGCGATGAGATCCGTTGGTTCACCATGGACGAGCTCCAAAACCCTGAATACAAAATCCCAAAATCAATGAAATATTTCGCCGAAGAGGCGCTTAAAAAACTCGCATGAAACTTGTCATCGGCCTGGCGGGGCTTCCGCTTGCGGGAAAAGAAACGGTCGCGAATAAACTTGAAGAGCTGCTGAAGCGCGACGGCTTTACGGTGAGCCGCCATCGTTTTTCCGATATCCTCCGCGATACGCTCGATCTGTGGGGTATGTCGCACGGCCGCGGTAACGAACAAACGCTCGCACAGATCATGCAGAGGCCTGGAGCGTTTCCGGAGGGTGTGCTCTCACGGGCAATGAAACACCGATTAATGCAAAACACGGCCGACGTCGGGATTCTGGACGGCGTCCGATGGGATAGCGACGAGGAAATGATGAATACATTCCCCTCAGAAGGTGTGAAGAAAATGATGATCTACGTATACGCCGATGACGATCACCGCTATGCACGCCTCATTGCACGAAACCGGTCCGGGGAAGGGACTACGACGCGCGAACAATTTGCGGAGCTAAACAAACAACCGAACGAAATTTATATTCCGGAAATCGGCTCGCGAGCGGATTTAAAGCTCACCAACAACTACGAGGACATACCCGATTTTGAAAAGGATGTCATTGCCGCCTATGGGGAACACATCAAAAAAAATCTACTATAACAAGCTGATCCGCGATAAGATCCCGGAAAAGATCCGCAAAAATGGCGGCGATCTGAAAACGGTGAAGCTGAATCGACGCCAGTTCGAACAGGAACTTTTAAGAAAAGTCGTCGAAGAATCGGGCGGCGTTGCATCCGCAACGACGCCGCCGGAACTCATTTCAGAGCTCGCTGACCTTATCGCCGTAATCGAGGAGATCAAACACACAAAGCGCATTTCCAACAAACAAATTACAAAAGCACTTCGCGAAAATTTTGACCGTAAAGGCGGCTTCAAGAAAAAGCTGTTCCTTGTCTGGTCGTCGGATACCGGCTACAAAACAAACGAACGCCGCGGCAATCGAATATCGGGCTAAACGCGAGGGAAAAGAGCTTCGGGCTTTTTGGCAGTGAGCTTTCCGTCTTTTGAAACAATAGCTTCGGTTATTTTTCGGGATGTTTCCGGTAAAAACGGCAAAAGCACGGCAGCTATGTTATCGAGAAGCACCACGAGATTGAAAAGCGCCTTCGCGCGCTGCTTGCCGTCTTTTATCTCCCACACTTTCTTTTCATTCACATATTTATCTCCGAAGGCAATTGCGTGCCATACGGCAGCCAGCGCGTCCGCAAATTTATAATCGAAAACCTTCTCTTGCGCGGTTTTTTTCATTACGGCGACCACTTTTTCAAATTCTCCATCCAGAGCATCGTTCGCCAGCGTTTCTTTTTCGGCGAGCGTGAGCACGCGCGCGGCAAAATTGCCGAGGCCGTTTGCGAGATCGCCGTTATAGCGCTCTTTCATTTTTGTCTCTGAAAAATCACCGTCTTCCCCATACGGTATTTCGCGCAGCAAAAAATAGCGCAGGCCGTCATTGCCATAGCGCGAAATGAGATCGAGCGGATCAACGCCGTTCCCGAGCGACTTGCTCATCTTGGTTCCTTCAACGGTGAGAAATCCGTTTGCAATCACCTGCCCCGGCAAAGGCAGACCCGCCGACATGAGCATCGCCGGCCATATCACCGCATGAAAACGCAGGATGTCCTTGCCGACGGCGTGAATGTCGGCCGGATGCTCTTCCCAACCCTCGATGCCAACCGCGGAAATATAATTGACAAGCGCATCCGCCCAAACATAAATAACCTGGTCGGGATTGCCGGGCACGGGTATTCCCCATTCTTTCTTTTCACGGGAAAAACTTATATCTTCGAGCCCCTGCTCCACGAATGCGCGGACTTCATTGAACCGGTTTGCCGGCGCAACAAAATCCGGATTTGCTTTATAAAACTCGACGAGCTTGTCCTGATACCGCGACAATGCAAAAAAGTAATTCTGCTCCGAAACGAGTTCCGGTTTTATTTTGTGATCCGGACAAAGTCCGTCGGGCGTAAGCTCGTCTTCTTTCATGAACGCCTCATGGCCTTTGCAATAAAGACCCTGATACGTACCGATGTAGAGATCGCCGGCCGCTTCCATGCGCGACCATAATTCACGGACCATCTCGACATGCCGCTCTTCGGTTGTGCGGATAAAATCGGTGTTTGAAATGCGGAGCTTTGCCCAAGTGTCACTCCAAAGGTCCGCGAGGCGGTCAACGTAAGCATGGATTTCTTCGCCACTTTTTTGGGCGGCGTCAACCGTTTTTTGGGAGTTTTCATCAACCCCAGTCGTGAAAACCACATCTTCGCCGCGCTGGGCGCGAAGGCGCGCAATCGCATCAGCGACGATCGTCGTATACGCGTGGCCGATATGCGGCTTATCGTTCACATAGTAAATCGGCGTCGTTATGTAGAATTTCCCGCTTGGGTCGTGAGCCATAGATACCACTCTACAAGATTTTGCGGAATCGGCAAACGATCAATCCTTATTCCTGAGGCACAGGCCGTTTCTTCACCGACCATTCGCTGATGACCTCCTGGAAAATTGCCGCGGCAGGCACGGCGATAACCATGCCCAAAATACCTCCCACCTCCGCCCCGATAAGCAAGGCACCGATCACGATCACCGGATGCAAGCCGATAGCGCGCCGCGAAAGTATCGGCACGAGGATGTTCGATTCAAATTGCTGCGCAAGCATGAAGAAGATGAGGGTTGAGATTGCAAGGGTTGTCGAAGTGAGCAGTGCGGTCACAACCGCAACGGCTCCGGACAGGATCGGACCCACGAATGGAACGAGCTCGAAAATAGCCGCAATGATCGCGATGAGGAATGCATATTTCACATGAAGTAAAGACAGGCCTCCCCACACCAAAAATCCCATAATCAAGCTCAGTAATATTTGCATGCGGAACCAGGAGCCGATCCGCTTGCGAGCGCGGCCGTAGATGCGCATCGTTTGTTCTTCGTAATCGGGCGGCACAATGATCTCGAGAAACTGTTCGACGCCGTCGCGGCCAATCGTGAGATAGAACGAGCTCACGATGACGGCGATCGCGAGCCCGAAACTGCCGATGGCATTCGCAAAGAAATCAAGCGGCGACGTGTTGCTCGCGATAAACTGTGAGGAAAGTTTTGAAACCAGGCTACTTGCGGACTGCGAAGCTTTCAGGTTGAGCAATATGCTGAGGCCGCCGAGATTTGCAGCGTTGGCTCCGGAAAGTACGTTGTTTAGTTCAACAATAAGAAGGGGAACTACGGTGTAGACCAGTATAATAATGACGAGGAGTGCGGCGAGGAAAATGAGGATCACGCTCACCGTACGCGGCAAGCTCATCCGTTCCATAAGATCCACGAGCCCCTCAAGCCCGGAAGAAATAATGATTGCAAGAAACAATCCAAGCAGAATCTGGCGACCCATGAAAATAACCCACACAATAAGGATGAAAAGAAAAAACCGCCATAAGCTCATCCATGAAATTTCAAATCCTTTTCGCTCCATCGGTTGATTCCGTTATTTTAAAATTAATAATTTCTGGAATTTTTTTTGGTCTTTATAAGGTCCGATGAGTGCAAGATTGAGATGTTTTTCCTTGAAAACGTCGCGGGCCACGTTCCGCACCTCGGCGGCTGTTGTCCTCTTTATTCTAGCCACTAATGTCTCTGGGGGCAAAATCGTCTTGGTGATAATCTCCTGGCCCCCGTAAAAACTCGCCAGGTCATCGGAGGTTTCAAGCCCGAGAATGAGATTGCCGATCATGTGGTCCTTTGATTTCTGCAGTTCGTCCGCGGGCACCACTTCATCGCACATACGCCTGCATTCATTGAGAATTGCCTTGATAACGGTTTCTATCTTTCCATGGTCAATGCCGGCCGAAATCGAAATAAGGCCATGGTCGAGAGAAAGATCGGTTCCCGCACCGATATAATAGGCCGCTCCAAGCTCCTCCCTCACTTTCATAAAAAGCCGCGAACTCATTCCCCCGCCAAGAATATCCGCCATCAAACGAAGCGCGTTGCGCCGCTTATCGAATCTGTTAAAAGCCCTGAATCCAAGAACAAGATGCGCCTGATCCGATTCTTTAAAGTGAAGCAGCGCTCTCGGTTCGCTTTGCTGTTCCTTCACCGGCTTCTTTGCGATCACTCGCTTTCGGGGCAGACTTCCGAATGTTCGCTGTATTTGTGCGAGCGTTATTTTTTCATTAAATTTTCCAGCAACAACAACGAGAGTTCCCGGCGCAACATAACGCAACGCGCGGTAAGCTGCGAAATCGTCGCGGTGCAACGCCCGGACGACTTCCTTCGTCCCTGCAACATCCCATCCGGCCGGCTGATCGCCATATACCAGCTCGCTGAATATTTTCTGCGCACGAGCCGGGAGATCATCTTCATACATGTTAATTTCCTGAATAATAACGCCGCGTTCTTTTTCTATTTCTTCAGGATTAAAAATCGGGTTTAGGTAAAGATCCGAGACGATTTCCAGAATCCTCGGAAGTTTCTCCGCCTGCGCCTTCGCCCAATATCCCGTACACTCCTGGTCGGTGAAAGCGTTCGATTGCGCGCCGAGCGCCGCAAGTTCGTGGGCAATCATACCGGGCTTCGGCCTGGTGGTTGTCCCCTTGAACATAAGGTGTTCAAGAAAATGAGAAACGCCATTTATTTTTTTGGTTTCGTATTCCGACCCCGCCTCCACCAGAATCAGAACCGTCGCAGCCATGTTCTCGGGTTGAGGAACCAAAAGCACCCGGAGGCCGTTCTTGAGTGTGATTTTTTTTGGTTTTTTCATTTGCCTATTGCTATACGTCCCACACCCGTAGTTTGCTAGCTCGTCGTCGTTCCCGTAAGGGTCTGAATGTCCGCGGCAAATCCTTGAGCGCGCTCGACAACCGCTTCGCCGTAGGTCCAAAGGTAACTCTTCCAGTGAGACCCGGCATAATATTTTGCCGCCGTGCAACGCTCCTGGCTTAACGGAGCCGTATAAACCGCCTGGCATCCGACCATGCCATCCTTCAAGTAAAGCGCCGTCGCGACGAAGGCGTCCGCATTGTTCCACGGCGACGGCGGATTGTCGCCCGTGACCCCGGAAACCGCCGACGCATAAAGGTTCCACGTTGATGGCACAAATTGCGCGGGCCCCATGGCGCCCCCGTAAATGCCGTCGGCATTCGGGCAGGAAACGAGCATCGTATCCGGATTGAGATTAAGGGAGTTTACGATTGCAAGAAAGAGCGGAATGTTTGAAGGGCTCATCGCCGACTTGTAGTCGCACTTCCCGACATTCTGTCCGAGCGCAGATTCGTGATCGAGGACGGCAAGGATAAACGACGGATCAATGCCTGTGGCATTGCCGGCAAGCTTGGCATATTGATATGCGTCGCCGAACGAAAGTTGTCCCCCGCCGAGCAACTGGAAAATACGGCTTCGGATCTGCGCGGCGGTGGCCTGCGTCTGGACAAGCAACGCCTGATATTTGGATTCCTGCCCTTTCGTTGCCGTGAGCAACTGCGTCTTCTGGTCTTTCGTGCTTGCCACGGCGGCCACCTGGGCAGCCTGATATGCCTGCGCCGTCGAAGCTGCATCCCGCGATGCGGCGAATTCCTGTTCCTGATCCTGCAGCTGGCCCTGCAAATCCGTCACCTGCTGGACGGCCACCCGCAGGTTGTCCTGCAAGAGCGTTATATTTTGTGTATCGTTCCAAAAATCGGAAAGGTGGGGATTCTTCAGGAAAATTTCCATCAGATTTGCCTGGTCGTTCTGGTAAATATTTTGCATAAGGCCGCCGATTGCGGTTTTTTTATCCTGAATATCGGCTTGCGTCACGTCAATCTGCGATTGGGTTTCGGAAATTTTCTGGTCGAGCTGCGAAAGTGTGAGGTTAATCGCTTGAATCTGGAGATTTAGGCTTGCGATTTTATCGTTGAGTTCCGCAATTTGTCCGCTCAAACTTTTTCCCTGGCTCTGGTAACTTGCGATCTGGCCCTGGTATTGGTTGATCTGCCCTTCGAGCTGCGAAAGTTGAGATTGTAGCTGTTGCTGTTCGGCAGCGGCATCGGTGCTCGAAGCCGTTCCTCCTAAGAGCGTCGGGCTCGCTCCCTGTGCCTTAGTCACGCCGCTCATGGTCGGCGCCGTGACGGATCCGAATATTAAAAAAACCGCGGCGGCGGCGAGCGAGATAAATTGCAATCCGTGGGTGATCGGAATCCGGATGGTTTTATCGGTGGCTAAATTAACGCGAGAAGGCAAAGACGAAAAAGGCGTCCACCCGTTTCGCCGAGCAGAAATATCACCGACCGTCTTAGGTTTTAAAGGCCTATGCATACTTGAGTGCGGCTTTCCTCTATTATAACGCAGAATAGGAAAACCGGTTACCCAAGCTTATCCGCCGGTTTATTCCGGTTTTTCCGATTTTTCTTTCTCCGCCTGTCGTTCGGCTTTCTTCTCTTCGGTTTCAACTTTAACCGTTGACACATCAACCGTTTCAACCGGTGCCGCCACTTCTTCCGGTGCCGGCGGAGTTGCCGTGGCAACTGCCGTTTCCGGCGCAACCAGGAATTCAACGCCTTTCGGATGCGGGATATCCTTTACGTATATGGTCTTATCAATATCATCGAGGGCGCTTAAATCAACCGTGATACTTCGGGGAAGATTGTTCGGCAAAGCCTCAACTTCTATTTCAGACATTGCCCGATTCACGACGGCTCCTTTTTCTTTGACTGCCGGAGCTTCGCCGATGAATTCGAGCGGCACTTTTGCCGTTATCTTTTCGTCCATTCGGATTTCGTGGAAATCAACGTGCTTGATGGTGCCGCTCAAAAAATCGCGCCCCACCTCGTGGATCATGGCGGAGTGTTTTTCCTTGCCAAGCGTGAGCGTGATCACGGTCGTGGTGCCGGCTTCTTTAAGAACCTTGTTGAATTCCTTTACGGGAACCGCAAGGTGGACATTTTTGATCCCGCGGCCATAAAGCTCTGCGGGAATGAGGCCTTCTTTGCGGAGAGTTCGTACTTTTTTCCCTGTTATTTCGCGCGATGTAACGGCTAAATCCATGGGGTATATAGTAGCAGAAAGAAATATGAGATGCAAATTCCCGATTTGATATACTAAATCCATGCCAACAAATCATACTGACGGAGCGCATAATGCGCATGCGGGTTCGGCGGTCGAAAAACAAAAAGGAAACGTGATGGCGATTTTCGCCTATCTCTGGATCCTCATAGTGATTCCCTTCCTGACGGATGCGAAAAATGATCCTTTTGTGAAATATCACTTAAAGCAGGGTCTCGCACTCCTTCTTTTTGACGTAATCGGCTGGGCGGTGGCTGTCGGAATCGGCTGGTTCCCGGTGATCGGATGGCTCATCGTATGGCTCTGGTGGCTCGCCTCGATCATCCTCGTGATCGTCGGCATCATGAACGTTTTGGGTGGACAAGAAAAAGAACTGCCCTGGATCGGTCAGTACGGAAGCAAGTTTAATTTCTAGCCCTGGATTCCGTTAAATAACTTCAAGCGGTCAATAACGATTTTCTTAATCCCCTCCACCGCGGGTGAGACAATTTTGTACGGAGCGATTTCATCCGGATTCTTTAAGCCTCCCTCGACACCCCGGCGCCACGCAAGGCGCAACTCGCTTGAAACATGGATAATCGTCATGCCGTTTTTTGCGGCGGCCACAAAATCCTCGTCTGCCGTTCCCGAACCGCCGTGCAGTGTCATAAATTTTCCGCACGTTTTTTTAATCGCCGCGATAAGTTCCTGATTTAATTTCTTATGGGCATCGCCCGTAACCATCTCCTTCAATAAGCCGTGCATATTTCCAACGGCGGGGGCAAGAACATCCACGCCCGTTTCTTTTACAAACCACATCGCTTCATCGGGCGTTGAAAGCTTGAGTGATTCCTCCGGACGCTTGTCTACGATTTCGGACGATGATCCGATATAGCCGATTTCGCCCTCGACGACGATATCCTGATTGACGGAACGGACGGTGTTCACCGCCTCTTTTGTCTGCTTTGCGTTTTCCTCGAATGACAGTTTCGATCCGTCGAACAAAACCTCGTCAAACCCCGCTTCAGCGGCTTCTTTCACTTTGTCGAGCGAATGCGTATGGTCGGCATTCAGGTAAACCGGATATCCATAATCTTCGCGCAGGCCGCGGATCAGGCGGACCGCATTTTTAACGCCGATAAATTCGCGCTCCCCTTCCGATACGCCAATCAAAACCGGTACGCCGAGATCCTGAGCCCCTGCAAAAATCGCCTTGAGGGCGCCGAGGTCGGAGATATTGAAATGCCCGACGGCCACATGGCGCGCATCGGCATCGGCAAGAACTTCGCGTAAAGATTTCATAATACTTTCGGTGTAAATTTCTTTGGCGCACGCTTAAGCAGGGTTTCCAGATTCCGCTTGGTGAGCAATCCTGTTTGAGCGCCGAAAAATTGAACAACGTGCATCGATTCGATCGGCGCCCAACGCAACGCTTCCTGCACCGGCAGACCGTAAATGAGTGCGCACATGAATCCCGTTGAAAATGCGTCGCCGGCGCCGGTCCGCGATACTGGCGGCTTCGGATCCGGATAGAGCGGCATCGAATAACGATTGACACCGTCCGATGCGTATGCGCCGTTCGGGCCGTCGGTGATAACCACGATCTTCGGACCGATTTTATGCATCCCTTCAAAAAGCGCCTTCATGTCGGTTCCCGGCTTCTTTTTCAACACCAGTTCCGCTTCCTCTTTATTCACAAAGACCACATACGTATGCTTGTAAATATCCCTGAGCTTATCCGCGCCGAAACGCAATTGGAATGTGCCGGGGTTAAAACCCATGCGCACTTCCGGATGCCCCTTCAGATAGTCGGCAACTTTTTTGTGAAATGGCAATGTGTGTTCCGCGATCGAGGAAAAATAAATCCAGTCGGTTTTTTTGTCGAGCAATTTCGGTTCGACGTAGTCGTATTCCTGATGCTTGATAAGAATGGTCCGCTCGGCTTTGTACGTGAGCACAAAATGGTAGTTGGTCGGCTTGTTCTTATTCACACGCACGAATTGCGTTGCAACGCCCTCCTTTCTATAGACTTCGAGAATTTCCTGGCCGTAATGGTCGCCGCCGACCGCCGTAAGCATGGCGGTGTTCAAACCCAGTCGCGCCGCGCCGACGGCGACATTCGACGCATTGCCGACGGCAGGGACAACCACGAGCGATTCGTACGGGATCTTCGTTGCGAACGACATGCATAATTGGCAATCCTCATTATTCAAACTGCAATGCACGGACGCTTCGTGAAGCCCGATGAAGGCATCCATAACGGTATCACCAATGCACACCAGATCGTATTTTCTTTTCATGGGTTTCATTATATCAGAGACGGGACGAACCGTTATTTCTTTCTTCGTACGGATTTCTTTGCGGCGAGCTTAATGTCCTTCGCAGTCATTCCGTATTTTTCGATAAGCTTCGCCGGCGAACCCGACTCCCCGAACATGTTCTGCATTCCGATAAATTCAATCGGCACCGGATACGACTGCGCGAGCACTTCGGCGACCGCGCCGCCCAAACCGCCGTCCACCTGATGTTCTTCGACCGTCACGACGGCCCCGCATTTTTTCGCGAGCTCGATGATTTTCTTTGCATCGATCGGCTTGATCGTGTGGCAATTCAAAACGATCGAACCGATTTTTTCATTCTCGAGCTCCCGTGCCGCCACGAGGGCGTTATACATAAGACCTCCGCATCCGATGATTAACACTTCCGGTTTCTTTGATTGCCAAAAAATCTGCGCCTTGCCGGGAATATACGGTGTTTCGGCAGTCGTCATTATTGGCGTTTTCTCACGCTGGAATCGCAGATATACCGGCCCCCACACATGAGCCGCGGCGGCCGTCGCTTTGCGTCCTTCGATGGCATCACACGGCACCCACACCTGCATATTCGGCATCGCGCGCATAATAGCGATATCTTCGGTGGCCTGGTGTGTTGCGCCGTCCGGGCCGACGGAAATGCCAGCATGATGGCCGGCAATCTTAACGTTGGAATCGTTATAGGCGATGGTCGTCCGGATCTGTTCCCAGTTTCTTCCCGGTGAAAACGTGGCGTACGACGCAATGAACGGTATCTTTCCGGTCACCCCTAAACCGGCCGCAACCGTTGCCATGTTCTGTTCGGCGACGCCGAGTTCAAAAAAGCGGCTTGGATATTTTTTTGCGAATGCATCAACGCGCGTGGACTCCACGAGGTCGGCGCACAATGCAACCACATTCGCATTTTTGTCGCCGGCAATGACAAGCCCCTCCCCGAATCCGTCACGGGTCGGACGCTGCTCACAATTGGGCTCGAACAATGCGGGGTTCAGTTTTGCCTCAGGATCAATCATTCTCTTTATTTTACTCTATTTCGTAAAAACTAGCGTGTTCACAATTTGGTGCGCTACATAATTATTCGCCACCGGCAGTGAAAGATTTGGATTTTCGCGGGCGACCGGAAAATCAAAACGAAGCGTTTCCCCGCCATGCGCCACATATATTTGCTCTGCGACATGATCGAATTCAAAAACGCCATAGAGCTCATACGCCTCGTACGAAGGCGGCCCGCCAACCGAAAGAACTTCAGACCGCTCGTATTGCGGAGCAACCGAAGGCGCCTCCCCGTTAACAGCTCCACTCGCCTTATCCTCCGCCTTATCTTCCGCCAGAAAAGCATGGACATATTCGCCGGAGGAAAGCGAGCTTGTATTGTTCTCGACAAAAATCTGGAGGCTGTATGTTTTTACGCCCGAGATCGGATTGCCGAACGCAACATAGGGGTCATTGCCAACAAGACCGTCCTCATACAACGTCCATCCCGGCGGATACGACAACCGGAATCCGTAGGTGTCGTTTCGATAAATATTCCATCCCGAAATCTCCTCCAAAGAAAAATTGCTCGTGGCGACGTCGGCCTGAAACCGGGAAAACACGACGAATGCAAAAGTGCCGAGTGAGACAACCGTAATCACGATTGCCGTCAGAACGGCTTTCGGCTCATCTTTATGGAACATCGCGTACATCGGGCGTGTTCCTTATACCGTTCTCTGTGCGTGGCGTTGCATGAGCCACATACTGCCTCCGATCACGATCACGGCAACGACAAGGCCGACAAAAAACTTCAACTGGTCATCAATGCTCCCCCACCCGCGACCATAGCCGTACATTATGCTCCAAAGCCCGGCAAGCATAATGCCGATGGGCACGCCTTGCCCGGCGAGAGCGGCGTAAAGGACGAGAAGAAATCCGGCAACAAAGACAATGATCCCAATTACGTTGCCGATGATGAAAAGATTACGGTTGTATACACCCATCGCAGCTTCGTAAACCGTTTCCTCCTGGTTGAACTGGTCCTGTTGCGCGGATTGCTGGGCCTCGATCTGCTGATTCTGTTTCAAGCATTGGGTATCGCCCGACGGACACGGCACCACGGGAATGCCAATCGGATTATTTGGATACGTCGGTGCAGTGGGAGCCGGATAAAACGCGGCAATGCCCAAAACGATCAAAGCTCCCAAAATGATTGCTGTGCCGATTGCTAAAACGACATTTACAATTTTCATTTTTTAATTATTAATTAAATTATCCGTGTCTGCTTTCAATTTTTCCGCGCTCAGCCCGAAGTTCGCTCAATGCTTTCTCCGCCTCACCGGCTTTGAACGGCTTTGAGTGCCATAAATAATCATTTTCCATAAAGTCCACTCCTTTGCCGGGAATCGTGTGCGCGATAATTACGGTCGGCTTTTCGTAGGTTGCTTTCGCTTCCACGACGGCCGCAATAATTTCCTCATAATTATGGCCGTCGATTTCAAGAACGTGCCAATTGAACGATTCGTATTTTGCACGGAATGGTTCGAGGGGCATGATTTTTTCCGTAACCCCGTCAATCTGGATATTGTTGCGATCGACGATAACCGTGAGGTTGCTTAAGCGGTTTTTCCCGGCAAACATCATCGCCTCCCATGTATTTCCTTCTTCGTGTTCACCATCCGACGTAAGGCAATAGATGTGATATTTTTTTGCGTCGAGCCGGGCCGCAAGCGCGATACCCGATGCCTGTGAAATGCCGGAGCCGAGCGGGCCGGATGTTGTTTCGATTCCTGGCAGAGCCCCCCGATGCGGATGGCCTTGAAGCCGCGTGCCAAGCTGGCGCAACGTTTTAAGCTCTTCAACCGGAAAATAGCCGGCGTGCGCAAGCGCGGCGTATTGAATCGGAACAATGTGGCCGTTTGAAAGCACGAGTCGGTCACGATCCGGCCATTCAGGCTTCTTTGGGTCGTGCTTAAGAATGTGAAAATACATAGCGGTAAAAATTTCCGCCATGCCGAGCGGTCCGCCGATATGGCCGGAGCCGGCGTCGCGGACCATAGTGATGACGTCTTCGCGTAAACGATTCGCCATCCTCTCCAAGTGCAGCAATTGTTTTTCAGTGAGCGGCTCCATCAGATGTTGTTTAAAATTTTAAAAGCTTTTTCCGGGTCGTTATTGTCAAAAAGATAATGGGCTGATACGACCGTGTCCGCGCCGGCGTCCTTCACAAGCCTAGCTGTTTCCGGATTTATGCCACCGTCAACTTCAATTGTAGCATCCGGCGATATCTCCCTCAAAAAACGGATCTTCTCGAGTGCAAACGGTTGGAATTCCTGCCCGGCCGCCCCCGGCGCCACCGAAAGCACCTGAAATTTCGCGAATTGCGGCACAAACGATTCAATTTCATCAACCGTCGTCTCCGGTCTCGAGGTCAGCATGAGTTCGCCCTGGTAACGGCTTGCCAGCTCGCGCAAACCGTGGAACACCACATCGGAAAGCGTTTCCGCGTGGACGATAAGACGCCTCGCTCCTGCCGCAAACCAATCATCGGCATAGTCCAGCGGAAATTCAACCATCAGATGCACCTCGAGTGCGAACGGCGCCCCGAGCGGCGTCCATGCGTGCGGATCGCTCCACGTTTTATGGGAACTGAAGACACCGTCGGTCACATCAAGATGAACAAATGCACCAGGTCCCAAGAATTTCTTGAGCGTCTCAATTCTTTTGCGCACGCCATCAAAATCCGCGCAATTAATGGAAGGTATGACGACCATTACTTTTCGAAGCTGGAAATTTTTTTAATGCGGCGCTCGTACCGCTCGTCGCCGTTAAATGGAGATTCGAGAAATTTCGCAACCATCAATAGGGCTGCCGCCTCGTTGAGAAAATCGGCCGCGAGTGCGAGCATATTCGCATCGTCGTCATTTCGCGCCGCCGCAATCTGTGCCACCGACATGGCAAAAGCGCACCGGATTCCCCGAAATTTATTGGCGGCGATATCAACACCGATACCGGAGCCGCAGATAACAATCCCACGATCATTCCCGGGATGCTCCGCAACCTTTTCGGCAACCGCTTTTGCGTAATCCGGATAATCGTCATTCGGATCGAGCGCCGCATTTCCAAGATCAACAACATCGTAACCACCGTCAGCCAGCTGTTTTTTTATACGCTCGCGAAGTTTAAACCCGCGATGATCGGCGCCGAGATAAATGGTCATGCCTCCATTATATCATGCGGTTGCTTGCCAAACGGTTGCGGCGGAACTATAGTGCATGAAGCTTCAAAAATCCTTACACCATCGTCGGAGGGTGCATGCCAATCCGGGGAAGAATCCTGGCAAAACTCGTAATCGCGGCGCTTGTACTCCCTTGCATCGCGGTGGCTCAAGAATCCAGCCTCCAAAAAGCATGGGGAAACGTCTTTATTGAAACCTGCGCCGGCTTCGCTGATCTCCCGAAGGCGTTCGTCCAAATCGGCGATCCGGAAGTTATCGAAATTCCAAATGCGAAAGGGTACGCGAAGTGCATGGGTGGCGGCATCCAAGCTCGTCCATGGATCAGAATCCAGTTTGAATGGGAAAAAGAAATTGTCGAGGGAACCGGATCATTCGTTCAAGCATCATCCAATCCCGCACAATCCGGCGGAGCTGTCGGAAAATTCGGCATCAACACCGACAGCAAAATGTTTGCGATTGAATTTGACCTATGGTCGAAACACCGCTTTCATCCGTTTGTCGGCGCTGGCATTGGGAAAACGACCGTTGCGAGCCACTTTATCGGAAGCAGTCAAGGATATTCGGTCATCGAAAACGATAAGGACCGCATCCCCGACGGAACCGGGCGAGCGGGATTCCGCTTCAAATTGAAGAACGGACTCGAACTGACTTTTGGGGCATATGGCAAAGACAACGTAAGCGCCATGGGCGTGATCACGTTTTTCCCGGGAAGATTTTTCTCCCGAACCGGGCAATAATTTTCACCGCGCAAAATATCGAAAGGCCGACTCTCTGAGCCGGCCTCTTTTTTACCGATTCTTTTTATACCAACTCCGCAGCTTTCTCAATGTGCCGCACGAGGGTGCTCACGTACCCCGCTTCGTTGTCATACCATGAAAGCACTTTAACAAGATCACCGTCAATCACCTTAATGAGATCCAATGGAACAATCGCGCCATACGGTTCACCAATGATGTCCGAAGAAACCAATTGATCATTCGTCACTTTCAAAATCCCCTGCCATCGCGGTGCGGCCGCAGCTTCGCTCAAAATTTTTGCAATTTCCTCGACGGTCGTCGGGCGCTTCGCGAGAAATGTGATATCCGAGATTGAACCGGTGATATTCGGTACGCGGAATGAAAGGCCGTCGAACTTTCCCTTGAGGTCCGGAATGGCTCGGGCAACGGAAATTGCCGCGCCGGTTGTTTCCGGAACCGTATTGTGCGCAGCGGCCCGGCCCTTCCGGTAATCATGCCCTCCGCGAATCGGACCGTCCACGAGCGATTGCGTTGCGGTGTATGCGTGAACCGTTGTGAGCGCCGCCTTTATGATTCCCGGATTTTCCGAAAGCACCTGGATCACCGGAGAAGCGGAATTTGTGGTGCATGATCCGTTCGACGTGATCGCGCACGTCTTCATCTTGTCTTCATTTACCCCGATGAGCACCGTTTGCCCGTCCACGCCGTCGGCATCTTTTGCAGGCGCGGTAATCACCACGCGCTTTGCGCCGGCAGCGAGATGCACTTTTGACTTTTCATATTCATCAAACAAACCGGTTGACTCAACGACAATATCAACATTCAAATTTTTCCACGGTAGCTGGGTCGGATCCTTCACCTGAAGGAACGCAATCTCATGGCCGTCAACAATAAGTTTTCCGTTCGGCAGATCCGCTTTGATTTCTTTGCCGTAGCGGCCGTATACCGAATCATATTTCAAAAGATAAGCAAGATTTTCGACGTCGCCAAGATCGTTTATTGCGACAATCTCGAAATTTGGATTGCCGAACGCCGCCTTAAAAAATAACCGTCCGATTCGCCCGAAACCATTGATTGCGATACGTTTTGTGGTCATTCCTCTATTATATAGGGCTATTCCGATATGACAACAGAATCCCCGACTTTAATACCGTCTTTTGTGACGGTTCCGGCAGGAACTTCCAAAACCTGGTCGGTGCCGTCCGGCGATGAATAAATCGTGAGCTGCCAAAGCTGCGCGCCGGGCTGCGGTTCGGCGTTTTGCGCGAATCCAAGGACTTTGCCGCCGCCGATCCAGATCATATCAATCGGGAAATTCATGTCTTTCATCCAGAAATTCTGGATGGCTGGCGTGTCAAAAAGAAAAAGCATCCCATGGCCATCATCAAGCCCCGGCCTGAACGAAAGCCCGTCGGTCTTTTGAAGAAGCGTTGACGCTATTTCAACGGTAAACGTCGCGTTATCAATCTGCAATGGTTCGGTCGGCAAGGACGGGTTTTCTCCGGCAGGCAAAGAGGTTGCTGTGGTTGATGCTGGGTTTGCTACAATCTGCACGGTTTGCTCCGGAAGTGGCGGGTTCATGCGATGCGCAAAGAAAAACCACCACGCTCCCACGCAGGCAATTATGATAAGCACGATCCCGATTACGAACAGGGTCATTTTCTTATTGTGAGGCATCTCTCTATTATATGCCATCAGTATTGCAATCCAAAAACCACAATACCAAATGCAACGGCCACATTCAACGATTCCTTTGCGCCACGCATCGGAATCTCAAGGATTGCATCGGCCGTATTCAAGATCGGCGACGGCAGGCCTTCAATCTCATTGCCAAGCACAAGAGCGATTTTCTCTCCGGCTTTGCTCCGCACAGAATAATACGGCGCGGAGGTTTCCGATTGTTCCACGGCAAAAATCCGGTATCCATCCTCGCGCAGGCGCGCGATGGCAACCGCAGTCGTCTCATAATATTCCCACGCCACCGTTTTTTCCGAACCAAGCGAAACTTTCGCAAAATCTGCGCGAATTTTTTTAAAACGATCGACCGGCACCGGCGTGATCCCGCAAAGCATTATTTTCGAAACTCCAGCGGCGTCCGCTGTCCGGAATATTGAACCGACGTTATGTACGCTACGCACATCGTGGAGTACAGCGACGATAGTCATGCCTGTCAGTGTAACGCAAAATCTGCGGCGTTGTCATCCGAATCGTTCATGGCACCGTTCACGGTTATACGTTCAAGCATTTGGTTTGCAGCAGGATTCGTTGGGAAGGCATTCCCCTCAACGTATTGATTGCTGCCAGTCCCCCACGCAACTTCATCAACGATCGTTCCGCTTGCGTTCATAACGGCAACACTGTTGTCGGCGGCAATCGTTTCCGTGCTCGACACATCGGCGCCGACTGAGGCCGCGAAGCCATTCGCGGAGTTTGCCCAGGTGAAAGTGCCGCCCGGAACAATAACGCTTCCTTTCCCCAACACTTTAAGCGAGGCATCGGTGCCGCCCGAGGATTTTTTGCGCAACTTCCAGCCACCGATATCAACACTCGACGCGGAAGGGTTGAATAACCTCACAAAATCGTTGGCTGATGTCGCTCCGGCTATCTGGATTTGTTCGATAACCACGTGATCCGCAGGGCAAAAGACAGTCTGCGTACCGGAAGCCTCATCGGTGCTCGTGGCGGTTTGGTCGGTGGTCGTTGCCTCGCCCGTGGAATCAGATTCTCCGCTCGTTCCCACGCTGCCACCCGACCCGGTGGTTTGCGTTGAAGAAGTTGCCGGTTGCACCGCCGGCGCGCCAGTGGAATTTTCGGCACCGGGCGTCCCGCCGGCAGACAAACTGGTTTGCCAACCGTCATGACCAAGAGAACGTTCGAGCGTTTGCTTTGTAGTATTATTTCCACCGGGCCAGCCGGATGACGCATCGAAAAAATCCGAAACGCCACATTGAGCGTCGAGCAACGCAAGCTCGGCACCCGCATTCGACAATCCTCCGGAATAGGTTTTCTGTGCACGCGCTGAAACCGTTCCGCCCGTTCCGCGGGCGAGCAGATAAAATCCGCCCGCAGAGATATGATCGCCTGCCGCAAAAATAATTTTGATTGCTCCGTCATTGCTCAAAAGACTCCAGCCCGCAAGTTCAACATCCTGCGTGGAACTATTTTTAAGTTCCATCCATTCATCATTTGCCGCTGCGGTTGCGCTTTCGCTCGTGGATGAGACGGATCCCATCCAGGCAATTTCGTTTATGATAATTTTCGCGGACAATGTCGAAGTTGAAAATGGTGGCACGGGGAATGAGCAAGCAATCTGAGAAACAGATTCAGATCCGGCGCTTGAGGTACCGTTCGACGATGTCGCTATGGTCGCCGCAAGAAAATCGTCCGAAGACTCCTGCGAACCGCTCGCGTCATCGTTGTTTATATCATTCAGGCTGCTGGTGGCTGTTTTTGATATTTTTTTTGAAGAAGAACTTTTCTTTGAGGGTTTTTGAGAGGGCTTTTCTACCTCCGCAGGCGCAGAATCACCTTCAAAATCGACGGTTGAGCTTCCGACTGTGCCCGTCGCAACGGAAACTGCGGTATCGGAAGCATTTTCATTGTCGAGAATGGTATCGTCGCCGGGATTTATGTCATACGTTGCGCCTCCAAAGAGATTTTGCCACACTCCCGCGATCGTCGCGCCGCTCTTTTGTATGACTTCTCCTTCAATGCCGAACCGCAACAGGAAAACAACCGTGAGGAAAGCAATCAAAAGAACGATCATGAAAATGATTGCAACGCGGCCGACAGATTTTTCCTTGCTTTTATTTTGCATATAGGGAAAATAGCATGCAGCATATTAAGAGAATCTAAAATTTCCTCTTTTGGAAATTCCAAAAAGCTGTCAAGCGCCCGGTCGCCGTTTCCGGAGCGGCAAAGGGTCCGGCTGCGGCCGGAGCAGACAAGTCACCCTGCCTTCCCCGACCCGGAAACTGAGACCTCATTTTTTCTGGGGTTTTTTAAAATCCCCAGTTTATTTTTTACTGTTATTTGTAGTAAGGAGGGGGACGGTAGGAGCAAAAAAATGCCTACTCCGCCACATCCCCCGAAAATCGCAAAATGGCCTTCGAAATTTATCCACAACTTTGCCGTCGTTTTAAAACTCTAGTGCTAAAATGGTTTTACCTCTAAAAACTAACTATTATGGAACTCACCATCACAAAGCGGGACGGTACGCGGGAGCCATTCAACGCGGATAAGATTAACCGATCAATCGAACGAGCTTGCATCGGGCTCGAAGATCCGATCAGTATGGTCACCCAAATCGCAACCGAGACGCGGCTTACGCTTTACGATGGCATCACGACGGAGGAAATGGACCAGGCGACGATCAATGCCGCCGTCCAGAACATAAAAGAGGATATTGAATACGACAAAGTCGCCACGCGGCTGCTATTGAAGACGGTATACCGCAAAGTGGTCGGTGAATACGACGACAATCTCGAGCTATTGCGCAAAAAACATCGCGATGGATTCGCCGAATGGGTCAGAGCCGGCGTCGAAGCAAAATTGCTCGACCCACGCCTCCTTGAAAAGTTTAATTTGAAGGAACTTTCCGGAGTTCTCGACATTTCCCGCGACGAACTCTTTGTGTACGCCGGACTTTCAACGCTTTTGAACCGTTACGCGATCAAAGATAAAAATAATCAGCCCGCCGAAACGCCGCAATACTTTTTCATGCGGCTTGCGATGGGACTCACCTTCAACGAAACCAACCCGACGCTGTGGGCTAAAAAGTTTTACCAAAAAATGTCCAGGCTCGAATACATTCCCGGCGGTTCGACGAACCTCGGCGCAGGAACAACACGACCGAGCCTGTCGAACTGTTTCCTTTTGCAAATCGAAGACGACATTGACCACATCGCAAAATCGGTAAGCGATGTCATCAAACTTTCGAAAGCGAGTGGGGGGATCGGCGCATCGGTTACCAAGCTGCGCGCATCCGGTTCTCCCCTCTCCTCTAATAACTCGACATCAACCGGACCGACGCCGTTTGCGAAAATCATCGACACATCGATTCGCGCCATCCAACGCGGCGGAAAGAAAAAAGGAGCACTTTGCTTCTACATGGAAAATTGGCACATTGATTTTGTGGAGTATATAGACTGGAAACACAACGCCGGCGATGACTATATGCGCATGCGAACCGCGGACACCGCCGTCTTCCTTTCGGACGAATTCATGAAGCGCGTTGAGAACCGCGAGATGTGGTACATGTTCGACCCGAAAGAAACGCCGGATCTCGTGGAACTCTACGGAAAAAAATTCAGTGAGCGCTATGCTGAATATATAGAGATGGCTGAAGCCGGGAAACTCCGCGTCTTCAAGAAAGTGCCAGCCGAAGAACAATATCGGCAGATTTTGGTGGCCTTGCAGGCCACTTCGCATCCGTGGCTCGTATGGAAAGACAATATCAACCTCCGGGCATTGAACAACAATACCGGGACGATCCATATGTCCAATTTGTGCACTGAAATTTGCCTTCCGCAGGATCGAAACAACATCGCCGTCTGCAACCTGGCCTCACTCAATCTTGCCGTCCACGTACACCACAAGCAGGTTGACTGGGAAAAGCTCGAGGAAAGCGTCCGTTACGCGATCCATCAGCTCGACAACCTCATTGATATCAACGCACTCCCCATCCCGGAGGCCGAACGATCCGACAAGGAGAATCGCGCAATCGGTTTGGGCGTGATGGGATTCGCCGACATGCTCGAACAGCTCGGAATGGCATACGACAGCGATCATGCGTGGGATTTCGCCGACAAAGTTTTCGAATTCGTGAGCTATGTTGCAATTGATGAGAGCGCTAATCTCGCCAGAGAACGCGGGAGCTACACCCACTTCAAAGGATCCGGCTGGTCCAAAGGCATGGTGCCGGTGGATACCTTAAAAACGCTTGAAGCCGACCGCGGCACGGAACTCACACTTTCAAAGAGCAGCAAGTATCGCGGCTTGAATTGGGATGCGCTTCGCGCAAAGGTAAAGAACGGCATGCGCAACGCAACGCTCATGGCCACCGCGCCAAATGCCAACATCGGATTACTCGCCGGAACCACGCCGGGAATCGATCCGCGTTTTGCGCAAGTCTTTTCGCGCAATAAAATCTCCGGAAAATATCTCGACCTCAACCACAACCTCGTAAACGATTTGAAGAACATGGGCATCTGGGAAAAAGTCCGCGAATCTATTATCACGGAACAGGGCGACATCGCAAACATTTCCGGAATCCCCCAACACATCAAAGATATTTATAAAACTTCATTCAGTACCTCACCGTATGCATTCATCGAAGTCGCCGCACGCGCACAGAAATGGGTTGACCAGGCGCTCTCGCGGAACATGTATCTCGAAACACGCGACATCGGCGAAACGATGGAAATTTATTCCACCGCATGGAGGAAAGGCGTGAAGTCAACGTACTATCTCCATATGAAGCCACGACACACCGCAGAGCAAAGCACGACGCACGTGAACAAAGCCGAGAAGATGGGCAAGCGAGGATTCGCCGGCGTGATCGACGACGAACCGCGCGTTACCGTGGAATCTGTCATCGCTCAACCCGTGGAACCGGTTGCTGTCGAAGCCATCGCAACCTTCATCGAGCCGATTGCCGCAAAGGAAGAACCGTTGCCCGTAGCGAAGGAACCAGCCTCCCCCGTTGCAACTCCGGCTTCCGCTCCCGCAGTGCGCGGAGCCTTTGCCGCAGTTGTTGATGACGTTGCGGCAACCGAATCGATAACACCCGTCGAAACCCCGATGGGCTTCACCTCCGCTCAATCCCAGCCGCAAGCGAGTGCAAAAAAGCAATATAAAATCCTCCCGCCAAGCGACCCTTCGGAAGACACCGTCTGCGACAGTTGCCAATAAATCGGCGTTCGGCTATCTTTATTAACACCATGCTTATAGGAAAAGCCTCTCCGGAGGATATGAACCTCCATCCAATTCAATATCAGTGGGCGTACGACCTCTATCAGCAGGCGGTGCGGAACACGTGGTTCCCGCATGAGATCGCCCTCAAGGAAGATCTATACGATTGGGAAAAAATGACGGACGACGAACGGCACGCTATCAAATTCCTCATGTCGTTCTTTAACCCTGCGGAGCTCATCGTGAACCGCTCGATCGCGCTCGGCATTTATCCGTATCTCAAATCCCCCGAATGTCATCTCTATCTTGCAAAGCAGATGTGGGAGGAGGCAAACCACTGTGTGGCCTTCGAATATGTTTTGGAAACGTTCCCACTCGACCGCGCGAATGTTTTTAATCTTCACCTTGAAACGCCGTCAATGAAAGCCAAGGAGGCGTACATCAACCGATACCTCCGCCGCATGACGGAAGACTCGCTCGACGTGACGACGACCGGGGGCAAAAAAGATTTCATCCGAAACCTCGTGGCGACCAATCTCGTCATGGAAGGCATCTGGTTCTACAGCGGCTTCATGGTGGTGCTCTCGTTCCGCCAGCGCAACCAGCTCCGCAACTTCGCTTCAATGATCAACTGGGTGATCCGCGACGAATCGCTCCACCTTAAATTCGGCATGAGTCTCATCCAGAATGTCCTCGAGGAAAATCCGGAACTGCTCACCAAAGAATTTGCCGACGAAATCAAGAACATCGTCATCGAAGGCGTTGACCTTGAAACGGCGTACAACAAAGACCTCTTCCCGCGCGGCATTCTCGGATTGAATGCCGACTATGTTAACCAATACGTGCAATATGTTGCCGACCGGCGGCTCGAAGAACTTGGCATGAAAGCGCACTATGGCGCAAAAAATCCAGCCAAATGGATGGCTGGCGCGACTGACGTGTACGAGCTCGTCAATTTCTTTGAAGCGCAAAATACGAGCTACGAAGTGGACTCACACGCGGTGGATAAGAAAAAAGCCGAATAGCTGATAGAATAGTAGGGATGTCCCTTAGAAAAATTTTGCTCGTTATTGTCGTTATAGATTTCGTACTCGCCACGATCGCCTATTTCGTCGTCTTCTATAACACGCCGGGCACATACGAAGTTGCAACGTCTCCTCTGCCAACCACGAGCACCTCATATCCAACGTCATCCCTCGCGCTTGCCACGACAACCGTTTCCTCCACCACGGAAAGTTCCACGATCCCGATCAGCACATCAACCGTCACCGGCGGAACGCCCGTCGGCAATCCGTCGCAATCGATTTATGCTTCCGATTATGCCATCCCCTATCCTCTCTCATGGGCGGAAAGCGACGCAAGCATTTCGATCATGGGCGCCACATTGCAGGGAAATCAATTGACGTTGAATCTTGCAATCGCCATGGGCAACATCGCACAATGCATCCCGCTCAATATCCGCATGCTCCAGGATGAACAGGGCGACCTTGCCGCGCCCATCACGCCGCAATTCACATTTCCGGAAAGCGGCGCCTGCACCGGCGCACCCGGGGCGACGTATACCGACCAGCAGGTTGTCTTTACGGTTGACCCGACAATGTTTCCGCTCTTCCTGACGACTGGCGGTGCTTCAAATATTTTCTTCCAAATCGCAACCACGACGGCGGGCGGGCTCACGGTGAATGTACCGCAAAAGAGCGGGTAGGCAACCGGCACGAGGTCGCTTGAAATACTTCCTCCTTTTGCTACACTAGTAATCGTTAGCAATATTCCGCGGTAGCTCAATGGTAGAGCAAATCCCTGTCAGAAGGCAGCTCGCACGGGAAACGGTGCGATGAAACATCTTGGGATAACGGTGAAGGCTAAACCGAAAGGCATGCGAACACCGTGGGAACCTCTCGGTAGCGAGGGGGCTCCGTAGAGACTAGATACCGAGATGCCTAAAGTCCGTTTCGACGGATCATGGCAATGATATAGTCCACGCCTTTTGGAAACACTAGGAAGCGTGTAAGGATAAGGTTCCAGGTTCGAGTCCTGGCCGCGGAGCACTCAGTAAAAGTATCGGACAGACCGAGAGGTGTCGATTTTTGCTATATTTTTTGGTGCCAAAAATTCGAGTCCTATTCCCAATGCATTTAGGACACCGAACCAGATACAGGATATAATGTTCCATATGTCCGCCACATCCGTCTTGGAGGTAAGGGATCTGAGAAAATCATACGGTAAAAATCTCGCCGTTAAGGGAATTTCCTTTGCGGTGAAACAGAATGAGATTGTGGGGCTTCTTGGTCCAAACGGAGCTGGAAAGACGACTACCATCGACATGATCCTCGGCGTTCTCGAACCGACCAGCGGAACGATAACTATCGAAGGAAACGACGTCGCTCGAAAAAAAAGCGAGGCTCTTGCCGTAACAAACTTTGCCGCGGTATATGCCCAACTTCCAGGAAATCACACGGTTTATGAGAATCTCAATATTTTCGGACTTCTCTATGGCGTGCCGAACCGCAAACAGCGAATCAATGAAGTCATTAAAGAATTCGAACTTGAATCATTTAGAAATACGCGCTGCGGCGTGTTGTCGTCGGGAGAGCAAACGCGGGTCAGCCTCGCTAAAGCAACGATAAACAACCCTCACTTACTCCTGCTTGATGAACCCACAGCATCGCTTGATCCTTCAACCGCACAAACCATACGCCAGAAGATTAAAGAATATGCAGCAAAAGGCATCGGCGGCGTCCTCTGGACTTCGCATAATATGCAAGAGGTCGCGGATGTTTGTAATCGTATATTGTTTCTTTCACATGGCAAAATCTTACTTGAAGGTGATCCTCGAACGCTGCCGCAAGAACACGGTAAAAAAGATCTTGAAGAACTTTTCATCTCAATCGCCCGCGAACCGCTACTTCACGAATCACTCTAAACAGTTATGAACACACAACGAGTTTACGCGATATTCCTTCGTCAGTGGTACCTCATCCGCGGCAACGCCACACGCTTCGTCCAAATGTTCATCTGGATAACCGTCGATATCGTGATGTGGGGGTTCTTGAGCAAATATCTTGGCGGCATATCCGGATCGGGATTCAATTTCATATCGGTGCTCCTCGGAGCAATCTTGCTCTGGGATTTCCTCATTCAGATTATGCAAGGCATCACCATGTCGTTTTTTGAAGATGTATGGTCGCGCAATTTTCTCAACATTTTCGCCTCGCCAATCAAGATATCTGAGTACGTGGCAGGGTTCACGCTGGCAAGCATCTTGCGAGGCATCATCGCATTAGTTGTCATGCTCGTTCTCGCCTCGGTAATTTTCGGATTTTCAGCATTCGTCTATGGAACCTCAATTACACTATTCCTCCTTATTCTTTTTCTCTCTGGCATCGCGCTTGGCATCGTCGCTGTGAGTATCGTGCTGCGTCTGGGTCCGGCAGCGGAATGGTTTATCTGGCCGATTCCCGCCCTACTTTCGCCGTTTGTCGGGGTACTCTATCCCCTCACGGTCTTACCGACATGGATGCAATACATTGGTCACCTGCTTCCTCCGTCTTACGTCTTTGCAGGAGTACGCGCTATCGTGAGCGGCGGGACGTTCCCAATCGCGGAATTGCTTCTTGGCATTGTCTTGGCGCTCGTTTATATCGTCCTTGCGTATTTCTTACTCCTGTCCGTGTACAAGAAGGCTATCCGCAGCGGACTGATCGCTCGATACAGTGCCGAGACGGTGAATTGAGTCCATTCGCCCACGATTACCACCAGGGACTTCCATGACATCAGGAAATTACCAGCTGCACTATTTTATCTCTCATGGTTAATTTGCTCTTGAAGCATCCCATCAGCTCGCGCTTTTCATTTAAGCTACCTTCCTTAAGGAGGTATTTTATGTAATTTCGGAGGTTGACGTCTTTCGCTTTCGCATCCACATTCTTGGGCTCTGGCATTCCCATGACGCTGCGCTGGAATTTTTGATGACGCTCAATTTCTGCCTCAAGCTTGTGCCTGACGCTGAGCTCGTTTAGATTGATTTGATCGATAAAGGCGGCGAGTTGCCCGATGAGGTTTTCTTCGCGGACGTATTGCGTCTTGCAGTGATGATCCCTGCTCCGGCTGCATCCGTAATAGACGTATCGTGACGTCGTGCCGTCATCCAACTTCTTATACTTTTCCTCCGCCGTAATCCCCGATCCGCATTTGCCGCAGGTGATGAGTTTTGTAAAAGCGAATTCCCTAATTTCTGAGCGTACAATTTGGTCTCGTTTCACTCGTTCCTGCGCCTTCATGAAAAGATCTCGATTGATGAGTGGCCTGTGCTTGCCGTCGTACCAATTCCCACTCTTTTTAGGATATTCAAAGCGCCCGTAATAAAAATGGTTATCGAGGAGAAGGTAGATATTCGCTAGGGAAAGATGATGGTTGCTTTTTGTCTTGAAATTGAGCTCGAACCGAAGCCAATGGTACAATTTTCGCCCCGTCCAATTTTCGTACGCCACCTTCTCGAACATTTGTTTGACGACCGGCGCTCGTTCTTTATCGATCGTTACCTGCCCCTTCCGGTCGCTACGGTTCTCATTCAGATAACCGGTCGGCGCAACGCCCGGCCACAATCCCATCTCCACACGAGTTCGCAGTCCCCTTTTTACGTTCACTGATTTATTGTCGTTCTCAAGCTTCGCCTGACTGCACAGAATCATCAGAAGAAATTTCTCGCTCGGCGAATTCGTGAATTTCTGTCCGAACGTTTTGATCTCGACCAATAATTTTTGATCCATGAGATCCACGAGCGATCCGAGATCACCCGCGTTGCGCGAGAGGCGATCCGGTGCCCACGTGAGAATTCCGTTAAATCGCGCTGCTTTGAGATCGCTCACGATTTCGTTAAACACCGGGCGTTGCCCGGAGTCTTTTGCCGAGTGCGACTCGCGACGGATGTCGATAATTTCCAGCCCTTCACGCTCGGCGATCTGGAGCATCTCTTTGACTTGAGAATCGATCGAAAGCACCTGCTTTTCCTCGCTCTCGGTGCTCTTACGGGCATAGAGTACGTATCTGACCTTTATTGGGGCATGGACTGCCGTTTGGACCCCCGCCCCTGCCGGTTTTAATGGTTGGTTTACCATACCTCAATGGATGACACACTGGGTACTGAAGTCCAGACCTCTCAATAACCTATCAAAACACCCCTCTAGGGGGGTGTTTATCCGCCGGCGGCCAGAACCCGCTATTGCTGAAGTGCTGGCCATACCCAAAGCGTATTCCAAAGGCCAGGCAATACCTGAAGTTCAAGCGTTGCTTTGTCAGCATTCCAATTTACTTTAGCCGCGACGTCACCATCAAGTTCCGATCGGTACGCCAGCGTATCGGTTGTATTCCCATAACGATCCATGCCAGGAAGATAAGCTGAGACAATCACTTGCTCAATGTTGTTCACGCCGCTTGTGTAAAGCCCCTGATACAGATCCGTCGATTTCATCTTGATGCCGTCCAACGTGAGTCCGGAGGTGAGGTTTTGGCTGGCGTTGAAATCGACTGCAATATCCCACAGACCGTCAGTGCTTGTCGATGCGCTAAGATTTCTGAGATACGGTTCGCCGTCGGCATTATTTCCACTAAGCACTCCGTTAACGGTCTGCGCTATCATCTCCTGACTGGTTAGATGTTCCTGCGGCGCAGCAGTTACCGGAGTAGGCACATTCTGTGCTGGAGTGACGGCAATTCCGATCATAAACAGAATAAACCCGCCAAGGCCGAAGACCAGGATGATTTTCCTGCGCGTTTTTTCCTTAAACCAGCCCTTCTGTAATGGCTCTGGCTTGATGAGCGCACCCGCCATAAAAAGTATCGAGAAAAAGCCAAGCGTTCCCAATAATGCTCCCATTAATTTGTCTGTTTTCTTTTTTCGACCTTTCGAGACAATGGATGACGCAGGGCTCTAAGGAAGTCCAGACCCTGCCAAACCAGTTCGATTTTTCATTCAGCATATCATAATATCCATAATTTGGATATTCACTTTCCGGATATAGCGTTGAAGGTATGCCGAAATCGATCCAGACCAAGGAATACGCTATCTTCGTGGAACGCCTCCGAAAAGCACGCATCGAAGCAGGCTTCACCCAAGTGGAAGTCGCCAAAAAGATAGGGCGGCCACAGTCCCATATCTCCAATATCGAATCAGGTCAACAGCGCGTCGACGTCATCGAACTCAAGCGTTTTGCTGCGCTCTACGGGAAGAAGATCAGCTATTTCATAAAGTAGCGGCCGCCCGTAGTCATCCTCACGATCCCTTGAAAAACTTCTCCCGTTTTTCCTGCCTCCTTAACTCTTCATCTTCCCGTATCCATTGCAGAAATAGCTCGGGGTTCGTTTTAATGAGATTCTCGGTAAACTTGCCGTCTTTCAATAGACCAAACCGCTCCAACGAAGCGATGATGTTATCAGTCTGTTCTTCGCTCAGGTGATACGTCGGCACGCTCTCTTTCTTCCTTCGTTCCCATTCTTCACGGCCTTCCGGAGGGAGCGCTTCGACAGGAACTTTCGGCAGATAGCGCACCTCATTGTTGCTGAGAAAATACTTGATGGCACCGACATTGCCTTTTTTAGCCTCCCTCACAAGCGCTAACTCCGTCATTTCAATCCATTGCTTCCTTCCGTCGATCAAGGCAAGATCAACCGCCGTCTTGAAGTCAGGATCATTCTTTATCCATCGATAGACGGTGGCACGGCCGATACCAACCTTGTGACATGCCGCACTGATAGAAGGATTCTCGGACAACAACTGTATGAATTTCGATCGTTCGTCACTGTGTCTCGCCATGGATCTTGCGGCGCTTTTTGCCGGTTTTCAGTTCCCAGCGACGCATGATGATTTCGGCATACACAGAACTCTTCTCCATAACGTAGCAGCGTCGACCTAAGGCAATGGAACTCATTAATGTAGATCCACTGCCCCCGAACGGTTCCAGCACCAGCTGGCCTCGTTTCGTGAGGATCTTGATATACGGGATCAGGATTTCGAGCGGCTTGACCCCGAAGACCACAGCTTGCCCTGACGATTTCTCATCGGCGGCGTTATAGGTTATATGATCCGTCGGACAATATTTCTTGCCCTTACCGTACGATTCCCAATGCGGAGATCCCGAAGTCGCAAAGAGCGCTG
The DNA here is from genome assembly GCA_963696395.1 of uncultured bacterium. GTDB lineage: Bacteria > Patescibacteriota > Minisyncoccia > UBA6257 > 2-01-FULL-56-20 > JAKAGE01. The sequence continues at coordinate 249,719 of CAVOJZ010000002.1, forward strand.
CTTCGTATTCGTTCTGCACGAGCTGATCCTCATCCTCAAGGTTGAGGCCGGAAAACTCTTCACTCGTTCCAACGACCGCGATATCATGCTTCGAGAACAGCTTGTACCTGCCAGCATAGCCCTGATTTCTATTAGGAAGATGCCAAATTACCAGATTGCGCACCCTCCAAAACTTCTCAATCGTATCCCACACATTCCTCAAATTCTTCCAATTTTCATAGCAGAAAATTGAAAAATCTTTTGCTTGGACTTTGCTGACGTTGGTCATCCAAAGATCAGTGAAGTTTTCTGGCAGCTCTTCGGTCTCGAGATAGCGGCGATTCCGCTTCATTCCAAAGCCAACCGTCGCGCCATCCTTCCGCTTGCCGCCGCCCAAGTATTGAAGTTGGTACGGCGGATCGGTCATGACCATATCGGCCTTCTCGCCGTCCATGAGCGTGAGCACGTCGGTCTCTACCGTACTGTCCCCCACCATTAATTTTGAGCCGTCGAGATCGTAGACATCGCCTTTCTTGGCTTCAATCGATTCGATGTTTAATTTATCAAGCTCCTTCTCGAGGTCGAACATTTCGGGCGTCGGGTCTTCCTCGAAAATCGTATCGAGCTCTTCGCTGTCGAAGCCGATGTCAGCAAGGAGATCCTCACTGAACTCCGCTAAGGCATCCCAGTCAAAAATTCCGGTATTTTTATTTAAGCGAATAATGAGCTCGGCCTCTTTATCTGCTGGCACGTTCACGCGAACAATCGGAACGGTATCAACCTGCATTTCTGCCAAAGCAACGGCGCGGAAATTTCCGCCCACGATCACGCCCTCACGCCCGGGGGCGCTGTTTACAATAAGCGGGTCTACTACGCCATACCGCTTGATCGACTCTTTAAGCTGCTCCGTTGCCTCTTTCGTCCAGATGCGTGGATTCCGCTCTGGGTGCCGCAATGAGGACAAGGCAACGTACTCGATCCTCAGTTGCGGTTTATTGTTTTCACTCATGGTGAAAATTATTAAGTTTCGGGGGCGTTTTCGACGATAACAAAAACGAGTCCGAGACAAATCTGAAACACCCCTCTTTTATGAAAGAAGTGTCTCGGACTTATCTCGGACTCGAGTCTCAGGGTTGGATACCTGAGGCTTACCGAACGGCGTGAGCCATGCAACGGACTTGGTGCTTGCCTTCAAGCACTGCTGGACAGACCAATCTCCACTGGTCTGCAACCGCCCGCTTAAATAACAAACAGCTAGGAGATATTTCGATATTAGCAAATGGCTCCGGCGAGGGTCAAGGGATTGTGTGGATAACTTATGTATATTGTGTATTAAGCTACCCCTATTGGCTATTGCAATTCCAAAAATATGAGGTATAATGGACCTCATATGATAAACCGTCGCACCATCCTTACCCAGAAGCAAAAGGAAACGCTCGATTTTATTGATAAGTTCATCACTAAAACGGGGTCTGCGCCTACCATGAACGAGCTACGCACTGGCTTAGGGTTGAGTTCCCTGCGGAGCGTGTCTCAACGATTGGAGGCACTTGAGCGGAAAGGGTTCATAAAGCGAGATCGCTTTCGGCACAGGGGCATCAGCTTACTCCCCGAATATATCGACACCACTCCCTCTGGGACAATCCAAATACCGGTTATCGCTTCCGCGGGTGCCGATGCCATGCAGGTATACGCACAGGAGCAATATGACGAATACCTGACCATTGATAAGTCGATGATAAATCCCAAGAAAGAAATTGTTGCTATCCGGGCAATCGGATCGAGCATGGTGGATGCCAACATTCGGAGCGGCGATTACGTTCTGGTGGAAGTTGGAGGCAACGTTGAGAATTGCGACCGAGTTATAGCTATACTCGGCGACATGGCGGTAATCAAGAAAATTCAATTTACCGCGGATGCCGTCGTTCTTTATCCCGAAGCGAAAGGCGGATCGTATCAGCCGATTGTGATGCCGGACGACTCCAAGATCTTCGGCCGTGTTTTGCGAACCATCAGTATGAAGAATAATGATAACCAAGAAATCACGTACGACTATAAAATTTCCAACTAAAGGTCGGCATATTGAATTTTTCAAATCAATGCAAGCAGAGAAAAAAATGACGGTAAAGGAAGTTATCGCAGAAATGACTAACGACACCAAGGTAACCGTTCACTTTCCCAGTGAAATCGGCTTGGAGCTGGTCCAAGCGAACGAGTTGCGCCATTATGAACTGTTTCAATGGCTCGTCGCCTTGTTGGCACCAATCGCGGTAGGATTTTGGACTGGTTATGCTGTTGAATCGGTGAAGTCGCAAGCACTTGTTTGGAGCGCACTGGTCTTCACGATCATCTCAATCATATTCTTCGGAATAGCCATGCACTACCGCAAAAAAATCTTTCACGGAAGCGTGGCGAAGAGTATCTTCCTGAAAGATTTCGATAGAAAGTAGAAAACCATCGAGGAGGTGCTTAAAAATTCCGGAAACCACCTGAGAGCCCGCGTTGTTCTTTCGGAGATTACGACAACGGCGCCGAGCTAATCCGGAGACACCTCCTCGATAGCAGCATAAATTAAGATTCAAAAAAATATCATGGCTAAAAAAATTATTGTACACACTGGCGGAAAAGTTCCCCAGTCGGGCGAATATCGTCCTGCCGACAGTAAGTACGAGATAACCTTGGTAAAGGGTAAACGCGTGCCGCCGAATAATGAAGGCGTGCAACAGCATTTCACCTTAGTCCACAAGGCAAAACACGAAAAACCGAAAAAATAAAACACCTATGCCATTTTGGAAAGAAGCACCAGCGCCGGAGGAAGTTTTGGAAATGGAGCCTGAAGAACTTGCTCCGTTTATTTTGCGATATCTGCAGAAACAACCTACCAATCAGATAAATCGATACAATTTTAGTTTATTAAACGATCGGGAGCTTATTGATCGTCTTGGCTATGCAAATGGTCAAGCTTATGGCAATTGCTTAATGGAGGCATGGATGTATCTCGAACGGGAAGGGTTCGTCGCTCCCCAGCCAGGACAGCAAGGTGAATGGGCGTTCGTGACACGCCAAGGGAAAAAAGTTGTTGAAGCCCAGGACTTTGATGCTTACAGAAAAGGACATCTGCTCTCTTCTGAAAGCATGGACCCCATTCTCATCCAAAAAATAAAACCTCTTTTTCTGCGGGGTGATTATGATACGGCCGTATTCCAAGCATTCAAGGAAGTCGAAGTCCGCGTAAGAAAGAAAGCTAACTTGGCAAATACCGATATAGGCGTCTCACTTATGCGAAAAGCGTTTAAATCTCCGGATGGAATATTAGTAGATAAGAAAGCCGACCCGGGCGAACAAGTGGCACGCATGGAACTTTTTGCAGGCGCGATCGGAGTTTATAAAAACCCATCAAGTCATCGTGAAGTTTTCTTTGCTGATCCAAAGGAAGCCGCGGACATCATACATATCGCCAACCAGCTCTTGCGAATCGTGGAGTCGATCTAAATCGTTATCCGACGCAAAATAAGCATTATGCCCCTTATTGTTTCGGATAATCGCCAAGCTCGCTCACGGCCGCCGATTTTCCCTCCTGACACTTTCTCGAAAGAAGTTCGAATTTAATCATCTTTATTTCCGTCTCCCCTGTCACTTGCTCGCCGTAGTATTGGCGAAAGTGAAGCACCATGTCCGCCGAGCCAAGATAACGTTCATGGCCCTCATCAAAATCAGCATCACTCACATCCTTCAATGCTTTCATTCGCACACTAAGAACTTTGGCCGTTGCAAACTCTTCGCCGGTCTTCTTGTTAACAAAAAGTAGTTCATCGCCCGGAACAATGTTCTTATCATCAAACATACGCCAAGTCACGGTTTTGGTGCCGCCGAGGATAAGCGGAATGAGATTCTCTTCAAATTTTAGCGTCTTTTGCATGGTTAAATTTTTGCGATAAGATTTTCCTCGATGGGAAACGAATGTCTCCACAAGAGGTCTTTTGCCTTCGCATATTTTTCGATATCCTCATCGATGGAAAATCCTAAATAGCGTCCTTGGTCACCATAATTCATTTTGATGGCGATTTTATTATCGACAAGCCAAAAATCTTGGAGGGTGATATCAAGCGTTTGGAAAAGATCGTCTCCGATAATTCTTATTTTATCGCCGCGTTTTGCGCTCTCTTTGTGAATCTCGATCTCAAACTTCGTATAGTCATTCATCGGTCGGACAACTCTTCGTACGCGCTGCGTAACCACGCCCCGTTTATGGAGGGTATCCAGATCCTCCCACCATCCTTTACCCGCCTGCGTGATATCCAGTTCGTGATTCTGCCACTGGGTAAAAGCATCCTTATCGGTTGCGCTAAAATCCTGCAGATATTCGAATCTGAATATGGAGTGCTGCGCCGCGCTGAGATAGTCCATGAGTTCCATGTGTTTATCGACTAACTTCCACTAGTAGTTCCGGAAATTCATCCGTATTCATATCTTCGCCAGTATAGTGCCCCCGTCCCTTAAGCTCGATAACCGTGCCGCCGAGAGCACTCTTAAATATCTCCAAACTCCTCTTCCCGTTTTGCTCCTCGTTGTCAGCAGTGAACATGACAATTTTGTTTACGCGCTGCTTGATCGTCTCGTCGATTGGATAGTCATAGAATTTCTTTTTCACCTCACTGCTTGTACCGATCTTCCACGGCGCAATCAAAATAAGCTTATCGATTTTTCTTTTTGAATCGCCCAGCCAACGAACCAGAAATGCGCATCCACAACTATGCCCGATGAGCGTCGTTTGTTCATTTATCTCCTGCTTTTCAAACTCAGCTTTCCATTTCTCATAATCCGGTGCCCACGACTCAGGCATGAGCGGTGTTGTCGTGGGTGTGCCATCGGTGATTAACTGTTCCCGAACCCACGGCATCCAATGCTTATTTTCAGGATACTCTTTACTTTCTTCGGGGCTGGAAGAGCAACCGTGAATAATGACTACGTTTTTCATTTGGTTAGTTTGGCACCTCTCCATTTTCAAGATAGGCCGTTCTATGCGCTTTGCGAGCCTCGACGCACTTCGGCAAACGCTTACTAAGATTGACGGCCAAGAGCTTTACAGCTTCTTCGATGGACACGAGCTTGTATTCCGTCAGCTCTTCTGTCTGCAATTTGATCTTGCTTATCTCCTCCGCCGTGAGCGTCCCTCCGTCAAAGACCATACTCACGTGGTCATGGCCGCCACGCGTCACTTTGACGTAATCAACGCACAGCAATTCAAGTGGTTTTTTATCGAGACCGATTTCTTCTTTCACTTCCCGCATATACGCTTCCACAGGCGATTCCTCGGCGTCAATCGTGCCGCCGGGGATGTTCCAGCCCTCTTTGTAGTTGGGTTTCACAATAAGGACGCTGCCTTCGTCGTTAAAAAATAGCCCGCCGGAGCTGATTGTTTTTCGAGGTAGCATTTCCCATTCGACGTACATGCAAGCATTATAACCTGATATAATTGCCGTATGAAGCTCCTGACTCTCAATACCTGGGGCGGCAAAGTGCATGGTCCCCTTCTTAAGCTCATCGAACGGCTAAATGGTGAAATCGATGTCTTTTGCTTTCAGGAGGTATTCAGCACAAATGCCGAGATGGAAATCTCTGATGGGGCGCGGGCGAGCTTGCATGAGGACATCTCAAAAATTCTCACGTCCTACTGCGCCTTTCATAGTCCAAAATCGAAGGGCTATGATTATAGCGGCTTCATCGGCAAAGACATCAATTTCGGCAACGCTATCTTTATCAAAGAGAGCATCCCTATCCTTTCGTATGACGAGATGTTCAACATCGTTTCCGATGCCGGACACGATTGGCGAAAAAATGCAATCGCCAAAGCCCAGTTCATCACGATCCAGGCGGGCGACGCTCCGCTCGCCATCTGCAATTTCCATGGCATGTGGATCAAGGATACCCACAAGAAAGATACGCCGGAGCGGATAGAGCAGTCGCATCACATTCGTAAGATTTTGGACTCGTTCCCCGGCGAGAAAATCATCTGCGGCGATTTCAACCTCCTTCCTGATGGCGAGAGCATCAAGATTCTTGAGCACGGTATGCGGAATCTCATCAAAGAGCACGGCATCACATCGACGCGCAGCTCGCTCTATAAAACAAGCCCGATCCGGTATGCTGACTACGTCCTCGTGTCACGCGGCATCAAGGTCAACGATTTCACCGTACTGCCGGATGAGGTTTCGGATCATTTGGCGGTAACATTAGATTTTGCAATATGATCAAAGCTGTAATTTTTGATTTTGGCGGCGTAATCCAGTTAAACGACGGCGAGAACATATTAAGGCAGATCGCCCGGATGCTCGACGTGCCGTTCGAGAAATTTCAACAGGCCTATTACGAACACAATCACCTTTCGAACGTGACCAACGTGAGATGGGAGGATATGATCATTGAGGTCGTGCGAGTATTTGACGATAGCGCAACGACAAAAGATCGTATCAGAAAATTCATACAAACTTACAGTGCGGGAAATAGGATCAACACCGATCTCCTGTCTCTGTTTTCAGTGCTGCGCAACCAAGGATTGAAAGTCGCCATTTTGAGCAATGCGACCTCGGAGCTGCGAACTCGATTGGAAAAAGAAGGTGTAGCAAGGCTTGTGGACGAGATTGTGGTCTCTGGTGAAATCGGCTACCAGAAGCCGCACCGCGAAGCATTCGAGGTTGCGTTCAAAAGGCTAGGCGTCCGCCCCGAGGAAGTCGTCTTTGTGGACGATTCGGTGAAAAGTTTGGAAAAAGCAGTGGAGATTGGTTACGCGCCGATTCTTTTTAAGGACAATGAGCAGCTCAAAGCCGCCCTCAAAAAGCTAGGGTTAAAAATCTAAATGGATCTTAAATCAACCTACAACCGAATCGCCGAAGATTGGCACAAAGATCACACGAAAGATTCGTGGTGGACCGAGGCGACCGATACATTCATATCGTTGCTCAAGCCAGGGTCCCCCGTCTTGGATGTCGGATGCGGAAGTGGCGTGAAAGCAAAATATCTTATCGAGCACGGCCTCAATGTCGTTGGCATTGATCTCTCGGAAAAGATGATCGACATTGCCAAGCGCGAGGTATCAGGCGGTGAATTCCGCGTGATGGACATGTACGAGGTCTCTGGACTCTCACGCGATTTCGATGGCATTTTCGTTCAAGCGGCATTGCTTCATATCCCGAAGATAAAGGCTCAAAGTGTGCTTTCCGGACTTGCCGCTAAAATGAAGCCGGGTGGATATTTATATGTCGGCGTAAAAGAAAAATGGCCGGATAAAAAAGACGAAGAAATCCTCCGCGAAAACGATTACGGCTACGAATATGAGCGGTTCTTCAGCTACTTCACGCTCGATGAGATCAAGCAATATTTCCTGAACCTCAAGCTGACCATTTCGTATGAAAACGTGACGACGTCGGGAAAAACAAATTGGATACAGGTGATAGGACAAAGCCACGCCCAAGATCAATCACGGCAGTAAGGGTTTTATATTTTCTGCATCGAGCGTATACGCACGCACAAACGAATCGTCGACATGCGCATAGAGCATGCCGCTCCCTTTGCCCCGCTCGACAAACTGGCTGGCAAATGTAATCGTCTTCGCTTCGCTGTCTTGTATAAAGGGCTCCGGCGAAACCCAATCAATCTTTCCGTCCTCGTAATCATAGATAAAGAGGCCGACGGAAAACATTCCGTATTTTATCTCGTTTCCGACCCTTCGATTCGCCTCGCGACCGTTCATGACGCCCAGCAGCTTTCCTTCGCCCACATCAATAAAGCTCTTCGGTAAGAGCGGCCCCGGCGACGCATGGCCGCCGATCCACGGAATCTTGGCTTCCTTCGGATGAAAAACCGTCTCGCCGAACTCCCACCTCTTTCCCATGTCTTCCGCTATGGCAACGCGCACCGTCGAGTACGTAAAGTCGCTTTCTGTCTTTGAGGATTCAACGAGGTTATATCTGAACCCCTGCCCATTCATCGGCGCAATGGAAAGTTCCTTCGCCGCTTGGTGGATTTCGCCCATCAAAACCGGCATGGTCATTTCCAAGGAATCAAGATCCTTGCCAACCGCATGTCCAAGATGAACCAGACCATGGTCCTCCGGCTTAGGATCGTGGAACGGCATCGTGAAATAGAGATGGAGCAATCCGGTCTTTTCATCGATCCAGATGTCCGGATCTTCGAGGCCGAGAAAATCCAGACCCTCGCCGCTCAACTGGTGTATAACCTCGGCTTGGTTTTTAATAACGAGTTGCTCGCCGATGGAAAAATGTTCCAGCGAATCGCCGTGCACTTTATGCAATACACTTTTATCGACGTAGCCGGAAACCGTGATGTCGCCCTCGCGGCTGCGGATGCAGCGAATGACGCCATCCCGATAATTCGAGCGAGGATCGAGCGAGATTGCCATCACGTGCGCAAATTTCCCTCCGGCCGTAACTGCTTTTTTTTGGTGCTCGACAATCTGGCGCTTGTTCATGTAGTTCCATTATAATGGATACATGGCAACTATCCATAAGAAAATCTGGCCGGAGAACTTTGACCTCGTCGCGTCGGGCAAAAAGCGGTTTGAGTTGCGGCTTGCTGATTTCGATGTCAACGAAGGCGACGTGCTTGTGCTTGAAGAATGGGACCCAAAGACGAAAGCGTATACGGGCAGAACGATGGAAAAGAAGGTGGACTATATTTTGAAATTTCCACTCGATAAATTTGGGCAGAAAGAGGAGATTTTAGAAAAGGGGCTGTACGTGATCCAGATCACTTAAAGCATCATGAACGAAAATAATATCGAAGGTAACCGAGCGCGACAAAGCGAATCTCTAAAGGAACGGCTTGAAGAGGTGCGCCGGATGATTTTAGATACTCAGGCGGAAATGGCACAGGTGAGAGAAGATGCCGTCGAGAAACCTGATCGGGCAAGAGAGCTTGTCCCCCTCAAACGGGCACTCGATACGCTTGAAGCCGAAAAATCGGAACTGGAAAATCACCCGAACGGGAGCAATTAGTTCTTCAGCTCCATACGGAAATGATCGCGCAGATTTTTCGTAGTGCGGAATCCTGCCTTCTGGTACGCGCTGATCGCTCTAAGATTGCTCGTCCTCACGAGTAGGAATATCTTCTTTATCTTTAACCGCTTCGCTTTCACGAGCAGCTGTTTGATGGCTCGGGTCCCAAGCCCCTTGCCCCGAAACTGTCGTTCGCCAATCACAATCTGCGTTTCGTACCAATCGTTCCTCCGCCTCCGCAACGCGAGATGACCTATCGTACGATTTCCGGCGACGATCATATAGTGCAAATCATTTTTGCTGTTGATGAGCAAGCTGAAATAGCGAGGAATATCTTTCTTTGCGGCCATATGTCCGCTCGTTAATTGCGCAAGCTCCTTATCCCGCCACCAGCGGGAGAAATAGATGATATCCGTCATTACTGGTCCCCGTAAGGAAATCTTCATCTCTTCAGTATAGTCGGAACAAAAAGAAAAAGGCGAGCCCGTAAAAGCGCTCGCCTCGTTGTTGATTGAAACTACTGCATCGCCTTCCGCTTGGCTCGCCGTCGCTGCTTAGCGGTATTGACGTCCTCTCGGCCGCCGGAAGCGCTTTGGATAAATGCGTCGAGCTCCTCGCTGCCTCTTTGCTTTTGCCGCAAAGATTCTGCGAGTGCTTCTTTCGGAAACCCGAACGCTCGCCGGATGTGTTCCTGACTTTCGGGATCCATGTTGATCGAATCTTCCGAAGCAAGGTACTCCAACAGTTTTACCCTTGCCTTTTCCGGAAAATCCTTCACCGCAAGCGCGGTCGCTTCGTACGTTTCCTTGTCGACGGTTTCGCAAATCACCTTAGGCTTGCCAGAATCTTCGGAAACGCCCACTCGGTATTCAATCCCGTCGATCTCAACTTCCGCCGCTTCCCCGATGAACTGGTGCTGGATGTACATATGAGGAGCATAGTCCTCGTCACTGTTGTCGGTACCCCATGGTGTTGGCATACGACCTCCCTTCTTTTCAAGCTCGAACCGTCATGAGAACCCAACCGACGCCTGTGATAGAAAGCGCCGCAAGTTCTCCAAGGCAATACGTGATGAATGTGAGTCGCCAACCGAGAATCGGCTGACGAACCATGGCGATCTGCCAGCCAACGAGCGTTGATGTCGTAACGAACGTGAGTAGCGGCACGGGATTCGCTCCCGCGTCCCACAACTCCCGCACGATCGGCATACTCGTTAGACTTCCCGGAATCAGATGTGCCGCAGCCAATGCGCCGAAGACGCCTTGCTTGCCAGCGAGGTACGCGAGCAGTGCTGGGCGGTAGAGGTTGATGATTGCTGTCGCCTCACCCATCGCGAGAAACATCACGGTGAGGAGCGGTGCATACGCGGCAATCATCTTCGCCGAGAGGATCGCCCCATCGTTTGCGAGTTTTGACCCGCCGATGCGAAAAGCACATCCGGCAAGTACGCCGGTCACGATGATGAGCGGCAGGAGATCAACCATAAACTTTCGGTCGATCTTGATCGCGCCCATCCGATACAAAGCCATGGCAAGGAGGCCAAGGCCGGTGCACATCAGTATGATATTGAATTTCACAACGCATCTCCTTGTGGCTTCCTGCCACGATTGAATTGACGTTAACTGCTGGCTATGTTATAACATACGCAGAACCGGTTTGTCAATTTTTCGGAGGGTTTATGCGAAAGCACTTGCTCGATGTGGTAGCCATTGTGGTTGTCGTATGGGGCTGTTTCTACTTCTACCACGAGATGAATGACCACGTCCGCGTCGTCTACAACGCAGGCAGCGTGAAAGAAATCTGCATGGTTGATCCGGTAAAGGCAGACGTTTCCGAAGTCCATGTGGTGAGGATCGGATCAGATATGGGAAGCCAGTGGAAGGAATTGGAATCGCCGAGCGAAAGCGGGACGACATACCAGCTCCCTGTGAACGCTCCCTTGAAAGCAATTTCCGTACAGCGCACACAAGGCCACCTACTTATCAGTCATGCAGTCACGAAAGGCGGCGTGAACATTCCCCTTTGCGAGCCAGGCATCGAAGTCCCAGATGGCGTTTACTCGTTTTCCACGGATTCGGACGATAACTCCATCGGGAGCGTCGCGCTCAAGGTGGATGACGGCAAGCTGTATCTTGGCGTCAGCTAGAGCACGTTGAAACGGTAACCGAACTCAAATTTCGAAAGGAGGTGGCGACCATGCCACTCGTACTGCTGCAATACAAGAAAGGGCGACGGCTCAAAAAGATCGCGAAGAGCATAGCAGGCCATTTGCCAGACATCGTTGCTCCCTATCTGAATGTGGAAGGGCGTAACCGGCATGATGGCGGCGTCACCCCCGACGAGATCATCGTCCGCTGCACGGAAAGCAATGCGTTGGACGTGAACACGGCCGATCTCGAGATTGTCATCTTCGCTCACGATTTCCCCGAACGGAAGGCAACCCCTGAGAAGCGGAAGGATGGGATCATCAAGAACATCCATATCTTGCTTGGGTGGCACCATCGGCCCGATCTTTCTGGCTTCGTCTGGATCATCCTTGCGCCGACAGCGTTTGGATCGCTCCAAGCAAAGAAAGTCAAAACCAATCCGCATCGGGCAGTCCGACAATTCGAACGTCATTTCTCTCCTACCTTCAGAGCATAATACCCGCCTCGACGAAAACCCGTCGCACTGGCGGGTTTTTCTTTTCCTTCGTCATTAAAATAATGGAGATAAAAAAACGGCGGCCCTCATAAAATACGAGTTGGGTCGCCGTTGTTGGTTACTAGAGGATTATGTTTTACCTGGGATGTTTGAGCTGGTATTCCGCCTCTGTCCGGCAGAATTTTCCATCGGCCGGCAATCTATTGCTCACCTCGCCGCCGTTGGCTCTCAGTTCAAATCCGCCGTCATGATTTTTGTGGAAATTGACGCTCATCGAGTTGAAGTCCTCGACGTTGTAGCCCGCGATGACAACTCGCGGTTTTGCTTCCGGGAGATTCGCTGGTGGCCAAACGACTACGACGAGCGTCTCGGAACAAGACGGACGAGTCAGCTTCTCAGCCGAGATGATGTCTTTCTCGAACTGCTTTTGAGCAGCAGTCTTTTCGGCCGCCACACGCACGGCGGTTGCTTTGTCTTCGTTTGTGCGGCGCAGATCCTTCGGCAGCATCACGATTGTGTAAACACAAGCGACCAACACCAGTCCTACAAAAAGATGTTTCATAACATCCTCCTCTGAAGTTTTAAAGAACCATCGGGATTTCTCCCGCTAAAGAATTCTCGCTTGAAAATGCTTTAGTGGGAGAGGGATCTGTACGAGATCCCCCGGTATGAAGGGTATGAATCTAATTTGCGGCAATCGCTTCGAGGCTGCGACGAACGCTCGCGATCGCCTTGCTCCCGAAAATCGAACGGGTCTCTTTCAGAGTTTGCGCCGAGATCTTCACTGACTCTTTCGCACGTTTGCGCCATCCTTCTGATTCTTTCAGGCTGTCGAGTGTGTTGTCGAGCGCGGTCAACGTTTCGTTCATCTGATCAATTCCTGTTTCTTCCTCCTTGGAAGGCACGAACTTACGGAACGGTTCCACGTGACCGAATCCCGACATCGGATGCGCTTGATAGCGGATGTCCTCGATGATTTGTCGAGTGACAAGCAGCAGGTCAACATGCGGCGTCGGCGCGAATTCCAAGGTGTAATACTCGGTGTCGCGACCAACGTGTTTGCATGCGCCCATGTCGCGCGCGATGGCGTACGTTCCTGAATACTTCGCCAGCAACTCGGGCGTAATGCTATCAACGCCAGCATAACGGAACCACATCACTCTGATATTTGCCATTGGAGTCACCCTCCTTGTGTTGCGTTTGGGGTAGGCACGCAACCGCCTTGGATTTAACGATCTGGCTATATTATACAACGATAATGGCTATATTGTCAATATGGCTCGGCAGCCCTTATTTTCCTTATATAAAGAGCAGATGAGACACGTCTCGAGACACGCTAAAAGTGTCTCATTTGTCTCATTTGACCCCAGACCGGGACGCGTCGTTCCCCTTCTCCGGACGATCCTATGGAATGCTTGTGGGGCTTGCGCTGGCGGAGATCAAGTCCGAGGTGGGGAGCAAAAAATCAGGCGCTGCCATTAGAGGCAACGCCTGCTACATCAAGTAATCAAGTAATCGACTAAGAGAAGAGGTTCATAGAGCCATCGCGCCATTCGACCGGCGATTCCCCTTTCTTAAAGACCTTGGCACCAGTCTTGCCACCAATCGTGGCAACCCCAGCCTCCACGGTGATCCACGAACCTTCCCGTATACCGATTACCGGCGTTTCATTTTCTTCGTGAAACTGCGTAATGCGCTCCTCTCGCGTTTCACCCTTATGCTTCGATGTGGGATCGGCGTCGATGAAGTGCGGATTGATCTGGTACGGAAAAAGATCCAACGCGTTGCACGTCGGGGGCCACACAATCGGCATGTCATTTGTAGTCATGATCGTTGGACATGCGACGTTGGCTCCCGCACTCGCTCCAAGATATGGCACGCCAAGATCAACACGCCACCGAATCGCATCGATGAGTCGCCGTCGATAGAGTTCGGCCAATAGACGAAATGTGTTACCTCCCCCAATGAAGATGGCCTTCGCTTTATGAACGACATCGTCATGACACGGAGTGTTAGACTCTTGGATACCATGGACGCTGATGCCGACCTTGCTGAAACCTTCCCGAGCTCGATCTGTATAACCTCGCCAATCCTTAAGCGCATAAGGAATGAAAAGGATGTTGGTTATATCGCCGAGGAATGCCTTCACGGCCTCAGCGCAATGTTCCAGGTAACCCCCACCATAGCAGTAGGAATTGCTGATGAGCATGAGGCGACGATTCATGATAAAACGCAGTTCGGATGCCATCTTTTTTTCTCCCGCATGCCAAATTGGCTATCTATGATATAGCAGACAAGGGGTTTCGATGTCTAGGCGAGCAAACCCGAAAATCCTCTCTCGTCGAAACTACCGTGAACCGCATGGTGGGGTAACTACTTCCCCACCCCGAGAGCGGTTCGAACATCGTCCACCCGCCGGAAAATCTAAGATCTAATAAAGAAAGCGGCTCCCTAGAGAGCCGCTTCAGTATTGCCAAGGAAAATAAATTAAATGGAAGGACTTTCGACAACCTCAGTCTTATGCGTAGTAATCACTTCAGGACAGAGAGCTTCTCTTCGTATCCTTCGATAACAAAACCCTGTCCTCTCTCCCTCAGTTTTGCTGCAACTTCGTCGAGAGATTTCCTCATCGTTTCTTGACTCTGCTGTGCTGTTTCATATTGCTCCTTGATCATAGCCCGTATCTGATCGCTAGATTCCTTCATGACTTCTTTTGCTCCGTCGGATGGCAAATTAAGGATGGTTTCCCACATCTTGGCTGTCTGATAATTTCTAGAGATTGCGGTCATTAACTCGGCGAAGCTTCCCAAAAGTTCGGCTATTTCTTTGGTGCTATCCACTTGCTCGGATCCGTTGATAGGCGGTCGTTCCATAGGTAAATGTTAGCATCTTTGATTATTCGGTTTCAACCAACAAGTTCTAACGTCCTCCATGCGCCGGAGCTGACAGGTTTCATCTGATTTTATTGCGCTAGTTTTTGCTACCGGAGCGAGGATTCGAACCAATCTCATCAGCGGAAAATGGCCAATTGCAACCTCTATGCGTGAGACCGCCGAGCACGCCGCCGATTTTGCGAAATGCCTGCGGCTGGTTCGCTAACGCTTTTCAATCTCAATCCGACAACCGCCCCGACCCTGCGTTATGGGTCTTTTTTATTTCAGCCAGGTTCTAACATCCTATACTCACTGCATCACTTCAGCTTAGGCTACGTCTACAATATTATCGTCGTCAATCGTGGATATTTTACTAAACGGAAGTCGTAGCATCATCCACTTTTCCATTGTCTCGCGTTGTGAGATAGGCTGTCGGAACAAGACCCAAAAGTCCTCCGCCAAAAAACGCAAGAATTCCGGAGAGAAGCACGAGCAGAATATTACTAAAAGTCCACGATTTTTTAGCGTTAACGACGACAAGAGAAAATGTTATCACTAGGACAATTGCGGAAGTTTCCCCGATCCGGAATCCGGCATCATAGCTGGTTGTGCCCGTGGTCAGCGCGACCACCACCGCAATCAAAAAAACAAGCGCTATCGTTGCAAGTAAATAGGCGAGATAAAATCCAAAAGCCTCTTTTCCGTTCCGTTTGTATGCAAGATTCGTCAGCTCTTTGAACATGATCTTAGCTGTACTATAGCATATTATATTTTCACGCGACTCGTTTCCCAGCCCGACAACGCGTGATCTAATTCAAATTTGTAGTCATGGTCGAGTATATGGATCTCCATTGATCCTGATCGCAATTCAATGTATGATAGCTAATAATCGGAATCCCGACATATCGACATGCTTGCAAAACTATACCAATACGAATGGGTAAAGACTCTGAAGAATTGGCTCCGACCCCTGAAGCAGCGCCTGCTCGGGAAGGACGGAATTTATATCGTAATGGATAAGGTCGCTGAGCGCGCCGGAGGGAGAGAAAACGTCAAGCTCGTTTACGACCTTGGGGCTTTGGACGGAGAATATACGCTCCATTTTGCTGAATATTTCCCAAATGCCATTATCCACTGCTTTGAACCAAATCCTATCAATCTTCCGTTGGTTTACAAGCGGCAGGCAAAATATCCCAAGCGCATAATAGTCCACCCGGTCGCCTTGTGGAATAAAAAGGGTAGTACAACTTTTTACAGACAGCCGAGCGAAGGAATGGGCACTTTGATCCCAAGAGACAATGCCACCGATTCTTTTTTAGTAGAAACGAACACGCTCGATAGCGAGTACACTGGCGGGACGATAGACCTTATCAAAATCGATGTGGAGGGTGTTGAGTGGGAAGTACTCCAGGGCGCGGAGAATACACTGAAAAATGCGAACGCCGTATTCATTGAAATAGATCCTATTTATAAGAACTTCAACGGGGATGACGCAAAAACCATTTCGTGCCTTAGAAGCCAGTTTCCGAAGGTTGAAAGGATAGGAGATTTATATTTTTCGCGCTAACGCATGTAAACCAATATGGACTAAATCGATGGTTGCGGACAATAATGTTTGCTGTATAACCATGAAATCACTAGATCTGGCAGATAGATTCTCCCCTTTTCCTTCTCAATTCTGGTTCTGACATCCTCCACTCGCCGGAGCAAAATTGACAAACAATCGAATATTATATATTCTTTTTCGAGCACTAGGAGGAATCATGGATAGAAAAACGATTCTATCGGCCGAAACACGAAAAATTCAATCACGCCTGGACCGTTGGTCAAAAAAGAACCTCGACTTGCAACCAGGAGAACGTGTAGCAGTGAGTTTAGCAATCCATGGTGGATCAAGACAAGAAATCCTTGCTATGCTAAGTAAGGATTACTTCACAAAACAACGCTTCGAAAATGCTGGCGTCCCACTCCGCTACAATTGGATGCGGATCACCAACATTGCCTATACAGCTTCTGCTGGCTTCGAGGATCAATCGAAAGGGATACCGATCCACGAGAGAACGAAACGTTGCATCCCTTTTTTGACGATCGGGAGCATCGTCGAAGCGGGGAAAGCAAAGCTCCTTGAAATCGAATACTTTGGCGAAAGAGGCCTGGAGGCAGTGGAACAGATTCTGAAGCACGACGGCATCGAATTGCCCGCGTGACTCGGGGGGGCTATAATGCTCCCCTTTTTTATTTCATATAGGTTTTAACGTCCTCCACGCGCCGGAGCTGATAGTTCTTCCTTTAATTTTATTGAGCTAGTTTTTACTACCGGCGAGAGGATTCGAACCGCCGAAATAAAACAGGCATCCTCCTCATCGGGAAGATGCCTTTGGCAATGCACAGGGTTGCGGTAATCGCGGAAAATTGACACGATCCATCACCTTGAAAATGCGATCGATTTCCTTGTAGTCAATTCGTCCGACGAGTAAGTAAAGAAGAATGTAGTAGTCGACTTCGTCGCGTGCGTACAAATCCTTGCGCTTTACCCCAACGCCCACAAACCATCCATGGAGTCGGCACCGACACAAACGAAAACGAATTAACGGTTGACGCATGATTTCCTCCGGCACGTGCAGATATCCTAATCAAAGTCTGTGTCCCCAATATAGCCGAACAATGCCAGCATAGCGAGGGCTGCAAAAACAATCACAACAATCTTTGGCACAACATCAGACACGGACGGCGACTGAACGAAATGGTGCGTTAAAACCCATTGAATCGGCACACATCCTCCTAAGTTTGGATCCTTACCTTACTTCCTTATACGCTGGTTTATTGTCCCTCGCAAGCAGGTTTGGTATCACTGTTCCCCAATCGTAAGTGCGTAAACTGCCGTGAACAGTGTGGTGGGGTAACTACTTCCCTACCGTTCTACAGGTCCTAACGTCCTCCGCGCGCCGGAGCTGACGATTTTCACCCTGATTTTGTTGATCTAATTTCTGCTACCGGTGAGAGTATCGTTATACCAGGACCGAAGGAAAAGGGTAAAAAAGCCCCGCCCAAAAGAAATCGGGCAGGGCTGATAGCTAACAATGTTTCACGGTTCCGTTAAGGCGCTTGAGGAAGCGCACTTTATCGCCGTTCGGCAATAGCGGAATGAGCTGGAAGTTGATCGCGCAATCGTCAAGAACTGTTTCTACGGTACGAGGGAGGGTGCGATGCGCCCTCGGAGGCAGCCAGTGCGGTATATCTTCTTTTGGTAGACCGAGATCCACAAGAGCTGTCCGTGTGTCTTTGGAGAGCAGATCAAGCGTTCGGCGATTGATGCGTATGGCATTTCGGACATTACTGCTATCGCGAGCATAGGCGCGGGTCCCATACTTTTTCCGCAAGAGATCGAGCAAATGTATGTCGATGAGGTAGGCCTTTGTCGTATTTTTTGCAAGAAATGCCCAAAGGGTCTCAAGTGATTTCCCACTCATCCGCTTGAGCAACCTCCGGCGCTCGGCGAAAGGCCCGTTCATGTGGTGCTCACAGTTCCGATAGTTGAAGATCAAGATGAACGCATCGTCGTAAGGAAATCCCAGCTCCTCAAGCTGGGAGTCGAGCTGGCTTTCAAAGAGCTTGAGCTGATCGGTATTGCTCGCGCCCTTAACTTCGACGTAGGCCTGCAAATGGTCATCCTCCATGTCGAAGTGGGTTGTCGCCTTGCCATCCATCCACGTTTGTGGAGCGATGAGCGGTTCATGCAAAAGGTGTCGCGCCAGTCTATCGTACAAGTATGCGAGATAGAACAGGCGATCCTCGTCGGTATAGATCGATATCTTTTCCACGTTCCATCTCCTTCGTATTTATTTTTTCCGGCGTTGCTTCACAACGGGCCGAACAAGTACGACAACATTGCCGTTCTTCCATCGGGTTCTTGTTTCGCTGGTGAATCCTTCCTGCGTAAGTCGCTTACGCGCTTCTCGCGCGGTGTAGGGGCCGAACTTGTCTTGCGATTTCTCGACCACGATGTGATACTGCATGCCGCAAGCTCCTCCGGGGGCTATCTCATTTGTATCACGGAGGCATACCTGCGTCGAGGAGTAGCGTGTTAATAAAAAAACGCCGCAGGAGGTTGTCGTGCGGCGCATTACGTGAAGATTGGGAAAAGCGATTTTTGTTGCGGGGTATCGCGTTCTTCGCGGAGGATGATGCGACCCCGGATATAGTATTCCGCAGATGGTACGCACCAACGGCAGGTGTTCCGGATGACACAAACGGCGCAGGTTTGTTCGTAAGTCCGTGTCTGCGCTAATGACCATCGGGCGACAGGCCACAGTTCAGTCTTGCGTCCGTGCCGTCCGCCAACCACGCTTTGATTACCCGGATGCTGGTTACACATGAGACCCGAATAGAGCCATACGGCTTCACAGAGAGTTACGGGATCAACGTTGTTCTCGACGCAGTAGCTCTGAAAAAGAGTTCTTACGGCGGCGAGGATCGGCTTCGTATAGAATCCATTGCCGTTGAACTCGCATGTATCGGCAATCACGATCTCGTGCGCAAATACCGTGCGAAGAACGTGAAAGTCGACCGGAATCGGGAAGTGCCATCGATCCACGATGCCCGCATCCATGTAGAAGTAGGTCAACATACTCACCATCTTCTCCTGAAAGCTGCGGAACCCATTTCCCTTTTTATTCTGAATGCGGTCACATGCTTCTTCGTACGTCGAGATATTCGAAAAGATGGTACGGGGATCGCCGTTCCACAAATCAGTGAGTTTCTTCAGGTTCTCCTTCCATATGCCGCCGATCTCGTCTGCATTGAACCCGAGGCCTACGCTCCTAAATGATGCGGAAAGGCCCTCGGCGGTAAGCGTTGTTTCCGATTCCGGCAGAAAGATCGCATTTTCTGCGTTGTAAAGCTCGGCGAGTTGCCGTATCGCCGTGTGGCTTTTGATACCACCGCGCATCCAATAACAGACAGCAAAGAGGAATAGCGCATGCTCTCGCGATCCCCATTCAATTAATTGCGGGATGTTCTCCCTTATCTGTGGCGGCGTGGCTTTCGATTGGTCGTACGGATACTCTTTGCGGAAATACGCATCGAGCAACCGCGAATAGATCGCTCCAGCTTTTACACGATCAATTTCCATCGACGCGTCCTTTCTTTCCAATTTCAAAGAGTTGTCGTGCTGCCCACAGTGTATGACAAGCTATCCTGCATGGCAAGAACAAACGGATACTGTGATAAACTAAAAGCAATGTCAAAGAAAAACTCTGTCTCCCCGCTCGTTTTCGATACCTATCTCGCTCTCATAAAAAACAGCGTCGGATCAAAAATGTTTCGCAACGCGTTTTTTCTGATCAACGGCAAAAAGCAAGATGTCTTGCGTGACGGCGATCTGTCATGTGCGGTTTACGTATCATCTATCTTGCGCCTTATGAATCTCATCCCTGAAACCCATACGACGGTGAAGGGTACGGTGGAGACCATGTGCCAGGCAGGGTGGAAGCCGATAAGGAAACCGAGAGCCGGGAGTATCCTCGTTTGGGAGGCAAAGCATTTCAAGAAGAGCGGCGAAAGCCATAGGCATATCGGCTTCTACATCGGCGATAGAAAAGCCGTGAGCAATAGCTCAAAGAAGCGCAGCCCTGCTATGCACCATTGGACATTCGGCGTGAAGAACGGCAAAACCAAGCGGACTATTGAGGCAATATACTGGAACGGAAAGTTAGACTAACTTATTTCAATCAGGTTCTAACTATCCCGCGCGCCGGAGCTGATTTGCTAAACTGAAGATATGAAGATTGAGTGGAATAGGGTGACGTGGTACTCGAAACTTATTGCTATCGTTGTCTTTGGTATAACTTTTTTTATCGCCTTCAAACTTGGAACTATTGACGGTTCAGCTACGCAAACCATCATCGATTCCGCGATTTTTGCTTCGAGCACGCAAAATAATTCCGCTGCCGCAACGCCCGGATGCGCCAACGCCACAACGCAAATGGACATTAACGACTGCGAGTACCAGGCCTATATTGCCTCTGATCAGCAACTTGCCACTCTGTATCAATCGCTACTCTCCGCCATTGGTCCCGATCATCAAACGCAACAGGATTTTGTTTCCTCGGAGCAAAAATGGACGTCCTACCGAGACGCAGCGTGTCAGACAGAAGCAGATACAGAAAGCGGCGGCTCATTAGAACTTGCGACCCAAGATGCCTGCCTACAGGCTATCACCCAGCAACGAATTGATTATCTAAAATCGATATCAAATGAATTCGGGGTCGGTGTATAGGCTAGATAGGTTCGAACATCCTCCACGTGCCGGAGCAAATAAATGAAAACGGCGGCCCGTATAAATATGAATTGGGTCGCCGTCCTTAGTAATGGAACTAGCAGGCTTTTCCATGAACAAGCTTGTGCGCGTCGCAGAGGCTTACCACGGGGAATATTTCTTTGCCCGAAACGCCGGGCACGAAGAGAGGGCACCACATCACCCGACATCCACGTTCGAGTTTTTTTAAATCATTGATTGTGCCCGTAACCTTTCCATTGGATTGATTATCTGAGAAAGTCATGATGTTTTGCGCTTTCGCGAAGACCATCTTGTCGCTTGGAGTACCCTTGGATTCGACGAGCTTCCTCGCGTGATCAAAATCCCTTGCACAAACCACCGCGACGACCCCGTTGTGCGACCACTTGATGAGATGCGGCTTGCACGAGTCGATCCAGCGATCAATGTCGTGGAACGTGCTACCAAAGGAACGGCTGCCGCCCAAAAGATACGCCGTGAGGAAGAAAGATCCTGCAAACGCACCGATAATCAAGAGTCCACCCCATGGCGCCATGTCTCTCGTCGGAATGTCGCCGAAAATGAGTTTAGCGATCTGATACGCGATGAATCCGCCCGTAAAGCCGGCACCGAACTCAATCGTGACGATAAAGAAAAAAGCTCCGAGCTTCAGAAAAAATCCAGCTAGTTTAATTTTTAACATGACAAACCTCCAACCTGCCTCCGTTTTGTCCCCGTAGGGTGCCGTGAGGGCTTATGGTTGATGCTGGATATATTATATCATTATTTAAGCGATACTGTCAATATCCCTCTTTCTCCTTGTTTTATAGGTCTTCGCGGTCATTTGGCTCCGTTAAAATTCGTTCTAACATCCTCCACGCGCCGGAGCAAAAAAATCGGACGTCACCATTTCTGGCGACGCCCGTGACTCATGAAATCAGTAAACCGAGCGAGAGACTGCGTGCACAAGTCAACAGCTTTTGTATGATCCTCGACCGGAGAGACGCGCAAATGCTCAAAGGTGATATAAGTCATTTTGGAGTATGTGCCACCCTTCACAGGATCAGGATCTATGCCAAGGCTTTTCGCCATTGCATAAGATGCTTCGCCCATGGTGCCTTCGTCCCCAAGGATCCCACAATTCATGCGTCCTTGATAAATGACCACCACTGGAGCGCCCAGCCAAACGCCGTGCTCTCTAAAATTCCAATGCTTGTCCGGAAATGGAGCAACGACGTAGGGAAGATGGGCTGCGTCCAGTGGCTTGCCATCGGAGTCGTGCAGTGTTGTGTCACTCGTAAAATCGGGGTCAGTGGTGCGGTTGCATTCATTGGTAACGACGCCGTCGCAATCGACCGTCATCCCGGCAGTCCACCAGATAACACCGTTCGATTCGCAGACAAAGGCAGTGGCGGGCTTGTCGTTTCCCGCTGGATATCCGCCGCCAACTTTGTTGTCGCAAGTGCCAAACAAGTCAAGGATGCGTTGAGGAGTTACCGTCATCCTTTCGACGGACGAACTTTTATGCTCTAACCATACAGTCAACATAACGGCAAGAAACGCACCGAATACCATAATCCGTTGCAAGGGGCGAACAACCATGGCCCAATCTCCTTTCTAGCTTTTTTACCGATCACTTCTTGAATGATAGCACGAGAACTTCGATAGGTGTCCCACTTAGCAAGCGCCGGGGTTCTAATCTGACAAAAATGAGGGCGATTTTTGTTACCCGCGAGAGGATTCGGACTGATTTAAAACTGGCTCCTTAACAATTCAAAAATGCTGCAGCCGATGACCGCCGCGATGATGACGATGGTAAAATTTTGCATGGTAAAAATTTCTTTTAATGCCCTGGTGGGGCAATCACTCCCTGGTTTGAAAAGTCCTAACTTCCTCCACGCGCCGGAGCTGACAAAAAAGCAGGAACCCCGTCACAGGATTCCCGCACCGCATCTTCTGTTTTGTTATGGCGCCAACACATGAAATTTGACCTCGGGATGCCACAATAATTTGTTGCCATCCATCGGAAACAATGAGATGCCATAATCACCGATTTTTACGAACGGGACTACAAACACGATTGCATTGTCGCCCTGGGACACGATGGAAACTTTGTAATCGTTGTTTGCGTCAGAAATGTAGACGGCCTTCACACTCTTTATTCCCAGATCATTCCCGTGAAGCGTAGCTTGGCCTCCGGCCTTAACGTCACTCGGCGTCACGCTCACTGGTGTTTGGGCCCACACGAAGCCAGACGCGATGCAAACCAATGCAAGAGCTATCAAGGTCTTTTTCATAGAAAGAACCTCCTTTTGTGAGATATATCATCTACGAGACAACTTTTCAATAGCCACAACCGGTTCTAACGTCCTCCATGCACGGAAGATTGAATTTTCTCCTGAAAAATAAACGGACATCGCCATTTCTGGCAATGTCCGCAAGATGTCTCAGGATCTTGGCGAACTCCTCCTTTTCAAAGCGTTTAGCATCTTCCGATGTTTTCCAAAAACTGATTGCGACGATAGTTCGTGGGATTTCGCCGGCTTGCTCGTTTTTTGGCAAAGGTGGCTTCGTCAACGTTTTTTGGAGGAAGACTTTCTGCTGAGTATATATTGTATAGAGGGACTTATTTTTTTATCCCGGCGGTGAATACATCCTATCCAGCAACATGGGCGGCGCATCCCTTCTCTCAGTTCTGAACACACCCTTTTCACGTGCTCCGTTCTTGTTTTGGCCTGTTTGACGGAAATCGTCCAACAAATCCATTCATTGCGCGCAAGCGGCGTAATATCCTCCCACTTTGCAAGCGCTTTTGCATCCGAAGCGAGCTCCTT
Organism: uncultured bacterium; assembly: GCA_963696395.1. GTDB lineage: Bacteria > Patescibacteriota > Minisyncoccia > UBA6257 > 2-01-FULL-56-20 > JAKAGE01. The sequence continues at coordinate 273,336 of CAVOJZ010000002.1, forward strand.
CCGCAAATCCGCCGGGAGGCTATGCACGGTGCCGGATGAGATTTTTTCCTGTTTCATCACATTATTCTACCAATATTCCGAAAATTTCAAATCTCTGCCTGGTCCGTGAGCAAAAAAGATTCGTGGCGTCGGGGTAACCCGATCTTCCACGAACCTTTGGCTAATTCCTCCACCCCTCCGAGGACATGCCCATATGAGAATGAAGGCGATGAAATGCATTATAAAACTGTCCGGCAGCCGCCTGCACGATAAATCAAGTGGAATCGAGAGGATTCAAGCCCGGAATTGACTCGCGGTCGATTTCCTGCTTTACTGCGCGAAGCAATCCAAATAAAAGAATAAGGAGGGTTCAATGAAGCATTTTTGGATGGCGATATTCAGAAACGACGGCAAGCTCGACTGTATGCTTTTCGATGAAGTATCAGAGGCAACAGTGAAGGAGCTCATTCAACGACAGTTCGAGGGCTGCGAGTTAGTTTCAATACAAGAAGTCCGGCCTCCCGAACGTAGAGGCGCAAATCCAGACCAGTGGCAAACTGCGATGGAGCACCTTTACGGCCTTGGAAGCAATGAAGTCATGACTCCTTCCCCTTCGGATCTTTTCGAACAGATGTATCTCCTGGGTTACCTTCACGGAAGCAATTCGTGATCGCACGACAATCCCCTCAACACCGCTTAGTAGGAAACGAAAGGCGGTTTTTTATTTGAACCGTCAAATTCCAACTCTCCCTACTCGCTAAAACTGATAAAAAAGGTGTCGCCATTGCAAATTCTAAACACCGTGTTACCACCTTTTCAGTAGCAGCTGGGGGGGGCAAGACATCCCGAGCCCGAGGTGGGCCGCCACTACTAACCTTAGTAGACCGCCAGCCTCGCTTGGGTTGCAATCATTTTTCCCATTTTTTCATACCCCTCCTACACCCTGGACCCCCACAAATATCGTGGGGGTTTGCTTTTCTCGCGGAACACCCGGATGAAACAATAAACCAGCCGTTCTGGTAGACTAAGGGTAAGGTAAAGGCCGTTCACCAATCAGTTATTATTTCTATTATGAACTCCACATACGTTTTAGTGATTATCGTCGTAGTGATGGTGGCCGTCATTGTCGGCGTGGATATCCTGTTCTTCAGGAACTTCGCCTGGGAGCGGCTGATGGTAAATGTTGGAATTGTCCTGATTTTCGGAGCGTTCGTCTTGAGATTTCTGAACCATTCGTAAACGGGCATTCCATGGCGAACTGGAGCACGGCGATCTGTGAAGCAAACGGAATTAAAATATATTACACGAGAACCGGAGGGAACAAACCCCCTCTCATTTTGTTGCACGGGTTAGCCGCCAACGGAGCTTGCTGGACCGCGCTTGCGCACGACCTCGAGGCGGAATATGACGTGATCATGCCGGACGCCCGGGGGCACGGAAAATCGAGCGCACCCGACCATGGCTATCAATACGAAAATCTTGCAAACGACGTAGTAGGTTTCATGAAAGTGATGAAGCTTTCTTTTCCAGTTCTGCTCGGGCACTCCATGGGAGGGATGACAGCGGCCGTGGTGGCAAGCCGCAAACCCAATTTGCTTCGCGGTCTGATTTTGGATGACCCCACCTTCCTGAGTCCGGAATTTCAGTGCCAGGTTTTCGAAAGTGATGCCGCCGATCGGCACCGGAAAGCGCTCAATAAATCAGTTCACGAATTGGTAGCGGAGTCGGCGAAAAGACATCCCGATCGTTCCCAAGAAACGCTCGAGCTCATCGCCCAAGCTCGGCTCGAAACCAACGCAAATGCTTTTGATATTCTCACGCCGCCAAACCCCGACTATATGCAATTGGCAAAAACCTTTGCTGTTCCGAGCCTGCTCGTGACGAGTGACGCCGGCATCGTTTCGTCTGCTTCCGCCGCAGAATTGCAACTCCTTAATCCGAAAATCCATGTTGAACACATTAAAGGAGCGGGCCACGGGATTCAATACGACCAACCCGACCGCTTTGCCGCCGCCGTCAGATCATTCCTGCACTCAATCCTGCCATAACTGCCGGATAGAATAGACAAAGAGATGGTTTTATGTTACCATTTCCTCCGGTATCATTCAGGAGGAATTTGGAATATGCCAACGATAGGTGAAATGCGCACAGAGGAGGTAACCTGGGACGTGCGGTTCATGTCCCAGCATGAACGGGCAGGAGAGCTAAAGAAAATTGAACTGTCGCTCCGGCATAAATCAGCCATATTGCGTGCCTATTTCTCTCAGCCGGGACACGCGGACGACTTCATCACACTCACGCTTCGGCCAGTTATTGCGAAGCTTGAGGATGAATTATGGAAATATACCGGCGATGGAGCCGAGCATCCATTGCTCTTCGTGGAATTCGAACGCACATCGTGGATGTCGGACCCCGAAGAACTTTGCCATACCATCCTCCGCTTTCTCACAAATCGCTTCGGCTCCCATCAAAATAGTCCGGGAGACATAGCCGTTTCCCGAGAAGTTGAAAAATGGGATGGGCAGGCGTGGGTCAGTGAAGCGGAGGCGCTTGAAGCCGAATTGCTCGCAGCGCTCCCTCCAAGTTCCATAAACTAAGGCTCACAACAACTATTAATCTCCCGGCCGAATGCGGGAGATTTTTTTATTACCTTGGCGAGCTAATCTTTCTCACAGGAAGGCTCACCACCTTCTCGGTGGCTTCCAATACTTTTGTGTTATGTCCAAAATAAAGAACGATCAAATTTCCCCGGAGAAATAAGTGGAAAAAACTTTTTGCGGCGGTTTCCGGCGCCCGCCCGAAAATCGCCGAGGCCTCGCTCTCGGCCGCTCCGCTCGTCGGATATTCGAAAACCTGAATATTATCCCCCGCCAAGCCCAGGAGCGTGCCGGTGCCCGTGAGATAAGGATGGGCTACAGAATCGAGGGGCACAACCACAAAATTTTGAGCTCTAAAATCTTTAAGCAGATCTGCCGTGGCAGGGCCAGGTTGGGCTTGCGGGAAAGCCGGATAAACGGAAATAGTCTGACTCCGCGCCACGAATGGCAGAACCTCAAAATTGATCAGCAAAAATAATGTCGCCATCCCAAGGATTGATATGCAAACGCGAATAACCCTGGCGCGTCTAAGTCTAAATTTAAGAATGGACATCATGTGCTATTACTATGCCGTTCCAATGGCCGCTTTATTGCAATAGAAAAAGGCATCCAAGAATAACGGTACTTGGACGCCCACTGCGCCGGGAGGTGGAATGTATGTTCCGGTGCAGGTCCATTGATGGATGTCTAGCATATTGGGCACTGACCTGATATGCTTTCCACATAGCGCTGTCGGCGCGAATACGAAATTAATATATTACAAACCATGGCAAAGCGAGGACATTGGATAAATATGCAGAAATCCAGCTCCAGAAAGACCAAAAAACGGTTGGCGGCAAAGAAGCTTATGCTGGAAGCAAAGAGCAAGAAGAACAAGCACAAACAGAGGTAGGCACAAGCCTCTATTCAACCATATGGACAGCGAGACCATGATCAAGCGAAGTCCGGCGGTTCTGCTCGGGACATTCGCGGCAATCGAAGGGATCGGGCTTTTACTGTACATCGTTGCCGCAACTTTCGGCAGCGCAAAATACGAACTCTACACTCAACTTTCGCTCTCGAATCTTCTTTCGTACCAGGTTGCAAAAATATTATTTCTTTCACTGGCGCAATTTGCGGTAACGGTATATTCGTTTCTCACGTGGTTTTACGAGTTCTACACCATCCGCCCGGGATCGGTCACCTATACTCGCGGAATCTTCCCGAAAAAAAATAAAAGTCTGCCAATAGATGACTCGACGACATTTACAATTTCGACGAATCTTTTGGGGAGACTACTCCACTGCGGCTCAATCCGTGCGACAACCGGCACGAGATCTCTCAACATCACCCTCGTTTCATATCCGGACAATGTCATCAATCTTATAAAACGCGGAGGAGCGTTTCGCGAAGAACCCAAAATTGAGCGCCTGCTCACGGAAAACGAACACGAAACACTGGAATTCAAATCATCTCTGCGCTTTGACCACAAGATCGGCCAGGCAAACCGCGACATCGAAAAAGCAGCCATGAAAACGATCGCTGCTTTTTTAAATTCAAAAGGAGGCACGTTGGTTTTGGGGGTGAACGATACCCGGACTCCCCTCGGCATTGAGTGCGATTATCAGACGCTCCAGAGGAAAGACGTTGACGGCTTTGAAAATCATTTCACCCAGGCCTTCAATAGCATGATCGGCCCCGAGTTCCGCAGCCTGATCAAACTGTGGTTCCACACGTTAGACGGCCACGATCTCTGCGTGATCCAGGTGCTTCCGAGCCCGCGGCCGGTTTATTTTAAGACCGACAATAATGAACAGTTTTATATGCGCGCCGGAAACATCTCCACCGCTTTAAAGTTGAGCGAAATAGAAGCGTACTCCCGTTCGCACTGGCGAAGGCCGGTGTATACGGATTAAGCTGCACGCCGCCGGCGGGGCCGCCGCCGGCGGTTTTTAATTTCCCGCGTTCAAGGCCGCGCGTGTGCTTGGACCAACTTCTCCCGTCGCTTCAATGCCGTGTGACGTTTGATATTTCATAACGGCGCTTTCCGTGAGCGATCCGTAGAATCCGCTGATCGGGCCCGAGTAGAATCCAAGCGTCGTGAGTCTCCCCTGCAATGCGGTCACCTGGGCGTCCTGCGATCCCACCATCAAAAGCTCAGTGAAGGTTGCATTGCCGGAAGAGGCGGCCGCGCTCGCACTGATGGTGCTCCCGCTGCCTGCATTCACCTGCGCCACCAGTTGATTAATCTGGGTCTGAATAGATTGGATCTGCGACAACGTCTGGGTCAACGAGGTCTGGATCGCCTGGAGCTCGGAAAGCAGTGTGGCATTTACAACAACACCGGCGGCCGGCTGAGTTGGGGTTGTCGTGTTGGTCGTTGTAACCGGGGTGGTCGTAGTCGAAGTCGTCGTGGTCGTTGGAGTCGCCGTGCCCGAGACGGTCACGGAAAGCGGGCTGCAACTGCCGAGCGTGGCGCATATGGTGAGCGAATCGGAACCGCTCGTAACACCGGAAAGCACGAGCGTTGAACCACCCGATATGCTCGCCTGCGCGATGCCGGCGTTTTGATTCCAAAAGACAACATAGGTCGTTGCACCGCCGGAAAGTTGGACATTTAAAGTCTGTCCCACGGCGAGCGTCGGATTTGAAACGCTAAACGTAACGCCCTGATTCCCGCCCGAAACTGATCCGGTTACCGTCACCGGAAGCGTACCGCATGTATTCGTATTCGAAGTATCGCAGACTGTTATATTTGTGGTGCCGGCGCTGAGCGCATCGAGAATTATGCCTGTCGTTCCAGACATGCCCACGGAAACTACGCTGGAGTTTGAATTGTTGGTAATGTTATACACCCCGTTTCCACCATAAATGGTCACAACCTCCGTGCTGCCTGCTGTTAATGAAAGATTGCTCTGGCTGAAGGTGAGGCCCGACGAGCCGGATCCGGATGTGCTCACGGTGACGGAAATCGTTCCGCACGTGCTTGAGTTCGATGCATCACACACAACTATATTTGCACTGCCGGCTGTTAAAGCCGAAATGGTGATCGTGCTGCCGGATAAATTTACAGAAGCAACGTTTATATTTGAGTTGCTGGAAATGCTATAGCTCCCGCTTCCGCCGGAGATGGTCACTGATTGACTACTGCCACTCGTCAAAGAAACGGAGCTCTGGCTGAATGTGAGACCGGAAACGGCACCGACCTGCACTGTGACGTAGAGATTTGTGCAATCGGAGGCTGTTCCGACCGCGCACAACGTAACACTCGCCGTGCCGGGCGCCAAGCCGTTCAGTTCAACCTGCGTTCCATTGGTCGTAACACCGACGACCGTCGGAGCCGAGTTCGACTCCATGTAAACGCTGACGCCGTTCTGCGACGAGATGGTCGTTGATTGTCCGCTACCAACCGTTACGCTCGACTGGCTAAACGTCGGTGCCTGTGCGTACGCGACGCCCGCGACCGCAAGCATTCCGATGACAACCGACGCACCCGTCAACCGCACGATCCACAATTTTTTTTGCGACATAAATTTATAGCTTATTTTATTGCTATTATTTTACCATACAGTACGCCCGATACAGCAAAAAAGTTGCAATTATCTACGATAAATTTGAATGTTATATAATACTGGAAAGGCCGAAATCGATTTTAGAACTTTTTATCAAAACCATGAACAAAAAAACCACTATTATTGTTGTAATTATCGTTATTGTAGTCTTAATCGGTTTGGCATTCTTTATGTTCGGCGGTCACGGCAGCGCACCGCAAACACAGCCCTCGCAGGCAGGCGGCAATACGCAACCACCGGCGGCACCCGCGGCACCAACAGCCTCCCCCGCCGCGACGGGTCTCTACACATCGCCCGACGACGGATTCGCGGTGAACTTCTCGGGAACAACACCCCAGGTGACAAAATCAACGTTTAACTCCCCGACTGCCGGACCGATCCCCCTCACGAAATATATCGTGCAAACAGGCACCGGCCTCAGCACGCAGTATTACGTGATCTATGTTTATCATTACCCGCAAACGTACCAATTCCCGACCGGCTATCTGACGGGAGCGATGAATCTTTTTGCGGCGGCGGTAAGTGCAAAATATCCCGGCGCGAAACTCACAAGCCAGGAGCAGACTCAGCTTCTCGGAGCTCCGGCGGTTGCAGGAACCATCACCGTTCAAATCTCCGGACAATCATTCGATAACTATCTCGTCATCACCACAAAAAATCAGAACACGTACGGCATTGGAACCTATGGCTTGAGCCAAAGCGACTATAACGCATTTGTGAATTCATTCACGTTTACGCAATAACAGGCTTGGAATTTTCATAGACCGACTCGTCTCCTCCGATTCTGCGCATATAAAGAACGACGCAGGCGACACCGAGATGCCAGGCCGGAAATAAAAATTGGGGGATGAACCCGAAGATTTCGAATCCGGCGGCGATGATGCTTCCGAGCGCGCCGGAAAACAGCGAAAAGAGAAACAACCCTCGCACCACGTCGAATTTAAAAAAGACCGTTCGCATGCCGAGTGCGAGGATGAACGCCCCGATACAGCCGCCGACAAAGCAGGCGACAAAAAGGGCGGACGTTGCCGTCGGCGTGTTGTAAGAGCTGAAAGTCATGAAGCCGTTGGTTCCCAATATCCACTCGGCTTCGATCAATGCGATGGCGTAAGCAAGGTATGACCATTCCACAAAACCAATCAACTTAAGGACGGCAATCGTTTTACTATCGTGGGCGTCCCATACTTCTTTCGAGAAAGAAATGGCGATAGCCGCTCCGAAGACAACGCCGGGTGCATACTGCCAAGCGGACGGCCACCACGTGACGATCGCGCCAACAAGAAATCCTGAAACCAGACTCCAGGCAAGAAATCTCATTACCTTAATCGTAGCAAAACAGACAACAATAAAGGCACGTTCAGCAAGAGCTGAGCGTGCCTTTATTTAGTACAGATCTACTCTAACCGTTTGTGACACTCGAAGGAGCCTTGCATGCTGCCACGGCAACATAAAAGGTATTCCATGCGCCATCACGGGTCGTTGACCAGGCCGTTGAAGCGCTTTGTGCCGCGGAAGTATACGCAGCCCAAGCAGCTCGTGTGGCCACGGCCACTTCACGGCTCGATGTCGCATTTGCATAGGCTGCTGAAAGCGCAGTTGCGCGAGCAGAATATGCGGCGTTCATCGCGGCCGAATACGTATTGTAGCCGGCGTCAATCGCCGACTCACGCGCATTTACGGCTGTGCCGACACAAGCAATTTTTGCCTGCGTCGTCGCCGGAGCTTTGACGGGAGGCATCGTTTGCTGAGTCGGCGCACCGACTCCCGAAACAGTCGTCGTTTGAGCGAAAACCATCGGGGCAATTGCCGCAATGCCGATAACAGCAAGCGACAAAGCAATTATTTTTTTGTTCATGGGTTTATATTTGAATTACCGACCTTTTAATTTAGGATCATTTTATCATACGGATTCAGATCTGAATCGTTACGCCGAAAACCAGGCTTTAAATTGCTCCCACAAATTCATATCAGGCGTCGTTTCTCCGGCGAGCCGCCGGATATCAGGCATGGCCGTTCCGGCAGCCTGATACCCCTCTGCCACCAATTTGTCCGCCTTGCTGAAGTCGGACGGAGAAAATGCTTCGAGGTGCGGTTCAATGAAGATTTCATTTTTCTTTGCCGGATGGCGATATGAGGTCGCAATCTCAAAAGATTTCACAACGACATCGAGGACATTCTTCGGTTTCCTTTTTGAACTCCATCGGTTCACGTTCACCCCGATTTTTACCGTTGCCTTCATTTCCTCGAGCGCGGTCATCGGAAGATTATCAACAAGTCCGCCGTCGACAAACATCCTTCCGCCAATCTCAACGGGAATGAAGACACCGGGGATGCAGGTGCTCGCCATCAAAGCATCAATGAGGGGGCCCTTTCTGAATATGACCCGCTCCCCCGTTGCGATATCGGTGGCCACGATCGCGAGCGGGATGGTGGACTCCTCGATGTTCACATCGCGCAAAAATTCCCCGATTAATTTGCCCAAAGCGGCGTGCGAAACGAGACCCATGCCCGAAAAAGAAATTTTCGACAGCGCATACCAGCTGAGATCGCCGGCTTTTTTGGTGATCTTCTCAAGCGGCACGTCAAAGGCATAACAGGCGGCAACAATGGCGCCCGCGCTTGTTCCTGCAATGCAATCGATAGGCACGTGATGCTCGTTCAGCGATTTCAACACTCCGATATGGGCAATACCCAACGCGGATCCTCCGCTTAAAGCAACGCCGACCCGAGGCTTGTTTTGTTTTTCCATGGACAATTATGACCTGGCACTCTCATTATAGATGTTCCGCATATGCCGGCAATGCAAAAAAAGCTCGCAGTAACGCTCTGCGAGCCGGCTAACTTTAACCTAACCTAGTGAACAAATTCCCTAGTGCCGTTGGGATGATCGCCCGGAAAATCAATCCTCGTCCCGGTTTCCCGTTCGATCTGATTAACAACCTCTTCAACCTCCCTCCTCGTTTCGATTGATGTTCCACGAACCCAAACTTTTTCCATCCTCGCTTTTAAGTGGGGAGAAACTTGCAGCTGTTTCTGCTCGTTCCCAACAAGACATCTCATCGGCACCAGCCCTCGGTGTCCGTTTGTCGGTTTCGGTGGGTTGTCTACTTCGACGGAAGCGGCGGGGGACGGAACGCCGATCCCCATTTCTTCACTGAATTTGCTTTTGCCGACCGCTAGCAACGAGACCCACTTCCTGAAATCTTTCCCTTTCGAAACGACGCCGAATTTAATTTCGGGTGCCCCGGTGCTTTTGTTGATGCGTTTGAAATGCAAGTACGACAGCAAAAAGTTTGGCTCTTCCGGAAAAATATCTTTTTTGTAAGACTCTTCAATGAGGCTCTTTAATCCGTGGTCTGCCGATGTCCAGTCACAGAATATGACTGTAACAGTCAGCTTGAGCCAACACCAACGCTTTTTTTCCCGATAGATACCTATTTTGTAGTCGGCGCCAACGGAGATTCTTTCATCGAGAGCATTTGGGTTGGAATTCCAAATCTGTTTTCTAATCTCGTGTTTGAATTTCTCTCCGAATTGCACCGCCGCAACGATTTTCTTCATACTCCTGCCTCCGCTTCCGACAAAGAACGCACTCCTTATTTAACCTATTTTTTTGCTGGCGTCAACTGCTATCCGATGCTTTTCAGGAACGAATCAACGTCAGGATGAATGCTTTCGCTGATGAGATAGAACACCTCCGGTTTGTCCATGTGACCGATAATGAAAACTTTCTTTCCAAGCCCATAGCCAATCCCCGCTTCAATCAATGAAGAATGCCCGACGGGTCCGAGCAAGACGACTGCGTCGCTCGCTTTGAGGTGCGCAACCTCTGAATCAAAAATCTGTTTGATTTGGGGATCGGTATCCCACTTTGCGAGAGCCGTCATGAACGTTTTCAACTCGTCTTCAATGGAAAGGCCGGTCAGGCTGTTGTCGGTGTTTTGCAGGTATGAATAAACCTCGTGCCCGCGCATTTTAAGCACATCGGACAACATCAGTACTTCGTGCCGATTTTTCCATGGCGAAGCGATGAAAAACTTCATATAAAAAGTATACCCTATCGGATGATATAATGGGAATAAGCATGATTATTGAGGAAGAAATAAAGCGATTGCGAAGAGGCCTTTCCCGGTCGCTTATGGTCATCGGAATGATCGCTTTCGGGGCAATAGTGGCCATTTTGTTCAATAATATCCGCACCTCATCGAACCAGCTGGCTGACATCTCGAACATCGTCTCACAGGAAAGTGCCGTGGCGGCAGCCTCTTCGTCCACGTCCCTATCGTCCACTACATCACTCGCCGCCGCCCAGCCGCAGGACATTACCATCGGCACCGCTTCGATCACTACTACAACTACAACAATACCGGCCGACGAAAACACCGAAGCGACAACAACCGCTCCGGGGCAGCCGGCAGTGGCCGCAGCAACCTCAACCCTCGAAACGGCACCGACGACCACCGAAATAATTGCGCCATCGTCCGCCGAAGAGATAACACCTGCGCCGACAACGACTTTCGAATTTAAAAATGCCGAGAAGGCTGCTTCATCCGGCATCAAAACACTTCCTTATAATGCAACTCTTTTCGGCAACGGTGACGGATGGGAAAGCTGGTGGGGAAATTTCTCCGAAGCATCGGGAACGCTTTCTATCGGTGCGAATTCCTCAACGAACGGCGGCGGGGCACTTTTAAGCGGAAGCGGCGGCTGGAACAGCTATGCGTTCCAGGCTGACGTTGACTGGGCGCAAGGCGAATCGTTCGGAATCCTGTCGCACTTTACCTCCACCGCGGATTATATTGCCTGCGAATTCAACCTGCTCCCCTCGAACGACGTCCACATGTATCTCGATGAATATTCCGGCGGCGTAGGAACCACCCTCGCAAGCGCCGATATGCCGAATTTTGATCCGGCAGTGCGTTCGAATATATCCGCCTCGATTGCGATACAAGGCTCACAGGGAACCTGCACGTTCAACGGACATTCTCTTTCGAACGGCCCGCAGGGAAAACCAATTACCGTCAGCGGATCGGGCGGCGTGGGTTTCACTACATGGGATCCAAACGCGAACAACAGCCAAATAATCGTGAAAGATGTCAGCGTAAATAATTTTTAAATAATAGAGTCCAGGTCGAGCTATTGGGTGACCTGCCACGAAGCAATAGAAACCTGACTCGTCGTTGCATTTACTGCAGCAACGATGGTCACATTGCGAGTATGATTCGCAACGCTCGCCGTGGAAAGAATGGTCACAAATCCGGCCGAAGGGGCATTTGTCGTCACGGTTACATTTGCATAGCCTGAACCAACCGGCAGTGTATATGATTCGCCACCCGAGCTGCCAAACGTACTATTGTTTCGCTCGAGCTGAAGGAGAGCGTCTTCCGCTCCCGAGGTTGCCATGGCTTCCGCCTGTGAAATCGCCTGATAACCATATCCGGTATCAACAAAAGAGACCGTGATAAACACAAGAGTGAGACCAATGAGGAGCATTGTACCACCCATAAGCAAAACAAGCGACAAAAACGCCTGTCCACTGCGGCTTGTTACACTGACCATTCATTCTATTGTACCACTTGAACATTTTGATTCCCCAAATCGTACATCTGATTTACGACTCCGATACTGTGAACGATAATTTGGCTATTATCCGGCGTCCGATCCCACGTCATAAAGCCAATTCCCCCGTTTTGGATCGGATTTATACTCGTCCCCGCAAAAACGGAAGATATGGTGTAACCGTTCCATGCGCACGTGCCCTGGCCTCCCTGCACGGCGATTGCAACATCAAGATTCGCGCCTCCTGCCGTTTCATAATTTGGAATCGCGCCCTCCGCCAGCGTAATTTGTTTCCCGTCAACAAATTGCTCGAGCGTCATTCGCAGATTGCCGACCGATGGTTCATCAAAATCGCAGGCGGTGTAATTATTATCGTCAACATAGCGGGCGATGAGCCCGAACGTCTCCCCTTTTATCCAATCGACATTCGCCTGGAACGTGTAGTCGCTCCATGCACTGCTGCCGTCGAGTGCAACTCCGCCACCAGTACTTCCATCAGCCGCTCCCACGGTAAGCACTCCGCCGGTTTCCGATAAACCTCCCCACCATGACGACCAACCGTCGCCGGGTGAGAAGCTTTCATTGAACGTGCCAATAGAATATGGGAGAGCGATCAAGGTCGGGGTGGTGGAAGCCTGGATCGGGGTTGGCGCGGGATTGGGTGCTGGTGTCGGGGCTGAAGTCGGAGTCGGAGCCAGGATTAGATTCGAAATCTGCGCCAGAACCGGGATGGGCTGACTCGGAATCGGCGCCTGAACCACCGCGACAGGTTGCTTTTTCTTCTTCTCTGCAATGGAGCTGGACATCGGTGCTACCGTGGAAGTCGGGGCGACTATCGTGCTGGTCGCAGTATTCGTAGCATTATCAATGGATTCGAGCGGCACGACGCTTGATAAAGTGGCGGTTTCCGGCGGCACCACAATCACGTCGCTCGCGGAGCTACTCAGAAGCTCGCTTGCATACGCAACGCCCACAGAAATCAGGCTTAGGGCGATTATTGAAACAGTGAGATCTCTTTTTCGTCTTCCTTTCATTACGTTCAATATACGAATCAAAGGGGGCAATGTTCCAAAAAAGGCCTTATTTTACGGGCTTTTTAGCGGATTGACTTTTGGCTGGCCCTGCGCTACAATTACCCGGTAATTAAAACAGGTATGATATAAGCCCCGAAAGGGGCATTTTTGTTGGAAAATTCATTATGACTATAAACATGAAAAAGAAGGTGGTGGCGATAACCGTGCTTCTTGCCGCCACGGGCTATGTATTGCCTTTCGCGATAACAAAAGCCGGCGCAGACCCCTCAAGCCAGGCGTTATTGCCAAGCGCGACGACAACTCTCGACTTGAGGATCACTGCGTATGCAAGTGTGCCGGATGAAACCGACAACACCCCCTTTATAACCGCCAACGGCACCTACGTGCACGATGGCATTGTGGCTTCCAACATGCTTCCTTTCGGGACCGAGATCATGATCCCAAGCTTATTCGGCGATAAAATATTCACCGTTGAAGACCGGATGTCACCTTACTTTAAGAGGTCCATCGATATCTGGATGCCGAGCGTTGGAAAAGCCATCTATTTCGGCCTTCATCATGCCGAGGTTGTCATACTCTCCTCGTCATCGGCGCCGGTTGTTGCCATCAACTAGTCAAGATAATTCCAGGCGTTTGGATCCATCGCGCCGTCTGCTTTAAAAAGCATGACGCCCCGAAGCCCGTACTGTTTGGCGATTGAAACTTTATCCGCAATCGATTGCGCATCAGGGAACGATACAAAGAATGTCGTGGAGGCATTCGGATTCACCGTTGCGAGAGCAAGCGGTTTTGCCGACGCCACGGTTGTCACGAGGATTGGCGGCTCCGCAATGTAAGTGCTCGATGCGTAGGTAAAACTCAACTCATCGGCATTGTCCCTCACCGGTTCCACGCCGAGTGAATCGGCGCGATCCATTGCTCCGTAATAGCCGAATGCGCGCACCCGTTGATAGGTTGTCACCCCGCTCGTCCACGAAACCTCGTATTCGTAGCCGTAGGTCGGGACGCCCAGCATTATTTTCTTCGGGCTGATGTACTGGAGCGCGAGCTGAACCACAGACTTTACCCAAGCGGGATCGGCAACCGGCGCATAAAACGTGCCATTGCCTTTTGTGGCGTTGAGGGTGAGATCGGTTGTTTCCTGGTCGTAAGCCATCAACCGGACTTCATCGCAATACTGGTTAAGAACCGGATAGCTTTCGGGATACACAATGTTCGCCGGAATCGTCGTATATATCTGGTCGGGAGGAGTTCGCGGAACCACCGTGCATGTTAGCTTCTTGCCAACTGGATGAAGGCGCGAGGCGAGTCCCTGGATGAAAAGCGAGTAATAAGGTCTTGTCGCAGGAGACATCGCCTCAAAATCGATATCGATCCCATCAAAACCCTGAGCACTCACGAGTGCTGCGATATTATCTTCCTCTGCTTGACGGCTTTTTGCGCTGGAAAGGAGATTGTAAATACCTCCCGTATCAAACCAAGCAATGGTTGGAATAATTTTTACATTTGCATCGTGAATCGCGGAAAACCATCCGCTCCACGATCCGTCGTTAATATTCAAATCGTCAATAAGGCTGCCACCGGCTCCAATTTCATACGAAAACGGACTCACCTCATTTAATGAGTCGAGATGAACGGCAATATCTTCCTCGCCCGGCTGTGATTGCCAAAACGGCACCCAAGCGCCATAGATAAGAGGGGTCTTTGCCGTCGTCGCGCTCGTTGCTGCCTGGACATTCATGGGCGCACCGGCAAGCGTGCATACTGAAATAATCAAAACCGCCGACGCTAACCCGCTCGCAATTCGTACGCTTTTTGTGATATGCATGGAGATTCAGACCTCAATTACTTACTAATACAATATAACCCGTTATTTATTCCGAGAAATCCCTCCTTTAAAAGGGCGTTCCCGATTTTTTTAACCCTATTCGGCGATTCGTCGAACTTTTGCGCGATCTGCGACAGGCTCGCCTTCCTTTCCGCGAGCAGGAACCGGAGCACCTTTCCCCGCAGTTCCCTGTCCGAACCGATAAATTTGCTCTGCTTCGCATAATGTGCGCTTCTTCGATTTGGATTCTCGCGCCTCGGAAGCATCGCTCCGTAATCCATGAGAGCCCAATACCATTCACGCGGCTTTTTCACATCGATCGTCCTCTCGATATAACGTTCAATCTCTGCGTCGGTTACCATTTTCCCTTTTGAAAAGAAAAAATGGAGAAATACCCGGCGGATGTTGGTTTCGATAAATATAACCGGCTCGTTATACGCAAACGCAAGCAATGATCCAGAAGTTCCCCTGCCAACACCGGGCAAAGACTCAAGGTCTTCGCGAATTCGGGGCAATTTTCCATGAAATTTTTCTGAAATTATCTTTGACGCCTTTTGAAGCGCGATAGCCCGCCGGTTATAGCCAAGACCCTGCCAGGCACCGAGCACATCACTTGTTTTTGCTTCGGCGAGGGCTTCAAAACCGGGAAATCTTTTAATGAAATTTTCATAAAACGGACGGGCCCGGCTCACCTGCGTCTGCTGCAACATTATTTCCGATACAAAAATCCTGTATGGATCCCGGCTTTTCCGCCATGGCATATCATGGCGCCCGTACTCGTTATAGTTTTTTAAAATAATTTCATTAAATTTCGCAGGGGTCATCCTGTATACGGTAGCAGATTACTGCGCGCTGGAAAAATTGCTAAAAACTCAGATCTGTGATACAATCCAAACCAGCTTCTTCTCGGAGGATGCATGGAAAGGAAAACTGATCTGCCGACGACCGTTCCTATGCCGCCGACGGTTGTCGATTTCTACGTGGCTCTTGCCGTGATCGCAATTGGAATTTCCACCTATGGCTACCCTTGCGGGGCAATCGCGGGACTCGCTCTCGTGAAAATTAATCGCCCCGACAGATGGATCCGCCACTCCCTGCTTTCAACCCTTGCCGCATTTTTCATCAACCTCACGCGCATTCAGTCGCTCAAGTACGCCGTCTTCGCCGGAATCTTTTCTGTTGTTGGATTTTTCCTCGCCATGCGGGGAGGAATGAAATACCGGCGATCGCAGGATCCGAAAGCCATCATGCCGAAAAACGGAGAACTTGTCTTTCTCGACGACGAGCCCGAACTCCATCAGTTGATACGCAAAACACTCTAATTGGCCGCGTCTTCGCATCTTGCGAGGCGCGGTTTTCTTTATAATTGGCCGCCAGAGGGGGGGGCTTGCTTTTTTCCCATGATATATGGTATAATAGGATTCATGTAAGGGTTCTCAGAAGTTTCGAGGTCCCAGCGCAAGTTGGTCGGAGAAGCAGAGGGAAAGATTAGGTCGACTTACATTAGCAATTACGTTAAGTATTCAATGGCTACAAAATTATACGTTGGAGGTTTGCCGTATTCGACAACCCAGGATGAACTCCAGAACGCGTTCGCGAAAGCGGGTGCAGTTGTTTCTGCGAGCATCATCATGGATAAAATGACCGGCCGCTCACGCGGATTCGGTTTCGTCGAAATGGGTTCCGATTCCGATGCGCAGGCTGCGATCGAAATGTGGAATGGCAAAGATTTCGATGGGCGCAAGCTCACCGTGAACGAAGCCAAGCCTCTCGAACCGCGCGCTCCCCGCTCAGGCGGAGACCGTGGTGGCAACGGTTACGGCGGCGGACGCAGCTGGCAATAAGCGGCTCGTCTCATCGTCTCAAAAACAGCGCTTCGGCGCTGTTTTTGTTTTCGCGCAGCCATGACTTAGAATGAGTATATGGAGATCGCATTGCCGGCCCTCATCATTGTCCTCCTCGCCATCATCATATGGCGTCTTTGGCGTCCGCCGGTGGCGAAGAAAGAAGATAGCAGTTCCTTATTAATGCTGCAAAACCAGATCCAGGACCAACAGAAACAATTACAGGAAAATATGCACCGGTTATCGCAGACGCTCGACGCCCGGTTGAGCGACTCTACAAAAAGCGTTATCGCCCAGGCCGGCGAAAATACCAAGATCATCAAAGAAATCACGAGCGAAATCACCAAGGTCACCGAGGGCCAGAAACAAATCTCGACGCTAAACGACCAGCTTAAAAACCTGAATGACATCCTCAAGAATACCAAGCAACGCGGGGTACTCGGTGAATACTTTTTGGAGACCGTTTTGAAGAATGTTCTTCCGCCCGGCGCATTCCAACTGCAATATCCTTTCGCAGATGGGACCAAAGTGGACGCCGTCATCTTCTATCAGGATCACGTGATCCCAATAGATTCGAAGTTCAGTCTGGAAAACTATAACCGTCTTGCAGACAGTTCTATCACAGACGATGAACGCAGGCGTTATGGCGACGCCCTGCGCATGGATCTTAAGACACGCATCGATGAGACGTCGAAATATATTAAGCCGGCGGAAAATACGGTTGACTTCGCTTTCATGTTCATCCCGTCAGAAGCTCTCTATTACGATCTCCTCGTAAATAAGATCGGCGCAGCCGCCGAGCGAGATCTCATTGCTTACGCAGGCGAAAAGCGCGTGTATCCGGTTTCGCCTACAACTTTTTATGCATATCTCCAGATGGCCCTACAGGGAATCCGGCAGATTGAAATTAATAAATCCGCAGAGCAGATCCGAAAAAATGTCGGCGAGCTTCAGCGCCATCTTGAGCGCTATGAAGAATATCTCGACAAGATCGGAACGCATCTCGCGACAACTACCAACGCCTACACAACCGCCTCAAAAGAATTTGCGAAGATCGACAAAGACATTATTAAAATCGGGAATATAAAAGAGGAAAGCGAGACAAAGCTTTTGTAGCACACGGCTGCCCGAGGTTGGCCTATCGCTTCCTGCGCCGAAGGAATGCCGGAATGTCCCAGGCATCGTTCTCCTTTTCTTTTCCGCTCGTGTTCGAGCCATTTCCGCCATTGCTGTTGGTTGCAGCCGGAGGATTTTTTCTTTCGATTGGTGCCGCCGAGTTGGCGCGGGATCCAACGATTTCATCGGCTGATTCGTCTCCCCTGTCCCCGCGGGCGTGAATTACCGGCTCCCGTTGGAACGAAATAGGTTCTCGGGAGGGCGTAGATGGTTTTTTGCCATCCATGGCAGTCCTGCCGCCGAAAACGCTCTCCCGGCCGCTGTATAAGCTTCCGCCGCCAAAGAGAGCTGTTCCCTGGGGGCTATTGAACCCTGCTGCAACGACGGTAACCTTGAGCTGTCCCGGTTTGAGGTTGCGGTCATAATAGGCACCGAAGATAATGCGTGCGGAGGGATCGGCGGTCTGTGCAACAATTTTTGCCGCATCGTTCACCTCGTTCATCTTTAAATCGCGGCCGCCGGTGATGCCAAGCAAAACCGCTTTTGCGCCTTCAGGGCTTGTCTCGAGAAGCGGTGAGTGGAGCGCGGATTGAACAGCCTTCACCGCACGGTCGGGACCGGACGCGAGACCGACGCCAACGATAGCGATTCCGGCATCCTGCATAATATTTTTTACATCCGCGAAATCAACGTTGATGATACCGGGCATCGCAATAATTTCCACGAGCCCCTTCAATGCGTTGCGTAAAATTTCATCGATTGCCTCGAATGCCTTTATGATCGGCGTGTCTTTGCTGATGATGGTAAAAATCCGATCATTCGGGACAACGATGAGTGCGTCAACTTTGTCGCGCAACTTCACCAATCCTTCCGCAGCGATACGCTCGCGATGCGAGCCTTCAAAGCTGAATGGTTTCGTGACAACGGCAATCGTGAGCGCTCCGGATTGTTTTGCGACTTCGGCAACAACCGGCAATCCTCCCGTCGCCGTGCCGCCGCCAAGTCCGCCGGCTAGGAATACCAGATCCGATCCCTTTATGGCCTCGCTGATTTCAGAGCGGTTCTCTTCGGCCGCCTGCCTCCCGAGGTCGGGGTTCATTCCGGTTCCAAGACCTTTTGTCAGGCTCTTGCCGATATACAACTTGTGCTTCACTTCGCAGTGATCAAGATCCTGGTGGTCGGTGTTGATGGCGACAAAATCCACTCCGCGGAAAAAGTTTTTTGCCATGCGAGCGACCGCATTGCCTCCGCCGCCGCCGATGCCGATTACTTTGACATTCGCGGAGAGCGGCTGGAATTTCTCTTTCTTGTTGGTAGCCATCGTTTTGTTATTGCTATTCTAGCACACAGCGCTAGGGAGTGAAATATTTAAAGAAATTGCGGATGCTCATGCCCTGGGTCTCGGGAAGTTCTCCTCCGCCGCCGCCTTCGCCGTAGAGGCCCCATAGAACAAGACCGAAAGCGGCGACAAACTCGGGGTCTTCGAGATACTCTTTAAATGCTCCCCCCTGGGCATCCCAACTTTCCCCGAGCGTGCATCCGATCTGAGCCGAAAGCCGCATCTCCTGTTTCACAAGATCGGTGAGCCCCGGCAATTTTGCTCCGCCACCCGTGAGAACGACGCCTCCCGGCAGTTCTCCGAATTTTTGCATTAGCTTTAGTTCCGCGTTCACAAGATCAAATATTTCCTCGAGGCGCGATTCGACGATTTCTGCAATGAAACGTCGTGACGCGGTGCTCTTTGCGTCTTCGGCAAATTTCTTGAGGTCAACGGTTTCTTTTGTGCTCACTTCTTTTGAAAGTGCGTAACCGTAGTGAAGCTTTACCTCTTCCGCCGCATCAACGGAAATCTTGAGCCCGACTGCGAGATCGTTTGAAATATTGCCGGCGCCCACGGGAAATTTCACCGCACCCGCAAGGCGGTTTTCTTCGTAGATGGAAAGTCCGGTCGTTCCGAACCCGATATCAACAATTGCCGTTCCCAGATCTTTTTGTTTTTTTGAAAGCGCGGCGCGGGCGGCAACGAGCGGGCCAAAAACCAATCCGCCGATTTCGCCGCCGGCGAGTTCAACGGCGCGCATGAGCGCCTTGATGTGCGGGGAGAATGCATCAATGATCAGGCTCTGCACTTCGAGCCGGCTCCCGGAAAGACCCAACGGATCGGCGATATCCCCTACGCCATCCACGACGAACTCCTTCATGAGGGTGTGGATGATCGTGCGGTTCTGCGGCAGGTTAACCGCCTGGCTTGCGCGAACGGCTCGATCAATATCGTCCTGATAAATTTCAGCGTCGGCGCGCGACACGGCGACGATGCCGCGCGACGCCTGCATCTTCACCTGCGGCGTTCCGATGCTGATATAAATATTTCTGGCCGCTGACTTGGAAATCTTTTTAACTTCTGAAAGTGCCCGGTTGATGGACTGGGAGGCTTCGCTCAGGTCTATCACGGCACCTTTCCGCATACCAAAACAGGGTTCCTTGTGAACGTGCACCACAACCGGTTTGCGGCCATGCCGCTCGGCGACGACGACCTTAATGGACGAGGTGCCGATGTCGAGCCCTGTCACAAAATCACCACCATGAGAGATCCCCTTCAGCTTCATATGCTCTCATTTTAGCACGAAAAAATGAGGCAAGAGTAGCTGTGGATTGCCGCCTTTTCAGGATTTCTTCAAGATTTTGCCCTCCAGTTTTTCCATCTTTTCCGCGTCTCCTTTCTTCTTATGATCATAGCCAAGCAGGTGGAGCATACCGTGGAGCAGGAGCGCTTTCGCCCGTTCGGGGCTTTTCTTCAATATGTCTTTGTTTAAATAGATTTCCCCCAAATACTTAGCCCGTTTCCGGATTTCGGGATGCGGAAAGTGAACCGGTTCGGGGAACGCCAGCACATTCGGCTCGGTCTGCTTTTTGATAAACCGCGCTTTGAGAGCCTTGATCTCCCGGTGCGGAAGTAAAAAAATATCGAGGGTTGCACGATGCGCTCCGGGAACCTTTAGCTGATCCATCAATTTCGCCGCGAGCGTAGCGAGTTTTTTTTCGGTCCACATAATGGAACTTACACGCTTGCCTTAACAACCTCGCCAACCAGTTTGCCGTCGGCGCGGCCTTTCATCACCTTCATTGCTTCGCGCATGAGCGTATTGAATTCGGTGAATCCTTTTCTTTTGAGGTCGAGAACAACTTTTTCGATTTCCTCGCGGGACATTTCTTTCGGAAGATACCCCATGATGATCGCGAGGTCCACTTCCTCTTTTTGCACAAGGTCATCGCGTTTTCCCTGCCGGAAAAGTTCAATCGACTCCTTACGCTTCTTTGCTTCTTTTTGCAGAACCGAGATCACCTCTTCATCCGTTAGCATCGTTCCGGGTTCTTTCATCTCTTTTTCTTTTTTCGCGGCGTTCAATCCCGCGAGCGAAAAACGCAAAACATCCACGCGCGCTTTATCGCCGGACTTCATCGCTGTCTTCAGGTCGCTATTTATTTGTTCGAAGAGGAGCATCGTTTGTTCTCTTACTGAAGGAGGCCAAGCTTCTTCTGGCGGTCAATGTCTGCTTTCTTGGCTTCGCGATGGATAGCCGAGACCCGGCGCTTCAGACGGCTCACCGGCCGGTCATGAAACTTGCGGTGGCGGACTTCTTTCAAGATGCCGCTCCGCTTCACTTTGCGCGTAAAAGCATAGAGCAATGAATTGCCCGACTCCCCTTCTTTCTTGCGTGCTTCAATAGCCATGGGGCTTAGTATACAGCAAAAACGGCCTACGTCAACCTATTAATTTCTTTTTAACCTCTTCCACCGATTCCTTTGGCGGATTATTTACCGCAGACTGGATCGAACCACCGCCATCGTTTTGCCATCGGGGCATGACATGCACGTGCAGATGGTCAACCTCCTGGCCGCTTGCGCGACCCTGATTCATGCCGATCGTTGCACCGTCCGAACCGAGCTTCTTCGTAACAAGTTCCGTCATATGCTTCGCCGCCAAAAATAACGGCCCGACTTCTTCATCCGGCAACTCAACAATCCACGGCGCATGATATTTCGGAATCACGAGTGTGTGGCCGAGGGTCCGGGGGTGCACATCCAAGAAGGCCATCACGTGGTCGTCTTCATAGATAACCGCTGCCGGAATCTGTTTGTCCGCGATTTTACAAAATAAGCAATCAGGGTTCTTCATGCTTACTTCAAGCGTTTTTTTATTTCTTCCTGAAGTTTTTCGAGGAGGACCGCTTCCTGCACGCCGCTCACAAGATCTCTCACGATCACGCTGTTTTCGTAGATTTCCTTTTGGCCAAGTATGAGAGCCAGCCCGATCCCTTCCTTGTCGGCGGCCTTAAGCTGAGCCTTCAGAGATTCTCGCGCCAATGCTTCGGAAACGGTGAACCCCCACGAACGCAAGTCTTTCAACAAGGCGAACGCCTTCTTCTTAGCAAGGTCCCCTGCGTGCGCAAGAAACACGCGCTTAGAGACTTTTGAAGGAGGATTGATCTCTTTTGCCTTCATCACGGCGATCAAGCGCTCCACGCCCCCGGCGGCTCCGATAGCGGGCGTTAACGATCCGCCGATCATCTCCATCAGGTAGTCGTATCTCCCGCCGGCTACCATCGCCCCGATTTCAGATTCCTTTCCTTCGGCGTAAATCTCGAAAACGGTTCGACTATAATAATCGAGCCCTCGTACAAGATGATTGTCGAGTTCATACGGAATGGTAATCTCATCGAGATATTCCAAAACCGATTTAAAATGGCCGCTGCACGTGACGCAAAGTTTGTCGAGGAAATTCGGCGCTTTTTCGCGAAGTTTTGTACAACCGTCCTCTTTGCAATCAAGCAGCCGAAGAGGATTGGTTTTCAAACGCTCAACGCAATCAGGGCACAATTCCTTTTCATGGTTTTTATAATAGTTGATGAGCTGCTTCTTGTAGATCGGCCGGCAGATGCGGCAACCGATCGAATTCAATTTTAGTGTTGAGTTTTTAATCTTAAGCTCGGCGAGCAGGTCCCAAAACATGGAAATGATCTCGGCGTCATAGATCGGATCGTTTACTCCGCCAAGCGTTTCGAAGTCGATCTGCGTAAACTGGCGCGCACGGCCAAGCTGTGGCCGCTCGTGCCGGAATATCGGGCCTATCGCATACACTTTTTGGGGCTGCCCAAGCCGGGAAAGCGCATTCTCCATATATGCCCGCGCAACGCCCGGCGTGTATTCCGGCCGCAAAGCCAGAAAGTCTCCTCCTTTCGTTTTCAGGGTGTACATCTCCTTCTGAACCACGTCGCTCCCCTCGCCCGATGTCTTGTTGTAAAGATCTGCAAATTCCAAAACCGGCGGCTCGATGCGCCCAAATCCGTACGCACGCGCGATGTCATTCACGGACCCCGTAATTTTTTCCCAATACGGCTGATCCGCCGGAAGGACATCGTGCATGCCCTTCACCGCCTGAAATGTCCGCACGGTTTCCTTCTCGTTGGTTTTTTCCATAGTTGTTGTTAGTAATGCGGAGCTGCAAATGCCTGAAGCTCATCGATCGGCCACAAACGGAAGCGCACGATGCCCACAATATTTTTTGCCGGCAGCGGACCCCAGCTTCGCGAGTCATAGCTGAACGGCCGGTTGTCTCCGAGCATATAATAACTACTCGAAGACAACGTTACGTCAATATTTCCCGAAGTCACGAGTCCGGACGGAAGGTACGTTTCGTCAAGCACGATGCCGTTCGTGGAACTTGCGGTCGGATAAATGGTGATCTGGTCGTTCTTGATCACAACCCGTTCATTCGGCAACCCTATGACCCGCTTGATAAAATAGCTCGACCAGTCTTCTGGGTCATGGAACACAATAACCTCGCCGCGCTCGGGGGGACGAAAATGGTAGGTAAGCTCATCCGTGAGCACATAATCCCCGTTACCGAACGTCGGAATCATGCTGGTCCCGCTCACGAGGAACGGCTGGACAAGGTAAGTCCGGACAATGAAAACAGCGGCCACCGCGATGACCGCGATCTCAACAACTTCGAGAAGTGATGCGAAAAATTTTCTCATCCAGATTAAACAGCAATTATGGTACTCATTATATAGGGGATGGAATATAATAAGCAAATGGGAATGAAAATCATCATCGGCCTTGGCAATCCCGGAGCCGAGTACGAGCACACCTATCACAACGTCGGCCTGCTCGCGCTCGCCCATTGGATTGCCGAATTGAGCCCCGACGCCGACTTTCGGCGGCACGGAGACTATTTCGAATATGCAAAATCAGGGAATCTCGTCTTTGTCCGGCCGCTCGTCTTCATGAACGAATCCGGCATGGCGGCACGCGAAGCGATTCGCGCATTCGACGCAAAGGCGGAAGAGATGCTTGTCCTCCACGACGAAAGCGATATGCCGCTCGGGGATTTCAAACTGTCGCGCGGAGGCGGGTCGGCAGGACACAAAGGCGTCCAGTCACTAATCGATCATGTCCACACGAATGATTTTCTGCGCGGGCGGATCGGCATCCGCAACCCGAAAGAACGCACCCGGAAGAAGGCCGGCGACTTTGTCCTAAAGCCGATTACGAAAACGCATCAAAAAATCCTCGAACAGGTTTTCGAGGAGATTATTGCGCAGGAGGCGAAAACATAAACGTCATCGTGAACGTCACGGAATTCCCCTGGCTCAGGACGCCGGTCAGCGGGAGATTAATGTTGGAAAACTGTGCATCGTTTTCCAAATCCGCCTGAAAAGCAAGAATGTGGTCCCTGCCGGTGGCATATCCCTGAATTGAAACCGGCGAGGCAAAAGATTGGAGCGATAAATTAGTGATCGTAATGCCGGTCGAATTTGCAATCGGCAACAGCGTGGCAAGCACGGAATTTTTCGGGTGGATCATTTGCTCGATAGACGAAAGAAGCGTTACTGAACTGTTAAATTTTTGAGCCGTCGATTCCAGACTTGTGATCTTGGTGTACTGCTCGGCACTCACGGTTGAAGCCGAATTGAGCTGCGCCGGGCTAGCCATATTCCATAAAAAGAAATCCGCGGCGACGTACGTTGCAAGGAGAAGGCCAAGCGCCATCGGAATCACCGTCCGCCAAAATCCTACAAAGTGAAGAAGTCGTTCCTCGTGAAATCGGTCGCGGGAGGTTTCGCCGAGAAGATTTATTTCGCGGTCCTTACTCCTTGCGGCGCTCCCCCGAAGGCTTGATCCAAGGACGACCAGCCATTCCGAAGAGATTGGCTGGCCCATGACAAGCGTGAGGCGCATGGCAGGAAACGAAGTACTGTCGGTTATAACTTTTTCCGCTTCTTCCTGAAATACAACCGTCGAGAGTATGATCGCCCCCAAAGGTTCGGACCAGCTTTGGCTGTAAAAATTCAGAACCTGCCGGAGGCTGCTGCTGATCGTCGCTTCAAATTTTTCGACAGTGATCTCCCCTTTCCCGTCCATCAGGTCGCGCCATGGATTCTCGTATTCGAAATATAACGAACCGTTTCTTATCACGAGAAAATCGAGACCGAAATTATCGACATTTATAAAAAGATACGCTTTCGGAACGTCAACGCCGGCACCTTTTTCGCGCACCAATCGCGTAAGTGCGAGACCCCGAGATTCAACCGCCATGGCGATAAATCCCCCCTCGAACAACGCGTCCGCCATATCGTCCACGACCTTGCGGTCAACGAATGCGGCGAGGATCTCGAGTTGCACCGTCGCCTCGTTACGCCCCACAACCTGCCAGCTTGAATATGCCTCCGTGGTCGGAATCGGCGAAGCCATCTGAAGATTAAGCGATACCGCTTCGTTCAATCCTTCACCCCTCACAATCGGCAATTGAAAAACCTGGGTGTAAACATCAACCGAGCTCAGGCAGACAACTGCGTTGATCTGCTTTTTTGCGTAATCCGGCCCCATCTGCTTCTTGAGCGCCGCAGCGGCGGCGACAAAGGCCGGTCGGTCCCTGATCACGCCTTTCTCAATAATTCCGGGGGCAAGCCTGGCGGCATACATTTTCCATGCGGCGCCGTCGAAAATCGCCACCCGCAGCACTTCGTCGCTCACCTCTAAACCGGCGGCCAGAGACCGAACCCGCAATAGCGACAATAACTGCTCTTTAATCGTCATCATTACTATTGTATATCATCTCACAAAATTCCCTACCGGAATGTCACGATAAGCTCAGACGAACTTACCGATTCCGGATACTGCCACGTCGCCGCAACGGCTCCCGTAATATATTGATCCATGTCCTCCACGAAAACATGCGTCACCGTTGACGACGTCTCGAGCGTGTACCCGGTTGCTGCCGATGGCACATCGTTGGTCGATCCGTCGTATGACGCGCCAAAAAGCAGTTCAACCGGCGATGATGGCGTGACCGAGCCGCTCGACGGCATGGCATTTGAAGCCTGCAATTGCGTTGACGAGACATCGGCCGAGGCCGCGGTGGCGGCGCCGCGATATTCATACGTAAAAAGCGACGCGTAGCCAGCCCCCGCGCCAAAACTCGCCGTCACCGTGTTCGAGGCATTCCTGGCGTTATAAGCGGCAAACACATTCAGCTCCTCGTTGTACGCCGGATATTTGACGGAAGTCACAAGATTCCACGTGTTACCCGCCGTATCGTTTATGTTCACCGTTGCCGTTGAAGTTGTGTTTGCCGTGACCGCAATTAGCAAGCTGCTTGTTTCGTTCGCAGTTCCAAAAACCGTAGAAAGACTCGAGACGCTAGGATTATTCGACGCCGTTGACGATTGCTGGAGCATAGCCAGCTTCGGCACCGGCGCGAGCACCGTCGCCGACGTCTCGAATGTTTTCGAATAGCTTTGTTTGGTATTCGAGGTGTTCGCCGCCATAACAAAGGAAAATGAAACGGAATCGGTTCCATAACCCGATGAAGACCCCAGGTTATAGTGCCGGGTGAATGACGTCGAAGATATGGTTACGCGGCTCGTCGTGAGCGGCAGCACCGAACCGAATCCCTGCTGGACATAAAGCGTTCCGCTCGCGAGCGTTATCACCGTGGGATCGATCGCCGGATTCGCCATGCGAAGCGTAATCGCCGACGCCGGCGTATCAAGCGTCATGTCCGCAAGGCGCGCGGACTCGATATAGTATTGCAATTGTTCAAGAAGCGTCTGGCTTTGCTGTGTCACATCCGACTGGGACGATTGCCGCGTTTGCACATTTACGATGGCGATAAAAACAACAATAAACGAAACCGAAACGATGGCAAACATCGCCATCGAGATCAAAAGATCTATAAGTGAAAGGCCTTGGCGATTCCGCATCATTAGAAAGAAGTCGTGAGCTGATAAATCGGCACAATAATCGATAGTGCGATTATCGCAACCATAATACCCATGAAAAGCAGGAGGATCGGTTCAAGCAGTGAAACCGCCGCCTTGATTTTTGCGTCAACGGTTGCGGCGTAAAATTCGGCAAGAGTATTCAAGACTTCGTCAATATGCCCGGCCTTTTCGGAAATGGCGACAAGATTCGAAACCATTTTCGGGAAAGCCGGTTCGCGCCGGAAGGCTTCGCCGATGGTAAATCCCTTGGCAAGTCCATCGTTTGCGATGCGGACAAGCGCGTCCTTGTAGGTGCGGAGCCCGACGGTTTCGGCGGCGACATTGATAGTTTGCATGATGGGAAGCCCGGCCTTCATGAGCGAGCTGATGGTTGAAGCCATGCGCTGTATCGCGAGGTCGCGATAAATTTCCCGAAGGACAGGAGTATTGCTGAGCACGTTTTGGAATGCCCGTTGGCCTGGTTTGGTTTTCTTGACCGCCCAGACCGCTGCTCCGGCGACCACGGCAAGAATCAAGGCGATTGGGATGATATTATTTCCGATAAAAAGACCGACGCCGAGAACGATTTCCGAAAAAAGCGGCGGGTTAATGCCGCTGTTTGAGAACACGACGGCAACCTTCGGAAGCGCGAACGTGGTGAGAAAAACCATAATTGCAGAGGCCACGCCCACAAGTATGATCGGGTACACCATCGCCGATTTCACGCGGCTGCGCAGTTCCGCCTCCTGTTCGAGCATTGTACTCAGGTCGTTGAATGTTTTCTCAAGACTGCCCGACGACTCGGCGGCTTTCACAAGGTTAATAAAGGTCGGGGAAAAATCTTTCGGATGGTTGGCGAACGGAACGTAAAACGGCTCACCGCGGCCGAGGTCATCCCGGACTTCAAGAAGAAAATTCCGAACCGCAGGCTTATCGAAGTCCGCGATCAAAATATTGACCGCAGAGAGAAGATCGGTGCCCACCCTCAGCATGAGGGCGATATATTTCGTGAGAAAAACCTTATCTTCGGTTGTTATGCCGCCGAATAAGTTCCAACCCGTATCGCTTTTTGACAGCGCTTTTACGGAAACGGGGCGCAATTCCTTTCCCGCGAGAAAACGAAGCGTATCATTCAATGAATCCGCTTCGAGCTCGCCTTCGATCATTTTTCCTGCCGAATCCGCCGCAACGTAATGAAAGAGCATATACGATTATTGTACACTATTCCCCGCCTATTCCCTGATGACGCGAAGCACTTCTTCAAGTGTGGTGAGTGCAAGTTCCACCTTCCTCAGCCCGTCTTCAAACATGGTCTGCATGCCAGCTTCGCGCGCAAGTTCGCGGAATTTTTCGAGGCCGAAATCCGGCGAGGCGATGAAGACGCGCATCTTTTCATCCACTTCCATGATTTCATAAATGCCAAGCCGGCCGCGATAACCGGTCATACCGCACACGGAACAGCCCTTGCCGCGATACAGCGTTTTTTGGATCTTAATCCCTTCGATTTTGATGCCAAGCTCATGCAGCTGCCCGTTCACAATTTCCTGAATGTTCGGATCGGCTTCGTAAGAATAAGCGCATGACTGGCAGATTTTTCTCACGAGGCGTTGCGCGACCACCATATTTAAAACCGAGCTCACGAGAAACGGCGGGATCTTGAGGTCGAAAAACCGCGGGACGGCCGTCGGCGCATCGTTCGTGTGGAGCGACGAAAGCAGCAAATGCCCGGTGAGCGCGGATTGCACCGCGATTTCCGCAGTTTCCGCATCGCGAATTTCACCCACCATAATAATGTTCGGGTCTTGGCGAAGCAGAGCTCGCAATCCTGAAGCAAAAGTGATTCCCGCTTGCGTGTTAATCTGCGTCTGGTTGATATAACGCATGTTGTATTCGATCGGGTCTTCGATGGTCGTCACGTTCACCTGCGGGCGATTCAACATGTTCATCAGAGCGTAAAGCGTCGTTGTTTTTCCGGAACCGGTCGGACCGGACGATATAATCATGCCGTAGGCCTTCTTGATGTTGTCGGCAACCTTCTTTGCGTCTTCGGGAGAAAAGCCGAGGTCTTCGAGTGAAAGCGGTTTTTGTGCGGCGTCAAGCAGACGCATTTCCACCTTTTCGCCGTAGAATGTGGGCATCACCGAAACACGGACGTCCACCGTCTGGTTGCCGATCTGGTAACGGAACCTTCCGTCCTGCGGCGTGAAGTGTTCGTCAATCTTCAGCCCAGCCAGCAATTTGATGCGGGCCGTAAGCGCCGGATGAATGGCTTTCGTCACGCTCATGATCTCGTATAAAATGCCGTCGATGCGGTAGCGGACGAACGTTGCCTCTTCAAGAATTTCGATGTGGATGTCGGAAGCTCGCGATGCGATTGCATAGGACAGGATGTTGTCTACGATGCCGACGATCGGAAGCTGGGCTGCAGCTTCGGCCACGTCGTTTGATTGATTGAGTAGTGACGTGCGGATGTTGTCTTCGATCAGCTTTTTAAAATCCTGACCGAGTTCATAGCCGTATACGGAAAATCCACGGTTCAGATCCTCCGACGTCGCAAGATACGGTTTGATTTTCGTCTTCAGGCGCTGCTCTAGGAACTGGCGCGTTTCGAGATCGGAAGGGTCAACCATTGCGGCATCAAACGTGCCGTCTGCCTCTTTATTAAAGATAATGACCTGCCGCTGGCGGGCGACATCTTCCGGTAAAAGCTTTACCGTCGCCGGGTCCAAATTCAAATTATTAAAATCAACCTGCGGCACGCCGAGCGCGGTAGCAATCAGCTTATTCAAATAGTCCGCTTCGACGATCTTATCCGAAACAAGAAGATCTATAATGCTCTGCCCTTTGCGTTGTGATTCCTCAAAGTATTCCTTGAATTTCTCATCGGTAATGAGGCCCTCATTTACGATGAGCCTTTTTATATCGTCCGGTGGCAAAGGGAGTCGCGCCATATCCATTTATTTTATCACGAAATGA
Organism: uncultured bacterium; assembly: GCA_963696395.1. Taxonomy (GTDB): domain Bacteria; phylum Patescibacteriota; class Minisyncoccia; order UBA6257; family 2-01-FULL-56-20; genus JAKAGE01. The sequence continues at coordinate 303,086 of CAVOJZ010000002.1, forward strand.
AAACACCCCGTGTGTTCGGGGTGTTTTCGCAAAACTTTTCTAAATCGGACTAAAGACCGAGGCTGGTTCCTTGCTCGTAAACGTAAGGATTATTACCTCCATCAGTCGATTCAACGTCGCTGGTGCCTCCCTTGGAATACTTTGCACTCTCCGTGAATGCTGACAGCTTGAAGACGGTTCCCGAAGCTTCATAGCTGTAGAAGTATCCCGGAGCTGTTGCCGAAGTTCCCGAAACGTTCGAAGGATCGACCGGCAAAGATCCAATCGGAGCTCCGGAGCTGATCAGGTTAAAGTTTACCTGAATCCAACCAGTGCCGCCGATAGAACGACTCGTTGTCGCTATCGGCGCTGTCGTGCTCGACGCGAACATCCAGAAAAGGCAATTTCCCTGTGTTGATAATCCCCCAGTTGAAGTCGGCACCCACATAGCGGACGAACTGCCAATACTTACATAACACATATTTTGCGTTCCCAGGTTCGGACTGGTTACGTCTGCCAAGTAGAGTGAAATAGCGCTCTTCAGCGTTGCCATGTCTGAGATGCGGTTTGAATCTCTGGATTGACGGAGAAGTTCCGCCGGGTTCAAAGACAAAATGACGACCACGGACAAAACAGCGATGATCGCGATAACGACAAGCAGTTCAATGAGCGTAAACGCTTTTCGATTTTTTCGATTTTTCATAAATTGAATATAATTACGACCTTTTGGTATTACCTTAAGCTTAGCATAGCGACTATGCCGTTCATTCAATCATCCTGTGGATATCTGCAGGTTCTGCGTCAAATTCAAAATGATTGCCGCGATCATCGGAAAATTCGAGCTTTCTTGCGTGGAGCATAAGTCGCAAGGCAAACGTCGGATGATTTTTTTTGCCGTACAACGCGTCGCCCATGATCGGATGACCGATACTCGCAAGGTGCACTCTAATCTGATGGGTTCGCCCCGTTTCCGGAGCAACCTCGAGAAGTGAGTATGTATTGCCGTCTTTTTTGAATTCTTTGAGTACTTTGTACTTCGTAATTGCGGGTTTGAGCATCCTGGTTGCAAAGACGCTCCGCTTGAGTGTTCCGTTTTTGATCCCGATCGGCGCGTCAATGGTCCCCTCTTTTTTATTGAGGACGCCAGCCACGACGGCGATATATGTTTTTTGAATTTTATGCTCCTGAAAAAGCAATTTTAACTCCTCGAATGTTTTTTGATTCTTGGGCACGATCATGATGCCCGACGTCTCCTTGTCGAGTCGATGCACGATGCCCGGCCGCATCGCGGGATCCTCGCCGACGTTTTTCACTTCCGGATAGTGCTCGAGCAACCAGTCCGTTAATGTGGGGGCATTTTTTATTACTTCCCCGTCACTGCCTTTACGCACGTTTTTTTTCGCAATCCGCGCGGGATGCACCTGCAAGCCGCTCGGTTTGTCCAAAACCAAAAAATCATCGTTCTCGAAAATGACTTTTGGTTCAATCATCGGTGGGCATGGAAGGAATCGAACCTTCGACCTCTGTCTTATCAGGACAGCGTTCTACCACTGAACTACATGCCCAGGCGTCCCCGGTGCGTCCTGGAGGGATCGGACCTCCGGCCTTCACAATGTCAATGTGACGCTCTACCACTGAGCTAAGGACGCGATTTGTGTATGTTATTTCACAAGACCTCTCCAGTCAAGTTTGGCGGCGCTTTGAAGGTCGAATCCGGTATCCTGCTGCTGCGGAACATAGTTCAGCGCCTTATTGACGGTGGTTACGATGTCGTTCATGCCCCATAAATAAAAGCCGACGACAAACGCAAGGAAGAAAACCGCGAGGATGATAAGGAGGGTTTCCGGATGATCGCGCAAAAATTTGTTCATTGGAAAAAAAGATTCCCCTGGGCGCTCAGGTGGGCTCCCGAGTCACTGTTTAAAACGCTTAAGGAGGTGATGTTCAAAAGATATCCATTTGCCTTCGTTTCAAAATCACTAAGAAATGTTGTCACCTGCTCCATCGGACCCTCCACGTCAAGCGAAAACGGCACAATGCCGAAGGATCCTTCCGCGGGTGTTGACGGGTTTCCCTGAAATGAAAAGTTTGCGGTGACGCCGTCGGCCGTCGCGAGCGCGGTAACTTCCGGCGGAGTATTGATGAGACTCGATTGCGTGGGTAAGAGCGTATTGATCGCCGTTTCGTAGACGGCGGCAGCGGGTGCGTCGTGCTCGAGTTCGGCAAGGCGGCCGAGTGCCGCTGTATTCGCCTGTGTCGTTGCCCGGCCGCTCACGAATTTATCCGCGGCTGAATGAAGGTCTCTTGATAGATACACAAAAGCGACGACTCCAAAGACAATGCTCACCACAATAATCCCCCCGTTTATAAGGAGCCTTGTTTTAAAATTCGTTTTCATCACTCCTTAATATTCTAGCAGATAGATTAAATCATTATTAAGCAATGCTTCTCATACTTCGTGAAACGGGTATTCTCGTATCATGCATGACGAAGCGCTCTATTATAATGCGGTTGCAATCGCATTGCGCGGGAACAGCCGCATATTGCGCAAGTACGCCCTGATGGGTAGCTGGAAGGCAGCTTACGAAGACCTGCTCATGGGCACAATGCCGGTACCCGAGGCCGAAACCGCGTGGAAACCGCTCGAAAAAGAAGGGATTAAGATCTTATTTAAAGATGGCGGCTATCCCCCGCTTCTTTCTGAAATCAATCCGGCTCCGGTTGCTCTTTATATTCGCGGGCGGTTGCCGGCCACAACCCGATCCGTTGCGATAGTCGGCACGCGCAGGGCAACACCTGAAGGAAAAAATCTTGCGGAGCAATTCGGCCGGGAGCTTGCTTCTGCAGGCCTCACCGTCGTGAGCGGTCTTGCATTGGGCATTGATGCCATGGCTCACGCCGGAGCGCTCGAAGCGGGCGGCGCCTGCGTCGCCGTCCTCGCACACGGTCTTGACCGGATTTACCCTGAAACCAATCGCCGGCTGGCGGAAAAAATTATCTCCTCGGGCGGTGCAATTGTTTCCGAATATCCTCCGCATGAACCTCCATTTGCTTATCGGTTCATCGAACGCAACCGCATCATAAGCGGCATCTCAAAGGGCACGCTCGTCATCGAAGCACCCGAAGCGTCAGGGTCGCTCGCCACGGCAAATTTTGCCCTGGAGCAGAATCGGGACGTTTTTGTGGTCCCCGGCCCGATCACCCATCCGAACTTCCGCGGAGCGAATGCTCTTATCCGTCAAGGGGCAGAACTCGTCACGGGCGCAGCTAACATTCTCGCGGCCTACGGGATCGAAAACGATCGGTTGGCAGCACGCATCCCGCAAACACATTCGCCGGAAGAAAAGCTGATAGTAACTGTCCTCGCAGGCGCTTCCGAGCCGCTCGATGTTGACAAAATAATCGCAATGACTAAACTTGAACCCCGAATCGTGAACCAGACGCTCACCTTCCTCTTATTAAGGAAAACCGTCAGGGAAATCCAAGGGCAGTATACAATATAAACCATGGACCTCATTATTGTTGAATCACCCACGAAAGCGAAAACGATCGGCAAGTTCGTGGGGAAAAATTATGTCGTAGAATCTTCCTATGGCCACGTTCGCGATCTTCCAAAATCAAAGCTTGGCATCGATACCGAACATGATTTCGTTCCGAGCTATGTGGTCCCGAAGAAAGCCGCCCCGGTTGTTGCGAATCTGAAAGAACTCGCCGGCAAAGCGGACCGCGTGATCCTCGCGACTGACGAAGACCGCGAAGGTGAAGCGATCGCGTGGCATCTTATGTCCGCACTCGACCTGAACGGCACGGCGGCATCTGGCCGCGGGAAAAAGAAAGTTGCCGCAGTCGCGGCAAAGCCGACCGAGCGCATTGTCTTCCACGAAATTACAAAAGACGCGATCCTGAATGCGCTTGAGCATCCCCGAACCATAGACAATAACCTCGTTGACGCCCAGCAGGCGCGACGAGTCCTCGACCGGCTTGTAGGCTACGGCCTTTCGCCGTTTTTGTGGAGAAAAATCCGTTACGGATTATCAGCCGGCCGCGTGCAAAGCGTGGCGGTCCGCCTGGTTGTTGAGCGGGAACGGGAAATCCAGAAATTCGACAAAGAAGAATATTGGTCAATCGAGGCGGACTTTCTGCCGAGCGGCGCGGGAGCCGGAAAAACCGTGTTCCCCGCATATCTTCACTCGATGGACGGCAAAGCCGTCGGCAAAATGGGAATCAAAAACGGGGACAACGCACGGGATATTATAGAGGGCCTCAAGAGCGCGAAATACAGCATCGCCGATATAACCGTAAAAGAAATTCGCCGGAACCCGTCGCCGCCGTTCACCACATCAACGCTCCAGCAGGAAGCCGCCCGCAAACTCGGCTACTCCGCGAAACAAACTATGGTTATCGCCCAAAAGCTTTATGAAAACGGGCACATAACCTACATGAGAACCGACAGCGTTAACCTTGCCGAATCCGCCCTTGCCCAGGCGCATCAGGTGATCGGTACGGAATTCGGAGCCCCGTACCAGCTTGATTCGCCGCGCCGATTTTCCACAAAGAGCAAAGGCGCACAGGAGGCGCACGAAGCCGTGCGGCCGACAAACCTTGCGGCAACGTCCGGCCACGATCTCGGCATCAAAGAGCGCAATGACCAACGCCTGTATGACCTTATCTGGAAGCGCACGATCGCTTCGCAGATGAGGGAAGCACTCCTCGAACAGACCTCGGTTGATATCGTGGCGAGCACTCCGCACGGCGAAATGTTCCGCGCGAACGGCCAGACCGTTAAGTTCGACGGGTTTATCCGCGCATACACCGAAGGCCGCGACGAAGGCGTTGAAGGCGAAATCGAGGGCCAGCTTCCAAAACTGGAAAAGGATATGGCGCTCAAGCTTGAAGCATTGAAACCGCTACAACACTTCACCGAACCGCCGCCGCGCTATACCGACGCAACGCTCGTTAAGGCACTCGAAGCGGAAGGCGTCGGACGTCCGTCAACTTATGCACCAACGCTCTCAACCATTCAGGATCGAGGTTATGTTGAAAAACTCGAGAAGAAATATCATCCGACCGAAATCGGCATCTTAGTGAACGATCTGCTTGTGGAAAATTTTCCGGAGATTGTTGATTTAAAATTCACTTCGCACATCGAAGAAGAACTTGACGACGTTGCTGAAGGGAAAATGCCTTGGGCCGAAGTCTGCAAGGAATTCTACGTCCCGTTCAAAAAGAACCTGGACGAAAAAGAGGCGACCGTTGAAAAGCAAATCGAGATTTCCGATGTCCCCTGCCCCCACTGCGGAAAACCCATGATTATCAAATTCGGACGCATGGGCAAATTCCTTGCGTGCCCCGAACCGGGCGTGAAGGTGACCTTGCCGATGCCCGAAGAAGCGGCACAAATCAAAGCGCTCGAAGAAAAGACGAAAGATGAACGCTGTCCGATCTGCGGCAAACCGATGAAAGTGCGCCGCGGCCGTTTCGGATTTTTCCTCGGCTGCACCGATTACCCGACCTGCAAAGGCGTCTCCAGGATATGGAACAAAACCGGGTTCAAATGCCCGAACTGTCTTGCAACTCCGGAACGCGCCGAAAAACCGGGCGACGTCGTCGAAAAGAAATCGCGCGGACGCGGTAAGCCATTTTATGCCTGTACCCGCTTCCCCGATTGCACCTTTGTGATGAATAAACGACCCGAATCACAGGCCGAACTCGATGAAGGATTTAAATACTGGAAAGAAAATCCGCCGAAACCGAAAGTGAAAAAAGAAAAGGCGATCGTGAAATAAAAAGGGGGCCACGATCTTGGTAATGTCGGAATTCCGGCGTACTATAAAGCCATGACCGTAAAGGAGCTCTCAAAGAAAGAACCGCAAACCCTTATCGGCCGCGCGTTCGCGTTTTCGGCCGATGCCCACAAAGAGCAAGAGCGGAAAAGCGGCGAACCGTATTTTAATCACGCGCTTGCGACCGCCGAGATCCTGAAATCGTGGCACCTCGATGACGACACGATCGCCGCCGGGCTCCTTCATGACACCGTCGAAGATACGGGCGTTCCGCTTGCAACGATCGAAAAACAATTCGGCAAGGATGTGGCGTTCCTCGTGGACGGCGTGACCAAGCTCGGACATATCAAATATCGCGGCGAAGAGCACAAGGCGGAAAATCTGCGGAAAATGATTCTTGCGCTCTCCCATGACCTGCGCGTAGTCTTCATTAAACTCGCCGACCGCATGCACAACATGCAGACCCTCGGCCACCTTCCCCCGGCAAAGCAAAAACGCGTGGCGCTCGAGACCGACGAGATCTATGCTCCGCTCGCCTACCGCCTCGGCATGCATAATGTGAGCGGCGAATTGCAGGATCTCGCATTCCCCTTTCTCCACCCACAGGAATATGCGTGGCTCGTGAAAACCGCGAAAGCACAATACGAGGAACGGATGAAATATCTCGAGAAGATAAAACCTGCGGTCAAAAAACTGCTCGAAGAACACGACATCAAACCGATCGATATCGAAATCCGCGCGAAACGATACGCGAGCTTATATAAAAAATTGCTCCGCCGCGAAATGGACATCGGCCGCGTATACGACCTCGTCGCCATGCGCGTCGTTGTTGAAACCGTGCCGGAGTGCTATGCCGCGCTCGGTGTAATCCATGAAATGTGGACGCCGGTGCCGCGGCGCATCAAGGATTATATCGCCATGCAGAAGCCGAACGGCTACCGGAGCCTGCATACGACCGTGATCGGCCCGGACGATAAAACTATCGAATTCCAAATCCGCACAAAGGCAATGCACGACGAAAACGAATATGGCATCGCGGCCCATTGGCTTTACGACCAAAAACGCCGGGGCGAGGCGGTTTCCGGAAGAAAGCTTGCAAAGGAAATCGAGTGGGTGCAACAACTCAAACACTGGCAGGAGCACTTCCTCGGCAAAGAAGAGACGCCGGAGGAATTCTTGGAAGCGGTGAAGGTGAATTTCTTCACCGACCGGATTTTTGCCGTCACGCCGCACGGAGACGTTATTGACCTCCCGCAGGGCGCGACGCCGATTGATTTCGCCTATCACGTGCATTCTGAAATTGGCGACGAGGCGGCGGGGGCGAAAGTGAACGGCGCCATCGTGCCGCTCGACAGAACATTGAAATCTGGCGATGTCGTTGAAATCCTCATTCACAAAGGGAAAAAACCTTCTTCAGACTGGTTGCGGTTCGTAAAGACCGCCGTTGCGCGCGACCATATCAAGGTTGCGCTCCGCGGCAAAAACCGGTTCGCCCGCGGACTCACTTCAACCGTTCACGCAGAACTTAAAATCGCAGTAGAACTTCGCGTTGGACTTATTGAAGATATCTCAGGGATGATCGCCAGGTCGCACATCACGATCGCAAATTTTCACACCGAGAATTCGAAGGGCGCACGCTTCGTTTCATATAAAATTGAACTTTCGATCGTGGACGAACGAAAAATTGAAAAGCTTGTTTTAAAACTCAAAAAAATCAAAGGGGTTCGCGAAATTTCGTATAAGCTCGCTTAACGCCTACATCCCTCCCCGCTCCTGTTTGAGCCGATGCAATATATTTTCGAGTTCCTCTTCTGAGTAAAACGTGATCGTGATGCGGCCGGCGTTCATGCCTTTTCGAATCTCAACCGGTGCACCGAGCGATGAACTGAGCTCGTCCTGCATTGCGCGCACTTCGGGTGCAACGTTCTCCTCGCTCATCGGCGGCCGGCCGCGGCGGGCGCCACTCGACGCCATAACGCGCTCTTTTACGTCGCGGGTGGTGAGTTTGTTGGTGAGGATATCGTCGAAAAGCCGCTTCTGCGCTCCGGGATCGTCCAAAGTGAGCAGTAAGCGTGCATGGCTTTCCGACATGGTTCCTTTTTCAACCGCTTCGCGCACGTATTCCGGAAGGTCGAGCAGGCGCATCGTGTTCGCAACCACTTCGCGCGATTTGCCCAGCTTGGCCGCAATCTCTCGTTGGGTCATCCGAAACTCCTCCTGCAAACGCACGAACGCTCTCGCGGTTTCGATCGGATTTAAATTTTCCCGTTGGATATTTTCGATAACGGCGAGCTCCAGCTTTTCGCGCTCAAGATGGACGTTGCGGATGATCACCGGAGCCGTACGCAAATTCAACATCTTCGCGGCAAGATATCGCCGCTCACCGGCAATCAATTGATATTCCACGGCAATCCCGGTCGGGCTTTCGCGTTCAACTTTTGTAACAACGAGCGGCTGCAAAAAACCAAACTCGCGGATTGAGTTCGCAAGCTCCTTCAATGCAGCTTCGTCAAAATTGCGCCGCGGCTGATCCGGGTTCGGTTTTATCTTTTCAAGCTCAATCTGAAAAACAGACTGCGAAGATTGCGGCTCGGTTGTTTTTTGCGTTTGTGCGGGAGCTTGCGGTTGGGGCGATTGCACCTGTGGCTTGGGTTGCTGCTGCTCTTGGGGTTTGGGCTGTGCCGGTGTTTGCTGCGGTTGCTGCGCCGGCCGAATAAACGGCTGAGCCTGAAATTGCGGCTCGTGTGCTTGCGGCTGCTGCGGCTGTGCCGGTTGTTGTGGATTTCCGTCCTGATTCCCTTTTTGCGGCGGTATTAATGATTCGAGTCCTTTGCCAAGCATGGTTATAGATTAAAATTTCCAAATTCACCGGCAACGACAATTGACCGCGGCTCACTCTCCCACGCCCCTTCCTGTCCGATCACCTCCCGCGCCAATCGTTCGTATGCCGTCGCGCCGGGCGAATCGGGCCGGTACAAAACAATCGGCTTGGAGAAACTCGGCGCCTCCGCGAGCGCGACTGCGCGCGGGATCTCAACTTCAAAAACCTTGTGCGGAAAATGGTCCCTGATATTTTTCGAAACTTCGCGGCTTAAACGCTCGCGCTTGTCATACATCGTGATGAGCGCCCCCGAAATCCGCAGGTCGTGCCTTAAGTTTATTTTGATAAGCTCGATGGTTTCGAGCAGCTGCCCGATTCCCTCCAGGCTGTAATATTCGGTTTGCACCGGAATCAAAACTTCATCCGCGGCAACAAGCCCGTTTACCGTAAGCAAGCTCAAGCTCGGTGGAAGATCTATCAAAATATAATCGTACTGATGGCGAAGGCGGTTGATGAATTTTCGCAAAAAATATTCCCGCTCCGGAACGTCCACGAGTTCGATCAGGGCTCCCGCCAGGTGCGGAGCACCCGGAACATAATGATAATTTGCGAGCGGTGAAGCCCACACGAGCTGCTCGTACGGTGCGGCGTCAATGATGCCGTGATAAATACTCATCGCATTCACCTTCGGATCGTGCCCAAGTGCGGAACTCGCATTCGCCTGCGGATCAAAGTCAACCAACAAGACGCGTTTGCCGGCGAGCGCAAGATATGCACCCAAATTTACCGCCGTCGTGGTTTTACCCACGCCGCCTTTCTGGTTGCAGATCGCAATCACACGCGCCATATGCCTTGATTTTACCGCGATAAATCACTATTATCAATTGTGCCGAACGCTCAGGTGGCGAAACGGCAACCGCGATGGACTCAAAATCCATTGACCGCAAGGTCTTGAGGGTTCGATTCCCTCCCTGAGCACTAGATCTAGATTTTTAATAAAGTTTTAATGTGGATTGAGTTTAATGGATGTTATGGCTCAATCCGGAATGTTAAATTCTAATAAAATATTGCAAGCCTTCATCATAGGAGTAGCGCTTGGCGATGGGAATCTATCCAATCCAAACGGTCGAGCAGTTAGATTGCGAATTACTTGTGATAAAGGATATCCCATCCTCATCGACCACATCGCAACAAAGCTTCGGGAACTATTCCCCGAAAACAAAGTCTCATTTATTGATAGGAATAGAGCCGTGGACATTTGTCTTTACTCAAATCACCTTGTAGCACTACTAGGCTATTCGTGGAACTTCGGTCCAAAAGATCAACAAAATGTCGGCATCCCCGATTGGGTGAAGGAAGACACCCAATACGCAAAAGAATGCCTACGCGGTCTCTTTCAAACCGACGGATCTATCTACCACGATCGTGGATATCTCATGATAAATTTTGTGAATGCTTGTGAGCAATTGGCTGAAGATGTCTATCGTATGATCCAGAGCCTTGGCTACACTCCTAATATCCAAAGGCTTTTTCAGTCTAACCAAAAAATCAAGCACACCATTCGCCTATCGCGAGAAACAAAACGCTTCATAAACGAGATTCAACTGTGGAAAATGTGAAGTGTACTTATCCTCGCAAGTCAAACAAAAACTCCAGCGGGGGTATTGACTGTGCGAACGTCAGGAGCGCTCTCTTTTTTCTTGTTGCCAGCGGGGCGCGAAAAGTTTCCGTCTGCTCAGCTCAGAGGAAGGTAGTAATGCAGAACATTCCCGGATTTAAATTCGCGCTTATTGGCAAGTGTGAACTTCACTTTTTTTGATAACCCCGTGAACAATGAACTGCCGCTTCCGAGTGCGACCGGGTTCACCATGATACGAAACTCATCCACCAACCCCGCCTCCATGAGGCTGACACATAAATTATTACTGCCGAAAATGGCGATACTTTTGCCGGGTATATTTTTCAACTCCTTAATCTCACTCACGACATCGGCACTCACGACCGTCGTGTTGTTCCATTCCGCCGGGAAGGATTCATGAGAGACGACAACTTTCTGCATTTCGTTCATCAGTTTCGCGGTAGTGGGCTCAGCCGCCGTCCCCTGCGGCGTCGGCCACCAACGTGCCATCATGTCATATGTTCTGCGTCCAAAAAGCAGAGTGTCAATCTCGCCGAGCTGTTCGTTGGCAAATGAGTGAAACTCGGCATCAACATTATGCCAGGATATGTCATGGTCCTTGCCTTCAAAATAACCGTCCAGGCTGACCATCATGAATAAGAAAATTTTTCTCATGAGACGATCTCACCCTCGCACCCGAGTTTTTGCGTTCGCAGATGTTTTCTTATAAAACCGGAATTGATTTCCCCCGTTCTTTTTGGCTTCATAGAGAGCCATATCGGAAAAACGGAGAAGGTCTGCGGGCTTCTTCCCGTCAACCGGATAAAGAGCACAGCCAATACTAACCGAGGTTTTGATTATTCTTTTCTCAATGATAATCGGGATTTCAAAGGCTCGCACTATTTTTTTTGCGATCCGGGTTGCGTTTGCCACGCTTTTTAATTGTTTTGCCAAAACGACGAATTCATCCCCTCCAAAACGCGCCGCCATGTCGGAGGTCCGAACGGCGTGGCTCAGACGATGGGCGATTTCTATGAGCACGAGGTCGCCGAATCGATGGCCCTCTTCGTCGTTTGTCCGCTTAAAATTATTAAAATCAAGGTAAAGAACGGCAAGCATATTCCCCTTCTTTGTCTTAACGATCGCTTCAAGGAATGTTTCTTCAAAAAAGTTCCGGTTAGGTAATCCCGTCAAAAAATCATGCGTTGAGTTATGAACGGCAGTTGTATGAAGATCGTTTTGCTGGGTAACGTCCCTCATTATCTTTGAAAATCCCTGATGATCACCTTCCCTGTCGCGCGTTGACGTCAGGACTCCGCTACTCCAAAATTTTGTTTTATTCTTACGGATGTATTGCCGTTCATCCAGATATCTCCCCTCACTCACTGCGTTTTTCATATCGGAATTAGGCGCGCCACGTCTCACGTTCTCTTTCGTGAAGAGGATGGAAAACTTTTTCCCGACAATTTCGTCTCTCTTATATCCGAATAGTTTGACTCCTCCTTGATCCCAGCTGGTAATCCTTCCTTTCTTATCAATCATAAAAATCGCATAATCGCGTATGCTTTCAACGAGCGTTTGATAGCTTTGCTCAATATTCGATTTTCCTTTGCGCCGCTCAACTTTCATACCCTTCAGTATAGACTCTTATTAGGGGGGGGGGGCAAATGATGGTTAAAGTCGCCTGTAATGGATCTCAATTTCACACGGCTTCAACAACATAACAAATCCAAGCATGCCGGAAAACGTACCAATCAAAAGCCACCTCACGAAACTCGCCCTTCGCATGAAGCAAGGAAATCGAAAAGCTGCCGAAGAGCTATATGATGATTTAAGCAGAAAGGCATTCGGGTTTTTCTATACCCGCACGGGTAGCCGTGAAGTTGCGGAAGACCTCTCTCAGGATATTTTCGTTCGACTAGTTAAAAGAATCGAAAGCTTTGACGAGGAAAAAGGAAGGTTCGAGGTTTGGTTCTGGCGCATCGCGAGAAATATGCTCGTGGACCACTACCGACTAAAGAAGGCGACGCCGTTTTCGGCTTTCCCGGATCAAACCCTGGAAGCCATATCCGTGACTCACGAGCCCGATATTGACGATCGTCTCCAGTATCAAAAAGTGCAGGAGTACGTAAAGAAAATGGGAGAGAAAGAATATAAACTTTTTGAATTAAGATATGTCGCACAAATGGCGTATCGTGATATGAGCAAATTGCTTGGAAGATCCGAAGGATCGCTCCGGATCGCACTCATGCGCATAAGAGAAAAAATTCGGGACGAACTGACTCCCGTGTTGGCTTAAACTTTGTGCCCGGGGTGGGATTCTCACTGCTCGGCCGATAAGATCGGCCTGCGCTTGCGGCACCCTCGGTGCCGCACTGTCGCGTAAGAACGCGACCCTCCTACACGGAGGGGAAGTATCCCCTCCGACCCACGCCTCTGTTCGATTCCCTCCCAAAGACACACAAGATTTCCTTTCTCCTTTTCAGGGCTTCTCGGAGGCACGTAGGTGCCGAGAGAGAGTGCTCGGCCAGCAGGCCGAGACACGTCCCTGAAAAGGAGAAAGGAAATCTGTTAGTGCCCGGGGTGGGATTCGAACCCACATGAGCTTTCGCTCACACCATTTTAAGTGGTGCGCGTAAACCGTTCCGCCACCCGGGCGCTCAAATTACTTCTTGCAGTCTAAAATAATTCCGACGTAATGACAAACAAAAAAAAGCAGCCCGACAAGTCGAGCTGCGCGAGGCACATTGTGCAGAACTCTATTCATAGGCGCTCCACTCGTATGAAACCTCGCCTCTTTCCCGTTTTCTCACGGCAAAGTGATCGCCCTCCAGGAACGGCAGCTGTTCCTTACTCGCAAGAGCGATATCGAAGTCAGCTTGGCTTTCCCACGGTTTGAGGTTTTGAACAATCGGCTTGCCTTCCGGGGTAAATATAACGTTGTGATATTGTTTCCGCTCGGCTTCCGATTCCGCCATACAATATCTCCTGGCACAAGGGAACTACTTAAATAGTAGCCCTCCTGCCCGAAAACGAAAGCCGAGAAATGCACAGCCCTCTTTATGAGGCCACGGCGGGAATCGCACCCGCGTATAACTCTTTTGCAGAGAGTCGCCTTGCTACTTGGCTACGTGGCCAAAACTTATTCCTTTATAGTATCGTCTTCCTCCAACAATTTTTCAACTTTCGCCGCATTTTCAAGCCCGCGATCAAGCGCGAATACAATTCGCGGCATCGGCTTGATGTTCATCTTTTTATTCAAAAGATGCTGAAGGTGCCCGGCACTTGCACCGAGCATTTCGAAAATGTTTGCTTCTGCGGCCGCAGGCAGGACACTCACGTTCACTGTGGCGTGCTCAAGTTTCTTATCAACCTCAACGCTCGTGATGGTGGCAAGTGCACCATTGAATTCAAGCTCACGGATAATGAGCTTCCCAAGTTCCTCGCGTATTAATTTGCTCACGCGATCGGCGCGGTAAAAACGCATCGAAAAATTACTTGCGTACGATAATTTTATCCCCGGCGTTGATCTTGGTATGCGATTGCACAAGGAGCCCGATCTCCTTCCCTTTTTCCGCCTGGGTTATTTCGCTCTTTTTTTCGCGCAATTCAAGAATGCGGCCGTCGCCAACTTTTTCTTTTTGGGCGTCGGCATTCGTGCCTGCGGCCCGCAAAATTTCGAATGACGCTTTCGCGCGGACGACACCTGAAATGACACGGCCGCCTACGAGCTGTTTGTCGAGCCGCTCCTGATTGAAAACGGCGAGCACCTCGAGGTCTCCGAGCGCCGCCGGGCCACGGGCGCCGGATAAATATTCTTCAACGGCTTTCTGGAGATCGTAGACAATGTCGGACGTGATAATCGAAATTTGGTGGGCATCGGCGAGCGTTTTCGCCCCTTTCTCGGTTTTATTTTTGAAGCCGATAATCGTGGCGGCAGTTGCAAGCGCATGCTTTACGTCGCCGTCCGTGATATCCCCTACCGCCTCATCAACAATATTCACGGCTTTGCCGCCCATTTGATCCATGCCGCGCAAAACCAACGATAACGCTTCAAGCGAACCGCTATCGGATGACTTCAATATGAGATTGAGCGTATTCTTTTTTGCCTCGCCAAGACGTCCCATTGTTTTTCCCGCAGCATTATTCGGCACATGATGGGTCGCGGCGATCGTGACACGTTCGGCGACGCCCGCTTCACCGACCAAAAATTCCTCGCCGACAGCCGGCAATGTTTCGAGGCCGATAATTACCGCCGGAGCGGATGGCTCAAGTTCCAACACCGGTTTCCCCAAAAAGTTTTCCAAAATTTTCACTTTTCCGTGAGCGCTTACGGTTTTCACCGGATCACCGCGATGCAATGTTCCATTTTTGAGAATAACGCTCGCCTCAATGCCGCGGCGCGAATCACGGCGCGCCTCGAGAACAAATCCCGAAGCGGGCGCGGTGGCGTCATATTTTAAATCCTCGAGATCGGCGGACAAAACTATGAGGTCGAGGAGATCCGAAACCCCCTCGCCGTTTTTTGCCGAAACGCCATGGAAGCTCACCTGCCCTCCAAAGCCTTCAAGCAGAACGCCGGCAGCCATAAGATCGTTGCGGGCCTTATCGATCGAGCCGCCGGTCTTATCAATTTTATTGAACGCAACGATGAAAGGCGTCTTTGCTTCCCCTATTATCTTGATAGCTTCTTTGGTTTGCGTCTTGATGCCTTCATCCGCGGCGACAACCAGAATCGCAAGATCCGCAACCTGCGCACCGCGCGAGCGCATCGAAGTGAACGCCTCGTGGCCGGGCGTATCTATGAAGGTAATTTTTCTGCCGGCGTGCTCAATCTCATACGCACCTACAGCCTGAGTGATACCGCCCGCTTCGCGTCCGGCAATATTCGCTTTGCGGATGTAATCGAGCAACGTCGTCTTGCCATGGTCAACATGGCCCATCACAACAACGATTGGAGGTCGAGTCTTAAGTCCCGCAGTTATTGGAGCATTTTTCGCGGTAGTATTTGCCATGGGGATAGAAAGTATCCATCGATACCACGCTATTATAGCATTAAAAATCGATTAAAACAACCTATTCTTTCCCGACCGCTTCGCTTACGTTGCTGTATCCATCGCGCTTTAAAAGTTCCACCAATCCTTTATTGATCCGCTTCACTGCCATCGGACCACCGTAAATGAGGCCGGTAATAATCTGCACGAGCGATGCGCCGGCTTTGATTTTTTCATAGGCATCTTCGGCGGTAAAAACACCGCCAAGGCCGATGATCACATACTTGCCGTGCGTCTTCTTGTATATATGGCGGATCAGATTTGTTGACAGCTCGCGTACCGGCGCCCCGGAGATGCCGCCGGCGGGAATTTTATCAAGTTCAGCCGGCGAAGACTTGAGGTTTAATTCGTGGCGGCGCTTTGAAAGATTGCCGACAATGAACCCATCCACAAAATCATATTTTTTTACAACGGCGAGGATTTCATCCACTTCAGCCTCGCTCAAGTGGGTTGAGATTTTTAAAAATATCGGACAATACTTTTTTTCGCGGGAAAATCCTTCAAGGAGTTCATCGAGTAGTTTTGGGTCCTGAAACATGCAGCCGTCCTGGGCGTTCGGACATGAAACGTTGAGCGTCGCGTATGCAAAGTGCTGAGCGAGGAGCCGGTAGGTCTCCACATAATCCTCGACCGATTTCTTCCCTTTGATGTCCGCGCGATTGGTCTTTGCGATATTCAATCCCACGGGAAATGAAAACTTCTGATGTCGCAGCTTGCTTTCGATTGCTTCGGCGCCGATATTCTTCAAACCGTAATACACGATGAGCGATCGATCCTTCGGCAGACGGGCAAGGCGCAAACCCTCATTACCTTCGTAAGGATACCGCGTGACGGCGCCGACTTCCATAAATCCGAAGCCCACCGCCGGCATGATCCTCGTGAGATTCACGTCTTTATCAAAGCCCGCCGCGAGACCGATTGGGTTTTTGAATGAAATGCCGAGAACATTCGTGCGCAACATCGGATTGCTATATCTGCAGAACGCTCCGACAATCCATCGTCCCCAATGGAAATTGCCAAGCATGTGCCCGGTTTCTACAAAAAAATCATGGACGCTTTCGGGATCGAATCGGAAAAGGATTGGTTTAAGGATATATTCGTACATGGGCGAAAATTAATATTCAATGCCTCTGCGTGCCGGCACGTTAGCCTGCGTCCGAAACGGATGCCATACGTCTTCATAATTCGTGATGAGATCAGCCCGTGCCAAAATTTCCGAATGCGCGTGGCGGCCGGTGAAAAGAAGATCAACCGTGGAAGGCGCGGCATCAAGAAACTCCACGACGCTTTCGAGAGTGACAAGCTTAAGATCGAGCGCGACGTTCAACTCATCGAGAACGAGAAGGTCGTAATTACCGGAAAGCATGGCTTCCTTCGCTTTCGCAAGAGCTTTGACCGCCGCAGCCTGATGTTTTGCAAATGGAAGCTTGTCCCCGAGGATACCCACGAAACCGAGTCCGGCTTTTTCAAAATGCAGCCTGGGCTCAAACGCACCCAAAACCCCGTCCTCCCCGCTCGGCGATTTTTTACACTTGATAAATTGAATTACAAAAACCCGCTTCCCCGCTCCGAGAGCGCGAATCGCCTGGCCGATAGCGGCAGTGGTTTTCCCTTTGCCGTTGCCCGTAAAAACGATAAGCATATGTCTTAATATCCATTGTGACTCCATCCACAGAGCAAACAATACTTGTGATATGGCAAAAGCATCTTAAAAACACCGATTATATCTAGCGTAATAACCATGGTGCTTCGCGGGCATGTCCTCACATAAAAAATGATGTCAGCATTGTTGTCAGTTTTTATCACCGTGAAAAACAATTTTCTTCGGGATTCATTTACCGTTCCCGTGACCACCCCCGATCCCGGCCGGCTATCCACAGGAAAACGATTTTACAACGGAGGTTCGGATGCTTTACTCATTAGACCCTCCTATGAAAAACATAAACCATTCGTTCGTGAGCGTGCGTAAGCGGGACGGTCGAATTGTTCCCTTTGACCAGGCAAAAATTACCAATGCCATCGCGAAAGCGATGCACGTGACGGGCGAAACGGCCTCGAAAGACGACGCGGAAAAAGTGTCCGAACAGGTTCTCTCGGCGCTCGTTAAGAAATATCCTTCGGAACACGTTCCCACCATCGAAGAAATTCAGGATGTGGTGGAAACGGAGCTCATCGTGATGGATTATCCGAAAACCGCGAAGGCGTACATCCTTTACCGCAACGATCGCTCACGCGTCCGTGAAAAAAAGCAGGAAATTCCGGAACGGGTCCGGACGCTCGCCGAAGCAAGCAAGCAATATTTCAAAAATCAGCTCGCGGAGTTCGTCTATTATAGAACATATTCAAAATGGATCCCCGAGGAAGGGCGGCGCGAGACATGGATCGAGACCATCGACCGCTATATCGGTTTCATGAAGGAAAACTTGGGCGATAAATTGACGGACGCCGAATATGCGGAGGTGCGCGAAGCAATTTTGAAACAGGAAGCAATGCCTTCGATGCGCCTCCTGCAATTCGCCGGCCCCGCAGCGCGCACCACGAATGTCTGCGCGTTCAACTGTTCGTATATCGCGCCGCAACAACTCAAAGATTTTGCCGAGATCATGTACATCTCGATGTGCGGCACGGGCGTGGGCTTCTCCGTGGAAAGCCAAAACGTCCAGCAGCTCCCGCAAATCAAAAAACAGGCCGGCAAAAAACTGCCGACTCACGTCATCGCGGACAGCAAAGAAGGATGGTGTGCGGCACTCACGCTCGGCCTTGAAACCTGGTTCGACGGCAAGGATATTGAATTTGATTTCTCACAATTACGCCCGGCAGGTGCCCGATTAAAGACGATGGGCGGCAAAAGCTCCGGTCCTGAACCGCTCCGCTCACTTCTTGCCTTCGCCCGCGCAAAAATCATGCGCCGACAGGGACGTCGCCTTTCGAACATCGACGTGCATGACATCTGCTGCAAGATTGGCGAGATTGTTGTTTCGGGCGGTGTACGGCGGAGTGCCATGATCTCACTCTCCGATCTCGATGATCCGGAGATGCGGAATGCAAAAACCGGACAATTTTACTTCACGGAATCCCAACGCTCGATGGCAAACAACTCTGCCGTCTATACCGAAAAACCGAACTCAACCGAGTTTCTTGATGAGTGGATGTCGCTTGCAAAGAGCGGCACCGGCGAGCGCGGGATCTTCAATCGCGGGAGCCTCGTATACCAGATGCCCAAGCGGCGCCTGAAAGCGCTTCCAAAAGATGCGATCAATAAGATCGGCACGAACCCCTGTGGCGAAATCCTTTTGCAACCAAAGCAATTCTGCAATCTCTCCGAAGTTGTTGCGCGCGCGGAAGACACCGAAGAGTCGCTCATGCGCAAGATGCGCGTTGCAGCCATTCTCGGCACGTACCAGTCAACGCTCACCCACTTCCCTTTCCTTTCCAAGGAATGGGCTCAAAACTGCGATAAAGAGCGGCTTCTCGGCGTCTCGATCACCGGCCAGTGGGACTGCCCGGCCGTCCGCAATGCCGACATCCTCCAGCGCTTACGGGATCGCGCCATCGCAGTCAACGCCGAATACGCCAAACGGTTTGGCATTAACGCCTCCACTTCAATCACCTGCGTTAAGCCCTCCGGCACCGTCTCCCAGACCGTTGATGCGGCTTCCGGTCTTCATGCCCGCCATGCCGCCTACTACATCCGCCGTGTGCGCATCTCGGGCACCGACTCGCTCTTCCAGATGATGAAAGACCAGAAAGTCCCCTACTTCCCCGAAGTCGGACAATCGCTTTCATCCGCAAGCACTTATGTTTTTGAATTCCCGGTGAAAGCTCCTGAAGGCGCAACCACCAAAGACGACATTTCCGCGCTCGATCAACTTGAATATTGGAAAACGGTGAAAGTGAATTACACAGAACATAATCCTTCGGTAACCATATCGGTCGGACCGAATGAATGGGTCGCCGTTGCCAATTGGTTGTATGAAAACTGGGACATGATCGGCGGACTCTCTTTCCTCCCGCGTGAAGAACATGCCTACCTCCTCGCGCCGTATGAAGAAATCACGAAAGAGCGCTACGAGGAAATGGTTTCGAAGATGCCGTTAATCGATTTCGCGCAAATCCTGCTCTACGAGCACGAGGACACGACCGACGTGAAGAAAGAACTCGCCTGCGTTGGCGGTGTGTGCGAAATCGAAGAGACTCCGGCGGTAGTAAAATAAAATTATAGCTCTTCAGTGTTTGACAGGAATCGCTCCGTGATTTCTTTCACTTGCGCGGCATTTTTGGTCTCCATCAATTCAATTCTTAATTCCTTCGCGCCATCGAAACCGGAGCAATACGCTTTGTAATGTTTTTTCATCACGTCAAAGTTCTTGATGCGCTCCCCGCGGCCGGCGTTACTCTTATAGGTTTGCTCGAAAAGTTCCGTATGCCGCACCATGCGCTCAAGTTTCTCGCGGAGTGAAGGCGTGTGCCCGGTGAAGAACCACGGATTGCCGAATATCCCGCGACCGATCATGACGCCGTCCATGCCGGACGAGGCGATTTTTTCACCGGCGCTATCAAGCGTATCCACGTCGCCGTTGCCGAGAACGAGTGTTTGCGGCGCGATGCGATCGCGCAGGGCAACGATCCGCGGCGCAAGATCCCAATGCGCAGCCGTGTCGGACATTTCATTGCGCGTACGCAGATGCACCGTGAGGGCGGCGAGATCCTCCTGAAGCAATGCGGGGATCCATTCGTCTGTCTGATCTTCTGCGTAGCCGATACGCGTCTTCACGGAAACAGGCATATCGTGAACGCCACGCTTCAGTGCGCGAATAATCTCACGGGCACGATCAATGTCTTTTATGAGAGCGGCGCCCGCGCCGGACTTCTCCACGCCACGGTCAGGACAGCCCATATTGATGTCCACGCCATCGAAACCGAGATCCCGCATCAAAGGACCAACCTCTTCGAATTGTTCAGGCCTCCCGCCGAAAATCTGAGCCACAATCGGGTGTTCGTCCTCGCCATACCAAAGGTCCGGCAGGAGCTTTGCCCGACCCCTGCTTAAAAGGCCTTCAATGGACACGAATTCGGTCCAGAACACGTCCGGACGACCGACTTCGGCAAACATACGCCGAAAAACCGCGTCGGTTACGTTGGCCATCGGGGCGATGGCGAGGATGGGCTTCTTGAGCTTTTTCCAAAATGACATAATATTAAAAAACGTTTAAATAATGATACTATAGAACCATATGCATCTCCGCAACGTCATCGAACAACTCGGTTACTCCCCGCACGAGGTGTCGGTTTATCTGGCGGCCCTCGAACTCGGCGGCAGCACCGCAACCGAGATCGCCGAGAAGGCGCATCTGCCGCGCACGACCGCAAAGCTCATCATTGATTCCCTCCACAAGCGCGGACTCATGAATGCGTATCTCCAACGCCGCAGGAAAGTATGGGCGGCGGAAAATCCCGAAAAGCTCCTCATTGATCTTCACGAAAGCGAGGCAGCGCTCAAACTCATCATGCCCGAATTGCAATCGCTCCGCCATGACACCGGCGTCAAACCGACCCTGCGTGCCTACAGCGGCGCGCACGAAATCCGGCAGATCATGAACGACATCCTCGAAACCAAACATCACATCTCCGCAATCCTCTCCTGGGACGACTGGATCCGCACACTCGGCAAAAATTATATCGACGACTTCATCGAGTCGCGCACCCGTCGCTATCTCCGCATCCGACTGCTCACCACGAAAACAAAAACTTCGGTTGCGCTTAAAAATGAGGATGGCCAGGACATGCGCGCCACACAATTCCTGCAGGAATCTCTCGGCATCAATAATGCAAACTTTATTTACGGCAATAAAGTGGCGATCATCACGCTGAACACCAAGCGGCCCGTCGGCATATTAATAGAAGATCAGGACATCCACCACACGATGGAAGTGCTTTTTGAAAGCCTTTGGCGCCAAAGCGGCGGAGTTTAAATTGAAATATATTACTGCGCCGGCCCCGGGTGCGCTATCCGATAGCGATATTCGTGTACCACGAGAAAAACCACCACGATATCAACGATGGTGATGGCCCATAAAACGATCGACGGCGTGAACGTCAGTTGATAGAACTGATAGATGATGAAAAGAATGAAGACGACGATAGATACCGGATACACCCAGAGCTTATTAAGCCAAAGGCCGGTCAGTAAAAATATTTTTACGATGCCGTGGGAAAGAAAAATAAATGCCCATACGGATTGCGGCGTCGCCGAAAATCGTTGCATTTCGTTTGCAACAAATTGCCAGACAAAGTCGCGGGGGGTTTCGGAGAATTCATCGCCGAATAACGGCAGGATGATGGCGCGTAACGTGTCGTAGCTCAGGAATGCGACGGCAAGTCCGGAAATAATCTCCCCGATGCTGATAAGCGCCTTCACAATAATGCCGGCGCGAAACAACGAATAGTAGGTTTTTTCGGGCATGGCCTTCATCCCCTGATTATACTGCAATTTTATGCTTCCAAGCGATGTAGTAGAATAGAACAATGATTACAAAACAAGACATTTTGGATGAATTCAAAGAAGAGGTTCCGGGAACGCGGAAAATGCTCGAGCGGGTTCCGTTCGATAAGCTCGATTTTAAACCGTCGCCAAAATCCATGCCGCTCGGACAAATGGCGATCATGGTAAGCCTGATCCCCACCTGGTTCCTGAGTGTCGTTAATGAATCCGGCGTTGACACGGGGACCTTCAAACAACCGGCGAAACCGAAAGACGTGGAGGAGATGCTGAAGAATTTCGACAAGGGCGTCCAGGATGCCGAAAAAGCGATTGCCGGAATGGACGAGGCATCGCTCAAGGGAAACTGGTCTCTTAAAATTAAAGGCGAAACGGTCATGGAGATGCCGCGCGGGATCATGTTGCGGCAAACCATAAACCATCTCGTCCATCATCGTGCGCAACTCGGCGTGTATCTTAAAATACTCGGCATCCCCCATCCCGCAATCTACGGTCCGTCCGGAGACGAGCACTAAGCCGGGAAAATAAATTTGCAGAAATAAAAAGACCCGCGAACAATGCGCGCGGGTCTGTTAGAAAAAATCTTAAGGTGTGAATTCAACCGAGTTCAAGACGATCGGGGTGTCGCCCTGGAGCAGGTCAACCTGAATCGCCCCTTCGACGCCGTCCATATATTTCACGTCTCCACTTTTTTGAATCACCGCCGTTAATGTGACTTTATCCTCCGGGTCAACCCGAATGAAGAAATCATCAACGACGAGCGTGAGGACATACGACGAGCCCGGCGACAAAATGAAAGCATCCGGAGGAAGCGTCCATTTTACCCAGCACGTGTTATCGCCGTTGCAGACCGGACCGTGTTTTTGCGTCGCTCCAAGCGATTCGGTGATATTTATCCCGTTTGGATCGACGAATTCCACGCGCGCGGCAAACAGCGGACCCGGTGCGTTACCACCGAAGGTAACTTTGAGCTCTGTCGGTGAAACGGCGCCGGCAGGATTCGCCATAAGGGTCACCTGCGAGAAAGGATCGAAATTCAATCTCATCCGATTTTTTTTCTCGCCAAGACCTTCCGCTGAAACCAGCATAATGCTCCGCAGGATGGTTTGCGGCGCCCCTCGAGCATCAAGCAGGATCCTTGTTATCGGGCGTCCGTTCACATCGGTGACTGTCACAGCCTGATCGGGCTTTTGATTTCCCGGATCCCCTGTGACAGCAACTTCGAAATGGTCAACCTCCCCGTCAGTCATGTTCTGACCATAAGGAAGAACGTCAACACAAATCGATATCGGAATGAAAGCGTACGGTGGAATGACCGGCGGCTTCGGAAAATCTATGCGATACAGAAATCCGGGTTTTTTTCCGCCCGATTGGATTGGCTCTCCCGCAACCCCGATCAATTGGGATTCCAGAAATGCCTGCATGTTTGTGACGTCGACTTGCTGCCCCGGCTTTTGATTCTTTTCAAAAACGTTCATCCCCTTGAGGAGTAAGCCCTCATATGTGTTGTTCTGCACTAAAAGCGTGAGAACTGTGTTTCCGGTGCTCCCCATCACAAGTTGACTGGCGGACGGTTCGTTAGGAACGGCCGTAACAGATAATTCCGGCTGAGCCACGGCCATGCTGGCTGTCACACAAAAGGCTGCAACGATCGCAAGCAATTTCAAACGTTTCAATGGTCACCTTCTCTGGTTGAATTTTACAGAACTGGACATAGTTTATCACAAAAAAGCCATTCTGGCAAATCAACGCGGAGGCGGAAGGAAATCGAACGTCGCTCGAAGACTCGCTCCCTGAGAACCCTCGGTTCTCAGCCTCTCTCCTACACGGGAGGGGCAGCCTGCCCCTCCCGACCCCTCCCCTCGTTCGAATCCATCAGTTTCAGAAAACAAAAATGAACGAGACAAGCCCGTTCATTTTTGTTTTGCGGAGGCGGAAGGATTCGAACCTTCGAGGGGATTTCTCCCCTAACATCTTAGCAGGATGCTGCCTTCAGCCACTCGGCCACGCCTCCAAATTACCAGGTAAGGTTACCGCACGCGGGACAAAAAGAAAAGGCGGTCGGGGGTTCGACCGCCAGGAGAACTTAGTGCCTGTGGCGTTTCAGCGCCTTTTGCTTTTTCAGATGCTTTTGGACGCTGCGCTTATCGTTTGCTTTCTTTTCGAAATCATCGATGAGCCTGTCCCACATCCTCGTGCCATTGATTTTTATGCCGAATTTGTGGAACGTTGAAATATAGTTTTGTCGGCTCAGTGCCCCTTCGCAATACCGCGAGTCAGGCGTCCGGCAATGGGTTTGCCCATGGCCATGGCGCATTTGTATAGCACTCGCAATCGTAGTCCAAAGAGGTTCTGCGGGATCAACGATGGTTTCGCCGGCGGAATCACGCAATTCGATCTGCCGGACAACAACTGCGACGCCGAAAACACCTTCGTCTTCGCATTCTGGGTTTGAGCACTTTGCGGCTTTTTCAGCCGGCTCATAATTGAATTTGACTGTGAAGCGTATTTTACCGTGCGCGAAGCGAACTTCCCGCGGGTAATCCACCATAGGGCTTGCTCCTCCTGCTACCTTCATTTTCCCGCAGTATTCGGATCGGTCAATGGTGCACAACTTTAATGAAACAATTTTCAGCCCGTAAGCGTATGACTAGCAATGAACCATTTCAAAGGCTTTTTAGCGGCATCGTTTTTCATCATCGGAATCCCGGTTTTTTCAGTTGTCCCGTCGGTTGTTCCGTCGGTCGCCCCGACAGCCGTTAATTCTGGCGTCGGTTCGAATACGTCGCTCAACTGGTCCGGCTACGTGGCGACTCAAGGGACGTTTACCTCGGTGAGCGGCACATGGAACGTTCCCTCGGTCACCGCCACCACGAACAATACGGCGGATGCGACTTGGGTTGGCATCGGCGGTGTTTCAACCCACGACCTGATTCAAGCCGGAACCCAGGCTCTCACGGACCAGGGAGGAACCGTGACCTATGAGGCGTGGTACGAAACCTTGCCACAAGACATGCAGTCGGTGCCGCTCCCAATTCACGCGGGTGATTCAATCGGTGTCTCCATCTCGCAAGCGGCGCCTTTGACATCCTCGCCGACCGTTTGGCAGATTTCATTCATTGACCACACGACCGGAGGAACGTATACGACAAACGTAAGTTACAACTCATCATTTTCATCCGCGGAATGGGTCGAAGAGATGCCGACGGCGAACATTGGCTTCATTCCGCTCGACAACTTTGGCGCAATCTCATTCACCGACGGCTCGGCAGTCGTTGACGGAGCTTCGGCCACCATCGCGGGAGCCAATGCGCAACCGATAAGCATGATCACGCAAGCCGGCGAAACGCTTGCGACCCCGTCAGCTCTCGGCAGCGATGGAGCGAGTTTTACGATAACGCGGACAAACGCCGTTTCAACAGCGCCGTCTGCAGGCCGCAACCCTCACTATTTTGTCCGGGGCGCATACCGTCGCACGGGGATAGCCGTGAGCAACGGGACGATTCCGACGGCGGCGTTCCCGTGGTTCCGGTTCTTTTCCACCCGCTTCGGCAATTTAAAAGTTTTCCACTACTAAGGCGCCACGTTCCGCAGTATAATAGTAGGCATGCTGAAAGGCTTCCGAGAGTTTATCCTGCGCGGAAACGTCATTGACCTTGCCGTTGGTATTATGGTTGGCGCCGCATTCAATAGCGTTGTGACGGCGCTCGTGAAAGACCTCATGACCCCGCTTATTGCGGCGGTTGCAACCCAGCCAAATTTTTCGGCACTCACCTTTACCATCCGCGGCAGCCAGTTTTCTTACGGAGATTTTTTGAATAATCTGATTTCATTCTTGATTCTTGCCGCAACGATCTATTTCTTCATCGTCCTGCCCGTCAATAAATTGAACGAACGAATGCATAAGGGGCCGCCGCCGGAAGCGACGACAAAGACGTGCCCCGAGTGTCTTTCAAACATTCCCATCAAGGCGACGCGCTGCGCTTACTGCACGGCAAAATTAGCTTAGAGCCCGAATTCCTGATATAATAGAGGTCTATGGCAGTACCTCCTCGATCACCCGCACCAAGGGCGGCCCTTACCCGCGAAACCTTTTTCGAGGGCGCCCGCGTCATCAAGAACCAGCTTGTTCCGCACAAGCGCCTTTTGATTATCCTCTCCATTCTCGGACTTCTCGACGCAACGGCACAGGCATTCGTTCCGCTAATTTCCGGAAAAGTGTTTGACGCCGTGATCGGTATCGCGCGCAACAATCTTACACCACTCACCCCGATCTTTACGCTCATCGGCGTCTGGCTTGCCCTGCAGGTGACGGACAACATCGTGAGCTGGCGCACCGGATTCAGCAACGATAAATTAAGCACAAACCTCGGCGCCGAGTACACGGCCAACGCATTCGGGAAAGTGCTCGAGATGCCGTTGTCATTCCACACCACCCAGAAGCAAGGCGACGTAAATGATCGCATCACCCGTGCGGGCAATTGGATCGACAATATCGTGGGCAACGTCCTCCTCACACTCCTCCCCAATTTTTTGAGCGTCATCGTCGCGCTCGTCATTACTTCTTTTATTAACTGGCGACTCACTATTATCCTCATCGTTGCCATCGCGATTTATGTATTCATTTTGTGGAGCGCCATTCCCCGCCTCGCCGCACTCCAGCGAAAAATGAACCGCGCCTACAACCAGGCCGGCGGCAACGTTTTCGATATCATGGGCAATATCCGCGAGATTAAACAGGCGGCAACGGAAGAGAAAGAACAAAAACAGATACGCACCGATTTCGTCCGTCGCGCGGCGAAATTCTGGATAGACATGGACAACGTCGCGCAAGGTCTCAGCTTTGCGCAGAAAATCGTTGTCACGCTCACCCAGCTCACAATCTTCGTTATCTCAATTTTCCTCGTGCGCGACGGAACTATAACACCCGGGCAACTTGTTGCATTCAACGCCTACGCTGCAATGATTCTCGGCCCGTTCGTCATGCTCGGCCAGCAATGGCAGATGGTGCAAAACGGGCTTGTCTCCATCGCGCGCGCGGAAAAAATTCTCAGTTACCCCACGGAAGTGTACGAGCCGAAAAATGCCACCGTTCCGCAAAAGCTCAATGGCAGTGTCATCTTCGATAACGTCCGCTTCTCATACAAAGGCGGCCGCGAGATCTTGCGCGGAGCTTCCTTCGCTGTCCGTCCCGGAGAAAAAGTTGCGCTCGTCGGTGAATCGGGCATGGGCAAGACAACCATCATAGACCTGCTCTCCGGGTTTTATTTCCCCAATAAAGGCAAAATCCTGGTTGACGGCACGGACATCCGCCGGATGGACTTGCAGGCATACCGATCAAAGATCGGCATTGTCCCGCAGGAGCCCACGCTCTTTAACGACACGATCGAGGCTAACCTCCGCTACGGCAACAGCAAAAAAACACGCGAACAGATGGTTGACGCGGCGCGCGAAGCGCACGCGGAAAACTTCATCGAGGGGTTTCCGCGAAAATATAAGCAGGTTGTCGGCTGGCGCGGCGTAAAACTTTCCATCGGGCAAAAACAGCGTATTGCCCTCGCGCGCGCATTTCTCCGTAACCCGGACATCCTCGTGCTCGACGAGCCCACGTCGGCGCTCGACGCGCATTCGGAACATCTCATTAAAGAATCATTAAAAAAGTTGATGGCCGGGCGAACCACGTTCATCATCGCACACCGCCTTTCAACCGTCCGCGAAGCCGACAAAATACTTGTCATCAAAGACGGCATCGTCGCCGAACAAGGCAATCATCGCGAACTCATCGCCATCCCCGGCGGCGCGTACCGGATGCTCTACGAACTGCAAACCGGATTCACGGGGTAAGTCTGGGCACAGGCGTGGACAGCTTTCGAACGATTTTGTGGTGTAATATGGCTCGCTAGATTACACCCCCTCACCCAGTAGATACTTGCTTTGGCTCGCGCCAAATATTCAGATACCAATAGATCGGCATTGCAACTACGTTGCCGAACAACAAAAGTATAACCCACAACACTTTCTTTTCTTGTGGAAGTCGTTTATTCGCAAAGAGATCTTTGACGAATATGACGAGTAGGACAATTATAAGAATCCAAGCAAATATATCCATCCCAATGAAGTAAAGGAATTCTGGCGGTGGTGCGGATGTGTTCGAGGGTTGCTGCGGAACTGTCGTAGCAACAAAGATGAATAGAACAAAAAATACCGGCAGCATTATAACGGGCAAAATCGATAGTACCCCCAAGAGGATTTTTCTCCGCTTCGACCTCATGAACTCAGTATAGCATTTGATTTGTGTGTAACGTTTCGCGGAGAAATCTTGTTCCCCGCACAGGGCTGGACGATGTTCGAACAGTTTTGATACTCAAAGAAAAACGCCTCATTGCTGAGGCGTAAGCTGTTCTGGCCTATTTCTTTCGATCAACCCAGTCAGCTTGCTGATACATGGGACAGATCCACGACGGGCACGCGCCCCTCGCAAAAATAACAATGCCGATCGCGTTTAGACCGAATTTTCGCCGTGCGGTTTCCATTGAAGCTCCCGTAGTGAGCACGTCGTCAACGATGAGGATTTGAGAGCTCTCGGATTTGTATTTTTCGAGTGCTTTCGCAAAACGTAACCCTCCACTCGGGATTCCGTACACCGTACCGAACTTGAATGTCTTAGCAACGACCGAGGCAAAGGTTTCGATTATCTCGTCGCTCAATGCATCGCAGTCGATTTTGAACGAAAGGTCTTTGCCAGCGTGGGAAACAAAATGCTTACTTACAAACAAATCCATACCCAACTCCTTCAGTGTTCTGCGTCATATGATACCTATCAATCTTCGATAAATCAAACTGCATGCGAAGATCTGGACGATGTTCGAATAATTTTGATACCATGAGACTAGGAAAGGAGTTTATATGCAAGGAATTGGCGGAACGGGTCTTTATGGTAAAGAAAGAACGCTTGCCGCTGCCCTAAGAGCTGACCGGCAGACTCTCAAAAATGCGCCTCTTGGGCCACGTCAACGACGGGAGCATGAGAAGCGGGTCGCCGAAACTCAAGCAGGGTTGAAATCTGTTCGCGCAGAAATTCGTGCGGCTAAGGCAAAGGCGAGAATTGATGCTGGGATAGGAGATACGCGCACCCTCTTGCATCACGAGTTTCCAGACTAGACTTCTCTCAGTTGGAGGCGAAAATGTGTTGGCGAGACGACGTTGTGATGAGCCGCATTTACATAACGTGCAAGCAAAAATACTATGGCGATCTTGGACATAGAAATTGTCCGGGATCGCCTAAGAAGCGAAAGAAGAAAAACAGAAAGCGTTAAGCTTTACCGCAATCGGGAATATGCGCCGGCGTAAGAGTCGGCGCTTTTTTTGTGCACAGGACTGGATTCGAACAACACGAACTATAAGCTCGCTTCACCGCCGGAGCTTTGCACTAATCGAGTGCTGTAGAGCAGTTCTCGGCTTTGTTTGAGCAGCCAGTGCACGAGCAGGGCTGAAAGGATGCCGACAACAGCGCCACCGATGATATCAAGCGGCCAATGGACACCGACATAGATCCGGGCAATGCCGTTCACGAGGGCAAATATGAAAAACCAGACTCCCCACTTCCGATTGATATACCAGATCGTCATCGCCATCGCAAAAAACCATGCGGCGTGGCCGGAAGGAAATGACCAACCGGATTCGCTGATAAGCGGCATGAAGTTATAGAAGGAAAACGGCCGCTCGTGGTGATAGAAAAAACGAATAATTTCGGTGACGATGCCCCGCGAAACGATGATCGCCATTGCCCCTTCGGCAAACCAGTAGAGCTTGCGGCGCCATCCGCTCTGGCTCAGGATTAAAATTAAAAATCCCACTACTAAAAAGTATGGGAGCCATTGCGCAAGAAAGATACCGAGTCCGTCGAGCCACATGCTTCGCCCGACAAAGTTATGAAACCACAAAAAAAGCGATTGGTTAAAGGACATTCTTTCAGTGTACCGCAAAAAACGCTATTTGCGCACGTAAGGCAGGAGCCCCATGAACCGGGCGCGCTTGATGGCAAGCGCAAGCTTTCGCTGATGTTTGGCGCAGATGCTCGTATGCCGTGGGTCGATGATCTTCGCCTGGCTCGAAACAAAACGCCGCAGGAGTTCAATCTCCTTGTAATCAATATTCTTTAAGTTCTGCGAGCAGAAAAAGCACTGTTGGGACATAATATTGTTTTATACTTTTCTTACCTGGAGCGAATCGAGCTCCACGGCGGTATCGCGACCGAAGATCGGGACGAGAACCTTGATGCTCCCCTTCTCTTCGTTGACTTCCGCAATCTTTCCGTCATATTCCTTAAACGGACCGTCGGTTATTTTTACCAGATCACCCACCTTCAGGTCAAGCGTCATCTTGCTCTCGTCGCGACCGGTGCGGGCGAGGAGCAAATCAACCTCATCCTTTGAAAGCGGCGTCGGCGTTGTATTGTCCGGGCCAACGAATCCGGTGACGCGCGGCGTGTTGCGCACGACATACCAGGAATCCTCGGTCAGGATCATTTCAACCAGCACGTAGCCCGGATAAATTTTTTCCTCCACGGTCTGGCGCTTGCCGCCTTTCACCTTGATGGTTTTCTCCTTCGGCACAAGCACGTTAAAAATCTTATCGCCCATCGTGAGCGACTCAACGCGCTGTTTCAGGTAACGCGCGACAGCCTCTTCGTAGCCCGAATAGGTCTGCACAGCATACCATTGGCGAAGCTGGGGCTTTTCATTTTGCGAACCGGAGCGAGGATTGGAAAGTGCCATGTTATTTTATGACGATCGTTCGGATGATATAGGTGAAAATATAATCGCACGCGCCGAGAAATACGGCGAGCGATAGCGAAATGCCGATCACGATGCCTGTGAGCCGGGTTGCCTCCTGGCGAGTCGGCCAGTTAACGTGGCGCAGCTCGGTTCGGGATTCAGAAAAAAAGCGTTTGATTCGTTCGAACATTGTTTCCTATTATATACCTCTTTTTTAATAAATAAAAGACCGCTATACTCGCGGTTTGAGGTATTTGCAGTATAAAGCTTTCCGAGCATGTTCGTCAAGCAAACAGGGACGAGGGTGAACAAGGCTGCGCCTTATTTTAACGACCAAAAAAGCTCGACGCAATAACGATGATTCCGGCCACAAGCACAGCCATGCTTAACAGCTGAATTTTTATCGCGCTCCCCGCGCCTTTCCACTCGCCGGTTGCAATACCGAGCACATTCGTTGCAATAATCCCGGTCGCGAGATTAATAGCGTAACCGACGGACGTGCCGAGCTCTCCCAGATACGCCGTTGCAATGGCATACAATCCAATGCCGCCGAACCAAAAAAGTCCGGCAGCAATACTTCCGGTCACCGGCTTTATTTGTACATGTCGGAACAGTGCAAATGATTTATTCTTAAACAAGAGAAATAGGGCGTATCCGGCGTTCACAAAAAATCCTCCGAAAATTACCGCTTCAATAGCGACCAATGGCGACCAATGCGGAGATGCGCCGAATGACGCCGCAAGAGATATGATATTTTTTGCATAGGCAAAGCCAACGTTATTCATCGGCGAGATTATTCCAGACACGATTGCCATCAAGAGGCCGAAGCCATATTGCCGCGGCCGCGCACCTGATGCTTCCGCCTCTAACATCCTTTCCCGGCGCAGGCCGGCGTAACCACTTACCGCGGTGCCGATAATCAATATCGCTATCCCGGCAATGATCATGAAAAGGGTCGAAGGGCTGAGCACCGCGCCGCTTGAGAGCAACGGCACAATGGTTCCAATGATGGTCGCGAGGCCGATGACGATCGTAAACGTGAGAGACATGCCGATTCTTTCAACACCAAGTCCGAAGAGAATCGATCCGATACCCCAGAGAGCACCGAAAAACATTGGCGCCATAAGCATGCCGAAGGACAAATGAGCGAGAATCTGGGGAGATGTCGGGATAACGATTGCTATCCAAATCAAAGGAAAGATAAGCAACGCCACGAAGGAATAGACAAGCCAGAAATTTTCCCACCGCCACGGGCTTTTATATTTTAGGAAAATCGCAAAACTGCCATTTAAAATTCCTCCCGCGACGGCAACCGCGATGCCGACAGGTACCGAGCTCATATGCCCAATTGTATCAAACACCGCTCGCTGGTGAAACAACTGACCCAGCCAAGTTAAATATCCAGGTTCTGCACGGTCGCAGCATGAGCCTGAATGAAGTTCTTGCGCGGTTCAACGGCGTCGCCCATTAATACATCGAATAGCTTATCGGCGGCTTCCGCGTCTTCAATGGTCACCTGTTTCATCAACCGATTCTCCGGATTCATGGTGGTTTCCCAAAGCTGCTCGGCATTCATTTCTCCAAGCCCCTTATACCGCTGAACGTTCGGCATGCGCTTGCCATCGCTGCCAACCGCCGGCGCTTCGCCCTCGCTGGCGACCTCTTCCTCTTCGGTCACAACTTCGGCCTCGGCCGCTTTTTTCTTACTCGCCTTCGCGGCACTCTTTGCATCAGCCGTTGTCTTTGCATTCTTCTGCATCTCGGCGATCACTTTGTCTTTTTCATCATCGGAAAATGCATAATGCACCGCTTTGCCAAGCTGGATACGATAGAGCGGCGGTTGGGCGATATAAACATATCCTCCATCCATCACTTCACGGAAATAACGATAGAAGAGCGTGAGGAGAAGTGTGCGGATATGTGCGCCGTCAACGTCGGCATCGGTCATGATAACGATTTTGTGATAACGCAATTTTTCCATATTAAATTCCTCACCGATCGCGGTGCCAATCGCAACAACCAAAGCGCGAACTTCGGCATTCGCAAGCATCTTGTCCAAACGTGCCCGTTCAACGTTTAAAATCTTTCCTCGGAGCGGCAGGATTGCCTGCGTTTGGCGGTTTCTCCCCTGCTTCGCGGTGCCACCGGCGGAATCGCCCTCAACAATGAAAAGCTCTGAATCCTCCGGGCTCTTCGAAATGCAGTCCGCGAGCTTGCCCGGCAAGGTGAGCCCTTCAAACGCACCTTTCCGCAAAACCGTTTCGCGCGCGGCGCGGGCAGCCAATCGGGCTTTGGCGGTCAGGATGACTTTGGCGATAATGGCACGCGCTTCCGCGGGATGCTTCTCCAAGAATTCTTTGAGTCCTTCGTTGATCACCGCCTCTGTTGCGGTGCGCGCTTCCGGATTGCCAAGCTTGGCCTTGGTTTGGCCTTCGAATTGCGGCTCGCGAAGTTTCACGGAGAGCACAACAACCTGTCCTTCACGCACATCGTCACTTGTGAGATTCTCTTCTTTTTCCTTGAGGTATCCTTCCGCGCGGGCATAGTTATTGAGCGTGCGGGTGAGCGCAGCTTTGAATCCCGTGAGATGCATGCCACCTTCGGGTGTGTAGATATTATTCGCAAAACTCATTTCCTGCGTACGCGTGTCGTCCACATACATGAATGCGCACTCGATATCAATATTCTGGTTTTCCTTTTCAACGTAGAAAATGTCCTCGTGGAGCGGATTCTTTTTTTGCGCAAGGAACTTCACGAACGAAAGCACGCCGCCTTCGAAATAGAAACCGTAGAAAAGCGGCGTCTTGGGGCGGCGGTCAATCACGTTGATTCGAACGCCCTTCGTGAGATAAGCCTGCTGGCGCAAGTGCTCCAAAACGGTCTTGTCGTTAAACTCAAGTTCGGAAAAAATCTCCGGATCGGGCGAAAACGTCACCTTGGTGCCATGCTTTTTCGATGCTCCTACGCGGCGCACTTTATATTTTGGTTTGCCGCGAACATATTCCTGTTCATATTTTCCGCCGTCGCGCTCAACTTCCACTTTTGTCCAGTCCGAAAGCGCATTCACCACGGAAACACCCACGCCGTGCAAACCGCCGGAAACTTTGTATGACTCCCCTCCGAATTTGCCGCCGGCGTGCAGGGTTGTGAGAACGGTTTCGAGCGCGGATTTCTTTGTCTGCTTATGGATGTCAACCGGAATACCGCGGCCGTCGTCCGTGACGGCAACTTTATTTCCTTCGAGCAACTCGACGGTCACATTCTTGGCGAACCCGGCCATCGCCTCGTCAACCGAGTTGTCTACAACCTCCCAAATCAGATGGTGTAGCCCAAGAGAACCGGTTGAACCGATGTACATACCGGGCCGTTTCCGGACCGGCTCAAGCCCTTCAAGCACATAGATGTCCTTGGCACCGTATGAAGCGCTGCCTTGGTTTTTCGAAGTTTTTTCTGCCATAGATACCTACTATTTTAGCAGAAATTAGGTCAAATTTCCAATACCCATGAATGCTCCAAAAGCCTAGGAAATATCGAGCTTTTTCTCTATCCTTTCGAGCCGAAATTCGTGGTTTGTGAGCACGCCGTGAATTGTGGCAAATCCGGCCCGCATTTCCTTGCGCAAGTCCTCGATTTCTTCATGTAATTGCGTATAGAGCAGCTTGAACCCGGCTTGCATCTCGTTGCGAAGGTTCTGCGTCTCGCCATGAAATTCTTCACGCAAATCCTCCCGCACCGCAACAAATTCGCGCTGGGTCATAAGCGCCAAGTTTTCAACCGCTTCCAGGATCTGTTCCGCAATTTCGTTTCGCACATCCTCATCGTAATCAAATTTTTCCATGGGGCAAGTTAAATTTAATAAAAATTTAATGAATCGGCGCGGAGGATTGGCGGCGGGTCGTCCGCTAGAAGTGAACCGTGAGCGGTGCGCCAAGTCCTGTCACGTAGTCATATCGTTTCCGTGCATCGCAATAATATTTGCAGGTGCCGTTCGCGCCGCTCGTGATATCCCGGAAAAATTCAAGCGTATCCGATGATGCCTTGTCGTTATAGAGATTCGCCGCCGTTGCGGAAAGCCCAAGCGCATGGATTGCGGCCCATTGCGGCGCGCCGGCCGAAGTGCCGCCGATCGTGTACCATCCGTTCTTTGAAGTGCCGCCGGATTTGTATACGGAGAAGCCGGATTGCGGATCGGCGTTGTAGGCAACATCAGGCACCGCGCGTTTGCCGCCGGCTTTTGGAATGCTATAGGTCCGCTGGTAGTCCGGCTCCGGTTCGTAGGCGCTCACGCCGCCGCCGCTCCCCTGCCACGCTGATTCGGCAATAAGCGATCCATTTTTAAATAATTCGAGGGAAGTGCCGCCAACGGCGATAACATTCGGCGATGCCGCCGGCCAGCTCACTCCTGCGCCACGGTCGCCGGACGAAGCAAAGAAAACGGCGCCGGCCTTGCTTGCAAAATGGCGGTCAAGCGATGTCTCTTCCGAAAACTCCGGACCACCCCAGCTCATGGAAACGGCAACGACGTCATCCCGACCGGCCGCGTAATCAATGGCGCTCAGCAGATTGGCGCCGCTTTGCGTCTTTGCCTCGACAAGCAGGATTTTTGCCTGCGGTGCGATAGCATGCGCCCACTCAACATCAAGCGCCGTTTCAAGCGCCCACCCGCTATTGGTCTTTGTTCCTGTCGCCATTGTGTGGCGAGTTAAACATCCATTCTTAATGGTGCACGCGGGCAAACCATAGGTCTCGTCAAAAACGCCAAGATCATTTTCGATCGTCGGAGAATCATACGCTTCGATGAGCGCAATCGTGCTGCTTGCGCCGCCGGTGAGCGGGATATTATAGATATGCTTAACCTCAAGGGGTGTAAGCCCTGCTGGCGATTTTTGGCCCGAGCGAAAGATGTGAATCGGCGGTGCGCCAAGATAACCCGAAAAATGATATGCCGCATAGGCCGTATCTGCGACCTTTCCAGAATACATTCCGCCCGTCCACAGCCCGACAAACAAAATCATCCCGGCCGCAAATGCGGCGTTCTTTTTTACCATTGGATAATGATGATTATTTTTTATTCGACACCACCATTATCCTCGGGACGCATTAAAAACGTATTAAAAATTACCAGATACTGACACGGTCGTCGGGGTCACGCCAAAGCGCATTCCCCGGCATGCAGCCAAAAGCTTCGTAAAACTCCTTCATGTTTGAGAGCGGCCCGTTCACGCGGTAGCGTGAAGGCGAATGCGGATCCACCTGCACTTGCAGACGCAAAGCTTCGTCCCGTTCCATTCCTCGCTCCGTGACAGCGCAATTGATAAAAAACTGCTGATACGCCGTGAGGCCGTCAACGGTTTCAACCGCCTTCTCTTTCATGGCAAGCGTGAGGCCGTCGTAAGCAATGAGAAGTCCGCCGAGATCGGCGATATTTTCGCCGAGCGTGAGTTCACCGTTTACATGCAATCCCGGCAACGGTTCATATTGATTGTATTGTTCGGCAAGATGTTTTGTCTTTTTGTCGAATCGCTCCTTATCTTCCGCCGTCCACCACTGCGAAAGATTCCCTCGGAGGTCAAAGAGCGAGCCCTGGTCGTCGAATCCGTGGGTCAGCTCGTGCCCGATGACAGTGCCGATGCCGCCGAAGTTCACCGCATCATTTACCGCAGGATCAAAAAACGGCGGCTGAAGTATGGCGGCCGGAAATACAATTTCGTTCACGAGCGGATTGTAATAAGCATTCACCATCTGCGGCGGCATATGCCATTCGGTCCGGTCAACCGGTTTTCCGATCCTCTGCATTAAACGGTCCACCTCGAAGGTATACGCATTCATATAGTTTTCGGCGTATGAGGCGTTCCCGATCGCAAGCGAGGAAATGTCTTTCCAGGTGTCGGGGTAACCGAGTTTCTTCAAGACCACCGCGAGCTTTGCAAGCGCTTTCTTTTTGGTTTCATCGCTCATCCAATCAAGCCGTTCGATGCGCGCCCGATAAGCCTGGCCGAGATGGTCCACGAGCTTACCAACGCGGGCGCGGGCGGATTCACTAAAATGCCGTTCAACATACAGTTTCCCGACCGCCTCGTCGAGCATCCCATTCACCACGCCAAGCACTCTCCGCCAGCGCGGTTTCATTTCGGTTGCCCCACCGAATGTCCGACCGTAAAAATCAAAAGCCTTGCGCTCGAAATCTTCACTTAAGAAATTTGCGAAGCCGATCACCACATGCCATCGCAGATAGGCTTTAAGTTCCTCGAAAGAAACCTCCGCGAATTGCCGATTGACCATCTCCAGGAATTTCGGCTGGCACACAATGGCATATGCCGGTACCGATATCCCAAGCGCCTTGCAATAGATACTCCAGTTAATGCGGGGTGTGAGCTTTGCGATTTCAGAAAACGTCATCTTGTTATATTGCTTCTCGACATCACGCAACTCCACGCGAGTCATGGATGCCTGCGCGAGCTCGGTTTCGATGGCGGTAAAAACCGTTACCGTCTCTCGCGTTGCCGTTCCGATGCGCGGAGCGATGGCGAGCATATCGAGGGCGAACTCGCCGTATTTTTTTCTGATGAGCGCGCTCTTCTCGCCGGCATCGAGATAGTAATCGCGATCCGGCAATCCGAGCCCAGCCTGGAAAAGATAGAGTGCGTTTATTTCGCTTTGCTTTGCGTCCGGCTCGAACCACCGGCGTCCACCATGCATTTACGCCGCGACGATGGAGATTCCCGACCATGCGAACAAGCTCGTCTACGGTTTTCAAGGAATCAATCTCGTCGAAAATGTGCGCGAGCGGTTCGGCTTTGAGCCGGTTGAGTTTTTCAACATCCATGCCCGTCAGATAAAAATCCCGGACCTTCCGTGCATTTTCATCGAGAATCGCACCTCCTGAGCTTTCGAGCTCGTCAAATATTTTTTTAATCTGTTTCTCCACCTCAACGCGCAAGACACTGAACGACCCCCACCGTGATTCTTCCGGCGGAATGGGATGCTCCTTAATCCATGCATTATTTACATAACCGAAAAAATCGTCGGCTGGTTTTATGTTGGGATCAAAAGCCATAATGCCACAATTATAACGCAACAAACCTGCGGCCGCTATCGTATAAGGAGGTAAAATAGGTTATAATAGTCATTATGAAAAATATCTGGAAATATCTCGTCGGAGCCGTCGTCGTGATTGTTTTTATCGGCTATGTACTCTTCAGCCGCCAGAATTCGGAAACGGCCGCTCTAAATGTTAATCCTCCGGTTGTAGATAACAGCACGGGAACGGCCCCGGCCTCTCAAACGCCAATACCGACATCCACAGGCGGGACCGGAGCCGCAGGGGCTGGCTCGGGATCGGGTACAGGCAGCGGCAGTTCGGCGGGCGGTAGCGCGGGAACCGGTTCAACTGGCAGCGGTTCGAACGGCCTCTATAAAGATGGAAGCTACACTGGCACGGCGGCAGACGCCTTCTATGGAACCATCCAGGTTAAGGCCGTCGTGAGCGGCGGCCAATTGACGGACGTGCAATTCCTCCAGTATCCGAATACACCCGGCCACTCGAGCGAAGTCAGCAATTTTGCACTCCCCCAGCTTAAGCAGGAAGCTATCGCCGCGCAGAGCGCAAACGTAAACATCGTTTCAGGGGCAACCCAGGACAGCCAGGCGTTCCAGCAGTCACTCGCATCCGCACTCGCCCAAGCAAAAGCCTAATCTCCGATGAAGCAAATACGGGTTCTTATGGGAATGCCGATATCGGTTGAAATTATCGATCCCAACGCGACCGAAAAAATTTTCGACGATGTATATGATTATTTCAAACACATCGACGAAAAATTCAGCACATATAAACAAACAAGTGAAATAACGGCAATCAACGAAGGCAAGCTTCCCGAAGACCAGTGGAGCGAGGAAATGCGGCTCATCTTCACATTATCGAACGAGACCAAACGTGAAACGAACGGTTTTTTTGATATAAAAACACCGAATGGGACGTATGATCCATCGGGTCTCGTTAAGGGATGGGCGATCTGGAACGCGGCCCAGCTCATTTTAAAGAATGGCTTCAAAAATTTTTACGTTGACGCCGGAGGCGACATCCAGCCGGGCGGCGTAAACGACCAGGGCGATCCATGGACCGTCGGCATTAAAAATCCATGGAACGAGGCCGAGAATGTGAAAATCATAGAAGTGACGAAGGAAGGTGTTGCCACATCGGGCACCTATATCCGCGGGCTCCACATCTATAATCCCCGCACGCAAAAACCCATTGATGAAATCGTGAGTCTCACGGTCGTGGGGCCGAACATATATGAAGCGGATCGGTTCGCAACAGCGGCCTTCGCCATGGGGAAAGAAGCGATCAATTTTATCGAGGCACTTCCGGGCTTTGAGGGATACATGATCGGACAGGATAAAATTGCCACCATGACGCGCGGGTTCGAAAAATATGTTAAAAAATAATTAATGATTGCCTGGATTGACCGGCTTCTGAATCGGATTACGATGTACCGCCTGGTGCTCTATTTTTTGATTCTTCTGCTCGCGGTCGCTGTCGTATTCGGAGCTCTCGGGTGGCTCCCCTACAGCCCCGTTGCAATCATTTTTTCCTCGCTCTTTCTTGTAGCCGTGTGCTGGATCGCGAACGGCGTTTTTGCGCAGGTATTCAAGGCCCAGCCGAATGTTGAATCCGTTTACATCACGGCGCTTATTCTCGCGCTCATCATCACGCCAGGGATGCCGAACGACATGGCAACGCTTTGGTTCCTTGTCTGGGCTTCCATTATCGCGATGGCATCTAAATATATTTTTGCCATCGGGAAGAAACACATATTTAATCCCGCCGCATTCGCCGTAGCCGTAACAGGGCTCGTGCTCGGACAATACGCAAGCTGGTGGGTTGGCGGCAATCTGCCAATGATGGCGTTCGTCATCATTGGCGGCTTGCTTGTGACACGGAAAATACAACGCTTCGATCTTGCGATCGCTTTCTTCATCGCCGCGGCGCTGAGCTGCATCCTGGCAAGTCCATTCTTTGATCCGTGGGGCACGATCCAGAAACTGGCGCTTCACACCCCGATTTTCTTCTTTGCATTTATCATGCTCACCGAACCGCTCACCACTCCGCCAACGCGATCCCTCCGGATAGCATACGGCCTGCTCGTCGGCGCGATCTTCTCCCCCTATATTCATATTGGCTCGGTGTATTCCCTGCCGGAACTGGCATTGCTCGTGGGTAACGTTTTTTCATATGCCGTGAGCCCCAAACGCAAACACATGCTCACACTCACGGAAAAGCACGTGGTGAGTTCGGATATTTACGATTTCAGCTTCATGCCCGACCATCCGGTTTCATTCCTCCCGGGACAATATCTTGAATGGACGCTCGCGCACGAAAAATCCGACGGCCGGGGCAATC
This sequence comes from uncultured bacterium, assembly GCA_963696395.1. GTDB lineage: Bacteria > Patescibacteriota > Minisyncoccia > UBA6257 > 2-01-FULL-56-20 > JAKAGE01. The sequence goes on from CAVOJZ010000002.1 coordinate 343,017, forward strand.
GGCGATACTTTACCATCGCCTCGTCACCGACCGAACAAAACGTGCACCTCGGCGTGAAATTTTATGAGCCGGCGAGCAGCTTCAAAAAACGCCTCCAGGGGATGGAGTCGGGCGAGACCATTCTTGCAGGCCAACTTGCCGGAGATTTCACCCTACCAAGCGACCAGACAAAAAAACTTGTTTTTATTGCAGGTGGCATCGGTATCACCCCGTTTCGCAGTATGGTGAAATATATCACCGACACCGGCGAAAAACGGGATGCTGTGCTTTTCTATTCCAACCGAACTCGTGCGGAAATCAGCTACCGCGAAGTTTTCGACGAGGCCAACGCCGTTTGGGGACTGAAAACAATTTATGCCTTCACCGACGAAGCCAGCCCTGTTACCATGCCGAATGAAGCAAAAGGCCGCGTTGATGTTTCGCTCATCGAACGCGTAGTACCGGATTATCGCGAACGAACATTCTACATTTCCGGAACCCATGCCATGGTGAGCGCCTTCAAAAAAACGCTGAATGAGCTGGGAGTGCCACGCGCTCAGATTAAAACCGACTTCTTCCCGGGTTTTGCATAGGCTATAATAGCTCCATATGAAGGGTTCGACACAACGGGTCGCCTATTGCCCGGATTGCGGGCCGGCGACGGTCACTCACGCCATTGAACGCTGGAATGCCCGCGCCGATAGTTTTTTTGGTTTCGTGTTCCAACCTCTTGAAGCGACCTGGAACGTCGTGCGGCCTGCGGTTGCAGTCTTAAAAGCCGGACGTATGGCACCGGCGATTTTTGGGCTCATCGCGGCATTAGGGCTCGGCAAGATCGTAGAAAAACCGGACGCAAAGACCACAGATCGGACACGTGTGCTCTGGGAAGAAGCGGAGCGACGCGGGATCTCCATGCGTGAATTCAGGCCGTTCGGTTTGGCCCGTAACATCTACTATGCAAGTTACCACGGCGATACGCGCGTGTTTGACGGCCTTCCCCGTCCGCGTCTCGCGAGTGAAGCAGCGCAGGACTGGATGGACGACAAGGGTATTATTTTAGAAAAATTCTCCGATGCCGGCATCCCGGTTCCCCGCGGAAAAGCGGTAAAAACCGAAAAGCAAGCGGAAGAGATTTTTGCCGCGATTAATGGCGCCGTGATCGTAAAACCCGCTCTTGGTTCGCGAAGCAGGCATACCTACATGCACCTTACCGACCTCGAGAGCTTGAAGGCGGCCTTTGCGAAGGCAAAAGAGATTTCGCCGCGCGTGGTCGTCGAAGAGGAACTTCCGGGCTTCGTATTCCGCATAACCCTCATCGGCGGGAAAATTGCCGGCGTGATGCGGCGTGAACCGCCAAATGTTATCGGCGACGGCAAACACACCATTGGGGAACTCGTCGCGGAGGAAAATAAAAATCCGGCGCGCAAGGGACCTGTTTTCCACGAACTAGCCATTGACCCCGCCATGCTCACCCAACAAGACCTGTCGCTCACCTCGATCCCCGCTAAAGATAAAATGATTTTTCTTCATCCGAAAGTCAGCAGATCATTTGGCGCATCAACGACGGAAATCGAAAATATCCATCCGGATAACCGGGCATTATTTTTAAAAATCGCGGCGGTGCTCGATGACCCTTTGGTCGGCGTGGATTTTATGATTCCCGACATGGCACGCTCGTGGCAGGAACAAAAATGCGGAGCCATCGAATGCAACAGCCTGCCGTTTATCGACATCCACCACTTTCCATTAAAAGGCCCGGCTCGCAATGTTGCCGGGTTGGTATGGGATCTTATTTTTTAATCGGCGACTATCCAATCGCCAAGATGATTCAGAAAAACTTCACGTCGCTCCTCAAATCCAATTTCCTTGAGGTGAAGCCGCGGATGCGCTTCGGGGGTGTATTCGTAATGCCCGCGCACTTCGCCGTCTTTAAAAACCCGGATATGATACTGCCACTCAAAATTTTCCAACTTTCTTAAACTGATAAGCTGGTCGGGATCCTCCCATGCAATAAAATGATTGAAGTATCCCTTGCCGTGGAGATATTGGATGAATGCATCCATTGATTTGCCCGGCGCAAGTTTGCCGATCACGAAATTCTGCCGGAAATCGTGGTGGAGGATGCGAAGTTTGATGAGGAGGTTGAGTCCCCAAAGATAACCCGGCGTTATCGCCTTCCAAAAGATATATTTAACTTGGTTCCACAGGCCGTCCGGAAAAGGTATCACGGAGTCCGGAATACGACCCTTAAAGGCTACGTCCATACGATAAATCCATTATAACATAGGGGGTTCAGCCTTTTCAATCGCCTACTGATATTGGATGTAGCTGGGCTGGGGGCTCAGTTTAAGGAGCTCCGGAGGCGTCAACATATGGCTTCCTGGCACACGTATGTCGTTTTGAAAAAATAATTTAAATCCGGTGAATTGCACGGGTTCGCTTGCAATAAAATCCTGGTATGTTGTCAACTTTTGAGCCGGCGGACCAAATCCATCCATATCCATCACAATCTGAACTTCGGGCAGGGGCGTGATATTTTGATAATTCGTGACCATCGCTTCCGTAAAACGGTGAACCACCAATATTTTCGGCGGTAAATTATTTTGTCGGACAATCGTCGCAAGCAGCTGCGCCGCGAAATTGATATCTGTTGCATCGAGCGTTCCGATGACGGTCCCGGGGCGCTTGCCGTTATGCATCGCAAACTCCGGATCGATCGAAAGCTCCACATTCGGCAGCTTGAGATATTGGGCGAGGAGCGGCACCTCCGTTTGCACGTTGCTATCGCCAACCTGCACATCAAGAAATACGACACCGTTAATCTGGTTCGCCATGCTGATCGCTTTTTGAATCTGGCTGGGGGGCATACGGAGGCGATACATGCCATCGGCTCCGGGACTCCCCTGCGCGGTCACGGCAATATAGTCGAGCGCAGGAATCACCGGCGTCGAAGGATCCGCAGCCGCCCAAATCGCAGAGGTCGAGGCGAGCATCGCGAGCACCTGGTCGGGTGGATATTCGCCGAGAATACCCATCTGCGTTGAATAAAAATTTCCGTAGTAAGCAACAATCCGGTTTGCCGGAAGCAATGCGCCTGCCAACGGATAGACCGCTTTCACGGGCCATGGGCTCGGAACTTTTTGATAAATATAGGTTGACGTTGCGGTTTTCGTCGAAGAAGCGGTTGTCGATCCGACGACAGGAACCTTAACGCGGCGCACCGGCACATTCGCAATTGCCTGCATTTTCGCGTCATATACGGCGGTGTCGAGCACCGAGGTTGTCGCCGCGGCATTCGCCGGAGGTAATCCGATCGCGCTCGTCGTTGCCGTGCTTGTGGCGGAATCTTTTACGCTATTCGCAACCGTTACCGTGCGCGAATAATGGGCAAATGCATAGGTGCCGCAGGAAATAAAAACAACGACCGCACCAATCACGATCCATTTTTTTACACTAATCCCCATCCCCCTATAGTATGCGAAAGGCGGCGGAATGAATAGAGCTCCTACTTGCCGGCGTTGAGAGCCGCCCTCGTGCCGGGTCCGACATATCCTTTTGCGTCAAGACCATTTGCGGTTTGATACTTCATGACGGCAGCTTGCGTGAGCGATCCGTAGTAGCCGGTGGCGGAACCCGATAGGAATCCGTCGGCAATAAGCCTTTCCTGCAAAGCAGTCACCTGCGCGTCCTGCGATCCGACAGCGAGAAATTCGGTGAAATTGTACGAGGCATTTGTTGTGCCGCCTCCCGTCACGCTGCCGGCAGCCTTCGATTGCAGGGCCACAAGCTGGCTCTCAAGGGATTGAATTTCGTTCGCAAAATCGCTATTTGAAGCGGTCGCCGACGAAGTTGTCCCCGATGTAATCGTGAACGGCGAGACAACCAATTGATTGCTCGCGTTGCCCGCGACGTCAGTGACGATGATCGTGCAGTTGCTGTGTGTTCCAACTCCAAGCGTGTTAAAGGTGACCGTGTTCAATCCTGCAACCGCCGAAGTTGTCGGGCTCGAACAGTCACCCGCATAGCGGATAGTCCCCGCTTCCGTTGAGAAGAATCCATAACTCGGCGTGGAATTCGTGGATGGCGATGTGATTGCCGCCGATTGATAGATCGTTATCGGTCCGGTTACGGCCGAAGCCGTAATGGTTTTTTGCACATCGGAACCCGAGAAGGGACCGACCGTGTTGCCGTACTGATCCACAAGCGACACGCCGCTGATTTGGAGCGGATAGGTTGTATTGCTTTGGCCGGCCGCGACCGTATACGTTGCAGTGTACGTTGCGCCGTTATTCGTTGTGTACCATGAAAGCGGCACACCGTTATATGATCCCGACACCGACCGCACATTCGGCTCGGCAGTTGAAGGCGTGAGCGTGAACGTTATTGAGTTGCCTGAATATAATATTCCCGGGCTGTTGGCATTCGATGTGATATAGCCGGCGGTGCTCCCGTTGGTTCCGGCACCATTGCTTAGGATATTCACCGTCGCGCTTCCGGAATTGCCATTCGTATCGGTGAATAAAATGGTTGCGTTGATGGTCCCCTGCGCATCGCCGCTTGCCACAGTGTAGTTCACCGTGTACGGACCGGAACCGGTACCCGTTACGCCGATGGTATGTCCGAGAATTGTCACCGTGGGATTCACAACGGATTCATTCGTGCTGAATGTTAATGTAATCTCGCTTCCGCTCGCTGAGAACGTGCTGCCGACGTTTGCAACGTTAACCGAAACAGAGGCGAGGATTGGCGCCTGCGCGCTTGTTACGTTGTATGAACCGCCCGGGAATGCGGTGGCGGTACTCACGCTCACCACTCCGCTTCCAATCGTAATATAACCACTTGATCCATTCGTGATCGCCGGATCGCCACTCAAGGTTAGCGTTATGACGCTACTCCCCGAACCGCTGATGGAAGTGACACCAACGCCATTCAGATTTCCCGTGAAATTCGTATAGTCCCAGCTATTCGTTGTAACGGGCTCGGAATAAATGACAGTGATAATATTTGGCCCCGTTAATTTAACGCTCACGACCGACGGCGTCGCCGCATAGGCGCTCGAGGCGACGGCAAAAAAGGCGACGACTGCAACGAGAACACCACCAACCATAGGAAAAAGTTTTTTGTTCATCTTATCTATAATTATACTCCTTTAGAAGATAAAAAAGGTGCAAATGCGGTTAAAAAATCCAAGGAATAAGGCACATCTCCGGAACTTCTATTGCGCAGGAGGAATGGGGGCAATTTTTGTTTTATCTGTAAGCGCTAACCCGGCGGTCGCATAAAGAACCACGAGAATTATTCCGATCAATATCAATTTGATGGTGTCCGCCCACTGCCCATAATATTGGAAGAGCAAATGAAGGATGACGATGTCTGCCGCAAAGAGAAATCCGAGGCTCACAGAAAATATCATCGAAACGGCGATGCCGATTAAGACGTACGCGCCGCCGAAAATGGCAAGCGTACCCCAGTAATCGAAGAAGTTATTCGTCGATACATAATTAGCGGTGAAGTAAGCCAGAGCAACGCTAAAAAGGAAGATCATGAAACCAAAAAGCAATTTGAGGGACTGGTTCTTCATGTTAGTTTTTCGCGGAACTTGATGATCGAAACCGCAACAGCAACAACGAGGCCGAATGCGGTTGCAACAACTTGTGCGAGTTGTCCCAGGCTCCATAGTTGGGAATAGAGATAGATGACCACGAATGCACCACCAACAATATTGGCATACATAAGGACTCCGTTATTTTTAATGAACATTCCCCAGATGAGAGTGCCGAAGCCGAAAATAAGGCCAAGGATCATCGCCGGAAGATCGCTACCGGAAACCGAAAGTAAATATTTAACAAAAATGGGCAGAAAAAGCGCGATTGAAAAAGCAACGACGGCGCGGCGCGTTTGGTCGAGTTGTTCGTTCGGATCGGTAGACGCGCTATCCTCTGTCCCGAGCTTATCTTTCAAGCCGAAGGCAAAAATGAGGAACACTATGATCACCGGAACGGCAATGGCTCCGCCTGCGACACTCGAACTTGAAATGAGCACCAAGCCGACGACCAGAATAAGGAGAGGCCAGATCAGAACAAGTCCCAAGAATTCCATATGATTATTCTATCATACTGCACGCTTAACTCAGCGCTCGTAATTCTTTCTTCGCCTGTTATTTTAACGTTTTTGCGTAGTACCAGCGGTGCACACACGCGGCGACATATCCAATCCAGATTCCACAGATAACCGAGACAATATCGTGGAACGTGGCGGCGGAGGCAAGCAAGTAACCGATAATCAATATGCCAAGGGTTACAACAATAGTCCCAATATAATATTTTTTCATTTTCGTAATCAGGTTTTTGCGGCCTTTAGAAATAGACCAAACGCAGTCATGAGACCCTTAATCATACTCCCAACTAAGCATCTGCAAGTCCAATTATGGATTTTTGACTTAAAAATATGGGCAGGAGACATAAAGCTAAAAGAGGCGCCGTGTTTGGATCGGTTGCCACACCAAACGGGAACGAGAAAATGCCCCCGAAATTTTGCCCAAGCCACCAAATGACAGCAAGGAAGCCAATCGTTATCCATGCAAATGTTTTACTGGGGTAATACATCAAGAATATGCCGCCCAGAAATAGCATAAGAAAAGCGACCCCGTTACCGATAACACCCCAGGTGACGCTGAGCGACCCAAGCCAATTCGATGCTGCAGGAACCATCGCCAACATCGAAAGCATGGTTGGCTGCCAGAACATCGGGGCGATATTTAGCATGGCTGAACCGAAAACAATAGCACCGGCAGCTACGGGAAGATAATTAATGGCTGAAGAATTTTTCTCTGCACAGAGCAGAAAGACTGCGAGAATCAGGTAGAGTAGCGCCGCTCCGGGAGCACCGGTAAAGAATGTCGCTTGGCCGGTAAATATATTGCCAAATCCTTCACCAAAAATCCAAACAACAAGTGCCCATCCGATCGAGAGCCATAAACCGAAATTGAGAATGCTTTTTCGAAATGGAAAGATCAGGAGAATGCCAATAAGCAATTGCATGAGCGCTGCCGCAAGATTGGTCCAGAATATATTGACGCTGAAAACGCGGATGCCGAAAGCGACGATTGAGCTTATGATATGCGACTGATTTTGTAAGTTTGGAGTGAGAACTCCACTCACAAAACCATTCGTAAACATTGCCGGCTGGAGCTGCAAAACGCCATCCAAAAACCAAATGCCGCCCAGAATGATGGTGATTGCTCGGATGGTTTTATGGTCGCTCATTTTTTAAGTATACAGGTTTATCCCTATACCGCTCATCTGGCGCATGATTTGCAGATACCATAAAATTCCAACGCATGTTGCTTAATTTCTGCAAAATGTTTTGCCGATTTGAGAACGGAATTCTGAATCGCATCTACGCCGCAGCGATGCACGTCTTCGATTCGCCCACAGTGAAGGCAAATCAAATGATGGTGCTCTGCAAGATCGGCAAGTTCGTAGTGCGCATGATTGTGCCGCAAATCGATTTGCCTGATGATCCCCTTTCTCTTCAGTGAATTGATCGTACGATACACCGTGGCCTGGTCGATATCCTTTGGAAGCGCATCAAGGAGCCCCTGAACGCTCATCGGTCGTTTTGAAAGTTTGAAGACCGTCAGAATCGAAAGCCTCGCCGGGGTTGCTTTGTAGCCGCTCCTCCGAAGCATCGTTTTAAATACATCATTTGCCATAACTTCAATCCTATTCTAAGTGCGAATTATTTGCAAATAATTTGACCTCTCTATTGCCTCCCCTATTGTGAGAGGCAGTCCTTTCCAAAGGAGGAAAGCAACCGATGACAACCGCAGCTGTGAATTATCATTGCATCGATCCACGTACGAAGTGGATCGACCTTGCAAGCGCTAAAGCGGCGCTCAGTCTCCCCGACCCGTGGCCCCTACTCGAGTCACAAAACTTCCATCCGGATCTCGTGAACCGGGCTTATGCACATCTCGCCTATGCCCTTGAGCACGATTTCGAAAACAACGCACTCGCCGTACTCGTTGCATTGGGCGCGGGGTTCGCATCGCCCTTCGACCGTTCACGATTCAATCCGCGAGGCGGCGATCCGAACCGTGAACTCAAATCGAAAGCGCTTGACGCACTCGAAGAACTGGCTGAATTCTATGGCAACCGCGTCTCGTCCGTCGTTTGGGAATCGCTTGCACATCTTGCGTGTCGAGAAAATCCCGAAGAGGAAAAATCCATCATCAAGGAACAATCTTCGGGCACTCTGCCGCATCACTACTTGCTCGTGGATTCCGCACTTCATGCGACAGGCTTGGTCTTCACGTTCCAGATCCACGTGAACGCCGTTATGTTCCGCCACACCGGACGCATCCTCAACCACAACTGCGATTGCAGTTGTTCGCTCATTAACCTTGAGGCGATGGACGGCGTCATCAAATACGCGCCGGGAACCGAAAGGATTCAGGCAATGACACAATCCGTCTTCACTCACCTCCTTGCGGAAACCGTGAAGCTCATGGAATGCTTTTTGCCATTCGCCTATTCCATCACCCCGGAAGCCCGGGAAATCAAAGCGCTCCTCTAACCCTATCGGGCGGGAATCATTTCCCGCCCATCTTTTCATGACCCTATTCGGACAATTCGTCACAACATATTTTATATCGACCGCTGCGCTCGCCGGTTTCGCGGTAATTTGGCGCAATTGGCTGGAAGATCACCCGCGATGGAAAGCATGGCTGGGTAATCATTTGAAAGGCATCTCCCATGCACTTACTTGCGGATCTTGTTTCACCTATTGGCTTTCACTTGCTTTTGTTTTAATTTTTAATCCGCTCTCGTTCTTCTTAGCGTGCCTGCCACCGTTTGAACATCTTTTTCTGCCAACGTCTTACCTCCTCCAGTGGATGGCAATCGGATGGGGAGCTTCTTTCCTGCGATTTTCTTATGTTCTCATCCAGGAAAATGTGAGTAGTCTTGTCCATCGCCACCAGCCCCATCAACCTTGACGAAGGTGACGAGCCGCTACGATGATTTTGGTTCGAGAGGGTGCTGTCTGAGTAAGTGTGTGTAATATAAAAGATTGCGGGCAAGATTTTTTGCCATGTGCGGCGTCGCTTGATTCTTGAGACGTCGCTCACGGTCTGTGGCAGGCGGCTGCCCCACTTCTCCAACCCAATACGCGGCGCACTCGGGAGGAATCGTAAAACCCATCCAGGTGAGCACCATCATAATGGATCCCATGGTAGACAGGGCACCATCTTCACTCCCGGTAATCACAACTCCGGCGACTTTGTTATAAAAGGCACTTCTTCCTTCGGCTATATATTCTTCGTCGAATGCATCCAAGCGTTCAATGACGCGCTGCATCAAACTCGAGCGTCCACCCCACCAGATAGGCGTCGCAAAGATAACGATGTCAGCCTTGCGAAGTTTTTGGGCGATCTCCGGCCATTCATCTGTCACATTTTCTTTGAATTTTAATCCCACGGGAATATTTTTATCGGCCAGACGAATAATCTCGGCAGAAAGATTCGATCCTTCGATGCCCTTCATGTGATCGATCACGAGCTGAGCCACTTCCTCGGTATTGGAAATTTCCTCGTTTTTGTGTTTCAAAGAAGCGTTAAGAACCAGAACGTTTATCGCTCCGGATTCCGGTTTGCAATTCGGCATCTCACACCCTTGGGTTGGTTTGATTTTGTACATGTTTATTCATTATACAAAACCCCTTTATTCCTCCAACCGGCTTGACGAGCCATACGCGGGGGCTCGTGGACAAGGTTCGAACCTGCTCTAAATAACTCAGTAGAGCTTCTGAAGTAATGCCCTCGTTGCCGGTCCAAAGAATCCGGTCCCCTTGATCCCGTTTGCCTTCTGCCACTTGGCCAGGGCCTGTGCCGTCTTGGCGCCAAAGTAGGTTGATTCGTGTCCGAGAGATCCTGCTCCCGTCTCGGATATCGGGTAGCCGTTGTCATTCAGGAAGACCTGGAGGTTTTGGACATCCGTCCCCCGTGACCCCACGGTGAGATTTCTCGTAAAGGTTGCGACAAGCTGGGTATTCAGCTGCTTCACGAGGGAGAGGAGTTCGGTAAGGAGGGTTTGGAGAAGTGCGGAGTTGCCGCTGGTTCCGGTCCCCGTGCCGGTTGTGGTTGAGGTTGATGCGGGAGGGATATAGTAGCCGCCGCCGCCGCCTCCACCTCCGCCGCCGCCTCCACCGCCGCCTCCACCACCACCGCCGCCGGATTGCTGGGTTTCCGTGGTTGCGCTTGTGGATGAGCTTTGTCCGGACACATTCCCTGCGGCGTCAAAGGCATCTACGGTATATGAGTAGAGGCTGTCCTGATTGAGCCCGGTATTCTGGTAACTGGTAGCACTGGTCGTTGCGATCTGCACGCTGTTTTGAAATATGCCATATCCGGCTACGGGGATGGAACTTGTGGAGGCACTCCAGGAGAGATCGATCTCGGAGGGAGAGACCGGGGTTGCGGAGAGATTCTGGGGTACGGAAGGAGGGATGCTTTGCACGGTCACGGTTGTCTGGGCGGTACTTGTGCCGTTGCCATTCGAAGAAGCCGTGAGGGTGTAGGTCGTGGTGGAGGTGGGAGCGACAGAGAATGAGCCGATGAGGGTTGAGGTCGAAAAACTGCCCGGGGAGATGGAGACGGAAGAGGCGTTACTCACACTCCAGGAAAGGGTTGAGGTGACGCTTGGTTCTGTATACTGGGGGGCGGCAGAGAAGGATCCAATCGAGGGGGCGGAGGAGGAAGAATTGTTTGAATAATAATTTGCATTGAACGCCAGCGGACTTCCCGCTCCACCCTCCGAGCCGCCCATTACGTTCATGTAAGCAGCTTCCGCGGGAATCGCATACGCATGCCCCCCGGGGCCAATCCCGCCAGTCACGTCAGGACCAATCGCAGGCCATGGGATTGAATTGCTCCACCAGGAAGGTTTTGAACTGAGATATAACGACGCTGGGAGCGTATTCGTCACATCAGGAGCCCACGTCGTTGAAGCGCTCACCTCGTTATAATCACCGTTTACGAGAGAAGAGCCGTAAGCAAACGGAGTTCCGCTTGTGGTACTTTGCGCAGCGTTAAAATAACCGAACACAGAACCGTAAGCACCATCACCATAACCTGCAATCGGTGTAGGCCAGACTGCGGTCGGGAACTGCGGCATGGGCGTGCCTTGATTGAATTCCGTCAAATTTGCCATCTGCGACGAACCCAGGACATCCCCCAGAAAATTGTCGTTGCGAGAAAGATAGGTATCATCCACTCCATCGTTTTGTTCTACCGCATACCACCCAGGGCTACTGGTCCCAACACCCAACGGCGAACACGTAACCGTTCCCCTACCGAATAGCGGATTGCAGATAATGTCAGCGCCAGTTCCCCAATTTCTAAAAAAGGTTGTATTTTCTTCTGATCCCCAAATACCATCAGTACTAAAGAAGGAACCTCCGACATTTCCTTCGTAAAGGGTGTATTGCGGGTTCGCTCCGTGCATCGTCACGCAAGCAGAAAGCGAATTGTAGCCTCCGCTGTCAAATGAACCTGTGCAGTAATTATATGAAATAACATTTCCTGCGGCGCCCCACTCAAGCATAAGGTAGGCGTGCAATCGCTCCAAAATATTATTCTGAACGAGCATCCCGGTCGATTTGTAGGCAAGATCGATATCGGAATCATATGTGCCCGGCGTATGAAGATAAGAGTTTGAAAAATAACTATTGATAATACTCCCATGGTACGACCATTCGGAAAGAACGTGATCACCGTCGGTATAATTCCCTTCAACACCATTCAACCAACAATTTGCGCATTCTCCCATGTAGAAGTTTGACTGTTCTCCGTTGATATGAGTATTGTTCGCGTACACCTGGAGGTTTTCTACACCGGCGTCTTTCGCTGCGGCCGTGAACGGCGTTGCCATCGGTTGCGTTGACGTGCCTATTCCCATATCCTGCCAGACACAAGTACCGTCATCTACCACTGATCCATTCGTGGGGAATGTTGGTGTTGACGATCCTGTCGTACACGTATATGGAACTGAATTATTATTGAATGTTTGTTCATAATAGTGGGTAGGTTGGGATGATGGATTGATATACGTGGCGAGACCGTACTGCGTATTTGGCACCCAACCAGAGAGTTGGGTTGTATAGTCCGTGAAAAGCGAGGGGCTTATGCCAACCGTATTGCCGTTCACTGATTCGACTTCGACAATCTGACCTTGCGACCTCGATCCGTCGCTCGTATGTCCTCCGTCGCACCACTCACATTGACCTTCATTGCCAGTGATCGTAACGTCGCCAGTATTCAACTCATCAATCACTAAATAGCTTCCGACCGAAATACCCGACGACGTACTCACGGTAATGCTCGTGGATCCTCGCGAGGTGCCGCCAGTCATCTCAAGTGCATTATTAAAATTGGGTCCGTTCAAACTTCCAAGCAACACGGGAGGGCCAGACGTCGCCTCAGAATTCAAGATTGTTTGATTCGCGCCCTGGCCTCGCAGCGTGACATCGCTTGGGATATTCAAATTTCCGTTTATCAAAAATGTTCCCGCCGATAAAGAAACTGCATCGCCTCCCGGGCAAGCATTCAGTGCCGCCTGAATGCCCGGGGTCGCGTCGCTCGCACCATTGCCGTACGTAGTCGCATTCACGGTAGAACAAATGGTGTTACGCACCGGAATTCCCCCTATAACTCCCGCCGTTGACCAGTCAATTTTCCGACTTGGATCGAGGATATCATCCGGTCCGGAAGGCGCTCCCACCGAGGCAGAAACGACCGACGATGTCGCGGACGTATTCCCTACGATATCGAACGCGTCAATATCGTACGTATAGGTTGATGAAGGCACGAGACCAATGTCGTCGTAATTTAAAGCACTCGTAGTTGCTATTTTTACACCATTGCGATAAATATCGTACCCTCCAACGGAAGTGTTGTCAGTTGAAGGACTCCACAGCAAATTTATCTCGTACGGAGAAATGGTGTACGCAATGAGGTTTGTCGGCACGGAGGGCGGCGCACCGTCTACCGTCACCGTCGTCGTTGCCGTTGAAGTTCCGTTGGTGTTATTTGCCCAAAGCGTGTAGACAGTAGTTGAGGTTGGATGAACATTCGTTGAGCCAACCGGAGTACTTGTCGAGAAAGAACCAGGGGTAATCGATAGAGACGTTGCCCCTAAAACGTTCCACGACAACGTCGAGGTTCCAGCAGAAGCGACGACTGCCGGATTCGCTAAAAAGGAATTAAGGAAAGGTGCATTGCCAGTAGCAGATTTAAATGTCGCGATATCAGCATACATCGGCGATGAAGTATTGGTAAATGTATTCGCATAGGTTCCCGTTGACGTCACGATGCGATCGGCGGTAACCATGCACTGGACGCCGGGCATTCCATCATAAGAACTTGCCTCAATCGTCCATCCTGAGCTCACGGTCCAGTTTGAAGTCGGTGCGCAAGCATATGCCCCCGCAAGGGAGAAGAGAAGTTCGTTGCTCCCTGCTGTCGTAACATATCCGGTGCCAACCGACGGGCCAGCCGCCGTACTACTCCCATTTAGTTGATCAAGAGGGCTCGATGTCGCAACTCCTGTGTATTCGTGTATCGCGACCGCACTCCACCCCGGCCCGCTTGGCCATCCAACAGAGACAGAATCCGCACCGCCGTGAATATTTTCCGCGTAATAAAGTGTATCTTGAATAGAATCGTAACCGCACGCGACGGTACACAGGGTTGAAGAGACCAGGGTAAAAGCGTCGCCCTCCGTATCGGAGATGGTCCCGGTCGCCCCTGACCCAAAGATCGAAACCACCAGAAAATCTCCACTCGTGGTGCTTGAAGCGAAAGAAACGGTGGTTGTCCCAGCTGAACCGAGATAGTTCGAGGGCGAGCTCGTTGCTTGAATAAGACTAATCGCCGCCCTTGCCGGCTTCGCTTGCACCCCAAAGAAAATGAGCCCGAGAACTACCACTATATAGAGAGATTGCTTATAAAGTTTGCCTGCCATGTGGCTTACCTTTCATTCTACCTTGTTCCGGGGGGGGCATAAGGAGGCTTGGGGATAAGGAGACCTCCTTGGAAAACCTTTTATTAATATGAGGTTCGAACGTCGTCCCTTCCTCCCGAGGTAGGGACTCGTACCAAAAATTCGTATTCGCGGAGAGGGAGGGATTCGAACCCTCGGTGCCGGTAAAGGCACACAGTCTTTCCAGGACTGCTGTTTAAACCACTCGCACACCTCTCCTTTCTTTTACTGACCAATAAGATTGTGCCTTGAAAACGGCTACACTGCAACTTTGCGGAGCGCCGCAATGCGTTCTTCGATTGGCGGATGTGTCATCCAAATTTTGTGCCACCAGGAAACGTGCTGACCCTTGAACGGCGTATCAATCCAAAGATGCGCCGTTGAATCTTTCGCAGCGCGCATCGGCACGGTGTCTACGGCGATTTTCTGCAAAGCCGAGATGAGGCCTTCCGGATAGCGCGTGAGCAAAACGCCCGAGGCATCCGCGAGCGCCTCGCGGCGGCGCGAGATGGCGAGCTGGATCAGCATGGTGCCGATCGGCGCAAGGATGGAAAGGATTATTCCGACGACGAGAAAAACCACTCCGGCTTCGCCGTTATTTCTCCCTCGTCCTCCGCCGATGCCGCCGAAGAAAAGCGAACGGAGAAAAATGTCCGCGATGAGTGAAATGATGCCGGCAAGAACCGCGGCAACCGTCGAAACAAGAATGTCCCGATTCTTCACGTGCGACATTTCATGCGCGAGCACACCTTCAAGTTCCGATTTATTCAGCCGTTGCAACGCCCCCTGTGTTACGGCAACCGCAGCGTGCTCGGGATTCCGTCCCGTGGCAAAAGCATTGATCTGCATCTCGGGCGTTATATAAATCTTGGGCATCGGCAGGCCATCGGCAATACAGAGATTCTCAACGACATCCCAATACATCGGGTTATCTTTTTTCTCAACGGGTACCGCGCGCGCCATTTTCAAGGCGATCGTAGCGGAGGAATAGTAGCTGATAAACGAATAGACGATGCTGAAGATGACGGCAAAGATAAGAAAACTCGGATCGCCGTAATACATTGAAATCACGTAGCCGATTGCACCGACGACGATAAAGAAAACAAAAAACATCAGCCACGTTTTACGGACATTGGAAGACTGCAGGGAATAGAGATTGGTGGCGGCCATCGTTAAAACTTCACTTGCACCGGCGCTTTCTCCGCATCGGAGAGGTCGCCGAAGAATTGCATCGGCTTAAAATTGAACGTGCTTGCGATGAGATTCGACGGGAACATTTGAATCTTGGCATTCAAGTCGCGAACCATGCCGTTGTAAAACCGCCGCGCAGCCTGGATCTTATCTTCCGTGTCAGTAAGCTCATTCTGCAAGTTCAAGAAATTCTCATTCGCTTTGAGCTGAGGATAATTTTCCGCAACCGCAAAAAGCGATTTTAACGTTTGCGAAAGTTGGTTTTCCGCCGCGGCTTTGGCGAGACCCGTTGCCTGCATCGCGAGTGACCTTGCCTGCGCGACATCTTCAAACACCGTTTTCTCGTGAGAGGCATAACCTTTCACCGATTCAACGAGATTCGGGATGAGATCGTACCGGCGCTTAAGCTGAACATCAATATCCGAATACGCCTCCTGAGACCGGGTGCGTGTGCGAACCAGACCGTTATATGAGCCGATAAGCCACAAAACAAGCACGACCACGACCGCTATGAGAATCCATTCAATAATCATGGGTATATTATACAAAAAAAGAAGGGGTTTTGCAACGTAAGGTTATACGATACAAAACCCCTTTTGGGTCTATTTCTTTTTCCGTGGCGGCACGGGATGCGGCAAGGTTGGCCGTTTCGGGTTATTATCCGGATCTTCAATGAGGTCCGGCCTTAAGCCAAAGGTGTCGAGAAGCACGAACGGATATTTTTCGTGGATGGCCGGCGGAGGCGGAACTTCGTACGGTGAAAAGTCAATGTTCTTCACGGTCAATCCAGCATTGTTCGATACAAGTTTTGGAATCACGGTCATGTCAGAAAACGTTCCCAACGTGACGTCATGCTTCTGTGAAAAAGCCGAAGTCGCGACGGCTGCCATCACGACGAAGACGATCATCAATCTCAATTTCATACCTTTCTCCCGCACAACCAGATTCTGATGTTCTGGTTTGAATTATAACATTTTAATGTGCTTTGTCAATCTTTCCCTCCGGCCACTCAAAATAACGCCTGCGAAAACAAAAACGGCCACTGCTTGTGGTCGTTTTTGCATGTACACGTGTGGCTGATCTTAATAATCGTCCCCTCCCATTCCCGGCATGCCCCCTGGCATTCCCCCGCCCATCGGCGATTTCTTTTCGGGGATATTCGTAACCGCCGCACCGACAGTGAGATAGTTTGCCGCAACGGAAATGGCGTTCACAAATGCCATCTTGGTCACCTTGAGCGGATCGATGATGCCCGCTTCTTTTAGGTCCGCCATTTTGTTGGTCATGGCGTTAAAACCATGCCATGGTTGATTCTTGCGAGCCTGGAGTTCCGCAACAATCCGATCCGGAGACTCTCCGCTGTTCGAAACAATTGCGCGAATCGGAGCTTCGAGTGCGCGCAGAAGAATCTTTGCCACCCCGTCTTTAATGCTTGCGGTTGATTTGCTGTCTTTGGACATGCCGGCGAGCTCAAGCGAAGCGTTGAACAACGCGATGCCGCCGCCGGGGACGATGCCTTCCTCCATGGCCGCACGGGTCGCGGAGACCGCGTCTTCGACGCGCTGCTTCAATTCTTTCTGCGCCGATTCGGCCGGTGCACCGACTTTGATGACGGCGACGCCACCGGAAAGTTTGCCGAGCCTTTCCTGCAATTTTTCTTTATCGAAATCTGATTCCGTTTTCTTGATCTGCGATTTGATCTGCGCAACGCGTGCATCAATGTCTTTCTTTGCCGCCTTCCCGCCAACGATCGTCGTCGCATCTTTTGCGGAAACAACGCGATGTGCACGGCCGAGGTCGGTGAGTTCAACATTTTCGAGCTTCTTGCCGAGTTCGTCGGAAACGAACTGCGCTCCGGTTACAACGGCGATATCCTGCAACATTTCTTTCTTGCGATCGCCAAAGCCAGGAGCTTTTACGGCGAGCACATTGAACACGCCACGGAGCTTATTCAAGACGAGCGTTGTCAACGCTTCGCCTTCAACGTCGTCGGCGACGATCAACAGTTCTTTCTTGCCGCTCTGAACGATTTTTTCGAGAAGCGCCAGGATTTCCTGAATGGACGAAATTTTCTTATCCGTCACGAGCACGTAAGGGTCTTCGAGAACGGCTTCCATCTTCTCCTGATTCGAGACCATGTACGCCGAAATGTAGCCTTTGTCGAACTGCATTCCCTCGACTATCTCGAACGAATTTCCGATGGTGTTCGAATCCTCAACCGTCACAACTCCCTCCTTGCCGATTTTTTCCATAACCGTTGCAATGAGTTCGCCGATTTCGCCGTCTTTCGCCGAGAGCGTCGCAACCTCCTTGATCCGCTTATTGTCGTCAATCACTTCGCGCTGAGCCTCGAGCGACGCGACAACCGCTTTGCTTTCCTTCTTGAGTTCCTCCGCAAGCTGGATCACGTTGAATCCTTTTTCGCGGATCACTTTTTCGCCTTCA
Source organism: uncultured bacterium (assembly GCA_963696395.1). Lineage (GTDB taxonomy): Bacteria > Patescibacteriota > Minisyncoccia > UBA6257 > 2-01-FULL-56-20 > JAKAGE01. The sequence goes on from CAVOJZ010000002.1 coordinate 360,671, forward strand.
TCAATCATGGCATGCGCGAGCACGGTGGCCGTGGTTGTCCCGTCGCCCGCGACATCGTTCGTCTTGTCGGCGGCCTGCTTGATAAATTCCGCACCGACATTTTCCCATTTGTCTTCAAATTCAATTTCTTTCGCGACGGTCACTCCGTCAAAGGTGACCTGAGGCGCGCCATAGCCCTTTTCAATGACAACGGCGCGGCCACGCGGACCGAGCGTCATTTTTACCGCTTCGGCAAGCTTGTCGATGCCCTTCTTGATTGCCGTGCGGGCGTCTTCGTTGAATTTAATTTGTTTTGCCATGGTTATTGAATGATTGCTAATATGTCATCTTCGTCGCCGACCAGATATTTCTTACTTTCAATTTCGATTTCATCCGGCCCGTATTTTTTGAAAAGCACCACGTCACCCACCTTCACCGACATCGGCTGGATCGTTCCGTTTTCCTGCATCTTGCCGGGTCCGACCGCCAGCACTTTCCCTTTAACCGGCTTCTCCTTCTCCGACGAGTCCGGCAGAACAATTCCGCTCACCGTCTTTTTTTCATCTTCGAGCGGTTCGAGAAACACGTGATTCGATAATGGTTTGAAATTCATTTATTTTTAATTATTGAAATTATTTAGCACTCGCGACCATTGAGTGCCAATAGAGATTATATTCTAAAACAGGCCCGAGTCAAGCCCGCGCTTTATGATTTTTTAACGTGATCGTAAATATTGAGGACTGCTTTGATCGAATCCCCCACTGAGATGTTGTTCTGCTGGTAAAGCACGTCGGACACATCACCCGCGGCCCAGATACCCGGACAGCTGGTTTCCTGGGTGCGATGGTCAATCACGATATGACCGTAATCGTCGGTCTTTACGAGGTCTTTCGCAAAGTCGGAGTTCGGCAAAAGGCCAACTTCCACAAACACGCCTTCAAGCGCGAGCTCCTGCTCCTCGTTAGTTTTTAAATTTTTATAGCGGATGCCGTTCACAAATTTATCGCCACGGACTTCCTGAACGACCGTGTTCCATAAAATCTGCACCTGCGGATGTGATTTCACTTTTTCCTGCGAGACGGGGTCACCCCGCAAAACATCCGAGCGGACAATAAGATAAATCTTCGAGGCATATTGAATGAGATCGAGCACGCTTTCGAGCGCCGAGTTGCCGCCGCCGACCACGGCAACGGTTTTCCCGCCGAAAAGCGGCGCATCGCACGTGGTGCAAAATACAACGCCCTTGCCGTCGAACTGGTCTTCGCCCGGAACGCCGAGACGCTTGCGGCGGCTGCCGGCGGTTATTAAAACGTATTTCGTCTCAAGAGTCTTGCCGTTGCGCGTCGTCACAACAAACCCGCCGCCCTGAACGGCGTCGGACATCGCTTTTTCCACTTTCACAACAAGGTCTCCGTCGACAATCTCCAGATCCTGCTGGGCTCGCACATGCTCTTCGAGCGCCTTCGCAAGATCAAAGCCGGATATATTTTTTGTGCCGATCCAGTTTTCAATGCCCGCCGAATTCAAAGACTGGCCACCGAAACTATCGGTGACCAATGCTGTCTTCATTTTTTTTCTGGCGGCATAAACGCCGGCGGCAACACCGCCCGGTCCGCCGCCGACAATGACGAGATCGTACATTACTTCTTTAATTCCAAAACCTGCTCAAGAGTCCGCTGGTCAAATCCGATGATAATGTTGTCGTCAACTTCAATAACGGGAACCCCGAGCTGGTGTGATTTCTCGACCATATCCTCGCGGGCTTTCATATCCGAAGCAACGTTGTGCTCTTCATAAGCGACACCGTTTTTTGTAAAAAACTCCTTTGCCATCTTGCAATATACGCAGGTTGGCGTGCTGTAAATGGTTACTTTGTGCATCGATAAATTATTTATTTAGAACTGACGACCTTTCTCCGAAAATTTCCCAGATTCCGAGAAGAATAATAGCCGCGCCGCAGACCAGATTGCTCCACTTCATAATCGAAATGTCGGAGAATCCAAGAATCCACGGCGAAACCAGAACCCATACGCCGATGACCACTTCCGTCCAATGTTTATTCACGTTTACTATTGTATCCTACCCGCGCGCGACCTTCAACGCCTTGCCCCACCAAACGATCTGTTCGAGCATCGCGTCCTTCATGGAATCCATCGGGGCGAACACTTCGGGCTTCACCGGCAAAGGCTCGCTGAGAATCGCAAGATACGACTGCCACGGGATATGCACGGCAATCCGCACGGGAGCCATCTGGAGCTCAATCGCGGACATCCGCAAATGCTCGACGGATCTCGCTCCTCCGACGCTTCCATAGCTCACAAACCCGATCGCTTTCTTGTTCCATTCCGGACCGACGTAATCGAATGCATTTTTTATCACCGCCGATGTGCCATGGTTGTATTCGGGCATAACCACAATGAACGCATCGCCATCGGCAATTTTCTGCGTCCACTTGGCCACAACCGGGTTCGCATAGGGCGCCTTCTTATATGAAGGCGATTCCGGTTCCTCAAAAAACGGCATCGGATAATCGCGGAGATCGAGCATCTCCACATCGACATCCGGAAGTTTTTTTGCCTCATTAAAAATCCACTCCGCCGGTCGTTCGCTGAACCGCCCTTTTCTTGTGCTGCCGATTATTACTTTGATTTTAAGCATGCTTGTTTATTTTTTTGTTTATTGGCACCCTCGTTGCGTCGCTCGACAAACGCGCAAGCAATTCAAGAAGATATTCCGCGTTCACGGCGTAAAAAACCTCCTGGCCGCGGCGTTCGTCAACCACCAGATTGCATGCCTTGAGGGTTTTAAGATGCTGGGAAACCGCCGGCTGGCTGAGTTTGGCAACCTTCACAAGCTCGCCAACTGTTTTTCTTCCTTTGAGAAGAGACTGGACAATGCGATAGCGGGATTCGTTGCCGATCCCCTTTCCGAACCGTTCGATTTCTTTGCAATTATCGTTCATAGATATCATTATATTCGCATGTGCTTATATGTCAAGGCCGCTAAAAACCGCGTGGACCGCTTCCGTAGGCATCCGGCTATCCGGTGAGTGCCTTGTTTATCGCCGCCTGGAACGTTGCGTACGGGTCGGCTCCCTGGATTTCCGTGCCGTTAATAAAGAAGGTTGGCGTTGAATTCACGCCGGCAGCCGCGGCATTCGCGACGTCGGCGGAAACGGTGCTTGAGTCCGTGTTGTTATCAATGCACGTCGTGAATGTCGGCAAATCAAGATTGAGCCTGGAGGCAATCGAGAGGAAGAGAGCCCGCGTAAAAAATCCATCGTCTTCGCTCCCCCCTTTTGCAACGTCGCCAACTTTTGCCTGATACAAAGCATCGTGATACGCCCACAACTTATTCTGGTCTGTTGCGCATTCGGCGGCCTCTGCGGCGGCGGTTGATTCAGCTCCGAGGAACGGGAAATTTCTGAACACAAGCTTCACCTTGCCGGTGTTCACATAGTTCTGGACGATTTGCGGTTCTGTCTGCGAGAAATAAAGACCGCAGTACGGACACTGATAATCGCCGTATTCAACCATGGTCACCGGTGCATTCGGACTCCCCAAGATTGCATCGCGGGATCCGAGCGTCATGACTTGCGCCGGGGTGAGCGACGCGCCCGTCTGCGCCGTAGGACTATTGCCGGTGCCAGCGGCATTTCCACCGGTGGCGCCAGCCCCGACTGGAGCGGCTGCCGGATGGTAGATGGTCGCAAAAAGAATCGAGCCGCCAATCACAAATGCGGCGATGAGGATACTGATGGGGAGGAAGCGATCCTTTGAGGCATCATTCCCGCCGCCGCGCGCGGCGTTTTTATTTTCCGTTTCTGCTACGTATTCTTCCTTGGTAAGGTTAACCTCCTCTATGTCGTTATTTTCCATAGTAGTAATAATATAGCAAAGGCACTACGCAGGCAATGAAGGCCGCGATCCCGGCATGAGCGCGTAATCTTCGGGAAAAATACGCGCGGTAATTACAAACATGCCATAGACGATAAAGGGCGCAGCGAAGACATCAATAGAGTAATGCACGTGCGCGAGGAGCACGGCGGCACCGAAAAAAACGGTGAGAAACAGGAAAAAGCGGCGCCAGAGCCTGTCATCCCAAAAGATGAGAGCGATAAGAAACGGGAATGCGGTGTGTCCGGAGAAGAAATAATTTCCCTGGAATGTGAACAATGAATAAAAGCCGAAACCGATATTCCCCGGCCCCGGCGACATGGCTGTGGGATAGGGCCCGATATGCGTGAGGGTTATGAAAAATGCGCGGCAGATAATATAGAGCGCGACTGCCTTCGTGCCGAATATAAGCCGTCTCGGCTCAACCAGCATCAGACACCACGCGAGCACCCAGGTTGCAATCGCCCAAAGAACGATCACAAAATCGAGATTTACAACCGGCAGGTTGTCGAGAAAAACATCGTGCACCGAACTCGCCGAAATCGCGTGTCGCGCCGAAAACTGCCCAAGCGTAACCTGCACCGCAAGGGCAAGCACGATAAGCATAATCCCCACATACATCGACCGCTTACGCGCCGGCGGCCAAAAACCTTTGTAGCGATGGAAGGGTTTCCACATGAACTGTAGTATAGCAAATCCTCACTCGCCCTCGCCCGCAGCAATTGGCCGATTTACATATTTGATAATTCTACTGAGCTGAGAGACATCTTCTTGATCGTTGTGGTCGAGCGAGCGCTCTCTCTTAAAAAGAGCCGGGAGGGGCAGATGCTTTCGCTTGTCTTGCAGAATGCTTTTTGGTCTTCCCGATTTCTTTCGGAGACCCCAGTCGTTCTCTGGGGTTGGAGAAAGCCGCGCCAATTTCTGCGCCCCTGGAATTTTCAGAATCGTGTCGAGTACTCCTCCGTAGCCGGGATTTACCGTGTCTTGAGTTGAAAAAATGCCAACCCGCTCTGGCAGCGCCACGCCCTTTTTCTTGAAATCCACAAAAATCTGGCGCAACGCCCGAAAGTAAGTGTCGTAGGCAAATCGTTGCCGATCTTCCGTGCTGTATGGAACATTTGTCGGAAATCCACTCTCGCCGATTTCGTACGGGATTCCGAGTGCCGACAATTTTTCAGCAACCGCCTTGAATAAAGCAAAGTTGTTCATGGTTGCATTCAGGCTCCGCGGCGTGAATGGGTCGCTTGGGCTTTCCGCGCTGTCTTTGCGACCCAATAAATTCCCCGCCGTGCTTGCTTTATCACCAACGGGTAAATGCCAAACGCCGGGATAGTAATCAATCTGCACAAGATCAAAATTCTTTTTTAACATCGGGCCGTTGCGATCGAGATATTCTTCAACCGGAGGACGATCCTCCTTTCTGCTTAAGAATGATGCTTTTTCCGGCCATCTATCGCTGATATTGCCGGCGATGATACTCGTTGCGATCTTAATATCTGGCTGGACGGCTCCAAGCGCCTTCCGGGCTATCTCCGCACAGCGAGGGATATCCTTGACGTCGATAAATTTATACAACGTTGCGTTATTGATCTCATTAAAAAGTTGGGCTGAATAAACCGTGGACGTTGATCGCTCGATTATTTTTGCCACGGAAGCCAGATACGCTTCATAGGCCTCAAAATATTTTTCCTTGTCGGTTGCGTATACCTTTTCCGCCCAGGGCGGTGGATTAGAGATAACAATAGTCGGCGGCTTCATGCCAACTTCTTTGATAGTTTTCAAAATATTGCCGTATCGTTCTCCAGAAGCTTCATCATGCATCCCGGGTGTTGGCGCAAGCTTGTCCCATGCAACGTCGAAACGAACCGACGAAAGGCCGTACTCCTTCATGGCTGCGTATAATTCGCGGAGCTCCTCTACGGTAAATTCTTTATGGCTGGCATTGTGATCCGACACAAAAAAATCGATGCCAAGTTCCTTCTCATTCTCGGGCGAAGGATCGGATTCAACCGCTCCAAAACTTTCAGCCTTCATACCAGCATTTTAGGTAAAAGAGGTATAATAGTCCAATATGCTGCCGCAGACATCGTTTATCATCACGTGGCTGCTCACCTATCGCTACGCCATAGTTTATCCGCTTGCTATTGCGGAAGGGCCGGTACTTATGATGGTCTCCGGGTTCCTGATTCATTTGGGATTCTTTTCGTTTTGGCCGATCTACCTCATCACAAGTGCCGGCGATCTCACCGGTGACGTCGTCTGGTATAAAATCGGCGAACATGGCGCACGGACAATCATCGAAAAATATGGCCGCTTCGTAAATCTCACCCAGGAGAACGTGGAACGCGCGGAGGAATTTTTTAAGAGCCACCAGACAAAAATTCTTTTCATCTCGAAAATAACCATGGGGTTCGGCTTTGCGCTTGCAACACTCGTGGCCGCCGGCGCACTTAAGATCAATTTTAAAAAATATATGGCGATCAATATCCTCGGCCAGTTTATCTGGACGGGATTCTTGATGGCTATCGGCTATTTCCTTGGAAACCTGTACACCTCTGTCGACAAAGGTTTTCGCTGGGCGTTCCTCGGCGCGGCCATAGCAATCGTCGGCTTTGCAGGCTACGGATTCAGCCGATACATGAAAAAACGTTTCGCTCGCGACGCGGGCGGCGCCGGCAGGTAATTTAATCATTTTCGGCTATAATAAGGGCATGACCCTCTCCATCGTCGTTCCCGCGCGGAACGAGGAAAAGAACATCGAATGGATGCTCAAGCAGCTGCATGATAAACTAACCGACGTTGACCACGAAATCATCCTGAGCGACGATGCAAGCACCGATAAAACCAGGGAAATCGCGGCTCGCTACGCAACCGTGGTTCCCCACATAACCGACAAGAAAAGAACTATTGCGGCAAACCGCAACAGCGGCGCAAAGGCGGCGCACGGTGACTACATCGCATTCGTTGACGCGGATATCTTTGTTCCCGACCCGAACCGCTTCTTTAAAAAATTACTTTCCGATTTCGCCTCGCGACCCAACGTCGTCGGCGCAACGGTAAAGATCGAAATTCTGCCGGATCAGGCGTCATTTTGGGATCGCCTCATTTTATGGATCATTAACGCGGTCCGTCGGATCGATAACAACGTATTCCACAACGGCATGGCGTCGGGCGAATTCCAAATGATCCGGCGCGATGTTTTTGAAAAACTGCACGGCTATAACGAATTTCTGCCGATCGCGGAAGATCTGGAACTTTTCGAACGCCTTTCAAAAGTCGGGCGCACGTACTTTGACTGGGACCTGAAAGTTTATACAATCAATCGGCGTGCCAAACAACTCGGATGGGAAAAACTCCTCTGGCTCTGGGGCGTGAACTACGTTTATATGAAATTCCTCAAGCGATCCTACAGCACGGAATGGCCGCCGCGTTCATAATACGAAAATGAAATTAAGTTTTGTCGTTCCTGCGCACAACGAAGAGGCCATCATCGGCAAATGTCTCGAAGCCATCGTTCGCGAATCACGCGACAGGAACGATGTTGAGATTATCGTTGTCGACAACGCCTCAACCGACAATACGGCGAAGGTTGCAGCAAACTATCCCGGCGTGACCGTGGTGCATGAACCCCACAAAGGGCTCGTATGGGCGCGGCGCGCGGGGTTTATGGCGTCGCACGGCGACCTCATCGCGAACGTTGATTCCGACAACATACTCACACCGGGCTGGATCACCAAGGTGATGGCAGAGTTCGAAAAAGATCCGGACCTCGTGACGCTTTCCGGCCCGTTCATTTATTATGACCTTCCGTTGGCCGCCCGGTTCTTCACGCGCTTCTTCTATTACATTTCCTACATTATCTATCTGCTGAACCGGTTTGTGTTCCGGATAGGATCGGTGGTGCAAGGCGGCAATTTTGTGGTCCGCCGCACCGCGCTCGATAAAATCGGCGGATTCGATACAAGCATCTCATTCTACGGTGAAGACACCGATATCGCGCGGCGCATGAGCAAAGTGGGCGAAGTGAAATTTACATTCAAGCTGCCGATTTTTTCCTCCGGCCGCAGGCTCGCGAAGGAAGGCGCGGTAACGACAGGGATCCGATACGGTCTCAATTATTTCTGGATCACTTTTTTTAAAAAACCGCTCACAAAAACGTATACCGACTTCCGCCCACAGGAGGAAGGGACAACCCTCGCCTATAAGCCGCAGAATCGCTTCAAAGAATGGCTCCTTGGAATCGCGGCCGTTCTCGTCGCGGTCGTCATCGTAGCCCTCATTGCATACGGCATCTATATTCTCGTACAATCAATACTATGAAAATCATTGTAACCGGAGGCGCGGGGTTCATCGGAAGCCACGTCGCAGAGGCCTATAAAAAGGCCGGGCATCGCGTTGTCGTGATAGACAACCTTTCATCCGGCAAACGAAGTAACATTCCCAAGGGCGTGAAATTCCATAAAGCCGATATCCGCGACGAAGCGGCGATGAATCGGATCTTCAAGCTCGAGAAGCCGAACATCCTGAACCACCACGCGGCCTTCATCAGCGTTACGGAGTCCGTAAAAGAGCCGCAGAAAACATTTGCAATCAACGTCACAGGGACGCTCAACGTCATCATGGCATTTGCGCAATCCGGGCCGCAGAAAAAGAAGATGCTCTTCTCCTCAACCGGCGGAGCAATCTACGGCAATCCCAAAAAACTCCCGGCGGATGAATCAACGCCTCCGAATCCGTTTTCGCCCTATGCACTTGCAAAGTTGATAGACGAACAAATGATTGATTATTACTGCAAGACGAACGATATCACCTATCTCATCTTTCGCTACGCAAACGTCTATGGGCCCCGACAACGCGAGCAAGGCGGCGCCGGAATATTCCCCATCTTCACCCGCCAGGTACGCGAAGGGAAAACGCCAACTATTTTCGGCAACGGAAAAAAGACCCGCGACTACGTTTACGTCGAAGACATTGCCCGCGCAAGTGTCCTCGGCTTATCGCGGGGGAAAAACGTCATCGTGAACATCGCATCCGCGCGCGAGACGTCCGATTATTCCATTTTCAAAGCGATCGCAAAGAGGTTTGGATTTACCAAAGAGCCGCATTACACGCCCAAACGGAAAGGCGAAGTTGAACGCATATCCATGACTTACGCCAAAGCCAAAAAAATCCTCGGCTGGGAACCGCGATTCAGCCTCGAGGAAGGCATACGGAAAACGCTCGCATGAACTCAATGAACAGGCTCAAAGTATTTTTGTTTTTTGTCGGCGACGTGATCGCACTTTACGCCTCACTTTTTATTACCCTTTACATCCGTTACGGCAACTCGTTCTACGAACAATTCCTGGACAGCCACTTCGGCCCATTCAGTATTATTTTTGCTTTTTGGATTGCGCTCTTTTATATCGCCGGATTATACGACCTCCGTCGGCTTCGGAACAACCTGAATTTTCTGAAAACGCTATCCTTGTCCCTTGTGATCAATGCCATCATTGCAGCGCTGCTTTTTTATTCCATCCCCGCGTTCGGCATCGCGCCAAAGACCAATTTATTGATTTTTATCGCTATCTTCGCCGTCGTAGAAATTTTTTGGCGGCGGACCGCAAACCGCTTTATGACCTTCGGCGATGCACCTAATAAAGTGCTCATGGTCGGCAGTGGCGCCGTGGCACAGGAACTCAAGGCAACCATCCGCGAAAACTCCCAGCTTGGATATGAAATCAAAACCGAGCTGACCGACGAGCAGGCTTATGCCGCACCGGATTCCATCCGGACGATTGCCGAAAAGAACGGCATCAATCTTATCGTCGTACCCCATCAACTGAAGCGCGACGCACGGCTCGTGACGATTCTCTACGAACTCTTCGGTAGCGGAATTCTCATAACCGACCTCGTCGCATTCTACGAACTGGTGATGCGGAAAATTCCGCTCGCCCAGCTTGAAGAGGCATGGTTTCTCGAAAACATTGCTGCCGAAGTGCGCTTTTACGACCAGCTGAAGCGCGCGTCGGAATTTCTTGCAGCGCTCGCAATCGGCATCATCCTGCTTCCGTTTGAACTCCTGATTGCGATCATCATAAAACTCACATCCCGCGGACCGGTCATCTATAAACAAGTGCGCGTCGGCGAGAAAGAACGCGAATTCACGCTCTATAAATTCAGGACGATGCGCGTGAACGCGGAGAAGGACGGAGCGGTCTGGGCCGGCGAGCGCGATCCGCGCGCAACGGCTTTCGGCCAGATTCTGCGCATCTCGCACCTCGATGAATTGCCTCAACTTTGGAATATCGTGAAAGGCGACATCTCGTTTGTCGGCCCCCGGCCCGAACGGCCGGAGTTTGTGAAAAAACTCGAATCCGAAATCCCCTATTATGAAGTCCGCCTGCTCATTAAACCGGGTGTCACCGGATGGGCGCAGATCAATTACCATAAAGACACCGCAACGGAAGACGTCATGCAAAAATTGCAATACGATATTTATTATCTAAAAAACCGCTCGATCATTTTGGATCTGGCGATTGTGCTGAAGACGCTGAGGTCGCTTTTTATCAACCCGGACTAGCGACGCTATTGCTTCGGTTTATTTTTGTGGAGTTTCTCAACAAGCCACGAGCTTGATTGCACTTTCCCGCCATGCCCAAGGTTATAAACAACCTTGCAGCCGATAGCTCCGCACGTTTCGACTTCAGAGCCCGGAATCGGCACGTCTGAAGGACTCCGGTCGCCGCCTTTTCCGAAAATATGAGGCTTCAGCTTTTTGATTTCCGCAGAGACACCCATATCCTCGGGATTCGATCCGTGTCCGGTTATCACTACGCGGTCAACTGGCCACAAAGCCTCGATGACCTCCTTCCGTTCCTGTTCCGGCATGAAGGCGTATCCCTTCTTTTTCTTCAGCCAGTTATCGTTGTTCAGAATGACGACAAGTTCGTCGCCCAACGCCCGTGCGTGCTCGAACATTCGCACGTGGCCGATGTGAATCGGATCAAAACCACCGCTTACAGCTACAACAACCTTATGCTTGGCGGCTTTTTTCTTCTTCATAAATCGTTTGCACTATTATAGCAGGCTTCGCATTACGAGCCCAGGCTCCCCAAGTGGAACATGGATGGCACGAAGACCCGGAGAACAAATACCAGTGCGACCAGGACAATCGCGGCGGCCACGAGCCAGGCCACAAACGGTTTTTTCATACCTATAGCATAGCAAATTTAATTTTGGATAATGGCGCACGAGCGAGGAACATGCAGCGCCGGAGTTCCATCGGGAGCATCCGGTTCGATGACGGTGCTCGTGGCGCCGCTGCCGTCCTCGTCGACCGCAAGGACGGGGGTTGATGTTGTATTGCTCACGGTGAGCGTCGCCGTCGATGACGCCGTTGCGAGCGGGACGTTGGAGTAGGTTGTGGATGCCGTGAGATGGGCGCTTGAATCATATTTCTTCACTTTCACCTTTGCTTTCGCTGACGATACCGACGATGACGCCTGTTTGATAACTGTCCGGTAGGTGCTTGTTGCGGGCAGAGTGATAAAAGTGTTACCGCCAATCGTGTCGTAGGAACTGCCCGGGATACCGAGATCGGCGTCGCCGGCGCTGTTTAACCCAACATGATTCCCCGCCTGATCGTACACGTCAACCGTGCCCGAAGCGGAAACACTGATCTCAACCGTTGCAGGGCGTGCTGCGCCGCGTCCAAGCAGGCAATCTTCGGTATTCATGGAAACGCCGATTGATTCGAGCGAAAGCGATGAGGTTGCCCCTTGCGTGATCGCCTGGAGCAAAGCGAGTGATTCAGGCGCACGAACAAGACCCTGATGGTCAACTCCGTTTTCGGAATACAGAACAAAATAATTCTCATAGCTGTTTGCAAGATTCATCGCCGAATCAACCGGCACGCTGCCGTCGCCATTTGCCCTTGTGATATCGATTGATCCATCGGCATGCAAAATATATTGCGCGGGCGTGGGATCTTCACAACCAACAATGTTATAGACGCGTGTGCTGCTTGAGCCGGAAGAAGCGCCGAGAACAACTCCGTCGAGCGGTCCATGAAAAGCGTCGGCTGAGGCGAGCAGGCCGCTATTGCGCGAGTCGGCCGGATCGGCCGTCAACAATGCATTCGTATCGTCGAAGCTTAGTACCTGCGTTGTGATATTTCCGGCATCGTCGAGGACGTCCCTCGATACATAGCCTCCTTCAACATCCACATATCGCCGGGATGGCAGAAGATCATACACTCCCGGCATGTTTACCGAAATGGATTTCACCTCGGCAGGATTCAAAAGAGAAAATGGTCCGAAGGTAAAACCAAGATCGTCACCGTATTGAAGCGCTTTAAAAATATATGGTGCGCCGAGCTGGGGTGTCCCCACAAAAATGAGTTTGTCCACGAAAGATGTGTCGGACAGGGCGGCGAGATAATCCTTCACGGCCAGACCGCCCATGCTATGTGCAATTATGGTTATCTTGCCGCTTGTCGAATGGCCGACGGCATTCTGGATTACCGCGCCGATTGAAGCTGCAGAGCTTGCAATAGAAAGCCGCCAGTCATATGGCGCCACAAAGAGATCCCGCCCCTCGGTGTAGCCATCATCGGTGAATGTCTTGATGAGATTTCCATAAATCGACTGGCTGAACGGGATCGGAATTAAAAGCCGATTGTACGTGCCGCTTGCTTCGCGGATGATATCACCCGCGACCATTTCAGTGCCTGGCGATTGCGTGCCGTCAGGCAACAACTTTAACGCATCGAGATAATCGTCGCTTCCCGAATTTGCCATGTCGGTCACGTCGGGCCAGAGCTCTTTTCCGGTGACCGCGCTGCCGGGTGCGCCGACCAATTGCGAACCCATCACGCCGGGCACAATCACAATCGGTTCGTTGTCAAAGCCACTTGCAGTGATGAATGGATAAAAGGCATAGTAGTTTTGGACAAGCCCCGTACCATATTCAAAATTGTCGTACATCGCCGTACCGATTCCGGGGGTGCCCATAAGAATAACGCTGCAGTTCTGGCGACTTTCGACGGTATCGAGGCGATAGTAGTGGTTCGGATCCAGCGGAATCGTGAGATCGGAGAAGGTGCTCTTGCTCACCACACCAATCGTAAAATTGGCATTGCCCGTGATGCTGAACGTATTTAAAAGCTGAGTGTAGTTTGAATCACCAAACTCCGTGAGCGAAATAATGGACGCGCCGGCATCCGGGCAATCCACCGTGCCTTCGAGCGTGAGCGATGTGATGGTCCCTGCGAAGCCGCGGCCGAGCTGATACCAATTATCGTCATACCAACTGCCCCGCGATGCCGAAGAGTCGTCGGTCTGCTGAAAAAGCACCTGATCTGCGCCGGCTGCACGGGCAATTGGAATCGCAACCCTTGCGAGCGTCAGCACCACAATCACGACGACCATCGTCCAGCGATCGAAATAAGAATATGTTGGCATCCGAAAACCATAGCAAGCTGCACATTAAGAGAATATTAAAAACTGATATAATGCTATCGTAATGCTTAATCGCCTGAAGTCTTTTCTTTTCAAGAACGATACGTCAAAGCAGACCGTTGCAAAAAATACAATCTGGTTGACCATCTCAAATTTTGGTGGACGCCTCATCAAAGCGGGCGTCATTGTCTATGGCGCGCGGGTTCTCGGTACCTCCAATTGGGGTGTTTTTTCGTATGCCATAACGCTCGCCGGCTTCCTCACGCTTTTTATGGATCCGGGGCTCAACAATATCATCATGCGTGAAATCGGAAAGGCCGACGACGAAAAGCGACGCACTATTTTCTCCACCACTTTCGCCATGAAAATGGTCTTGCTGGTCGCGGGCGTCTGCGTTGTCATTTTCATCGCCCCGTTTTTCTCAACGCTTCCCGGCGCAAAAGCGCTTTTGCCGATCGTTGCCATAATCCTTGGCCTCGATACAGTGCGCGAATTTCTCACGTCGTATGCACGCGGCATGGAGCGCATGGAATTTGACGCGGCAATATTCCTCCTTACCAATTTCGGCATCCTTGTCTTCGGGTTTATCTTCCTCGCCATGGCGCGGACTCCGTCCGCTCTTGCCTGGGCTTATGTCGGCGGTGATATTCTCGGCATCGCCCTCGCCGTTTTCATCGTCAGCACGTTCTTTAAGAGAATGCGGGAATATTTTTCGGCATCACTCATCGTGCCGATCCTTCAATCCGCATGGCCTTTTGCCGTGACGAGCGCGCTCGCTCTTCTTCTCACCAACACCGATATCCTGATCATCAGCTGGATAAAAACCGCCTCGGATGTCGGCATCTATGCATCCGCAATCCGTGTCTTGCAGGTGCTCTATCTCATCCCAACCGTTTTCCAATTCAGCACCCTGCCGCTCTTTGCGCGGTTCGCAAATAAAGACAATGTAAAGTTCCGCGCGGCGCTGGAGCAGACCGTCGGCCTCATATTCCTCGCTTCAATCCCCCTCGCCGTCGGCGGCGTGATCGTGGGCACAAGCCTCATGAGCTTCATTTTCGGCGCCGCCTATGCGGCAGGCGGAACATCGTTCAAGATACTCGCCATCGGCCTCATGTTCGATTTCCCGGCGGTCGTGATAAGTTCCGCAATATTTGCCTACGACAAACAGCGCAGCCTCATTATCGCTTCCGCGATCGCCGGAGCGATGAACGTGGTGTTCGACATTATCCTTATTCCCCACTGGGGCATCAATGGATCGTCCGCGGCGACGCTCCTCGCTCAAATTGCCAGCAACTGGTATCTCTGGCACATGATGAAAAAAATAAATTACTTTGAAGTGTTGCCTTCGCTCAAAAAAATCATCGCCGCGAGCGTTGTCATGGGCGTGGCAACCTTCGCACTCGCCTATCTCCACGTTAATGTTGCTCTCACCATCATAGCCGGTGCGATCGTATACTTTGCCATGCTGCGATTGCTCCGCGAACCCTTGCTCATTGAAATCAAGCGCGTGATTACGCGAGCTGAAAGAGCCGAGGTGGTGGCATAGAAAATTGGAGCCAGACACAGGTCGCTTCTAGGCTCCGGAAAACAATCCACGCTTCACTCGGGAGAGCGTCGCATGCAAAACTTTCTGTGTCCCTTGCGGCAGAAAGCTGTACACATATTGTGCGTAGTTCAACATATAGGCCGCCGTAAAATGCGGATACTCGCGGCGATGCGTTTTAATCACCTGCAAGATATCCCGGGACTGTGATTTTTTAAAAATAAAAGTTTTGCTTTTTTCGGTCAGAAGATACCGCACGAAATATTTTTGGAAATTATAAAACTTTCCGCGGAGGCCCATCCGAAGCCACAAATCCCAATCTTCCACGTTGCCAAAATTGCCGTAGCCGCCGGCGGCAAGCGCAAAGTCGCGGCGGAACATCACCGTCGAGTGCGTAAATGGATTCGCAAAAAGCGCCTTGTCGCGGATCGCCTCGTCCGTTTCCAGTTTGAAGTAGCGGAATCGCTCGCTGTCATTTTCATCAATCACGATCGTTCCCCCGCCAACGAGAACATGCTCGGGATGCGATTCCAAGAAATTCACCTGCAGGGAAAGCTTTTCGTTGTCGCACCAATAGTCGTCATCATCAAGCCGGGCGATATAAGCGCCTCGCGCGGCGGACATGCCGTTGTTGAGATTCTTCGAGATGTCGGGATAGTTATTTTTTTCGTTATGGATAGGGCGGATGCGGCTATCCTTGGCGGCGGCGTCATCGAGAAACGTCTTCGTGCCGTCGGTTGAAGCGTCGTTGATCACGACGAGTTCCCAATCGGTGAACGTTTGCTTCTGTACGCTCTGAATTGCCCGCGCAAGCAGATGCACACGATTCCACGTGGGCATGAGAACGGTTAGTTTAGGGGCGTTGGAAGACATGTTATTTTTGAAAGCGTTTGCTTTGCAGCCACAGCCTGAATCTGTCGAATATGGGAAATTTTGAAGAGAATATGGAATACCAGAGCTTGAGCCGATGATACCAGACAATGCGATTTAAATGATACTTCCGACTGTCGGCCGCCGGCATCCGCTCGCTAAGGTCGGTAAAAATCTTGAGCATGGCGCGGCGTTCGGGCAGCAGTGCGCCTGCCGCGCGCGAAAGGCTGCTTGGCGTCATACGGTACTTGGCGAGCTGCTCCGGCAGATAACAAAACTTCGCGCCACCGTAGGAAATGCGCAGCCAAAATTCCCAGTCTTCAGCCCGCTGTCGCGAGGGGTCAAACGTTCCGAACCGGTTCACCACGGATCGCCGCAACATCACGGCGAGCGGATTGATGAAGTTGCGTTTGAGGAGATGCGGGAACACTTCGGCGCCGGAGAAATGCCACGTCTGGAGGGTAAGAAGATTATCCGGAGCGGAATCGTAAAAATGATAGAGGGAGGAATAACAGATATCGCATTCCGGATGTGCTTCGAGATACGCAACCTGTCGCTCCACTTTATTGGGAAGCAAAAGATCGTCCGCATCGAGAAACGTTATATATTCCCCGCGGGAATGTTCGATACACATTTTCCGCGCTCCTCCTATACCAATGTTATTCTGCACCGACAAAGCGACGATACGATTTCCATAGCTCGCTATGATTTCCGCCGTCTTGTCGTGAGAGCCGTTATTCAAAACGACGATCTCGATGTTTGGATAGGTTTGCGAAAGTGCAGAGTCGAGTGCCGCCGCCAAATACGGCTCCGCGTTGTAAGCCGATATAACGATCGAAGCGAGCGGCTTATTTTGATCCATGTTTCCAATACTCAGCCGTGAGCCAATGGACATATTCGCGAACCGAATCCTCCGGCGTATAACGCGGCTGCCAGTGGAGCAGTTTTTTGATTTTCGAAATGTCCGAAACGGCGTGGCGCGTATCGGTGCGGCGATAGCCCTTCCTCACGATCGGGGACGGCGACTTCGTAATCCGTTTTATCATTTCGGCGAGATCGCGCACGAGATATGCCTTGCCGCCGCCGACATTGAAGGTCTCGTAGTTTGCCTTCCTGCTCGTGAGCGCCAAAACATTCGCCCGCACAACATCGTGCACGTTCACGAAGTCCCTCATTTGATTGCCGTCCTCATAGCCGGCAATCGGTTCCCCTTTCAGAGCCTCGATCGCGAACATCCGCAGTGCGCCGGAATACATGTTGCGGGGCGAGTGCCGTGAACCTTGCACGATGGAGTACCGGAGGACGACATACGGAATGTCGTATGTTTTTCCAAAGCGATGCGCCAGGCGCTCGATGGCTTCTTTTGAAAGGCCGTAGGCGTTCGTCGGCGTGAGCTGTTGCGATTCCTTGAATGGATGGAATATCGCCGGTTTCCCGTGCGGGCACAGGATATCGAATTGCCCGGCTTTCAATTGTTTTTCGCTCCGCAGTTCCGGGAAGAACCGCTTGCCCGTGTGCGGACATTCGTATTCACCGTCGCCATAGGTGAATTGCGTGCTCGCAAAAATGATTTTCTTTATGGGAAGTTTTTTATCAACGATGAGTTCAAAAATCATCGCGGAGCTCACCGTGTTCGTCGAGAAAAATTTTCCGAAGTCGGGGCGCTGGTCCTGATACGTTGCAAAATGATATATGTATGACACGCCTTTTAAGGCTTTCGCGAGGTCCTCCTTCTTGCGCACATCGCCGCGCATGAGCTCAAAGCCTTTATTTTTCAGATAGCCTGGCCATGTGCCGTCGTGCACCGGCGGCTCGAGGTTGTCCATGATGCGCACCTTATATCCTTTTTTGGCAAGCGCGTCGGCGGTGTGACTGCCAATGAAGCCGGCGCCTCCCGTGATTAATACGATTTCTTTAGGCATGGTTTGATTGGGTTTATTGACCCTTATCTACATAGCATACAAAATCTTCCTCCGCTTCGGTATGGAGCTCGCAAATGTACTCCGGGCAGATGGACTTGAGGATTGCCGGCAATTCGGTTTTGTCTCCCGGCGCGTGATAGGCCGACATCGCAATCACGGGCTTCCACCGCGCAATCGTTTCGCGCGCACCGTTCAGGATTTTCGCTTCATATCCTTCGGTATCCATTTTGATGAAATCAACCCGCGAAATATTATTTCGTTTCACGAGCGCATCGATGGTCGTAAGCGTCACGATCTCTTTGATAATCTCTCCAAGCTTTGGGTCGTGGGGCGTCAGACTCGAACCGTCTATGCGGGCGGTACCAAGCTGATCACGATACTTCTCCATCGCTTTCATTTCCTCCGCATCACCCAGGCCGTCATTCACACAGACCACCTGAGGATAATGTTCGACATTTTTTTTGAGAATTGTGAATGTTTCCGCAGACGGTTCGACTGCATAAATTTTTGCCGCAGGAAAATCGTGGGCAACTTTTATGCTGAACGTTCCGATGTTTGCGCCGGCATCAATCACGACGTCGCCGTCTTTTATGAACCGCTTCGCGTCGTATTGATCGCGCACGATGACCTGTTCTATAAGAATGAGCGATTCGCCATATAGCGGGCCGTAAAATGGATGGCCGTATATCGTCATAGACCCATCGGCATTTGCAAATTTGCGCTTCACGCTTTCAGCCTGGTACTCGTTAAAAAATATCTGGAATCTCGCGCCGACCTCAGCGCTCTTCATGCCGCCCGGGAGCATGATGCCCACGAATTCGGAAAAGCTGAATTTCCCGCGCAACAGTCCGATGAATGCGACATATCGATAAAAAAGTTTCGGGGATATTTTGAGATAGGGATGCTGCAGGATGTCCATCGGTATAGTCAGGTGATAATTATGTTATTGAAGATATATCTTCGGATCAATATCCGCGGCGGCTGCATTCGCTTCCAGCTGGACGATATTTTTGGAACCAACGATGACACTCGTAATGGTTGGGTTCGCAAGGCACCAGCCAAGCGCCCACTGCGCCATATCCATTCCCGGCGGAACTTCCGTGCGCTTTATTTCCTCAACCCGCCGCAGACGCTCGTCGTTGAATCCCGGAGCCGCACCGGCACGGATGTCCCCCGCCGCAAATGTCGTCCCCGGAGCATAGCGACCGCTCAGAAACCCCCTCGATAGCGGAATACGTGCCAACACGCCGAAGCCGTGTGCTTCGCAGAAAGGAAGAACAACGCTTTCTGCCTCACGGCTAAGACGATTATACACCACCTGCATCACATCCGCTTTTATTGCGGCTGCGGCTTCAAGCTGATGAATGTCGCCTTTCACGGTAAGGTCTCCCGAAAGCGAAATGCCGAGATGGCGGATTTTTCCGAGTGTGACCTGCCGGGCAAGCATCTCCCACAATGCATCGTTATCGAAAACCGCATTCGGTCCTGAATGGAATTGATAGATGTCGACATACTCGGTGCCGAGCGCGCGAAGCGATGCCTCGAGCTGCTGCTCAACGTCGCGGGCACTCCATGCGTCGTCTTTTTTGAACGACTCGTGCGAAACGTGGCCGAACTTGGTGGCAATGATCCATTTGTCGCGCCTGCCTCGCGTTGCCTGGCCGATCATCGATTCCACGCCATGGTCGCCATAGCATTCGGCCGTATCGATCACGTTTATGCCAAGTTCGCCTGCACGATGGACAATGCGTTCGACGTCGCGCGGCGAATATGCAACGCCCCACTCACCGGAAAATTGGTGTGTGCCGAGCGCGATGACCGATGCCTCTATGCCGGTCGTGCCGAGCCGTCGGTATTTCATTATGGGTAAGGCTTGAGCCAGCGGAGATCGTCCGAGAGATAATGCCTTGAGTAAAGATCGGCGATGGTCTTGAGGCGATAGAATTTCGGGTCTTTGAATTGCTCTTCGGAAAGATGCATCTCGCTGAACTTTTCGGTCATTTGCTCAATACCCTTCTCAATCGGCCATTGTGCGCTGTATCCCGGGAAAATCTTTTTTATCTTTTCGAACGAAACCTGATAGGTGCGGGTGTCCTTGGCATTTGCGATGGTGGGGTTCTTCAGCAACGCTTCCGCGCTCGCGTCTTCGGTGAGAAGCTTAACTTCCGATCCCGGAATCCGCCCTGTAACCATGCGCGCGATATCGATGATCTTCATGTTGTTCTTTTCGTCCCCGGCATTCACAATGAGCAAGCCGCCCTTCCAATCCGACTCAACGGCACATCGCGCCGCCTGAGCCATATCCAGAACGTGAATGTTCGGCCTCCACGCGCTGCCGTCGGAGTTGAGCACTATTTTTTTCGTCGTGATCGCCATCCCGACAAACATGTTAATGACGATGTCGAAACGCATCCGCGGTGACAGGCCGAATGCCGTTGCAAACCGCAACGCGACCGGCGAAAAATCCTTGTCGGCGAGCTCCCGCAGGTCCTGTTCGATCTGGAACTTGTTCATCGCGTATGCCGTCTGCGGCGCCGTAGGAGATTCTTCGCTCAATGCTTCATCGCCGCCCTTGCCGTACACGGAACAACTGGAAGCAAAGACGAATTTCACGCCAAGCTTTTTACACATCGTTGCGATGGTGCGGGCATAGGCTCGGGTTGGGTCGTATATTTTTGCGGCATCGAGATTGCTGAAGGGATCATTCGAAATGCCGGCGAGATGCACGACGGCGTAGACACCCTCCAGATCCTTTTCGGTCATGTCGCGGGCATCCCGCATGATGGTTTCAACCGCTTTCGGCGGAAAAAGAATGCTGTCGCGGAAAAATCCCGTGTCGAACCCCACGACATCGTAACCATGTTCGGCAAAATATTCCGTGAACACGGAACCGAGATATCCAAGAGAGCCGGTGATTAATATTTTTTTCATGAATTGTTAATGAGATCCCTCATCCACGCCGTCTGGCCTTTAAGCCCCGTCGGTTGCCACGATGCGGCCGTGAAATGGGTGAACGTGCCATACATACGAGTATAAACCCCGGGCATAACTTCAGTCCACGGAGCGCTATCATAGTCGCAGGTCCCTGGGAGCAATAATAGCTTCGGCCCATCAACGGGTTGTTTCCCGCCGTTATCGAGACCCCACGTCGGAAGAAAATTTGGCGCCTTTTTTTTGAAGCGCTCGGTACGGAAAAATGAAAATCCCGGCCAGACATAATAAATCGGCGACCAGAAATGCCAAAACGGCAAACGAGCGACAATTGCGCCCCACGCGTCGCTCGTCCCCATCATCTCGAGGATAGAGACCGGCTCGGTCGGGAACATATCGCCGTCGATGAGTCCGAAAACTTCGGGCTTAAATCGCTCTATGATGTTGTGATATCCCCAATCAAGACCGAAAGCGTGTGAGGTGCCGTCTTTCCAGCGCGCCCAGGCATCGTGCCTTTGGAGGCGTACGTAATTGATTTTTTGGCTTTCGCAATATTTCCTTACGCGCTCCGACCGACCCGTTTCGTCTGTGTTATCAAGCACGAAATATTCGAAGGGGTCTTTAATAAATTTTTTGCAGGCCTCATAGTGTAGCTCCACCGTGTCCGCGTCATAAAAAACCACGTTAATAAGAAATAGTCTTTTGGAATCCGGGTTGTAAAGAACCTCAGAAGCCGCCGGCGTGGAATAAAATTTTTTATCCATCTGAGGTCGGACAAAAATCTTTTCCCAATATTTCTTAAGTCGTTTTAAAGTGGTCGGCGGCGTGGGGAATGTAAATTTAATGCTTTCGTCATAACGAATACTCACGCCGCACTCGGAGCACTTGCCCACCGGCTGGAGGCTCCCGATGAATTCCGCATGTTTTTTACACATCGGCCGGTCAGGATGAAATTTATGGTCATCCCAAAAAAGGACCATATTGGAATATTGCCTGCTCAAAAGTTGATCGATGACAGCACGGCGTCCCGTAACGCGGCCGAAGTAAAAGAGGAACGCGATCGCTGCAACTATAAGGATGAGAATAATGTTGATGATCATATTTTGATCCAACTTTCAGGAGCGACGTCGCGCGTATCGGTGAGTGGATTGACCAACCACTGCTTCGGCGCAACAACGACCTTGCCCGGATTCCGAGAGAGCCACGCGGCCCACCAAGCAAACGAACTGTTTGGGATAATGAAATGCTTACAGAGCGTCATGAGATGAAGGGCATTCGCGCATTCCGGCCCATTATGCTCGTCTCCAACGAACACATGCTCGACATCAATTTTAAAGTTTTCACGACACCAGTCAATCTCGTCGGATGAGATATAAAATACGGGATTCGAACCCGCTTTCTCTTTCATTATCGCAATCGCACGTTCATAGTACTCCGGCGTCGCCACGTAATAAAGCTTGCGTAAGCGCTCGAGACGAACCGTTTCTTTTCGTCTGATAAAAAGCGAAACAGCATTTACCTGCGAAATTTGTTTAGCCAGATCTGCGGTCTTACCCCCAAGCGAAGGACGAAATTTAAAATCTCCCCTAATCTCGGGCTCATATTGATGGAAGTATTTTTCCGACTGGAAATATCCGTCCAGATAAATATCGCCCTTGAATTTAAAAAAGTCTGGGTTGAAGACATATGGGTTTGAATCTCCGATGTATTGCCACACACCAAGCCCCGCCATCGTACGCGCATAAAACTTATTTATTGCTTTGGCCACGTATGGTATGCGCACCCGTGATTGAATCTTAGCGACTGCGGCATAACGCGGGTCGATGGAAAAAACCGTTGGAAGCCCGTAAGTGCGGATGGGGTTGTCTTTCCAGGGCGTCGGATCGAAAAGCGGCGACGGATCAATTCGCAAACCGTCATTATTGTGGAGCGAAAGTGCGCGGCCGGCTGCATACTGGAACATCTGATTGCCGAGGCCTCCGTGAATCCGCGCAGTAATCATGATAGTTAGGGTAGCTTATTTGCAAGAATCTTTCAAACAATTACGGAACTCGGCGGTCTTCGCTTGAGGCAAAGAGATAATGAGCGGTCGACATGATTCTCAAAATCACCACAGCCACAACATAACGGCTGCGGTCCGGGACACAGTCTCCCGATTGTGTCCGTTTTTTATTTACAAAAAACCGCCGGGGCAAGATGCCTCGGCGATGCTGTTAAACTGTAAGTTATATTTCAGCTTTTGAGCGCTTCCAGAATGGTGTCTAGCTTCTCCTGGTTGATCGCGGCCACCATGTCGCCGCATCGTTCCGGTGTGCATGGTTTGCCGTTGAAGTCGGTGATAATGCCACCGGCTTCTTCAATGAGCAGCCACGCCGGCCAATTATCCCACGGCTTATTGCCGACACTCACAAACGCGTCAGCTCTTCCCATCGCAACGGTCGTGGCGGCAACGCACGTTGACATACCCGGACGCACGGTGATGCGCGACCCAAGCAACGATATCGGCGGCTTGAAGAATTTCTTGGATGACCCTTCAAGCATCACCACGAGCCGATCCTGCTTCCGTGCCTTTGCGGCATCCAGTCGATGGTACTCACCGTGCTCGCCACACCACTGCCACGCCCCCTCCCCGCGAACCGCGTAGAAGAAGCCATTCTTTCGCAGGAAGTGGTCAACCGGTCGGAAAAGCGCCGCATAGACGATATGTTAAGCTTTACGCCGAGCGACCATGCCTCCGAAAGAGTTCGTGCCCAAGGCGTGATTGCCGGTGCCATCAAGTCCGTCGACCGACCACTGAGGAAAAATACTTTTCAGTATTTCTGTCAGTTCTTCGGCGCTACGGTTGTCTTCTTCCCCGATGATATCGTCGCCCGGGAAACAGTCACTGATAGTTTTCCTTAACTGGGCAAGCGTGAAATGGTCAAGACTGCCAACGGGAGTATCGTCCGCCTTAATCTTGGTTGCCATCTCGGCGTGAGCCGTTGCGATATAGTGCGGAGCAAGCGAGTCGAAGCATAGACCCAAAGCTGCCGTCGTTCTTGTGTATTCACTAAACACAAAAAACCTCCTTCTGATTGCTGGCGATATTATATCGCTTTTTACGCTTACGTCAATTCGATTACCGGAGGATTGTTCTTATCAATCAGCGGCCAATTTGCGTCTTTGTCGGAAATGATTGTCGGCGTCTTGAATGGCCATTCGATAGCGAAGAACGGATCATTCCAGCGCAGGCCGCGCTCGTGCTCGGGCGAATAAGCTTCGGTTACGAAATATTGCAACTCGGAATCATTTTCAAGAACCTGAATGCCGTTCACGCACCCTTTCGGGCAGATCACCATATTGAACTTATCCGGAGAAAGTTCAACGGTGAGCCATTGACCGTACGTCGGCGATCCTTTGCGAATATCGGCAACGGCCCAGAAAATCCTGCCGCGGAGGCATTGCAACATTTTATCCTCTGCTTTCGGAGGCACCTGGTAATGGAGACCTCGCGTCGTGCCTTTCACTTTGCTGAGTGAGCGGTTGATGTGAACAATATTGTAGTCGATTCCCTGTTTGGCAAATTCTTCCTTCGCAAAATTCCGCGTGAAATAGCCACGCTCATCCATCCGGGGTTCGAGCTCGATAATCCAGACGCCGTTAATTTTTGTTTGCGTAAATTTCATAGCTTGATCTTCTCGATGATTATACAAATATTACAAAATCGGCGCAATTATTATGCAATCCCCTTTATCGATATGACGCAAGCATGGCGCGTATCCCCTTGCGGATATCCACCGCAGGCTTCCATCCGATCTCTTTTTTCACGCGCGAAACTTCGGCATAGAATCCCGTCGCTTTCCCGCGTCCCGCGATCACTTTCCTGCCGTAGATAATCTCCGCGATCTCCCGCACGCCCGTCACCCTGCCTGATCCAAGATTGAATACCGAACTCTTGGCGTCCTTTTCGACGAGCATCCGGAGCCCGCGGGCAATGTCGCCCACGTACACAAAATCATTACCGCCGTTCGGATTTTTCACCTGCGGCATTTCACCGCGAAGCTTGCTCTCGATGAGATGCGGAATAAGCGATGCTGATTTCTGCCCGGGGCCATACACATAAAAAATTCTCCCCCAAACGAAACGCATGCCATAGGCCTGCGCTGCCGCTGCGCCGATGCGATGCAGAGCGATCTTCGAAGCCGGAAACGGTTTTTCAATTTTGACGGCGTCGTCTTCGCTCACCTTGCCAAGATCCACGCCATACTCCCAGCAACTGCCCGTCGCGACAATCTTTTTGCATTTTGCATTGCCAAGTGCGCGGACAAGATTCATGCCGTACACAAGGTTCCGCATGCTGGCTTCGGGGCCGTAATCGGGGATGCCCTCCCATGCCATATGGAGCGCGGCGTCCGGTTTGAATTTCCTGAGTTGTTTTTCCCATGTGGCGAGTGTCGAAAGATCGCCGCGAATATAGCTTGTCTTGCGCGAAGGCGTATGCTTGCCACGCGAAAGAACAAGGAGCGTGTGTCCACGCTTCTTCAACTCTTCAACCGCGTGGCGTCCTACAAATCCAGTTCCGCCGGTTACGAAAATTTTCATGGACGTATGATTGATTTTACCACGCCGAGCAGGTCGCCATTCGATTCCATGAGGACGGCTTCGGCGCCCGCGGCCCAGGCGGCTTCCGCATCACGGGGGTCATCGCCAATCATCATTGTTTTCGTGGCGTCAAAATAGTGTTCGTTCGCAGCGCGAAATATGAGGCCCGGCTTTGGTTTGCGGCAATCGCAATCCTCGTTGAAGCCGTGAGTACAATAATAGGTTCCGGAAAAAACAACACCGGATTTTTTGAGTTCTTCTTTCATCCGCTCGTCAATGTCATCCAAATCTTTCTGGGCCATGGTTCCCTTCGCGACGCCGGGCTGATTAGAAATGAGATAAAGCTCATATCCGTTATCGCGCAAAAGCTTGAGGCCTTCGATTGCATGCGGCAAAAAATGAAATCCGTTCCGTTGCCTCACCTGCTCGCCTTCGGGCGGCCGCTCGTTGATCACGCCGTCGCGATCGAGAAACATAATTTTCCTCGGTTCGAAAAATTTTTCCGTGATCGGCAACCGCTCAATAGATCCGAGACTGTAATACTGGTGGCTCGTCATATATCCGGCGAGTTTGCGCATGGCGATAAGTTTCGGGAACACTTCTTTTTCAAAATGGAAATCTCCCTCTGGAGCAAGATCAAGCACCGCTTTGTCGAGAATGAGAAAACCGATATCAACGCCGTTCAAGCCCGGCTCCGTCCTGCTCCTGTCGTACTTTGCCACATAGCCGTCTTTATCCACCAACATATTGTTCTTCGTCGTTTTGGTGTTGTTGTCGAACACAACGACCGACGCCGGCACTTTTTGCTTTTCATAAAATGCCGTCAGATTCTTAAGATCGAGCGGCCAATAGTTGTCGCAATACATCAGGAGGAAACGGTCGTCGATAAACGGCGCCGCATGCATAAGGCGCGCGCCGGTGTCGTACTCAACCGGAGTAACGTCGTAGGTGATATGGACGCCAAACTTTGACCCGTCGCCAAAATGGTCCTCGATTTTATCGGGCAGATAGCCGAGCAACATAAGGATCTCCGTAATGCCATTCGCGCGGAGAAGCTCAACCAAATATTCAAGAAACGGCCGCCCCTGGATGGGAATCATGGGCTTCGGCATGGTGTCCGTGAGCGGACGCATGCGCGTGCCGAGGCCGCCGGCGAAGATAACCGCCTGTTTTATTTTTTTGCCCATTGCAATCCGTCGTCGAGTCGTTGGCCTTCCAAAAGAAAATTAATCTGTTTCAGACGATTGCATGAGCGGCCCCGGAATTGTTCTTCGGTGAGATTCACTTTCTTGAAAAATTCAACGAGTTCTTTTCCTCCGTTATCCAAATTCCATTGCGGCTTAAAGTAATCCTTGAGGACGGTAAGAATTTTATCGAAGCTCACGCGATACGTGCGCGAATCGGCTCCGTGCTCGCCGGTAAACTTGAGCTCGCTTCCGGGGACAGCGCGCTGGGCCGCCTCCGCGAGATTGCGCACGGTGAAATTACCGTTCGGAATACCGACATTGAACGATTGTCCTCCAACGAGGTTTACCGGTGCTTCGAGGCCGGCGATGTAGGCAGCCGAGACGTCGCGCACGTGCACCACTGGCCGCCACGGCGTGCCGTCGCTCTTGATTTCGATTTTGCCCGTGACGAATGCCGAGCCTACCAGGCTGTTATAAACGATGTCGGCGCGGAAATTCGGGCTTGCGCCGAAAACGGTTGAAGGGCGCATGCAGACAACCACGAAATCGTTTGAATGTAATTTCTTGAGCGCGACTTCCGCGTCCCACTTGGTGCGCGCGTAGGCGGTGACGCCATAAGGACCGGCTTCGTCTTCCGAAAGCTCATGGCTCGTATCGGCCATGCCATACATGCTCTGTGAAGAGGAATAGATAAACCGTTTCACGCCGGCCTTCTTGGCGAGCTCCGCAATTTTGAGCGTGCCGCCCAGGTTGATTTCTTCCGTAAGCCCCGGCTTCAATTCGCCCAGCGGATCGTTCGAAAGCGCGGCGAGGTGGATAATGGCATCGATCCCCTGCACGTCGTCAATGTTTGCGGCGCGGACATCTTTTGTGATCTGGCGGGTTGGCTTTGCGCCGGCCATTAAATAGCAATCCTCGTAATAACCCGTGTCGAAGCCAACCACTTCGTGCCCTTTGGCCAAAAGCATTTCTGTGAGTACGGATCCGATATAACCGCGATTGCCGGTAACAAGAATTTTCATAATATGGGTACTATAGGATAAAGCGAACGGAAAATAAAGAGGCAGGCCCGGCAAACAAGCTCAATTTCGTAAATATAGTATACTCCCTTTATGCTTTCGAGGATAAAAAGCTTCCTGTTCCGGAACAGCTCCACCAAGCAAACGGTCGCCAAAAACACCGTCTGGCTCACCATTTCCAACTTTGGCGGCCGCCTCATAAAAGCCGTCGTCATCATCTATGCCGCCCGCGTGATGGGCGCGGCCGACTATGGAGTTTTCTCGTACGCGCTAACGCTTGCCGGGTTTTTCACGCTCCTAATTGATCCGGGGCTGAATGCGGTCATCATGCGCGATGCATCAAAAAGCGACGACGAGCGCCGCATTGAAATATTTTCGACGACGGCATTCATCAAATTAGTACTCCTCGTCGTCGGCGTTTTCTTTGTTGTCTTTGTCGCGCCATTCTTCAGCACGTTGCCGGGAGCCCAAATCCTTCTTCCAATCGTCGCCTTCATTATCGTCTTCGACAATCTGCGCGATTACCTTTTCTGTTTTATCCGCATCCGCGAAAAGATGGAACTCGAAGCCGGTATCTACCTCGCGATGAATATCGCGATCGTCATCCTGGGATTCATAGCACTCCACGTCCACCCGACACCCCTCAACTTCGGCCTATCGTACGTTGCCGGCTTATCGCTCGGTTTCCTCGCGGCGCTGTGGACCGCACGCGGATATTTGCCGACCATCTTTTCAAAATTTAAAAAGAGCATCATCCGCCCGCTTCTTGAGTCGGCGTGGCCGTTTGCCGTAACGGGCGCGCTGGGTATCCTCCTTACGAATACCGACATCCTCATCATCAGCTGGATGCGCACGGCGATTGACGTCGGCATCTATTCCGCCGGCATCCGCATCGTCCAGGTGTTCTACCTCATCCCGACCGTGGTGCAATACGCAACACTCCCCTTACTCGCACGACTTGCGAATAAAGATAATGGAAAATTCAGGACGGTATTTGAGCGGACCATCGGCACCATGTTCCTTCTTTCGATACCGCTCGCGATAGGCGGTGTCGTGGTGGGCACGCAGGTGATGAGCGCCGTCTTCGGGAGTTCGTATGCAAGCGGCGGTTTGGCTTTCAAGATACTCATGCTTACCATGCTCGTTGATTTTCCCGCGACCGTCATCGCAAATGCTGTTTTCATCTACAATCGCCAAAAAAGCCTGATCGTCACTTCGGCAATTGCAGGTGTCATGAATATCGTTTTTGACCTTATATTGATCCCCCCGTTCGGCATGGCCGGCTCAGCAATTGCAACGCTTATCGCGCAGGGCGCGAGCAACTGGTATCTGTGGAGCACGCTGAAAAAGATAAACTACTTTGAGGTTTTGCCGCGCCTCGGCAAGGCTGCGGCCGCCGGCGTTATCATGGGTCTTGCGACGGCGCTGCTCGTAGCTACCGGGCTCAATATATTTGTAACCATCCTTATCGGCGCCCTTGTGTATGCGCTCCTCTTATATTTCTTACGCGAACCGTTGTTTTTGGAAATTGGCAAAATAGCGCTCGTCACAGAATAAACGCGGGCTTTGACCGGGGTTAGAGTTGCCAATTTCCAACAATGGCTTATTCTTAAGAGCGTTATCAGCAGGCGCGATTAATCAATAAAAACATTCATTATTATGGAAAAAATCAGTGTCGCAAAATATTTGATTTCGCTCATTCCCGGCACTGGCGTCGATACCGTTGGAGTGCTCCAGGGTGGCGCCATCGCAAAACTTATCGATGAAGTGGGCGAACATCCCGACCTCTCCTATGTTTCGCCCAACCATGAACAGGCGCTTTCCATGATGGTCGAGGCCTATGCCCGCGTTAAAGGTTTCGGCGTCGGCATGGTTACGAGCGGACCCGGCGCACAGAATCTTGTGACCGGCATCGCCTCCGCCTATTACGATTCCATCCCCTGCCTTTTTATAACCGGCCAGGTCGGTATGTTCCACAACAAAGCGAATCGCCGCGTCCGACAGCGTGGCTTCCAGGAAACGGACGTCGTGAGCCTCATGAAGTCGATAACGAAATACTCCGTGCTCCTCGACAAACCGGAGGATGCCCGTTACATTTTTGAAAAAGCGGTTCACCTCGCAAAGTCCGGCAGGCCGGGGCCGGTGCTCATCGACGTTCCTTTTAACGTTCAACGGGCGCTTGTTGACCCGTCGGAACTCCGCGCCTACAACCCGGAACCAGTCGAGACGTCATCGCCTGCAGAAATCGACCATGGCATCACGGAAATCCTCCACGATCTTCAGACAAAAGAAAAGCCGATCATTCTCCTTGGCGGTGGTGTCGAGCTTTCGAAGACCGCAGGAGCGGTGCGAAAGCTCGTAAAGCACGCGCACGTGCCGGCCGTCGTCACCTGGTGCGCGCTCGATGTTTTTGAAGCGAACGACCCGCTCTATGGCGGCAACGTCGGCCGTGCCGGCAATAAATCGGCCAATCGGGCAATCCGCGAAGCCGATTTTGTTCTCGCGCTCGGCACCCGGTTTGCAACGAAAGCTATTATCAGCGAAAAAAACTTTGCGACGAAAGCAAAAATCACCACCATTGATGCCGACCGTGGCGAACTGGAAGACGGCCTCATCACTTCACACGTCAAAATTCAATCGACGCTCGAAAAATTTATGCCGCCGCTTCTTGCCGCTGCAGAAAAGGTGAAATTTACGCCGAAGCAGGCATGGCTCGAGGAATTCGCGGCGCTCAAAGCTGACTATTTCCGCGAAGATAATACGCCGGCCGGAAGTGCCTATGTGAGCCCTTATGAATTCACGGCACGGCTCTCAAAGGCAATGGATCCGAACACGATTATCGTCGGCGACACCGGCACAAACCTTTGCTGGGTCGCACAGGCGTACGAGGCAAAAATCGGCCAACGGTTCTTTTCGTCTTGGGGCAATTCGCCCATGGGATATGCTCTGCCGGCGTCCATCGGCGCACAGATCGCAGCGAAAGACAAAACGGTTGTCTGCATCACGGGCGACGGCGGCATGCAAATGAATATCCAGGAACTGCAAACGATCGCCCTGCATAAATTCCCGGTAAAAGTTTTCGTCTTTAATAATGATTGTTATATGAACGTGAAAGCTCCATCAATCGACGAATTTGAGGGACGGTACCACGCGCTCGGCCGGGGCATGGGTTATGCCGCGCCAGATTTCGTAAAAATCGCGAATGCCTACGGCATCGAAGCGTTCTCCATCAAAAAGGGCGACGATTTGGACAAGAAAATTCAGCAGGCACTTTCCACGAAGGGGCCGGTTGTGGTTGACCTGAAGCTCGATCCCGATCAGCGTGCCGTCGAGGATAATGCGCTGGTCTCGCTCCCCGCGTTTGCTGCCCAGCCAAAATCGGGCGCTCCAGCCACTCCGGAAACAAAAAAATAAATAACTATGAAAAAAATATTCATCATCGGCAACCAGGGCTTCATTGCACGGGAACTCGCGCGGCAGTGCGAAAAGAAAGGTATTGAGTGCGCCGGCGTTGACCTCCCGGTCGACATGCGTGATAAAGATTTCGGAAAGTATTTATCCGAAGATATTGATGCCATAGTCCATCTCGCCGCCCTTTCAAGGACCCCGGATTGTTCAGGGAAAATGTATGAAACGTTTGACGTAAACGTCCAGGGCGCATTAAACGTTTTGCGCGCGTCCCGCGAAAAGAAAATCCCTCAATTTATTTTTGCCTCTTCGGAATGGGTTTATCCCGACAGCATGGAAGAAGTAAGCGAAGATGTTCCTTTGGATATTTTAAAGGCTCCGGCGGAATATGCGCTTTCAAAAATGGTGGCCGAAGCAGCGCTCAAGCAAGACTGGCAGAAACACGGAGGAAACGTAACTATCACGCGCTTTGCGATCGTCTACGGTCCTCGTCCGAAGGAAAAGGTGTGGGTTGCCGTTGAAAGCATCGCAAGTGCCGTGAAAAACCAGGACACGGTCACCGTTGGATCACTAAAGACAGGACGGAGATTCATCCACGTGGAAGATCTTGCCTTGGGCATCCTTGCAACGCTTGGAACGCCGAGCTACGAAGTCTTCAACCTTTCCGGACAGAAATTTGTGAGCATGGGAGATATCATCGCCGCCAGCGAGAAGATGTTCGGAAAGAAAGTGAAAATTGAAGAAAAAGGAGACGCCCCCAGCACGAGAAACCCTTCGAATAAAAAGGCTCACGACGTCCTCGGCTGGAGCCCCCGCATAAGCCTGGAAGAAGGTCTTGAAAGCGTGAAGCAGTATCTCTAGAAATTCTTTCCGGAGTTGTCCCCTCTCATGCATACAAAAATATTTGCCGCGATCGTCACATTCAATCCCGACGTGGAAAACGTACGGAAGGCCGTTGGATTTCTTAAGTCGCAAGTGGACGGCGTATTTCTGTTCGACAATTATTCAAATCCCCAAATCAGAAGCGGCCTCCAGGATGTGGAACGGGAATTTCCCGGCTTCATGTTCCTCAATTTGAGCCCAAGGCACGAGAACGTCGGCGTGGCGATCAATCAGTGCATTAAGCCGGCGCGCGAGAAGGGCGCCGAATGGGTCATCTATTTTGATCCCGATAGTTTGGCCTCAACCGATCTTGTTGCCAAGATGCACGAAGCGCACGATGCGATGCCACAGGAAGTGCAGAAACACATCGGCGCTGTCGCACCGAATCACACCACGCTCAAAGGCCTGGCCTTTCCCCCCGGGAAGCCCTTCTTGACTAATGGAGCGATCATGTCCGGAATGCTCATCAAAGCTTCCACCTTCGACAAAATAGGATACGTGAGCGAAATCGTATCTCTCGACGGCGTTGATGGAGAATTCTGCATCCGGATGCAGCGTGCAGGACTCAAAACACTCACGGTTCCTTCCGTAATTCTCCAAACGACTATCGGCAACCCAACGCTCCGAAAGTTGTTTTGGATAAAAGCCGAGATCCTCAACCAGAAACCATATCGTTATTACACGATGGCGCGAAACTTCACCTGGATGTTTGTGCGTAATTACAAAACATACATCATAGGCAATGAAGATTGGCCTTCCGCAATCTGGGCAGTCATCATTCCCCGCTACATGATAAAGATGCTCTTTTTTGAAGATCGGCGCTGGGAAAAGCTCAAGCTCTATTTTCTTGGCACGTTTGACGGCTTGTTCAACCGGATGGAACACGAACGATTGGAGCGCATTCTTAATACCTACGCGTAATTTTCTGTCCCGCTACACCGCATCACCCGACGCTTTTTAGCCTATGCGAGTACGGAAGCTACTTGGACTTGTCTCTCCTGTCTTCCGCCCGTTTCGCCATGTGGTCGAAATAATCCACGAAATAGAACGTGATGAGATGGAGGATTGTGCCGTGCACGGACTCCACGACACCGTAATCCCCTTTTTCGGTCTTCACAACGATTTTTGCGTCCGCAAGCTCATTCAATTTCCCGCCGTCAAAGCCGGACAGACCGATCACCGGGACCTGATGTCGCTTTGCAAGTTCAACCGCTTTGATAACATTTGGCGAATTGCCGCCGCTCGAGATGGCAACGATGGCATCTGATTCACGGATGTAATTTTCGAGCGGACCCGCGAAAATCATATCGTAGCCGACATCGTTTGCCCATGCTGTAATCTCGGATTCCGTTGAAGGAAGGCGAATAGCCTGGAAGCGCCGCACGCCCGAGCCAAGGTTGTGGCTGAACACGGTTTTGTTGAAGTCGCTCACCCAGTGCGTGGCCATCGCAAGCGAACCTCCATTGCCGAAGATATAAATGCGGCCATCGCGCTCATATGTGGCCTGCAAAATATTGACCGCCTTCGCGATCTCCTTCTTGGGGACATCGCGCAAAGCGTCGATGACCCGGTTTAAAAATATATCGAGATAGGATTCCATACTTCTATATTACGACATTCGTATCGGCTCGCTCTGATCGTTGTTCAGGAGCACCTCAACGCCCGCATGCATGAACCGCACCGGAACCTGCGTGAATTCGGAAAGGTTGTTTTTTGCCGCAGCCGCAGTTACCGCTGCCTTTACCGCCGCTTGTTTCTCATACGGCGTCATGAAAAGCACGCATCCGCCGCCGCCCGCACCGAGAATCTTTCCGCCCCATGCACCGGCGTTTTTGCCCGCGTCATACAACGCGTCAATTACGGGATTTGAGACATTCGAAGCGAGTGTCTTTTTGGTGACCCACCCTTCGTGCAGCATCTCACCCATGCCTTCAAAATCCCCTTTCTCGAGCCGGTCGCGGAATTCAAACACCGAGTCCGACATTGCCTTCAAGGATTCCATCTTTTTATCTATATTAGCTTTCTGTTCGGTGAGAACCGATGATGCAAATCGCCGGATGCCGGTGTAGAAAAGCTGAATGTGGTCCTGAAATGCGCTTTCGATTTTGTAATCGACGTGCACCGGCGTGACGTCAACGCTATGATCGGCATTAAACTGAAAAATGTTGATGCCGCCGTACGCCGCCGCATACTGATCCTGTTTGCCGATTGGTTCTTTCACCAGATCGATCTCAAGATGCGAGGCGAGCTCGGCGATATTGCCGACAGAGATCCGCTCCTTTCGCGCGGTAAGAAGCGCCTTCATAAGCGCAACCGAAAAACTCGATGACGACCCGAGCCCCGTTTTTTCCGGGAGGTCGTTAAACGTCGTTATCGTCATATTGTTCGTGATGCCAAAATGGAGCAATGCCTCCCTGATCCTGTCGTTCTCAATGTCTTTCGCATGATCCACTTCTTCCGTTTTAAAATACCGCGCGGTCACTTTTTTGAGAAGCGGTGCGCGATTCACCGACACATAGACATATTTGTCGATAGCCGTCGAAATCACACGGCCCGGGTACTTGGTATAAAAATCGGCGAGGTCGGTTCCTCCGCCAACAAAGCTGATTCGCATAGGGGCTCGAACGATAATCATGGTACCTGCATATAATAGATTAATTCGTTCTAAAGTCAATAAAATTTGACAAAATTATGATGAATGATATAATCTTTTCCGCACCTTCCAATAAGAAAATAACGGAGCCATCGTTGAGGAGACAACATGAAAGAAAGCACATTCGCAACAATTTACGCTACGGGTCTGTATAGGCTTACCCGGGATGCGTTCTGCAATGCAGGAGAACGAATCCTCGAAATCCGCCGCGAAGGGCTTGCCCCTGAAAGCAAGAAATCATTCCAGGACATCCGGACCAAAGGAGACATTGAAGCCGAATCGCTGCTCACCGCCTTTATAAAACAAAACTTTCCGAGCGACGGCATCCAGGGCGAGGAAGGAACCTCTGAGTCTTTAACGGCTGATTACCTTTGGTACTTGGATCCGATCGACGGGACAACAGTCTACGCCGCCGGAATGGATTACTTTGGGGTTTCAGGAGGGCGTGCGCAAAGCGGACGAGGCCACTTCGGTATTGTTCGTTTTCCCGCGCTCGGCTACACCGTCTTCGGCGGAAAATCCGGGGGCGGCTGGATAGATGACGGCACTACGGTCCGACGACTTCGGGAAAAACCCTCTCCCAAAAGCCTGCGCGAATCGACAATCGTACTCGACCTCAGCATCGACGAAGAGAAGAAATTCCGCGAACCATTTCAACGGGCATGCATGATGATCCTCAAGTTCGGCTCGTGCGTGTTCGAATGCTCACTCGTCGCCCGCGGTCTCGTCGGCGGATATCTCAATAAGACCGCAAAGCGGCACGACGCCGCGGCGATATCCGTCATCGGCGAAGCCGAAGGCTGTATCGTAAACGATCTCGACGGTAAACCGATCGACCTCCGAAACGAGAATGTGCCATTCGCCATGGCCGGCAACCAGGCCATCATGGACGATATGCTCCTTCTCTATCATCAGCTCGCGAAGCAATAAAACGCTTCCAAAAAATAAACACCCCGTAGACCATGTATCGGTCTACGGGGATTTTTATCCTTTCCGCAACGCAAGCGCGTAGAGTTCGCTTGGGTCGCCTTTGAAGTTGAGTTTCACGGCCAGTTCTTTTTCGAGCGGCAGCACGACGCTGTCGAACGTCTCACGATGCGTCATTCCGTATTTCTGACGAAATGCCTCGTTCGCCCACTCATACCGCCCTCCGGGCTTGAATTCCGGGAGAAGGTCGTCGAACCGCTGTTTGTAGCCGACGATCTTATCACCGGAAACACAATCATCGGCGTAATGCATCAGCTTGCCGCGGAAGTCGGCTTTTCCCGCGAGGATTCGATCGAGACCGAGATCGCCGGTCGTTTTTGCAACTTCCACAACCTCCGGTGAAAATCCAAGCTCGGTCAAAAACGCGCCCGCAGCCAGTTCGGCTTCCCGATTCGCCGTGTGGCGATCCACTCTTTCACGCTTCGCCCTTTCACCAGCCTCCCACTCCCGGCGCTTGTAAGCGTCGTGCACGAGGCCGGCCTCAACGAGTATCGGGTCGCCATCGCTCAGGCAGTACGCCGTCCAGGCAACAACGACATTGTGCGCAACCACGTTTATCCAGGTTCGATTCAATTCCCCGTTAGCCCATCCCGGAGAAAGCAATCCTCCCTGTTCCCAGGCCGCGACCACTCTGTCGGGCACCATACTCACCGGCAATGCAGGCAGAAGCTCGTTGATACTCTTAATGCGGTTCTCCGACTCAACAAAATAATTGGATACCTCCACGAACCCTCCTTCGTAAGCAGATTATCAAGATTACCACTGGCGCAATTATATCATATAAACCTTTTTAGTCAATGCTACGGCGAAAAACCCCGACCTTGGAATGTCGGGGTTTTCTTTGTTGTGGTTACGTTCTCACTTAAGCTCTATGCTTATCCAAGTTTCACCACATGCGGCTCCTTGGGGAATGGCAAAACGCAATCTCCCTTAAATTTGTAGTGATCGGTAAGATGCTTCGTGATTTCGTCTTTAAAGTTCCACGCCATGAGGAAAATACAATCCGGCTTTGTCGCCATCACGTCGTCAGATTTCTTGATTGGAATATGCGTACCAGCCGTAAACCTTCCTTGCTTCAGCGGGTTAAGATCGATAACCACGGGCACGATGTCGGTTGTGATCCCGCAGAAATTCAACAGCGTTGAGCTGCGTGCGGACGCGCCCCAGCCGGCAATCTTTCGGCCCTTGCTTTTCTCGTCTTTCAAAATTGCCATGAGCCTGTCGCGATGCGCGATCGAACGTGCGGCAAAATCTTTCCAGCTTGAAAACTCGTTCGTCTTGGCGGCGTTCTCGGCCTGCCGATACTTCACGACATTCATCGAGGGAGTCACCTCGCCTTTCCGCGCGTAATAGACAAGCGATCCCCCGCTGATGGGACTTTCTGTTATATCAAAGACATAGAGACCGAAATCATTCAACAGTTTTTCCATACTCTTCACTGTGAAATAACAGAGGTGCTCGTGATAGATGGAGTCGTAGTGAAGTTCATCCAAAATCACTTTCCCGTAGTGGGCTTCGATTGCGATCGTACCGGTTTCGCTCACGGACTTCTTCAGGCCTTCGACGAAATCCCGCGTGCCGGCAACATGCGGCAAGACATTGCGGGCAAAAACGATCTCCGCCTCGCCGTTCGCGGCAACAATATCATCGGCGACCTTCGATCCGAAGAACAAGGGATCGGTCGGGATCCCCGCATCGCGCGCCATTTTGGCGACATTTTCCGCCGGGTCAATGCCAAGCACCGGAAAATTATTTTTTTGGAACGGGATGAGGAACGTACCGTCGTTGGAAGCGATTTCCAGAACGTATCCCTTTTCGCGCGCGTGCGGCGTGCGGGATACAGCGGACTCATAGAAAGTCTGCGCATGCTTGTGTGCGGTGAGCGAGGTGCCCGTAAGCCAAAGATAGTGCTTAAAAAGAATTTCCGGTTCAATGGTTTCGTTAAGCTGTACCAGAGTGCAATTATGGCAATAACTCAGAGACAATGAGTAGGCGTCGTCTTTCAGGTCAGCCCGATCCGGCAGGGAATTCGCAAGCGGCTGCTTTCCGAGATCGAAAAATCCCTCGATTTTATTGCTTCCGCAGACACGACAAGAAGAAATTGTTTGCATAATTTTCAGATTATACCATGAATCGGGGGGTAAAAATCAAGGGGCTACAGCCTCGTCCACCCGTCCGGAACCACATCCTCATTCCCCTGTGACGACGGGCTCCATCGCGCAGGCGCAACCACAATCTTTCCGGGATTTTCATTCAGCCAGGCACCCCACCAGGAAAAACTGCTGTTCGTAATCACGTTATGCTTGCACATCGACATAAGTTGGAGATGATAGCTTGCCTTTGGCCCTTCCGACGCCCGATCGATATACGTTGTCGGGAATGGAGGTTTTATATTTTCTCTGCACCACGCAATGTCGTCCGAAAAGATAAAAAACTTAGGATTTTTTACATGTTCATCGATGTAGGCGATTGCTTTGTCATAATAAGAGGAGTTGGTTTCTCCGTAAAGACTAGTGTTCTTGGGGATTAAATAGTCCGTACGCCGGACATGAAGCGAAACCGAATTTGACTCTCTGATATCTTTCGAGAGATTAAGTGCGTCGCCTTCGAGCGCGTGCTTAAATCGAAATTCTTTCCGCAATTCCTCTTCGATATCTGCGAAATAGCCAGGCGTCTGCCAGTATCCCCAAATAAGAATATTTCCCCTTGCATCGACGAGGTTTCGATCGAACACAAGTTCCTGCTTTTCTTTTAAAATTTTCTGGATGCCAAATGAATTTTTGATCTTGAGAAGTCCTAAATCGAGGCCAAGCCAGAGCCCAGGAACCGACATTGCGGTTGAGAGCTTCGAGAGCGTCGTAAACTTCGGCGTGATGTCAAAAATGTCGAGGTCGTATTCACGAAAGGTGAACTGCTTTCGTGGAAACCGGTCGTTCAGGTAGGTCGAGTCAATGAGTAAGGGGTCGTTATTTCTTTTTGCAATGCCCAATCCTGCAGCATATTGGAACATCTGATTTCCCAAACCGCCGCGCAAAAGTACAGTCACCATGTCGTTGCTGTTATTTTAATGTATTTACACTTTTAACGTACCAATCAATTGTTCTTTTCAAGCCCTCTTCAAAGCCGACCTTCGCCCTGAATCCAAATTCTTTTTCGGCGCGGCTCACATCGAGTTGGCGACGCGGCTGACCGTCGGGCTTGGTTGTATCCCACTTCAAGTCGCCGCGATAATCCATCAACCGGCAAATAGTTTCAATCAGGTTCTTGATGGTTATCTCCATCCCCGACCCCAAATTCACCGGATCAGATTTTTCATAATTTTCTGCGGCAAGCACAATGCCCTCCGCGGCATCATCAACATAGAGAAATTCCCGGCTCGCTTTCCCCGTCCCCCACACATCAATGAATGGCGCGTTCGATTGTTTGGCCTCATAAACTTTTTTGATGAGCGCGGGGATGACATGCGAACTCTTCGGATCAAAATTATCATTTGGCCCGTAGAGGTTCACCGGCAGGAGGTAGACGGAATTAAAACCATATTCCTGTCGATACGCTTGCGATTGCACAAGCAACATCTTCTTTGCAAGACCGTAGGGAGCATTTGTTTCCTCCGGATAACCGTTCCACAGGTCATCTTCCTTGAACGGGATTGGAGCAAATTTTGGATATGCGCAGACCGTGCCGATCGCAACAAATTTCTCGACGCCGGCGAGACGGCCAGCCTCAATGAGTTGAACGCCCATCATTAAGTTTTCGTAAAAAAATTTTCCCGGGTGCTCGCGGTTGGCGCCGATGCCGCCGACGACTGCAGCAAGATGGATGACAACATCCATTCCCTTCACCACCCGTTCGCACGCTTCCTTTTGCACAAGATCAAATTCAGCATGCCGAGGCACGGAAATATTTTCTCTTGGTACACCATGAGCGACGAGAGCGTCAACGACCTTGCTCCCTAAAAAACCGGAACCGCCAGTCACTACAATTTTTTTTGTTTTAAGATCCATAGCGCGGGTTATACGACAATCTTCTTCGCCTGTTCATGAAGACCGGCCTGCTCCAAATCCGCTTTCATCATCTTTTTTACAATATCGCCGAAATTTGTTTTCGCCTGCCAGCCAAGCTTCTTTTTGGCTTTTGAGGCATCGGCTTGAAGGTATTCCACCTCCGATGGCCGATAGTAGCGTGGGTCGATGCCAACATACGGCTCCCAGTCTTCGATATCTACCAATCGGAATGCGGTATCAAGAAAATCTCTCACGGTGTGCGTCTCGCCGGTACCAATCACAAAGTCTTCCGGCTCCGGATGCTGGAGCATTAGCCACATGGCCTCCACGTATTCCGGCGCATATCCCCAGTCACGCTTGGCATCTAGATTGCCTAAATATAACTTGTCATCGAGTCCGGCCAAAATCCGCGCGATGCCCCTCGTGATCTTACGCGTAACGAATGTCTCGCCGCGGCGTTCGGATTCGTGGTTAAACAAAATCCCGTTTACCGCGAAAATGTTGTACGCCTCCCGATAATTGCGCACGGTGTCGAAAGCAAAAACTTTTGCAACGCCGTACGGACTTCGCGGGTGAAACTTGGTCTCTTCGTTTTGCGGCGGTGGCGCTGCGCCAAACATTTCAGACGACGACGCCTGGTAAAACTTAACTTTCTTGCCAGTGTGATCTTCGTAATCCTTAATTGCCTCGAGCATGCGTAATGTCCCCACGCCGGTTACATTCGCCGTATATTCTGGTATATCGAACGAAACGCGGACATGTGATTGGGCGCCGAGGTTATAAATCTCATCGGGCTCAATCTTGTAAATCAGTTTCCGGATGGTATTGCCATCGCTTAGGTCGCCGTAGTGAAGATGAAAACGGGATTTTTCGACGTGCGGATCCTGATAGATGTGATCAACCCGCCCGGTGTTGAAAGTGGAAGCCCTCCGGATCACGCCGTGCACTTCATACCCTTTTTTTAGCAAAAATTCGGCCAAGTAACTGCCATCCTGGCCGGTGATTCCTGTAATAAGCGCTTTTTTCATGGATTTATTTTACGACAAAAGAAAGTTCATGACAAGCTTGGCGTCATGAAAAAAAGTCGCACGCCTTTCTCAAAAATTTTACTTCTTCGCGCTGGACTTCGTGGTTGACGGTGTCTGCGTAGCCATAAACTGCTGCAAGCTCATTGCTATGCGCGTATCGCTCGGCCAGTTCATGAGAATTTTTTGTGCAACGGAAATGGTGTCGCTCACGTCGCCGGCGGCACGATAAACATCGAACAATCCATAGAGTGGCTGAGGGCGATTCGGGCCGAGCATTTGGCCTTCCTGGTACCAATGCTCCGAAGCGGCGAGATAGGTGGGATTACCGGTTCCCGCAAAAGCAATCTCATTCACTGCACCTTCAAGATACAAATCCTGCCCGAAACTCATGCCCTTCCCACGATTAAGAATCGGATCGTAATAATTATTTAGGAATCCGACAAGCGCCGCGGTCGAAGTTGCATTGTTCCCTTGTTGCTGGACGAATGCCAAAACGCTGTTTGCAAGATTTCTTACAAGCTCTTCCTGGCCGATCGGCGCGTAATAGTCCAAGGGGCCTGAAACACGGGTCTCAAGATCTTGAAGTGATGTTGCCGGATTCGTCTGGAGCGATTGAAGCGTGCTGATGAATCCCTCCGCCTTGCGCATCGGTCGGTAGGATCCGAGGTAGCTCACGCCCAAAACAAGGATAACGATGATGATTGCGGTAAGTTGTTTGTAGGTTCGGTCTTCCATGTTTTTATTGTTACGCGGCTTTTTGGTGCGCGTGCGCGGAGAAGTAGTAGGTTGCGAACCCGAAGAATAGGAACAAGTTGATGTACATGGGGAAGACGTCGAAAATGGCGAGACCCTGGACGAGATATGCCACCGGCAATGCCAAAATCGCGCCCTTTAGAACCGTCGATGCATTTGCATGCTCGCCTCTCTTGTGAAGGTCGCGCCGGCGGAAGAATTCCCAGAAGATTACGAAGAAAATGCTTGCGTACGCAAGAAGTCCGATAAGTCCCGTCTCGGAAAGATAATCAAAGACGATGCTGTGTGCACGGTCGAACCAGGTTTCCGTATTCTGGTTCGGCACATAGAACCGCGGATCGAAATACCTGTCATACACCGCCGTGAAATTTTCCGGACCCCATCCGAAAACAGGCCGCGCAAGGAATCCCTGCCACGCTTCACCCCAAACCCAAAGGCGGGTTTGCGCCGTAGAGTCGGACAGGCTGATTTGCAACAACCGCCCTTCCGGCAAATTCTGCACGAATGTGCTGTTGCGCTCGGCGTAAGCTCCGACGCCCAATATGATAAGTAAAATAGCAACCGCCGCAGACCACTTCCTGACCTTCACGCTGCCCGTGAAGGCAAAGTAGGCGAGGAGGGCAATCACGCCGGCACCAAGACCAAGGAACGCGCCGCGCGTTTGCGTGAGGATGAAGAAGAATAAGAATACAACAAGAAGTGCGCTATAACCCCACGTGGCAAGTTTCGAGGATTTATTTTCAATCCTCCCGGCGAGCCAGAGATAAACCGCATAGAATGCCGCGAAAAGAAGATACGGAGCCACATAAGCCGGGTTACCAAGCGAACCTTCAAAACGACCGTCGATCAAAATGTGCCACCAGCCTGCCGGAGCTCCCCCGCCGGCGTAAGGACCGATAAAGCCATTAACCATATAGTTTCCGAGAAGGCCGTACCCGATCATAAGCCCCGACGCAACGAGCGACCAGCGGAAAATATTCTTCCAATCGTTCTCCTCCTGGAAGAGCGTCACGAGGAGCATGAAGAAGATGTAGTAGTGAATCATCTGGAAGCCTCCTTCGCCGCGTTCATAGTTTGACCAGAACGCCGCATGCGCATCGAGTGCAAACGCGCAGGCGAGAAGGAACGCCGCCACAAATGCCGTCACCGCAATAACAAGCGGCTTCTTGTAATTCGCTTTTATGAGATTTTTTATTTCGTCCTTGCGAGCTTCGAATGCCCAATAAAGGATATAGGCG
Source organism: uncultured bacterium (assembly GCA_963696395.1). Taxonomy (GTDB): domain Bacteria; phylum Patescibacteriota; class Minisyncoccia; order UBA6257; family 2-01-FULL-56-20; genus JAKAGE01. Next base: position 402,992 of record CAVOJZ010000002.1, read on the forward strand.
ATAAGCGAGAGCTCAACCGTGAAGCGGAAAAAATAATCCTTTCCGCCGATGAACGGGAAAAAAATTGAGTCCATCACGACCACGACCGCCAGCACGGATATATAGAGATACCACTTTGAGATTTGCTTGAACGAAAACTTGAGGAATTTGCCGATGATACCGACGAGGAGCAGACCTGCAATTACGGACGTTACGAGCGGATAATTAAATATGGTGTCGGACATATGGGTTTTAGTATATCACATACAGTAATATTGCAAGCGCCCTACCTGGCGTACTCAACCGCCCTCATTTCTCGGATAACATTTACCCGTATTTCGCCAGGATATTTGAGTTCCGATTGGATCTTATTCGCGATCTCCCGGGCAAGTTCCAAAGCCCTGAAATCATCGATTTTTTCGGGGATAACAAAGACCCGGAGTTCGCGGCCGGCCGCGATAGCGTAGGCGGATTTCACGCCAGGAAATTCAAGGGCGATCCTTTCGAGATCCGCAAGGCGCTTGATATAAGTTTCTATCGTACCGCGGCGGGCTCCCGGGCGGGCCGCGGACAAAACGTCAGCCGCAGTCACCACGTATGCCTCCGGCCGGGCGTACGGGAAATCTTCGTGATGGGATTGCATCGCTTCAACCACCCGCTCGTCGATGTTATATTTCTTGAGAAGCTTCATGCCGAGATCAACGTGCGTCCCCTCCACTTCGTGGTCAATCGCTTTACCGATGTCGTGGAGCAACGCCCCTTTCTTTGCGACTTCAGCATTCAATCCGAGTTCGCGCGCCATCATTTCCGCGATATACGCCATCTCAACAGAATGCGTGAGCACGTTCTGTCCGAAACTTGTTCGGAAATGGAGCCGTCCCAGAAGTTGGAGAATTTCTTTTGGAAGGTCGAAGACTCCCAAATCCTGAGCTGCAGCTTCGCCGATATCCTGTGCGCGTTTGTTGAGTTCCGCTTTCGCCTCTTCAACTTTCTCTTCAATTTTCGCGGGCTGGATGCGACCATCTTTAATGAGCTTTTCGAGAGCCATTCTCGCGGTTTCGCGGCGATAGGGGTCGAACGAGGAGATAATAATCGTATCCGGTGCCTCGTCGATGATGAATTCAACGCCGGTCGCCCGCTCAAGAGCCCTTATATTCCGGCCCTCGCGGCCGATAATCTTGCCTTTTATTTCCTCGTCGGTGATCGGGAAAACAGTGGTTGTTATTTCTGCAACATGTGAACGCGCATAGCGCTGGAGGGCGGTCGTAATGATATCCGCGGCTTTCTTTTCTATCTCTTCGCGGTTTTCCCGGTCCATCTTTTGGATCAGTTGGGCCGTATCCTGCGTGCGGTCCTCTTTGGCACGGCGAATGATTTCCAAGCGGGCCTGTTCAACGGAAAGGCCGCTCACCTTTTGGAGCCGAACCTCAACATCGCCCTCCTTCTTTCCAAGGTCATCTTCGCGAACCTTCAAACCGTCCTCCTTCACGCGAAGCTTGTTCTGCTCCGCCGTGAGATCGTTCAATTTTTTATCGAGCGATTCTTCGCGCTGTAAAACACGCGCTTCAATCGCGTCGATTTCTTTCCTGCGCTCTTTCTCTTCGTTCTTAACTTCGGCGGAAACCGAGGCCGCTTTTTCTTTTGCCTCAAGCACAATTTCCTTGGCCCGCGTTTCCGCGTCTGCAAGGTTCTTTTTTATTTGTTCTTCGACTCCTCCGAGCTGTTTAGCTGCCCAGGATTTTCGAACGACGTATCCAACGGCTACCCCAACGAGGGCTGCAACGAGCCCTACCAAGGCTGTAGTGGCATTCATGTGAATAATTAATAACTACGGGTTTCATTTATTTTTAATGACTTTTGATTACTCATATGATAGCCGTTTGGGGCGTCTCGGTCAAATCACGGAGCCTCTCGAATGGTTGGGTGAGAACGCGCTGATTGCGATATAATAGGTGCATGGCAAAGAAAACAGCGATCCTTATCGTGCTCGACGGCTGGGGCATCGGGGCGAACAACGAATCGAACCCTATCTATATCGTTAAGCCGCCGATCTTTGACTGGCTCGCGCAGAACTATCCGGTAACCAGCGTCCAGGCTTCGGGTATCGCCGTAGGCCTCCCATGGGGTGAAGTCGGCAATAGTGAAGTGGGTCACTTAACGATCGGCGCCGGAAAGGTGCTCTACCAATATTATCCGAAAATCACGATGGCGATCCGCGACGGCAGTTTCGCACAAAACAAAGTTTTGAACGACGCGTTCGACCACGTGGTCAAAAATAACAGCGCCATCAATTTCGCCGGCCTTCTCACGAAGGCGAATGTTCATGCGTCAATCGAGCATCTTGGAACGCTCATCAAACTTGCCGAGGAGCACGGGATCAAAAACATCAACCTTCATTTGTTTGCCGACGGAAAGGACAGCCCCCCGCGTTCGCTCGAAAGTTTTTTGAAGGAAATTCCGAAACAATATCTCGCCTCGCTCGTCGGCCGCTACTACGGGATGGACCGCAACGGCAACTGGCGCCTCACGGAAACCTCCTACCAATTAATGCTCGGCAAACTCGGTCCCGTCGTGACCGACCCGACGCCGCTCATCGAAGCAACCTACAAGCAGGGCTCGACGGAAGAATATTTAACGCCGATGCGATTTTCCGAAGATAAAAAATTGCAGGACGGCGACGCGCTTATCTTCTTTAATTACCGGGAAGACAGCATCCGGCAGATCGCGGCATCGTTCATTGTGAAACCGTTCGACAAATTCCCGACGGTCCCCTTCGCCAATTTATATCTCGCGACCATGACGCACTACGATGATTCGTTCCAGGTGCCGATCATCTGCGAAGCTGACACCGTCACCGTTCCTCTCGGAAAAGTTCTGAGCGATAAAGGGTTCGCCCAGCTTCGCATCGCCGAAACCTATAAGTACGCCCACGTCACCTATTTCTTTAACGGTCTCCGAGAACCGCCTTTCCCGGGCGAATACCGCACGCTCATCCCCTCAAACTCCAATCTTCATCCGGAAGAGCATCCGGAAATGATGGCAAGCGCGATTACCGACCGCCTCATCGAAGCCATCAACAGCAAGGGGTTCCAGTTCATCCTCGTTAATTATGCGAATGCCGACGCCATCGCGCACACGTCGGACTACAACGCAGCGCTCGAAGCGGTCCGGGTGATCGACCGTGAAATCACGCGCGTCCTTAAAGTCGCCGAAGACCCCGATATTCTGCTCATGATCACAAGCGACCACGGCAACATCGAAGAGATGATCGACATCATGACCGGCCTGCCCGAGAGCCAGCACGACGCGAGCCCGGTGCCGCTCTATATTGTGGCGGAGGAATTTAAGGGAAAGAAGTTCGTGAATGCCGATACGCGGGCCGAAGAAAGCCTTGGCTCGCTTGCAGACATCACGCCAACCCTACTCGCCATTATGGGAATCGAGAAGCCGCCGGAAATGACCGGCGAGAGCATGCTTGGAGGATTGATTTGAAACGACTTAGGAAAAGATTAGTGTATACGCGGGACTTTGCTTGCGCGCGGACTTGTGCCGCAAACGGAAGCGAGAGGGAATGCATGAGCGAATAGAAAAAATGCGGGGTGCCCCCGCGCTTGTCGCGGATGGGCCGCATTTTTTCGTTACGAGCGAGCTGCATTTCCGGAGCTGGAGTTACTAGGCACAAGTCCGCGCGCAAGCAAAGTCCCGCGTGGTATAATCAATCCATGCACTGGCTCATAAAAGCACTCATCGTCATCCTGGGCAACGCCCTCGCGCTGTGGCTCGCGTATCTTTGGGTGCCGGGATTTGTTTTGACCGCGAATTTTTTACAGCTCTTCGTGATTGGTATTATCCTTGCCGTCCTCAACTTTTTACTCAAACCACTCCTTGCGCTCGTTCTCGGTCCTATCATCCTTCTCACGCTCGGACTCGGCATCATTATCGTGAACGCAATCATCCTTTATCTGCTTCCGATTCTCGCGGATCATCTTGACTTCCTACGTGGAAGCATTACCATTCAGAGCATTCCGGCGCTCTTCCTCGCAACCATAATCGTAAGCGTCGTCAATTTCTTAATTCATCTCATTGCATAGCATGCTCACCATCATCCAAATCGCTATCGCTATCGTCATCATCGTCCTCATCCTCCTCCAGGAACGCTCCTCCGGCATGTCCGGCCTTTTTGGCGGGGACAGCGGCGGGCTGTACCAGACACGCCGGGGCATGGAGAAAACAATGTTCTATCTCACGATCATTATGTGTATCGCCTTTGTCGGCATTGCGGTGTTTCAGCTGTACCGCCCGTAAGCATTCCGGGCAATCCTCGGTTCTTTTTTTATATGACATGGTTTAAAAAAATCTTTGCGGCTCTCTCGCGCGGAGAACGCGCCGTTTTTCTTGTTGCGCTTGCCGGCGCTCTCGTGAGTTTTATTGTCGTGATGGGTATTTTGTATACGAACGTCACGAGAGCCGTGCCGGCTCAGGGCGGCGAATTTATTGAAGGCGCGATCGGCCAGCCGGAATACGTCAATCCGGTTATCGCCGAATCGCAGACGGATCTCGACCTTGTGCGGATGATGTACAGCAATATCAATGACATTGCGGATTCCATCAGCGTATCAACCGACACGCGCACGTGGACTGTCCACTTGAAGGACGGCCTCACATGGCAGGACGGGCAAAAGCTCACGAGCGATGACGTGGTTTTTACCGTGCAATCGATCCAGGATCCGGACGCCCATTCCCCTTTCTATGCAAGCTGGCAGGGCGTTGCCGTGAGTCGTATGAGCGAGCTTGAAGTGCAATTCACCTTGGTTAACCCCTATGCATTTTTTGCCGACAACCTCGCAAATCTTTACGTCGTTCCGAAACATCTTTTTGCCGATACGCCGCCCGGCAACTGGCACCTTTCGGATTACAACTTGAAACCGATCGGAAGCGGACCATACAAGTTTTCGTCCTATGAAAAAAATAGTGATGGGTTCATCACGGGATACAATCTCGAAGCGTGGAGCGGCAACGGCGCGCATCCCCTCATCCAAAATTTTGATTTTCAATTCGTGACCGATGAAAATACGCTGGTCGGTGATTTTAACAGCGGCCAGATAGACGCATTCGGAAACGCAACACCCGAAGATATTTCAGAGATCGAGCGCCCCTACGATTCATTTGCGTGGCGAACATCCGGTTACTATGCGGTTTTCCTCAATGAAAGCAAGAATCTTGCTCTCCAGGATCCGGCGGTGCGGATTGCGCTCACATCCTCACTCGACCGCACGGATATTGCAAATCAGGTCTTCAACGGTAATGCCGCAAGCGACGTCGGACCAATCCCACCCGATGCCGCGTATTTCACTCCGCTCACAACAACCTCTTCGCTCGATTTTGCCTCGACAACACTCACCAATGCCGGCTGGGTTTTTCCTGGTGCTTCCTCCTCAACCGACGCGGCCGACTCAAGCTCAACGGTGCCCGCAAATATTTTCCGTTCAAAAACCATCAATGGCACCCAGATTCCTTTGGTGATAAATCTCACCGTGCCGCAGATTGATTTTCTTGCAAAAACGGCAACGCTCCTCCAGTCCGCATGGCAATCCATCGGCATCCAGGTGAACATTATGCCCGATTCGGCTGACGACATTGCGAATCAGACAATCAAGAACCGGGACTATGAAGCGCTCCTTTTTGGAAATGTGCTGGGACCGAGCTCGGATCTTTATTCATTCTGGGATTCTTCGCAGCGGTTTTATCCCGGGCTGAATCTTGCGATCTACAGCAATAAGAATGTTGACGCCGCCATCGAGGATGCGCGCCAGCAAACGAGCAGTACCCTCATCGCATCGGATATGGCGATTGCGCAAACCGATATCGCAAACGACAATCCTGCAATCTTCCTTTATTCGCCGGACTACGTATATGTGACGAATAAAAATGTCCAGGGCATTGCAACGAGCACATTGCTCGCGGACCCATCAGACCGGTTCAACGAAGTGCCCGAATGGTATTTAAATACCGCCCGCGTCCTCAAATAATCCGGCCCCGGATATTTGACTTTTTTGCCTCCTCTCTGATATACTCAAGTTTCCAAGGTTAATCACTCTTTCTTTCCGAAATCCGCATGAAATACGCCCGTCGCAATATCCTGAGTCATCACGCGTGATTTTTGTACCCAATCCCCTTGCCGGGGTGGCGGAACTGGCAGACGCACTGGTTTCAGGTACCAGCGGCCGCAAGGCCATAGGAGTTCGAATCTCCTCCTCGGCACACAGGCAGATCGCGACAAACAAACTAATTAAAAATAAATTAACCAACAATTGCAGATGAATAAAAAAACTGAAAGTCAAAAAATAGAGCCCCAGTCGGCCTCCATTACGGAACGGCCGCGTATACGGCCGCCCGAGATCCGGCCGCGCCCGGCAACGCCCGCTGCTCCTGCGCATACCCAGCCAAAGGCTCCGTCCGAAGGACGACCGGCTCGCAAACCGGGCGGCGGACACCGCCCGCCCCGCGGCGCCCGCACACCGGCGCCGGGCAAATCAAACAATCCAAAGCTTGGTCCTCGCCGCGAATCACAGCCGCAACAGGCTGTCGTACAGCAGGCAAACGGCGAAGCTGTCCGCTTTGTGCCGCTTGGCGGCCTCGAAGAGGTCGGCCGCAACTGTATGTTTCTTGAATATAAAAATGAAATCGTAATCATTGATGTCGGTTTGCAGTTCCCCGAAGAGGAAACGCCCGGCATTGATTACATCATTCCGAACATCCAGTATCTCGAAAAGAAAAAAGAAAATATCGCCGCGATCATCCTGACGCACGGCCATTACGACCATATCGGTGCCTTGCCACATCTGCTCGCCAAGCTCGGCAATCCCCCGATCTACGCGACCTCGATCACAAAAGCGATAATCGAGAAGCGCCAGGAGGATTTTCCAAATTCCCCAAAGATGAACGTGCTCACCGTGAAGAACGGCAGCGACGTAAAAGTCTCAAATAACTTCAGCGCACTGTTCTTCGGCGTGCCGCATACGATCCCCGAAACCACGGGCGTCCTCATGCGCACACCGGCGGGCAACATCGTGCACTTTGCGGACTTCCGCGTTGACTACAACGACGAAGGCGAGCCGCAAGGCCTCGATGAATTTGAAAAAATCGGCAAGATGGGCGTCCACAGTTTTATGGTGGACAGCACGAACGCCGAAAAGCCGGGGCATTCCGTTTCCGAAAAAACCGTCGAGCGAAATCTTGAAGAAATTTTCAAGAAAGCCGAAGGCCGAATCATCGTGGCAACATTCGCGTCGCTTCTCACGCGCATCGCGGAAATCATTAAGATCGCGGAAAAACTCGGCCGCAAAGTTGCGCTCAACGGCTATTCCATGAAGACGAATATCCAGATTGCGCAGACGCTCGGCTTCGTTAAAGCAAAAGAAGGCACCATCATCGCCGTCGAGGAGGTGAACAAGATGAAAGACGACAAAATTCTCATCCTTTCCACCGGCGCCCAGGGCGAATCGAACGCCGGCCTCATGAAGATGATCAACGGCGAACATCGCCACATCAAGATCAAGCCGGGCGATACAATGGTGCTTTCATCGTCCATCATTCCGGGCAATGAAAAGAGCGTGCAGACCGTGAAAGACAATCTCGCCCGCCAAGGCGCAATCGTTTACCATTCATCCCTCGTGGACATCCACTCTTCCGGCCACGCGCCGAAAGACGATTTGAAGCTCGTGATGAAACTCATCAATCCGAAATTCCTCGTGCCGGTGCACGGCTACTACTTCATGCGCGCCGCGAACGGCCTCTCCGCACGCGAAGTCGGCATCCCGAAGGAAAATATCATGCTCATGGACAACGGCCAGGTTGCCGAGCTCACGCAAGATAAATTCATCGTCACCAAAGAAGAAGTGCCGGCGTTCTACGTGATGGTTGACGGCCTCGGCGTTGGCGACGTGGAGGAAGTTGTTTTGCGTGACCGCCGCGCGCTCTCGCAGGAAGGCATGATTGTGATCATCCTCACCATGGATCGCGACAAGGGGCGCGTCCTCAAAAATCCGGACATCATTTCCCGCGGTTTCATCTACCTCAAAGAAAACCAGGAGATGCTCGACGAAATCCGCAAACGCATCCGCGGTCTCATGCAGCGCCTGCCGTCATATCGCGAAGTTGAACCCGATTATCTGAAGACGCTCATCCGCGACCAGGTCGGGCAATACCTCTACACGAAGACCAAGCGCCGCCCGATGATTCTGCCGGTCATCATTGAGATATAGCTCGCAGTCAAACCTCCCGAATCGTATTCTCGGGGTCGGCGTCGCTCCGTTCTCGGAGCGCGCCTAACTCTCGGCGCGAGCCAGCTTCCTTACCAATGGTTGCTCTTGCTCGCACCTCCGAGATACCCCTCAAATGCGATTCGGGAGGTTTTCCTTGCTCGTGATATAATCACCTTATGAAACAAGTTCTCGTATCAGGGATGCAGCCAACCGGCCGATTGCACATCGGCAATTATTTGGGCGCTCTCAAAAATCTTGTGGACCTGCAAAACTCAGGAAAGTACGATTGTTACTTCCCCGTTGTGGACCTCCATTCGATCACTGAAAATTTCAGTCCGAAAGAAAAAACGCAGCAAATCCTTTCGCTCGCCGCCGATTACCTCGCTGCCGGGCTCGACCCGAAAAAATCCACCATTTTTCTCCAATCGCATGTTGCGGCGCATTCCGAACTCGCATGGATTTTAAGTACCGTCGCGCCGATGGGCGAACTCGAGCGAATGACGCAATTTAAGGACAAGGCGAGCCGGCAAGCGCTGAACATCAATGTCGGCCTTTTTACGTATCCCGTGCTCATGGCTGCGGACATCGTCCTTTATAATGCGACCGCAGTCCCCGTTGGCGACGACCAACTCCAACACCTCGAACTCACGCGAACGCTTGCCCGCAAATTTAACACCCGCTTCGGTGAAACCTTTATCGAGCCGAAAGGCGTTACCACCCAGACGTCACGGGTGATGAGCCTGAAAGACCCTTCAAAGAAAATGTCGAAGTCGCAGCCGGAAGGTTGTTTATTCCTCGACGATACGCCGAAAGAGATTGCCGAGAAGATTGCGCGGGCCGTCACAGACTCCGGATCGGAGATTGATTATAATCCGGAGAAAAAACCCGGTCTTTCAAATCTGCTTGAGATATACGGCGCGCTCACCCACATGGAGCCGAAGATGGTTGCAAAAGAATTCGCCGGCGAAAAATATTCCGATCTCAAAAAACGCCTTGCGGAGGTTGTAGTGGACTATTTCGCGGAATACCGTGAACGAAAACTGGAATTGTTTTCGCACCCAAAGAAGCTTTTGGCAATCCTTCAGGATGGATCAAAAAAAGCGGCGAAAGTAGCCGACAAAAAGATGGAAGAGGTGCGGAAAAAAATCGGGATCGCGCTTTAGCGTTATACCTTTCGAATTGCAACCCACGCCTCCTGCCCCTCAATCTGCGTCGCCTGCTCCGCGATAAACTTATCCGACCGCTTGTATTCAATTGCCTTTGCACCGACTTCGGCCTTGAACAACGCCTCATTATTTTCTATCGCCGTTTTGGCGTCGCCTTGCAGTTGAAGTAAAACGGCAATTCTGTCTTTCGGCGAAAGCCCGGCCTTCTGCCGCAATTCCTGCACCATACGCACAAAATCACGCAACAACCCTTCCTGCCGCAGAGCGGGCGTTATCGTTGTATCGAGCTCACAGGCCTCCGCCATTAAGCGGGCCTTGGCTGGCGGCACCACCAAAACTTTTTTCACGTTCACTTCGTCGGCCAAAATTGCAAGCAGGGGTTTAAGGGATTTTAATGTCTGATCTTTCACCCGAAACTCCGCGAGCGGCTGGCGCACTTTGATTCCCGCTTCCGAACGCTTCCCGAGCCCGTGCGCCGCAAGATCTCTGACCGCTTTCATTCCCGCAATCATTTTTTTATCAACCGCTTTTTTATCCGCGGACGGCCAGGCGTCCAGATGAACCGACTCGAACGCTCCGCCAAGCGGTGCATACAAGATTTCCGAAAAGAATGGCGTGAATGGTGCCATCAGTTTCACGAGCGTGAGCAACGCGTGTCCGAGCATCGCCGATGCGGCTTTGTAATCGGCTGCGTTATCGGGTTTTTGGAGTCTCCGACGAGAGCGACGGATATACCATCGGGAAAGATCGTCAACGAGCGTTTCGATTTCAAGGGCGGCTTCGCGAATCTCATATTGGTTTACATGTTCAGTCACCGAAAGGGTCGCTTCATTCAGCCGAGCAAAAATCCATGCGTCGAGTGCGTTTTTTGTACTGATCGCTCTGGCTTTCTGGTCGGCGTAGGTTCTCCAGAAAATAAATGAGTTGTAGACAATGAGATGCACGCGCCGAAAAGCTTTTGCAACTTCGCGGTCATCGAAATTTTTCGGCTCGCCAAGCGGAACGCTCGTATAGAAATACCACCTGAGCGCATCCACGCCCTGAGCGTCGATCATCGAAAACGGTTCGACAATGTTGCCCTTTGACTTGGACATCTTCTGCCCGAATTTGTCATTGATAAGGCCGAGCGCCACAACGTTCTTGTAGGGTGCCTGATAGCCAAGCGCTGTTGCGATGGCAAGAAGTGTATAGAACCAGCCCCTCGTCTGATCCATACCTTCGGCAATATATTCCGCCGGATAATCGAGTTTTGATAATGTTTTAGCTCCGACGTTTTTACCTTCTGCCGCCACGCTGAACGGATAATGAGACTGTGCATACGGCATTGCTCCCGAGTCGTACCAGACGTCGGCGACTTCGCGGACCCGCTTCATGATTCCTTTTTTGCAATGAGCACATGGGAAATCGATCGTGTCCGCGAATGGCCGGTGGAGGTCAACTTCGCCCGTGTCGTTTCGGGGAACCACCTTCACGCGCAAACTGCGGATCTCTGCAAAACCGATAAAGTCGTCACCGCGCGCTTCCTTCTCGACAACCGCGCGCTTCTTGCTCCACCCTTCCGCCGCCTGCGTAAGCATCCACGTTGGATATTCATGCGTCACGAGCAGGATATTTTTGCCTTCATGCTTCGCCTCGCATTTTTTTATAAACTCCCACGTGCGGGTTCGAAGATCAACCAACGACTCCCCTCCCTCCGGCCGCTCCGCAAACCGCGATTCATAGGTCGGAAACATCTCGCCGTATTTCTTATCTTTATATCCCGTAAGTTTCGGCCCCAAATGAATTTCTTCGATCGCCGAATCAAGCATTGGCTTCACGCCCAAAATTTCGCCGACGATAGCCGCCGTTTCCATGGTTCGTGCAACGTCAGAATCAATAAGCACATCGATTTTCGCGCGATGCTTGCCGAGTGACTTCTTAAATTCCTCCGCCGCCTTCGCAGCCTGTTTTTTGCCGCGTGGGGTAAGCTTTAAGTTTTTCCGTTGACCCGAATCGATAATATGAAATACGTTTGCCTCGGATTCGCCGTGCCGCATAATCCAATAGTTATTCTTTGAACCGCCCGCGAGTTCATCCAACGAATCCAGACTCGAAACGACATCGGTGTGCCCGCACGATGCACATTCCCAGATGGGAAGCGGAGCGCCCCAATAACGCTCCCTCGAAAGATTCCAATCTTTTGCCTCCTTAATCCATTCGCCAAATCTGCCGTCTTTCACGTGTTCGGGCATCCAGTTGATGGTTTTATTTCGGGCCATGAGCTCCTTTCGCAAACCGCTCATGCCGATAAACCACGACGTTCGGGCGTAATATAAAATTGCCGTTCCACAGCGCCAACAATATGGATATTCGTGAGTGTAAGTTTCGGTTCGCAAAAGATTTCCATTCGCCTTGAGATGGGCGAAAATCTTTTCCTCGGCGTCCTTCGACTTCACGTACAATCCCGCAAGTCCTTTCACGTCCGCTTTAAACTTTCCCTCTTCATCAACCGTATGCTTTTCCGGAAGACCTATTCGTTTTCCGAGTGCATAGTCATCTTCGCCGTACATCACGGCAGTATGCACGACGCCGGTGCCGTCGGTCGTCGTCACAAAATCAGCAGGATACACCTTGTACGACGACGACGTTTTGAGGGCAGGGACAGCAAAAAGCGGTTCGTATTCCAATCCCACCAATTGCGAGCCTGTGATTTTTCGCGGAGCGCTTCCGCCATCGAGACCCAAGTCTTTCAGCCGATCCTCCGCTGCGATCAAGTATTCCCCGTCTTTTTCCACGGCGTAATACGGTATCTTCGGGCCAACCGCAAGCGCGACGTTTCCCGGCAACGTCCAAGGGGTTGTCGTCCACGACAATATATATATTTTGTCCGAAGGTTCAATTGTATGATCGCCAATCTTTTGCCCGGGTTTTAATCTAAATTTAACGTACACCGAATTATCCACGGTTTCCTTATATCCCTGAGCGAGCTCGTGCGAAGAAAGCGACGTTCCACACCGCGTGCACCACGGCACGACTTTATGCCCTTTATAGAGCAATTTTCGTTTTGAAATCTCGCTCAACGTCCACCATAGCGTCTCAATATATTCCGGTTCGTAGGTGATGTAGGCATTTTTTAGATCCAGCCAATACCCGATCCGGTTGGTAAGCTTTTCCCAATCATCTTTATAAAGCCACACCTGTTCTTTTGCCTTTTCGTTAAAAAGCTTGATGCCGAATTTTTCGATTTCTTTTTTCGATTTAAGTCCAAGCGCTTTTTCCGCGGCCATCTCCACCGGAAGGCCATGCGTGTCCCATCCCGCACGGCGCGGAACAAAATATCCCTGCATCGTTTTATAACGCAGGACCACATCCTTCACGACACGCGAAAGCACGTGATGAATGCCCGGCTTGCCGTTGGCGTACGGCGGACCTTCGTAGAAAATAAACTTCTTCCTTGCCGGCTTGGCCAGCGATTTTTCAAAAATATGTTCCGCATTCCAAAAATCCAAAACTTTTTCCTCGAGTTTTGGGAGGTTAAATTCGCCTTCTAAAAAATGATGTGCGGTTTTTTGTTTTGGCTTCCGTGGCATACCTCATAAAATACCAGAAAAAACGGCTCTCGGAAAGCGGGGCTAGATTTTTTCCGGCGCTTCGATGCCAAGCAGTCCGAGCCCCGAACGAAGCGTCCGGGCGGCTACAGCAACTAGCATCAGGCGGGCGTCGCGCCGCTTTACGTCTTCATCTTTCAATATAGGCGTCGTTTCATAGAACTTGTTTGCGGCGACGGCGAGCTTGTAGAGATAGGTTGCAAGCGTACTCGTGGCGTACAATCCGGCGGCCTTCTCCACGACTTCAGGAAATTCAAAAATCTTCCGAATGAGGCCGAGTTCGACATCGGATTCCAGAAGCGACGCGTCGGCTTTCGTGATTTTCGATTCGACGAGTTCTGATTTGCGGATAATACTGCGCAAGCGCGCGTACGCGTATTGCAGATATGGTCCGCTGTCGCCGCTCCAATCGAGCATTTTCTCCCAGTCGAAAACAATGTCGGTCATGCGATTCTCCTTGAGGTCGTTGTAACGCAAGGCACCGATCCCGACGGCGCGCGCGACGCCATCTTTTTCTTTGGCGGAAAGATCTTTGTTTTTTTCTTCAACGGTTTTCCGCGCAAGCGTGACGGCTTTTTCAATAACCTGCTTCATGGAAACACTTCTCCCTTCGCGGGTCGAAAGCTTTTTGCCGCTATCGCCAAGGACGAGACCGTATTTCAAATGCACGAGTTCGGCAGCGTTCCACTTGAGTCGCGCCGCGATCGCAAAAAGCTGCTCGAAATGCAAAGCCTGCTCGTTTGCGACGACATAAAGAATTTTGGCGGGTTTATATTTTTTCAGGCGGTATTCGAGGTTCGCTATATCGCGGGTAAGATAGAGGCTTGCGCCGTCTGATTTCTCGATAAGCGCCGGCGGAAGGTTTTCTTCGTCGAGCTTCACGACGAGCGCTCCTTCGCTTCTTTCCGCGATCTGCTTATCAACCAATTCCTGCGTGGCCGGCTTCAGTGCGTCTTCAAAAAAACTTTCGCCGACCCATACATCAAAATCAACACCAAGTATCTTATACATCGCCTTGAATTCAGTGAGGGATTCTTTCTTAAACCATTCCCATAATTTTCTGTTTTCCCGGTCGCCGGTTTCGAGCTTCTTAAATTCCTCCTGGCCGCGCTTTTCGAGTTCAGGATCCGTTTTTGCCTCTTCGTGAAACCGCACGTACAATCTCTGCAGCTCTTCGACCGGCTGCTTCTCGACGTCTTCTTTTTTGCCCCACAATTTATATGCAGCAATCAACTTTCCAAACTGTGTTCCCCAATCGCCAAGATAATTCCAACGCACCACTTTATATCCGGAAAATTCGAGTAGGCGCGCAAGAGCGTCGCCGATGATCGTTGTACGAAAATGGCCGAGATTCATCGTCTTTGCGATGTTTACCGATGAATATTCCACGATAACTTTCTTCCCGGCGCCATGCTTATTTGCACCGAAATGCTTATCGCGCGCAACGCGGGCAAATTCAGCTTGCAGCGTTTTCTCGCTTAACCAAAAATTAATGAATCCCGGCGGTTCGGCTTGGACTTTTTCAAAAAATCCCGCGGGAGCCGCAGCGGTTATTTTCCCGGCGAGCCCATGCGCCAATTCAACAGGCTTCTTTCCTTGTGTCTTCGCGAGCCGCATCGCCAGATTCGTAGAATAGTGCCCGAATTGGCTGTCTTCCGGAACCGAAAGCGATGTCGCAATTATTTCGGGGCTAGGAATGTCGTGCCTGAGTGTTTTCTCTAAAATTTCGATTATGGCGGCTTTCATAGGTGATATTTGACGTGCCCTCGGCAACAAGGATAATGATGGTGGGCGGCGGCTGATGCTTTCTCTTCCCACTAGAGACAAGCATGGCAAGTGTTCCTTTCCGGGTCGCTGCCCATTATTTCTTACCGCTCTTTGTCCATTGCCCGGCTTACCTTAGTAAAAATACATCGAAACGAGTTCTATAACAAACCGTGGCGCACAAAGCCCGGTTTTTAGTTACAATAATCATATGGAGCCAATCGCGGAAAATCGGCGGGCACGCTTCGATTATGAAATCTCGGACACCTTCGAGGCGGGCATTGAGTTGCGCGGACACGAAGTGAAAAGTGTGAAAGCGGGACATTTCCAAATCGCAGGAGCCAGAGTTTTGATCCGCGGCGGCGAAGCGTGGCTTGTGAATTCACACATTCCACCGTATCAACCAAAAAATATGCCCGCAGGATATGAAGAAGATCGCACACGCCGCCTCCTGCTGACGAAGGATGAGATAAATACTCTCACCGGATCATTGCAGGAGAAAGGAAATCTTTTGATACCGTTGCAGGCATATCTCAAGCATCATTTCATTAAACTGCAGCTCGGGCTCGGCCGGACGCGCAAGAAATCCGACAAACGCGAAGTCCTGAAAAAGCGCTCGCACGACCGCGAAATGCGGTCCGAAGCATAGATTTTACGGCTTTCCCCATAGCACTCGACAAAATAAGAAATTTGTTGTAAAATGTACGACGTGGGACTTTGGAGGCCCACGAACGTGAACAAATTGGCTGTATCGATTGCTGTCTACGGTGTAGTTATTCTGCTAGCAATGAGTTCGAGCTCACTGCCAGCGGTCGCGCAAAACACTTCAACGTTCCAGCCGATCAAGCGCTTCTCGGTTGAAGCCCTTGTGATGTCACCGAAGAACGTCGAACGGGTTGACCATGTTGACCCGATCGATCGTGCCTTTAAGGCATCGCAGTGGTATCTCCGCGGGGCGACTGTGGTCGATATGTCGACCACAGTTATTGGCATGGAATATGCTCATGGTGTTGAAACCGGTTGGGGAAGATGCTTCGGGCCTCACAACACTTCCGCGGTTGTAGCGTGGAATGTTGGGTTGAATCTCGGGACTGAATTCCTAAGCCGGAAAATATACCAGAGGGGAGGTAAATGGAAATACGTCGCCACCGGATTGAACGTGCTGAAGGGCACGGGCAACCTGGCAGCCGGTTTCCATAACGCGAGCTACATCGAAAGACACTAGCATTGCCGAAGGCTCGGGCTAGCGGCCAACCTTTGGCGGCCGCTAGCCATTTTTACCCCATTTTCTGGGCATCCTAGAGGGTATTGACTTTATTGATAGCTCCTGTAAGATAAAGGAAGGACATTTAGTAGTACAGGGTGGCCAGGTGAGTGAATTCAAAGTCCAATCTCCAATTGGAATTGAAATTTGCCACCAAGTGCGCCCCATCGTAGTCCCAGCCTGACGCTCGAACGTCAGGCTGTTCTTTTTTTTAATGTTAAAATTTTCACATGGTCTCTCTCTCGCAAGCAATCATCCTCGGACTCGTCCAGGGCATCACGGAACTTTTTCCGATCTCGAGTCTTGGCCATAGCGTCCTCGTGCCGGGACTCCTCGGTTGGAACATCAACCAAAATGCCGATGCGTTCCTAACATTCCTTGTCGCAACCCATTTCGCGACCGCTCTTGTTCTTCTTTTTATATATCGCAAAGATTGGTGGCGGATTATCAAAGGAATCTTCCGATCCTTGGCCGCGCGAGA
The DNA here is from genome assembly GCA_963696395.1 of uncultured bacterium. Lineage (GTDB taxonomy): Bacteria > Patescibacteriota > Minisyncoccia > UBA6257 > 2-01-FULL-56-20 > JAKAGE01. The sequence goes on from CAVOJZ010000002.1 coordinate 419,497, forward strand.
AGTGAGCGATAAAGATCCGGATGCAAAATTGGGATGGCTCCTTGTTGTGAGCACCATCCCTGCCGGAATCATCGGCCTTCTTCTTAAAGACCAGATCACCGGCTTCTTCCTCTCGCCTCGCTCAGCGGCGCTTTTTCTCGTTCTGAATGGTGTGCTTCTGTGGGCTGCTGAAATTCTCCGCAAAAAAGCCAAAGAGTCCCCAGCACAAACAGCGGATACGGATCGACGCATTGCCGCCGAACTCACCTGGTGGCAGTCGGTGAAAGTGGGACTTCTCCAGGTGCTCGCCCTCATTCCGGGATTCTCGCGGACCGGTTCAACGCTCGCGGGTAGCCTGCTCGCCGGCCTTTCGCACGAAGACGCTCTCCGCTATTCATTCCTTCTCGCCACGCCAATCATCGGAGCGGCGGCGGTGCTCGAACTTCCGCCCCTCATCGCAACCGCGGACGCTCAAACGCTGCTCATAACCCTCGCCGGCGCCCTTGCGGCAGCCGCGGCGGCATATGCATCCGTGAAGTTTCTGGTTCGTTATTTTAAGACGAAAACACTCGCGCCGTTTGCGGTTTATTGCGCCGCCGTCGGCATTATCGGGCTATTACTGATCAAATAAAAGCTAGGCTTTCTTCTTTCCGCTCTCAAACCAGGCAAAGATAAACAGCGCAATCGCAACCACGAAGGCTGCTATGCCGTGCTTCGTATGGACGCCGGCAAGCGTCGGGTCAAAACCGGGGAAAAATGACGGAAGGGCATTTGCGGGAGTCGTCCAATATACGAACGCGACGTAAAGACACACGAGCCCGATCACTATCGCAACAATCATTAACGCTTTTTTCATGGTTTCAGTATACCATATGGATATGGGGATCTGGGCACTCATCTCTGCGACATTTTTTATACAAGAGTTTGCGACAACGGCACTCGTGCTTGTTCTCGCCGAACACAGCAACATTCCCCTGTGGCCCATCCATATCATCTGGGCGGTGGCAACGATAGCCGACATGTACGTCGGCTATCTTCTTGGTTCGCTTCTCAAAAAACGGCTCAGTAAAAATAAATTTGTGGAAAAAATGGATGCGTGGGCGGAAGAATTCACACAAGCGCTCGGCGGATATGGAGCCAATATCGCGCTTATGTTTCTCGGCATCATTAATTTCCCCTACCTCAATACATTCATCGCCGCATGGCTTGATGTCCCCTTAAACCTGGCGATTCTTTTCACGCTTATCGGAAATTTTATCTGGTACCTTTTGCTCTGGGGCACCGTGCTTGGTTTGACTTCATTTATTCATAATCCAAGCATCATATTATTGATTATCATTGCCCTCGGCGCACTCGGGCATTTCGGATTGAAAGCAATCGAGCGGGCACGGGAAAGGAGTAAGACGACCAACGCCTCGTAACGGGCATCTTTCGGCAAACGTATTGTTTCTAGTCTAAAGGTCGCCCAAACCAACACAATTTTGGCATATGTGGCAACACTGGATTAACTTCATACTTGGCCTTTTGGTTATCATTTTCGCCTATACCGGCGCTGGAACCACGACGTTTGTAATTCTTGGCGTGCTTGTCGTTCTCTTTGCGTTGTGGGGAGGATTTTCCCGATCGCCGTCCACCATGACGCGAACCTGATTCGCTGATGTTCGCTAATGCGACGTTAGTGCGAGACGGGTGTACCCGATGCGGCGGCAACAGCCTGGTCCAATACCGTGGCGAAGTCCGAATAGCTTGCAGGGTTCTGGATCTGGGTCAGATTAACGAAGTAGGTCGGCGTATGGTCAATCTGCGCCGAGTTGCCGCCGGCCACATCGGCCTGAATTTTATTGAGCACGGCATTCGAGCTGATGTCCTGGTTGAATTTATTTACATCGAGCCCAAGCGATTGAGCGTAGCCGTCGAAAAATTTTGAAACGACTTGATCGGGGCTTGTTGAAGACCAGTCATTTTGTTTTTCATAGAGAAGATTATTCATCTGCCAATATTTTCCCTGAAGGCCGGCTGCTTCAGCTGCCTGGGCGGAAATGCCCGCATCTGGATGCACCTGATACAACGGATAGTTTCTGAAGACGAATAAAACGGTTGAGCTGTAATTCGATATTATCTGCTGGACGATCGGGAAGTAGGCGCCGCAGGCCGGACATTCGAAATCTCCGTATTCCACGAGCGACACCTTGGCTTTTGGATTGCCTTCCTGCCAATCGGCGCCGGTTATTGCCGGAACGGTCGTCGCGGTGAACGTTCCGGACGACGAAGTCGAGGACGAACCCGATGAATAGATGCCCGCGATGACGAGCCCTCCGATGATGAGAACGACGAAGCCGACGATGAACCAGATTGTTGTTTTATTGGTTTCTGTATTGGCCATTGCCTTATTATAAGGCACCCACGAAACAAAGCAAAATTTTTTCCGTATAGTATAAAACGCAACGAACATCCATGCAGGAACAACAAAAAACTATATTCATTTTGGGGGGTGATGGCTATCTTGGCTGGAGCCTCGGCCTTGGTTTTGCAAACCGCACCGACCTTCGCGTCGTCCTCGTGGACAATCTCATCAAGCGGACATGGGAGAAAAATGTCGGCGCCAAACTGCTTGTCCCGCTCGCGAAGCCCTCAAAACGCATCGCCGAATACAAAAATATTTTCGGCAAAACGAACCTCACTTTTGAGAAACTTGATCTGCTCAACGCAGACGCCATCGTTTCGCTTATAAAAAAATATCGCCCGTTCGCAATCATAAATGCAGCTCAACAGCCATCTGCACCTTTTTCGATGATGAACGCAAAGGGAGCCGCAGCAACTTTCACCAATAATATTGTCGGGCACGTAAACACCATCTGGGCAATTACGGAAATCGATCGGGACATTCTTTACCTTAAACTCGGATCCGCGGGCTGCTATTCAAGTATCGACACCGAATACGTGCCGCTCTCTAAAAAAGACTTTGAATTCAATCACAACGGGGCGATCAAAAAAATCGCGAACAGCTGGCTGCCGATGCATGCCCATGATTTTTACCATCAATCAAAAATTGCGGACTTCCTCATTGACGATCTCGCAAGCGACGTTTGGAAGCTGAAGATTGTCACCGTACAACAGGCAACCATCTATGGCGCAACAATCGCCGAAAACGAACCAGTGGAACACGAAAGCCTCGTAACCCGGTTCAATTATGATGAAACCTTCGGCACCGTCATCAACCGGTTCGTATGCCAGATCGCAATCGACCATCCGCTCACCGTTTACGGGGACGGCGAACAGCGCACCGGAGTCATCAGCCTGTCCGATACCATCGATAATTTTATGAAGTTTTCGACTATGGATGTCGCACGGGGGGAACATGCCGTCGTCCATAACGTCACGGATCGCCTCACCATAAAGGAAATTGTGGAGATGCTACAAAAGGCAAGCGGATTTTCAAGGATCTCGTTTATAGATAACCCGCGCAAAGAAATGAATGGCGCCCTCAAACGTGAAGTTGAGCGGCATGTCCTCCTTGGCGCTCCTCACGTTGCCGAACGGGAACTTGCCTCACTCCTCGCTTTTGCAGAGCGCTACAAAGAAAATATCGACCCGTCGCTTATCATGCCAAAGGTCAAGTGGGAGCGCGCAGCGGTTTTGCCCACAAAGCCTCCGGCCAAGGCCGGAAAGCCGTCGACAATATTTGAAGAAGCCGTATCGCTCTAATCCCCATCATCCATGCCTGCGCCAAGAAAAAAATCAATCCCTTTTTATTATGCGACGGTGGCTCCCCTTTCGGATGCCGCCTACGCAGCAGGACACGAATATCTTGAAATGTACCGTGAAATTGGTTCACCGGAAATTCTTTTTGAGTACGAACACCGCCGGCGGACAGTGGAAAATGTCGCCGCGGAAGGCGCGAAGCTTCTGAACTGCGGCGTCGACGAAATAACGTTCATCCCAAACACCACCTACGGCATCAATGTCGCGAGCCATGCATTGCCGTTGAAGGAAGGTGATGAAATTATTGTCCAAACATCCGAATATAAGAGCAATTATTGGCCGTGGATCAAGAAGAAGGAGTGCGACGGTTGTGTCGTCCGTGAAATTGAAGCCCGCGATAACGCGGAAGGGTTCGAAAACCTTCTCGCCGCAATCAATCCTCGAACAAAAATAGTTGCCGTTTCGTGGATACAATATTATGACGGGTATATCACGGATCTCGAGCGGCTCTCGCGCGCATGCCGCGAGAACGGGGCGCTTCTTGTCGTTGACGCGGTACAGGGAATCGGCGTGCGAAAGCTTGACCTCAAAAAAATCCACATCGATATTCTTGCGGCCGGGGGTCAAAAATATTTATGCGCGGGCAGTGGCGGCGGCCTTCTTTATATCAACCGCACCATCCTGCCGATGCTCTGCGATACTTTCGTCGGCATTCGAAGCATCTGTCCGTCATCGTCCGCCAATGAATATAAGCTCAAAGCGAGTGCGGAGCGATTCCAGACAGGAACCATCGACATGCAAGCGGCAGTCCAGCTTCATGCCGCCCTTAAAGAAACGAACAGGGTGGGCATAAAAGCGATCGAATCAAAAAATATCACACTCCTTACAGCGTTCAAAAAACTATTGCACGACAACCACATTCCTTTCATCGATCATGGCAAAAAACAAGGCAACATCATCTCCCTCACATTGCCCGATCCAAAAAACCTTGTGGAATTTCTCGCCAAAGACCGCATTTATATCAAATGCGTCAACGACGTCGCACGCATCTCGTTTAATTACACTACAAGCGTCAGCGACTTCGAGGAACTCGTCGCAAAAATCCGGGAATACAACATCACCCTACCGCACGCTCTCGTAGCCCCCGCGCACGCCACGCTTTGAAAGAACGATCTGCCATAGCTGGTTGGTCCTCGCACGAAATGATCCGGCGCTTGAAAGAAGATAAAATCGCCACATCCTATGGAACACCTCGCCGTAATGCCCGGCGATTTCCGGCCAGTGTTTTTCGAAGTTTGCGGCCCAGGCCATGAGCGTCTTATCGTAATCCGCCCCAAAGTTATGCCAGTCCTCCATCACAAACACGTTCTCGATATTCTTCCCGATAAACGCCACCGACGGGAGCATACCGTTCGGAAAAATATATTTGTGCATCCAAGGTTCCGTGTGAATCAGCGAACTGTTCGTGCCGATCGTATGCAAAAGAAATAGCCCGCCATCGCACAAGTGGTCGCTTACCGTCTTAAAATAGGTCCGATAATTTTTGTGGCCGACATGCTCGAACATGCCGAGCGAAACAATATGGTCAAACACCCCTTCGATTTCCCGATAATCCTGCAGGCGTAATTCAACAGACAGGCCCTCGCACATCTTCCTCCCGAGCGCGACCTGCTCTTTTGAAACGGTCACCCCGACGACATTCGCCTTGTATCGCTCTGCGGCAAATTTTGCAAAGCTTCCCCATCCGCAACCAATATCGAGGACTTTCTGTCCGGGCTGTATGCGAAGTTTACGACAGACGAGGTTGAGTTTCGCCTCCTGCGCGGCATCAAGATTCTGCGGATTGTTATCCAGACCATGCCAATAGCCGCAGGTGTAAGTCATTCGGCGGTCGAGCATGCCTTTAAAAAGATCATTTCCCGCATCGTAATGCCGCTCGCCGATTTCGAAGGCGCGCGACCTGGCTCCGAAATTCGTAAGGAGCGCCTCGAGCGCGATGAGCACATTGCCGGGCGTGAGCTTTATCCTGCCTTGGAGATTGGCCGAAAAAATTCTTTCGATAAGTTCGTCGAGAGCGGCACAGTCCCACCATCCGGCCATGTAAGCCTCCCCGAATGCAAGCGATCCGCCACGAATCACGGCTCGGTAAAAGCGCTCATCATAAACCAGAATATCCCATGCCCGCCCCGCATCGCCCGTCGGATTTACGCGGATGTCCACCTCTGCAAGCAATTTCTCTATCGCCGCCTTCGCACGATCCATAGAACTATGATAAGACGATATTTTTAAAGCAACAACCGATAAAAAAACGGAGCATATGTTCGGCGGCTTGCCTACGATATGCTCCTTAATTGCTTTACCTCCTCAATCAGTATCTCCACTTCGTGCGTAAACGTTTCGGCCGTGACCTTCATTTCTGTCAGCTGAGCTAGCATTGATTCCAGCCTGGCGCGGCTCACGACCACCCGGACTATCTGCTTGGTTTCCGGTGGTGGTGTGGCTGGTGCTTGTGCTGGTGGCGGTGGCGGTGTTTCCGGTGCCGGCTGAACCAACTCCACTTGCACTGGAACCGATTCAGTTGCCGGTCTCGGCTCCGGATCGATTTCCGCCGGTTCAATTTCTTCGGCTTTCCTGAAATCTCCTTTCAGCAATCGCAAAACTGTCGGCTCAAACTCCGGTGGACTATTAACGCAGAAGCTGACAACCTTCCAGCCGTCCGGTCCGCGCATCTTTGCGATGTCGGCTTCCAGTTTCAGCCTTGCATTTCTCTCGATGCCCTTGCGACACCAGACGACCGCGCGTATGCGACTGAGGCTGCTCAGAATCCCATGGGCCTGTTTAATGCTCAGCCATCGCAATCGCGGATCTTTGCCTATCGTTGGGTCAGTCATGTCGTCCCGGTCGGCTTCGACGAGGACGATAGAAAGCTTTTCAAGTTCTACAATGCTCATATCGTCCTCCTCTGGTTAGCTTCGGATGTTAATAGGAACAACGGAGATGAATTTTTACGGACAACCCTTGAGTGCTCAGTGCGGCATCAACGACGTTGATGTTGATCCAAATATGTCCCGTTCGCTGCGCGTTGACTTCTGCGGCAAAGGCGTTCGCTTGATCCTGGGTGACTTTTTCCTCGAGGAAAACGGTTTTCTGTTCCCCTTGTTTGGCGTTGGCGCACCACAGGCGAAGATCCTCCAGCTTCTTTAGGAACTGCATGTTCTCTCCACAATTCAAGATGTCCTGCTACCCAAAATGTGCCACAAGGCATACTTGTCTGTCAAATAAAAAATGAGGGGAACTATATACAAAACTACCCTAGGGCTTAAAAATAAGGATCGCGACTAAAATGACCGCTATTATTATTAAAGCCGTTTTTATTTGTCCTAGAGTATGATTGACCTCGTCCCTCATTTCGCTCACCTCTCTGTTTAATTCTTTGGCGAGATGCACGGGATCATTGTAAGCATCGAAATTAAACTTATCTTCGATTGTTACGTGCTCACCGCGTGCTTCCTTAGCCGCTGATTCTTTAAACTTCTGACTTAAGCTCTTCTCGATTCTCATGGCTTCAGTATATCACTTGCCGCGCCGAAACTTCGAAATGCCGTGGGTACAGGATTCGAACCTGCGTAGCCGCTAAAACGCCGCTATCTCGTCCCTAAGACGAGTGCGTTCAACCCCTCCGCCAACCCACGGTTATTTCTGTTTCTTTCCTTTCTTGCGCTTCTTGCCTTCGGGAGAGGCGTTGAGCAATCGGTAAATGTTTAGAAAGAGTTAAACAATATTATTTCTAATCGTATAAAAAAGGCGCACGACCGTCATATACTATGACGCGTACGCCTTTGCTAAAGTTTCCCTCTTGAGGGGTTAACGAAGTTCGTATGGCAGATCGCCGACTGGTTCGAAATCTGCCGGAATGTCAGCGGGCGGTTCAAATGTGTAGGGCTTGGCGCTACTTCCCAGCATGAGCGTTCCCGCCATCCCATAAGCGCGATGAGCGATTCCCGCCGGAACAAGAAGGATCCACCCTGCCTTCATGACAAATCGCTCCTTTTCGTCGGCTTCGCGATCCCAAAGATCGAAGGTAACCTCGCCGCGAACAACAAAATACAGTTCTGCGTAGGCGTGGAAATGACCCTGCTTCCCGAGAAAATCATTTTGGTGCAGCTCGAGAAGTTTTATTTGCTCCGCCGTGTAGCCGTTCAGATCGGGATCTCCATTGCAGATACCGAACAGGGTTCGCTGCGGGCGCTTGTTGGTTAAATTTGGATCAGATTCACGACAGACAACTCCGCGCATTGATTTAACCTCCTATTGCCAAAGTTCTAAATGCTCACAAAGTATAGCGAAATTAATCAATTCTGTCAAATATGTGGACGCGAATTCAATCTTGAAATGCAACATCTCCGCGGGTGAGAATATCGGTACGTCGAATACCAAAAACCCACATAACGGAGATGTCGCACTCGCATTTTACGCGCGACGACCGTGTCGCGCTAGCCCACCTGCTCTTGGTGGGCAAAACACAGTCATGGATCGCGGACCGGCTTGGCAAGAGTCCGGGTACAATCAGTCGGGAGATCAGGAGGAACCGTGATGATGACGGCGTATATCGCGGCGGCAGCGCCCATCACAAGACACAATACCGAAGGTTTGCTGCCAAAGAACCGTCGCAGAAATTGAAGCATGATCGAACGCTCCGCCGCCATGTCATGCGAAAACTCAAGCACTATTGGTCGCCCGAACAGATCGCGGGACGTTTGCAGCGAATGACGAAACACACCGTCGTCTCCCATGAGACGATTTACCAGTTCGTATACCGCGACCGGTCGGACCTCAAAAAATATCTGCGGTATCAAAAGGGAAAGTGGCGCAGGAGGCGTGGCACGAACACGAGGAAAGCCAAGCGGAACGCATTGAAAATCAGGCGAATCGAAGAACGCCCACCGGTGGTTGAGGAGCGCAGGCGAATCGGCGACTGGGAAGGCGATACGATTCTTGACCGCACCAAAAAGCAACGGATGCTCACCCACGTCGATCGGGCGAGTGGTTTTGGTGCGGCGGACAAAGTCGAAAAAGTCACTGCGGAGAACGTACATGCGATCACGCGCGATCGGTTCAAAAAGATCCCGAAGAAAAAGCGGCACACCATGACACGTGACAACGGTCCTGAGTTCGGCGATTACGATCGTTTGCTTGAAAAAGATATTGATATTACCGTCTACCGCGCGACGCCCTATCACTCTTGGGAACGCGGATCGAATGAGAATTGGAACGGCCTGCTCCGGCAATTCTTTCCAAAAGGTATGGATTTTGCTATCGTGAAACAATCCGATATCGACCGAGTCGTCCGACTGCTCAATGACCGTCCGAGAAAACGGCTCGGCTATCTCACTCCACGAGAGGTGTTCAATGGTCGTTGCGATTCAAACTAGAATTCAGGGGAGACTGAGAGGCGTTCTGTAAACAAAAGAGGGCGCCGTAGTAAGCGCTCCCAGCTAAAAACACAGATTTAGAAATCGTCGCGAACCTCAACCTTGATTCTTCGGACGAGGTTGTCGAGTTCCCAGGAAAATTCTTGCATCGTCGATAATCGGTCCAGCCGGTCTTTGACATTCCCGTCGACAATCGACTTCAGAGACTGAAGCACGGAAAATCCATCTTTTTTATCGAGCCAGCTGATCAGATCCATTTCCCGGGCTTTCCAAGCTCGAGAAGCGATTGCTCTCCAGGTATGTACAGTAGTCCTTTCATTCGCTGGTGCATATTTGTAATTAGTGGCACAGAGGATGAACTCCCCTTTCGGAGAAAGGAAAAGTACCTGCCGGCAACCAACATTCCCAGCTTCAGGTGCTTCCTCGAAGTCATCGACGATCCCAAGTGGCAAGCAAAGCGTTTTTCTGGAAACATCATCTTCGTAGATAACAGGGACGCCCAGTTTGACGGATGACACGACAAACGAGGCGAATGAACCTTCGAGCGGAGATGCGCTAAGGCATTTCAGTCTGGTATGACTTCTGCCCACGATAATTTCTAAAATATATCGCCATTCCCAAGCGCTGATATTGCTCGCGTGAATTTTTTCTGAGCCGAGTAGATACGAAGTAATGGACGAATCCATTTTGCAACTCCTCTGATGTGAAGTACCAGCCGAGGCTGACCTGATTAGGGTATACTCTCTTGTGCGAAAAAGTTCAACTCCGGCTATGTGGACATGGTGCAAAATTCTTGGAACGCCTTGGAATCGTTCATTTTCGACTGGGGAGAGCGGCTACAAGGCCGTGAATTGGCTTATAAAACGTTGAATGAGCCACATTTAATATCACATAGGGAAGATTGAACCGGCAATCGAGGTTGCTTTACTTTTTCATAACGGCATAATAACATGATAATAACATGTGGGAAGAAGAAGCAATTACAATACTGCAATCAGCCCTTAGCGGACTTTTTCGCAAAGAAGAAAACCGGCTAGATTGGAAGGTTGCGCTATCGGAAAACCGGAAGCGGCTTTACGAACACGTATCAGCGTTCGCCAACTACCCAGGAGGTGGTTATCTTGTGTTTGGCATTAACGATAAAACGGGCGAAGTCACTAATAAAATCGACCCAAAGATTGTGAGCAAAATATCGAACATGGCTCGTGATGGGATGGATCCTCCGGTATTGATAGATCATAAATTTGTTTCGTATGGCAAAGGAAAGATTTTGATATTTAAAATTACCGAATCAATGGAGAAGCCTGTTCATCTTCGCGGAAAATCAGTTGAATTTTCCTTTATTAGAAGCGGCGGCGAAACACGTAAAATGTCGAGGCAAGATATCAAAGAGGCCTATATAACCAGCGGCTCGCTTCAATATGAAAAATTAATTACCGTGAACGATCTAGATGAGAAACGACTCAGAGATTATCTTGACGTAGAAAGCTATATAAAACTGCGTCAGCAGCAAAGAAAATCTACCGAACCAGAATTAGAGCTATTGAAAAAAGACGGCTTAGTTGAACGCTTGGGAGGGGGCAAGTATGGCATCACGAATTTGGGTATGTTGCTAGCTGCGAAAGATTTTGCTTTGTTTGGGAAAGGATCTTTTGATGTGCGTATTATAGGATACTCCGACGAATCAAAATTAAATGCCGTAAGTGAGAAACGCTTCGAGGGAGGTTACGCAATTAATTTTGAAAATATTTTAGGCCACGTGATAGGGCTGTTACCGCATAGCGAAGTTATTCGTGATGCTCTTCGTGTTACGCAGCCCGTGTATCCAATAGTTTCGATGCGCGAGCTATTGGCCAATGCACTCGTTCATCAATCCTTCTACAGAGATGCTGGCAATGTATTAATTGAACTCTTCCCGGATAGAATCAGCTTCACAAATCCGGGTCGCCTTTTGCCATCGATAAAGATCGATCAACTCATTAATGCACACCCACAATCCCGAAATGAGGAACTAGCGAAACATATGAGACTAATGGGAATTTGCGAGGAGCGAGGGTCTGGTATTGATAGAGCCGTTTTTGAAGTTGAGCTCTATGGTCTCCCAGCCATAGAATTTTCTCAACTTGACGACTTTTTTAGGGCAACAATCTTTGCGCCAAAAGATTATCGCCAAATGACGCTCGAAGAACGCGTAATGGCCTGCTACCAACACGCTTCCTTGATGCGCGTAACTGGTAAAAAAATGACCCGTGTCAGCTTGATAAAGCGGTTGAATATACCCTACGCAGTCGCAGCAAGTCGCCTGATCAAAGAAACAATGTCAGAGGGACTTATAAAAGTCGGGAATCAAAAGAATAAAGCCAAGAAACTTAGTTTCTATCTCCCATATTGGGCGTAATTCTTAATAACACTAAGGCAAAAAAGGCAAAATAAAGCCCATTAAATAACACTTTTTTGAATAACACTAATTAACAAATGTCAGACGAAATAACTTACGAACTTGCAAAAAAATTGAAGGATGCTGGATTCCCTCAAGAAGGCGAAGGAGGAACTCATGGCAAAAGGGAGATAGGTGCCCATGGTGGTTTAGTTGAATATGAGCCAGTATATTTTCCTACTCGCCCCCAACTTTTGAAGGTTTTGATAGGCGAATGCGAGGGGATCTTCGAAAAGACATTTTCCGTTGAGGGAAAAGAACGCCCCATATTTATTGCACGGGGAAAGACCGTCATTGAAATAGGCTCCACGCCCGAAGAAGCCTTAACTAAGCTCTGGCTCGCATCTAATGACAAGCAACGAGAATAGACACTCAAAGCGTTAGCGATTATTAGTGATTCTGTGCGTCCCGATCACACAAACAGCTTAACTCTTACTAATGTTTGCAAACAAATACGAGCGAAGATTAGATGCAGTCATCGATACGATTGATATTTCAGATTACGTGATGCGATTTTTGGATGAGTTGGCCAAGAGTGAGAGTCGCAGGACAACGATAAGGGATGAGAGCGACGCTTTCCGTATCAAGACGTTGATGGATTATCGAGCCAACACGACGCCAGAATCTATGCTTGAGCTATCCAGTCAACCGTATTGGAAGTATCAAAAGGTCTCCTATGTCCGCTCAAATCTTGGGGACAGACGAGGATTTACGTTCTATTTCATATGCGAAAAATGTGGCCGCAACGCTAAACGACTTTACTACCACACCTATGTTGCCCCGCCGATATGTAGGCGGTGCTTCGGTCTCCCGTATCCGCAATCAACTCGACCCATGAAGAAAATATCTCGCTACCTGCGCAGACACCCTGAAGCGGCGCGGCAGATTAGCGAATCGCTCAGTTACTAGCCGACAATTCCTAAGGCCGCCCTCTTAAAGATGCTAAAAGAAGAGGAAGAAACAGATCACGGCTAGGTGCTACAAATCAAAACTGTGCATTGCAAGCACTAAAGCAAGCCTGTTCCTGAGTAAGAGTTTCCGGTGCGCTCGGCGTTTGAGCATCAAATTGGTCAATGCATACGGCGTGGCACGCCGAGACACGCGCTGCTTGCGATTGGTTATTGTTATAGTTCCAACCCATGTAGAGAAAAATAGCAATCACTACCAATGCTATAAGAATCCATGCTTGTCCTTTTGTCATTTCAGTTTCTAATTATGTTCTTGCTATTGAAGGGCACTTAATTGCTCCTGATAAGTAAGCTGTAGCTGTTGCTCTTGGAGTTGAATCTGTTGAATTTGTGAGTTGGCGTCGTCCGTCGCTTTTTGAATCTGCCCATCCTGCAATTCCACACCTTCAGGAACCTGTTGTATCGCCGCAACATTACTGTAGTATTGGGTCTTTATATTGAGAATCTGCTGATTCAGTGCGTTAAGCTGGTTATTATATTGGGTCGTCAGTGTATCGATCTGATTTTGTGTTTGTTGTTGCGCGGCGGCGGCTTGCGATTGTTGCTGTTGGTACTGTGTCTGCTGCTGCTGTTGTTGTTGGCTTGGCTGGCAATATGCTCCGCCGCTTGCCGGACATACGAAATCTTCGCCTGCGGAACATGCCGTGTAGTAAGTGCCATTACACAAAGTGGCATTTGGCGGAGGCGTATTAACAACTGACTGCCGCTGCGGAGCCGTGGTCGCTTGCGGTTGATTTTGCGATGTCGATACTGGGCTTACAGAAGGGACTACGGAAATCTTCTTTGTAGAAGGCAACACGGAGGTACGCATTGAAGGAGTCGATGTCGGCGTCACCACCAACGCCTCAGACGATGATGTTGAATTTGCTTGCTGAACGGCAGCCTGAGGAATTGAACTGGTTTGGATTGTCGCCGTGCTATTTTGGAGCGGCGCAGAAACCAATCCGATAGACGCCATCAGACCGACGAACATTATAACTGTCTTATGGAAAAACGAACCAAAGAAGTTAAACATTTTAATGTTTTGATCTTTTCCTTGGCCGGAAACCATAAAGCTCCCAGCCAGCGATGCCTTGCGGCACCCATAACCCTTTCGAGTTATGACGTTTCCACGCGCTCTGACTAGGAGCTTGATGCGTGGAAACGCTTTTCTGCGCCATGCCCCTTACGAGGTTTAGGCGACTTTTATTAAATTATGCTTTCAGACTAGCACTACAGGTTGCTTTTCTCAAATCCTTGCAAAGAGCTATGATAAGAACCATGTACGTAAACGGAAGTTTTTATTGCCCAAATTGCAAAGGATACACTGGCCATTTCACGTCGGATCGCAAAGCTCTGAGATGCGGCAAATGTAAATCCGAATTTGCTCTTGAGAGCGGCGAGGTGGTTTTGGATGGCAAATTGGTGGAATGCTTTTCCTTCACGATGAAAGGGACGGTTTACATGTACGGCAAGCCACTTGACCAAAAAGAAATTCTGCCTAATAATAATCGAGAAGGTAATTCAGAATTACCTGAGTCTTAAAATATAATTTGGGTAACGAAGCACTCCGCCTGATATGATCGCCTGAGTGCAATAAAGCCCTTGTCGACGCATGTGAGCAATCACGCGCCCCGACAAGGGCTTTTTTCGTTTATCCATTTCAATGGGTGCGCCTTCAAGCCCTTTGCTTGCTGGGCGGGTCTTCACCCATTGAGACCTGCCAAGCAAAGAGAGGACTTAATGTTATCGCTGGAACAATTGAGGAAGATAGATGAAGGAAATCAGCTCTCCGATCAAGAGCTTCTTGAGTTACGTGATGCACTCTATCCAGTCCTTGAAAAAGTCCTCGATAAATACTTCGAAACCCTAGCCAATCCCGATGATTTGCATAGATGAGAACATTTGCTATAATGGTATTAAGCGGTTAATCAATATCATGAACAGAAAAACCATTAGCGAGGTCATGCGGGAGATGGGAAAGCGTGGCGGGATGGCCTCCGCTGAGGCACGGCGTAAAAGCGGGAAGATGAACGAATGGGCGGCAAATGTCCTTAAGGCGCGGCGAAAAAATAAAAAGATTAAGAAACCGAGACCATGAACCAGACGAAGGCACTAATTTACTGTCGCGTCTCGTCGGAGCGACAGAAAACCGAAGGACACGGCCTTGATAGCCAAGAGCAACGATGTCGGCTTTATTGCGAGCAAAAGGGCTATGAAGTCGAAGGCAAGCCGTTCAGAGATAGCTTTACAGGCGCGGGTGACTTCATGGATCGTCCGGCGATGCGCGAATTATTAGGATATCTCGACAAGCACCCCCACCGGACTGATTATGTCGTTGTTTTTGATGATCTCAAACGATTTGCACGCGACACCATTTTTCATCTCAAGCTCCGACGGGAATTTAAGGCGCGAGGAGTAAAGGTTGAGTGTTTGAATTATAAATTCGATGAGACCGAGGAAGGTGAATTTATCGAGACCGTTCTAGCAGCTCAGGGAGAGCTTGAGCGAAAGCAAAATCGCCGCCAAGTAATTCAAAAACAACGGTCACGACTTGAGCTTGGCTACTGGCCGTTTTGCCCGCCGCCTGGGTTCCGGCACGTTAAAACAGCCGGACACGGCAAGCTCCTCACCCCTTACGAACCAGAATCATCTCTTATAAGAACTGCATTTGAAGGATTCGCAGTGGATCGGTTTGAATCGCAAAACGATGTTACCCGCTACTTAGAAGAAGAAAAGTTTTGCGGCAAAAACAAAATACCCTTCCAGAGGGTGAATCGTCTTTTTATGCGCCTTCCGATCTATGCGGGATTTATCGAATATGCGCCGTGGGAGGTTTCGCAACGGCAGGGGCATCATCAACCGCTTATAGATTTAAGAACCTATTATAAGATTTGCGAAAAATTGAACGGGCGCGCACCAATACGGACACGAAAAGATATGAGGGAAGATTTTCCGTTGAGGCATACCCTTGTTGTGTGCGGCAAGTGTAGCCGCCAATATACGGCTTCCTATACAACCAAAAAGAAGGGCTATAAGAAACCATACTATCGTTGCAATAACACCGCCTGCCCTGAACACACCAAGAGCGTTCCGAAAGACCTCATGGAAAAACAGTTTAAAGCCATTTTACGAGGGATACGGCCGAAACCACTCGTTTTACAGATCAGCGAGGCAATGCTTTATGAACAGTGGCAAGGACGCGTCGCCAAACGTGCCGCAAACGAAGGGAAAGAAGCCGTAGAGCTTGCCGGATTGCAAAACGAGATACGGGACACCGCTAAATTGGCGAAGCGGGCAAGTAGTGAGCGTGTCCGCTTAGAATACGAAAAACAAATCGAGGAGCTAGCGGCACGAGAGGAAAAGTTGAAAGAAAAAAATGATCCAGCAAAGAAGCCGAAAATTGAGTTTAGAACCGCCTTGCGGATGGTGTTCGATTACCTAGAAAACCCATATGACAAGTGGGAAAAGGGAGACTTAAGCGACAAAAACTTGGTAATGAACCTCGTTTTTGAGGGTGTGCTTTTCTATGACCGAGGAATTGGATTTAGAACCGCTCCTTTAGCCCTTCCTTTAAGGGTTTTTGAGCATTTTGCCGTCTCTAAATCTCAGGGTGTGGAGACGGGCGGAATCGAACCGCCGTCTAAAGAGGGTGCCAATGAGTCGTCTACGAGCGTAGTTTAACCGAAGTTAAGCGGAATGATTCTAATTTCGCATGCGGCGTAGAATCGTCAGCCACACGCTAGTCTCCTTATATAAGACCGGTATCAGCCGAAGAGACCCCGGCTGGCCGATCCCAGCTTACGCGAAAGCGAAGGCTGGAACTGAAACCTTTCGGTTTGCAATTATATTTGATGCGCTGTAACGCACGCGCGTTCGGCCCGCAAACTCATGGACGCTCTTCATCGAAGCCAGTACGTCCCCAGGCGGATATTATACCACGCTATTTTTCCTCTGTCACCTTCTGCACGTTGGCACGTTTGAGGAGCTCCGCCTGGAACCATTCGGCGAGATCTTTATCGAGCGCGGGAAGCACGCCTTCGGATTCGCTGTCGCGCGGTGTTTCATCTTCCTGGCCCGCCGTGAGAATGATAATTCTCGAAAGCCCGAGCATCTGAAAATAAAGATCTCTTTTAATATCCACATCTTGAATCTGGCGATATGGGATAGCTACCTCTTCTTTATTTAAAATCCCTCGTTTGATCTTGAGCGAATCTTCGCCGAGGCAATATTTGTAATATCGATACGTGAGCCAAACCATAATGAGGGTGAAGGCAAGTACGAAGCCGGTGAGCGCGAGGCACAAATCGGCTGCCAGGAGAACGTATGGCGCAAGATTCCCGAGTTGCTTCACAACAAGAAAAGGTTGGCCGGCCAGCACAAAAAGTCCGATGGAAATAATAAAAAGAATGATGGCGGCGTTAATTTCTTCGATCAAAAACATCCAGAACGTCTTGGGTCCGAGCGTGTGATAAACCTCTTGCGGCACCCCGGGGTGTACGATTGGTCCTTCGTCCATGCCTCTATTATAGCAAGGATCGTTGACGTTCGCGCAGTTTGCTTTACAATGTAAGGTATTCTGAAACCCCGAATCAACAACCAAATAACCGCCCCGGAGCTCCGCGTGATCGGCGAGAAGGGCGAAAATCTTGGCGTCATGCAACGCGCCGACGCCCTCAAGCTTGCGCGCCTCGAGGATGGAGTTGACCTCATCGAGATATCGGCGAACGCCAAGCCGCCGGTTGCCCGGCTTATGAGCTATGACAAGTTTCGCTATGAGGAGGAAAAACGAATGAAGAAAGAGCGCTTGGCGCAAAAGAGCGTCGGCCTCAAAACCGTACAAATCAGCGCCCGTGCGGCCCATAACGATCTCATGATCAAGGTGCGCCAGCTTGAAAAGTTTTTTTCGGAAGGTCATCCGGTTGAAGTGACCATGCGTCTGCGGGGACGCGAAAAGCGGAACAAGGATTGGGCGATGGAGAAACTCCTCGAATTCCTCAAACTCATCCCCGTGGAATATAAGAAGCTTTCCGAACCGAAATTCCTCGGCAACGGCCCCGCGGTGCAGATCGCAAAGAAATAACCATCTCCGATCGAGCCCATTTGCATTCAAGCCACGCTTGTATTACACTATCCCCATGTCAACGTCCAAGAGTTTGGGAAAGAGAATACGATTCACCAAGAACGGCAAGATCGTCCGGCGCCGGATGGCCGTGGATCATTTCCGCACCCGCAAGAGCACCAAAGAAAACCGGAATTCAACCAAAACGCTTTCACTGAATTACCCGATGAAGAAATTGTTAAACTATTAATTTTGAAACGTCATGCCGAGAGTCAAACGTGGAACCACTGCAAATAAGCGCCGCGCGAAAGTCCTCAAATACACCAAGGGCTTCCGTTGGGGCCGCAAGTCCAAAGAGCGCGCCGCAAAAGAAGCATTGCTTCACGCGTGGACGCACGCCTTCCGCGGCCGCAAGGAAAAGAAGCGTGTCTATCGCCAGCTCTGGAATGTAAAGATCAACGCCGCCGTCCACGAAGCCGGGACCAATTACAGCAAATTTATCGCAGCACTCAAGAAGCATAAAATCATTATCGACCGAAAGATCCTGGCGGACCTCGCCGAAACGGAACCGGCGGTGTTCAAGGAAATACTTTCAGCGGTCAGCAAATAGAAAAAACGAGTCGTGATGGCTCGTTTTTTGTTTTCGGTTCCGTTATTCTTTTTCTTTTGCCGGCGGCGTTGCTCTCTGCGGATTACGCGGCCGCTGACGGGCGCGAAGGAAATCCCGGGCCTGCTTCAATACCTTTCGTGTGTCGCCATATTTTTTCCCGATAACATTCAGTGCGTCGTTATAGAGGAACCAAGCATAGCCGCTATGTTCCCGGGGAGTGAGCTTTACATCCGCCTTGTGGGTTTCGGCGAGGAATAAAATGACCGTGTCGTAAATATGCTCATTCCCGATCCGGAACGAAAAGCGTTCATACGCGCGAAAGTTCGGCGCAATGCGAAGTTCGGATTTCTTGATGCCCGTCTCCTCTTCGAGCTCCCGCAGGGCCGCATCTATGCTTCGCTCCCCCGGCTTGAAGTGTCCCTTGGGAAAATTCCAGTAATTACCGCGGCGATAAAGGAGTAGGAATTTTATCCCGTCCGTTGTTTTGCGATATACCACAAATCCGGCCACAACCTGTTTTTTGGTTGGTATCCTTTTGGATTCATCAATTTCGGGCATTGGAGTCATTGGGAAATTTTAGCACTGTTTAGTGTTTTAAGCACTTCACCATCTTTTCCATAGGCCACGCGTTAATCACGTCTTTCTTTTCCGCCCAACCGCGCCGGGCCTGGGCGATGCCCCATTCCAAAAGGTCGAAGTGAATCGCTGCGTGCGCATCGGAATCCACCGAAAGCAGAACGCCGGCCTCAACACATTTCCGAACGTGTTCATCTTTGAGGTCCGACCGTTCCGGAAACGAATTTATTTCCATGACCGTTTTTGTTTTTTTGGCGAGCGCTATGACCGCGTCCATATCAAGATCAATCGCCGGACGGCGGTTGATGATACGCCCCGTCGGGTGGAATAAAATATCAACATTTGGGTTATTGATCGCACGCAAAACGCGGGCGGTCTGCTCGGCGCGCGGGAGGTTGAAATAAGAATGGACGGAAACGCCGACCACATCCAGTTTTGATAAAATCGAATCCGACAAATCGAGTGTGCCTTCCTTCAAAATGTCGCACTCGGTTCCCTTCAATACTTTAATTTTCCCGGCCAGTTTTTTGTTCACGCGATCAATCTCGTTCATCTGCTGCGCCAATCGCTTCTCGTCCAGGCCGTGCGTCATCGCAAGCCGTTTTGTGTGATCCGTGATCACGATATATTTTAGTCCGCGTTCGTAAGCGGCGAGGGCCATTGCCTCTATTGAAGCCGAACCGTCTGTCCAATCGGTTTGCGTCTGGAGATCCCCCTGGAGATCCTTATAGCCGATAATCTTCGGCAGTCGATGTGCCCGTGCGGCTTCAATCTCGCCAGTATTTTCACGGAGCTCGGGCTCAACATAATCCATGCCGAACTTTGCATAGAGTTCCTCCTCGGATGCTCCGGCAATCTGCTTTGTCCCCTTAAAAAGCCCGTATTCATTAAGTTTCCAGCCTTTATTGAGGGCAGCCTGCCGCATGGCAACGTTGTGGTCTTTCGATCCGGTGAAATAGTTGAGTGCCGCACCGTAGGATTTTTCGGGAACCACACGAAGGTCAACATTGATGCCCGCTCGAAGCTTAACGGATGACTTGGTCGGACCTTCCGCAATCACGTTCACAACCTCCGGCATTTTGACGAACATTTTCATAACAGCCGTTGCGTCGTTCGAAACGGCGAGGATATCCACGTCGCCGATCGTTTCCTTGCGCCGACGCGCCGATCCCGCTGGAGTCACTTTTTTTACGCCGGCAACTTTTTCCACGCGCTCCGTGATTTTTCTGATGAGCGGCATCATGTATCCAAGAATAAAGCGCTTGCCGGACTGTTCGGCGAATCCGATATTTTTCAAAATTTTCTCTTCGCTTTTTTTGCCGAACCCTTCGAGCTTCGCGATCTTCCCGGCCTTCGCCGCTTTCTCGAGGTCGGCTAAATTTTTTACTCCAAGTTCCTGATATAACCGCTGTATTGATTTCGGTCCGAGGCCTTCCACTTTAGCCAATTGATCCAACCGAACCGGCGTGCTCTTTTTTAATTCTTCATAAAATTTTATTTTCCCGGTTTTGATAAGCTCTTCTATCGAAGAAGCGATGGATGCACCGACGCCGGGAATCTCTTTCAATCCTTTGAGTCCGCCCGTGCGATACGTTTCCGCGACTTCGGTTTCGAGTGCGTCGATGGTCTGCGCGGCTTTTTCGTACGCGCGCGGTTTGAACGGCACTTTTTGCATGTCGAGATATTCCCCTATTTGCCGAAGTATTTCCGCAACAGCCGAATTTGAGGTATCTGCCATACCTCTATATTACCAGAGAAAACGCACTAAACATCAAGGTCGGCGGGGTTGCGATCGGCGAGGAGAACCGCTTTCTGTGTTGATTTTGGAAGAATGAGGTCGGGAACCGAGATAAGAACGAACGCGGCTATCAAGGCGAGAATTCCGGCAATGACGAAGACGGCAGTGAACCCGAACGCTTCCGCAATTATGCCGGAAAGAAGCCCCGTGATGCCGGCCGCGACGCCGGTCGCCGCGCTGTCGAGCGACCAGTCGAACGATATCCTCTCCTTGTCGAGATGCCTCGAAAAAATCGTCGGCCAGGCCGCGAAATACATTGCAAAAGCAATGGCGTGGATCGCATGGATGACATAAAGTTCCCAAATATTCGTCACCCAGCTCATGGCAATCACCGATATGCCGACAAGAAGAATACCGCCTACGAGCGCCATGAAATCATCTTTTTCACCGGGAGTTCGATCAAGATAATTTGCGATTGGGATTTGGACAAGCGAGCGCACAATCCAATAGATCGCCGCGGCAATGCCGACGGTGATAAGAGTCGCACCCGCGACGTGCTGAATGATGAATATGGAGAATATCGGATCAATGAAACCCCAGCCTGCGAGAAGGAAAAAGTCGGAAATAATAAAATATTTTACGAGCCGCCCGACTTTGATATCAATGTTAACTTTGATTTTCATATTATGGTTTTGGTACGAAATCGAATTTTTCGCCGGCGGCAATGAGCGTGACCTTATTTCCTTTTTTTATTTTCTTCGAAAGCAAAGCTTCCGAAAGCGGCGCACGAATCCGCTCATCAATCACACGGCGCAACGGGCGGGCGCCGAACGCCGGGTCGTAACCGAGCTTTGCGACGAGCGCGACAGCCGCCGGATCAAAATCCAGGAATATCCCCTGCTCTTTCACGCGCTCTGCAAGTTCGTGCAGATTAAACTCGGCGATCGTCCGAAGGTCGTCGGGCATAAGATTTTTAAACACGATGGTTTTCGTGAAACGATTGAGAAGCTCCGGTTTGAAGATATCAACGAGCCGTTTTTTTATGTATTCTTCAATATCGCTCATTGATTCCCCTTTCGAAAGAGCCTCGTTAATGATGTCCGAATGGGCATTTGAAGTTGCGATAATGATGGTGTTTGTAAAATCAACCGTGCGCCCCACGCTGTCGGTGAGACGACCATCGTCAAGCACCTGCAAAAACAGATTTAAAATGTCCGGATACGCCTTCTCAAATTCATCGAGGAGAATCAGACTGTATGGTTTTTCGAGTACCGCATCGGTTAGTGCGCCGTGGGTTGATCCATCGGGAGCGCCGATAAACCTTACAAAAGAAGCTTTATCTTGGTATTCGGTCATGTCGAACCGTGTCATCATTTTTTCGGACCCGAACTGAATGCCCGCGAGAATTTTCGCGAGTTCCGTTTTGCCGACGCCGGTTGGCCCCACAAAGAGAAAGCTGGCAATCGGGCCGCCCTTGCGGATTAATCCGCTGCGATATTCACGAAGTGCCTGCGCGACCGCGCTTACGGCTTCCTCCTGATCCACGAGGCGCTCATGGATGATTTTTTCCATATTAAGCAGTCGCTCCGCCTCGTCGCCTTCGGCTTCGTGAAGCGGAATATGAAGCTTAGCTTCGGCAACCGCCGTGACGCGATCCGGCCCGAGAGCTTTCTCACCGCGTGCTTCCGCCTGGACAATCGAACTCTTTAAAAGCTCTTCGGCGCTCGACGGCAGAAACTTTTCGTGAAAATACTTTTTCGCGAGAACGACAGCGCGCTTCACGGCGCCGAAACTCACCGTAATGTCATATTCTTTTTCGAGAATGAGGCTCTCGTAGGTTAATATTTTTTCCGCATCCTCTTCGTTCACTTCCTGCACGCGGATAATTTCGAATGCGCCAACAAAGTCGCTGCGCGGTTCAATCGCCTGCTTAAATTCTTTCGGATACGTCGAACCGACGACCGGGAACTCGTTATTCATGATGATCGGCATCAATGCATCCGCCGCGGAAAGATAGGCCGTGCCGGATGTCTTCACAAGATTGTGAATGTCGGGGATGGCAAGGATAACATTGCCCGCCATGTAAATCTCATCGACGATTTTTTTGAGGCGTGCATTTAATTCGTCCGGAGGAGCACCGGCAACCAACCCTTGGATATCGAGAGATACCAATCGCTTGTCGAATAAATTCTTCGGAACATCGTCTTTCGTGAGCATGAATGCCAGGTGCTGAATGATGGTCTCTTTGCCGATGCCCGCTTCACCTACGAGGATCGCGTTCGGGTTTGCCGGACGGCCAAGCGTTTCCACAAGCCGCTCGTATTCCTCCTCGTGGCCGATCATAAAACCAATCTGGGTCTCGCGGGCGAGATCCGTAAAATCGGTTGCATAGCGGTCAAGTGTGGGAGTCGGTCGCGACGTCCATGCGCGATTCATGATCCGATGCCGTATCACACGGTGCGCATCGAGAACAAACCCTCCAAGACTGAGCGGCAGCCCACCGAACCGCCGCCGGCTGGAAGCGGAACTGAAAATGAGGGCGCGTTCGAGATCGCCGGCATCAATCGAGAAAAGCTGAAAGAGCCGATCAAGATCTTCGTTGTGCATCGTTGCAAGCCCGGAAAAAAGATCCTGCGGTGCAACAAAGTCATGACCGGAATCGAGAGCAGCCTTGAAGGCCGCGGCGGCAAGCAATTCTGCCTGATTAATTTTTTCTTCTTTGTTCGCCGAACCAGCCGCATTTGGTTGGGACAAAAGATCGTCAAGTTTCGCTTTAAATTCTTTGGGCTTCACATCGAGCCGCGTTAATCCTTCTTCTATCTCCGGCAATTCCAGAAGCCGCTGGGCAACTTCAAGAAAGAATGACCGCTTGCCGATAACGCTCCGATCCATTGCCCGCCCGATGACGGAAAATGCCTGCGGCCTGAATGCCGATGCGATATTCGCTTTTCCGTTTTGCGGAAACTCGGAAATCGGCACGTCACCTTCTCCACGATGGATCCAGCGGTCAAGTAAATAAAGGGAAATGAATAAGCCGAGATAATAAAAAACGCGGATGTCGGAGATGAGAAATGTCACCGCCGCAGCCACAAGCACGAGATTTGCAACGTAGCTAATAACACGGACCAGAATTCTGCCCGCGACCGTCATGCGCAGGCGCGGTTCGTCGTATCGCAATTCGAGCGGGCTAGAGGTTTCGTGCGGCATAGAAAATTATTACGGCCGGGATGACGAGCCAAAGCAGATAAATGACGGCGAATATGAGCGCGATGGCAAGGTAAATAACCGACCCGATAATGATCCTTCCCGTCCGGAAAACGATCCCCAGAATCCTCCCGATCACGGAATAATCCCTGTAGAGCGGCTCAAAAAAATGCCGCAGCGTGATTTTTACGGCAAACGTCCGGTCGGCCGATTCGAGCGCTGAAATAAAGACGTGGGCAAAACGGCGGGAACCGTCAACGTACCAATGATGAAAAAAATCGAAAAAACGGTAGAAAAATCGTTGCAGAAGATACACAAACGCGAAGTCCATTTTTTAATAATACCACGCAAGGCGAGTTGGGGTTTGCGCCTAAGGTTCGCGTCGCTTATTTAAAATAATCCGGCTTGTTTCGGCTTGTCGGTTTTCTTTGGCTTTGCCATGGCTTCCGGCATAACGACCGCCGGCGGCAATTCCACAGTAAGTTTGCCGGCAAGAACCATCGGCAATTTTTTGAGGTCTTCCCGAAATGTTTCCATCATGCCGGTCGAGCGCAGTGCGGCGGCAGGATGATAGACGGGATATATAAGCCGTCCGTCAATTTTAAAAACTCGTCCGTGATCGTTTGTGATCTTTGCAAGCGGCAAAAAATAATTCATGGAGAACCGCCCGAGCGTGCAAACCACTTTTGGATTTATGATTTCGATTTGCCTCGTGAGATACGGCTTGTACGCTTCAATCTCGCTCGGCAACGGATCGCGATTTTCCGGCGGCCTCCGTTTTACAATATTTGAAATATAAACCTGCTCACGCTTCCATCCGATACTCACGATCACCTGGTCGAGCAGCTGCCCAGCGCGCCCGACGAAAGGCCGCCGCAAACGATCTTCGTTCACGCCGGGCGCTTCGCCGATGAACATCACGTCGCAATCAATATTGCCCTCGCCAAAAACCAGGTTCGACTCCATGAGCGGCAAATCCCGCCGCGCTGCAATTTCGCTCTCCAATTTCTGAAGTTCCTCGCGTTTTCCCATACGCCCATTATAACGCTTCTTACTGCAAGTGCTCTGCAAGCTTCTCCAGACTCTGCCTCCATCCCATTTCCATGCCGCTGAGAGGCGCTTTCAGTTCCGGGCCGCCTTCAAGAACAACGATGTGAATTGTAAGTTTTGTCTTGCCTCCCTGCTCTTCGAAGGTAATCGTATTCCGGTTTTTAAGCTTCGGGTTGCTTTCGCCATTTTCAAAGAAAGCATATGAGGCAAAAACAATGTGCTCCGGCTCTTTCACCTCTTCAAAAGTCCCCGTCATGGGATATATTCCGCCGTCAGGCCCTTTCATATGGATGCGAATCGCACCACCCGCACGTGGATCAAGTTCGCACACCGGAATCGTGAACATCGCAGGCCCCCACCACTGCGCCATAATGTTCGGATCGGTCCATGCCTTGAACACCTGCTTCCGTGGGGCATCGAAGATGCGTGTTATCGTTGCCTCCCGTTTTGGGCTCGTGAGTTCGGCAAGGCGATCCATACTCTCCTCTAAACCCTTTTCCATCCCGGCCTGCGCCATACCCTCAAGGTCTCCTATGTTTTGATAGTGTGCCGTCTGCGTCAATGTTGTCGTGCCACCTTCTGAATCCGCAAGCGTCATCGTTTGAATCATCTCGTGACCGTCGGGGATGCCTTCAAAATTAAATGTTTGCGTGATTCGTTCAAGCAGAACAACTTCCTTTGTTATGCCGTGAAAGCCAAATTTTTTTCCGTCAGCACCGTGTTGAACGAACCGCCATTCGCCTCCCGGCCGAAGGTCGTTTTTCTCAACGGCGGTCGTAAACCGCCGAGGACCCCACCACAACGGGATAAGCGTTGAATCCGTAACGGCGGCCCAAACCATTCCCCGCGGCGCATCAAACACGCGCGTTGCCGTAATCGTTAGGTTTTCCCTGTCAATAATGAACTCTGTTTTCTGTTCCATTGATATATAGTATTGCTTTCTTTTATTTTTTCTTTCGAGCCTTTATTTTTCCTTTTGCAAAACCCGATCCAACGCGTCGAACCGTTCATTCCATAGAGCTGTCGTCTCATAAACCCATCGTTCAAATTCCTCAAGCGCCGACGGATTCACTTCGTACATCCGCTGTCTCCCTCGCTTTTCAACCCGAACCATCCCCGCTTCCCGCAATACCTTTAAGTGCTGGGAAATTGCAGGCGGACTGGAATTAAATTGATCACTGATATCCGTTGCGGAAAGCTCACCCCTGCGGACAAGCATTTCTATAATGGTTCGCCGCGTTGGCTCAGCGAGTGCCGTAAAAACATCCATAGGTCTCATCCTAAGGTCTCATAACACTTAAGTCAATACTTAATTATCCACAGGGGGCGAGAACTACCGTTTCCCCGACCCCCTTCCCGGTTCAAAACCCCTGCTGGAGTTTCTATTTGGGCTGAAAAACTGGGAGTCAGTGTTCAATTCTAGTAGGGGTGTAGGAAATAATTTAGCAATTCGAGGCTTCGGTTCGCGTTGAGGTCAGATCAATAACTATTTCCTTCGAAGGCCAGCTTTGACAATGACATCGAGCATCGAAGCGAAACTAATGCCTGCCGCTTTTGCTGCTTGAGGTAGCAAGCTTGTTTCGGTCATGCCCGGAATGGTGTTCGTCTCCAGAATATAAAACGTTGATCCTTTCAGCATAAAATCCGAACGGGACATGCCACGGCATCCGAGCAATATATGGGCTTGGACGGCCATATACTGAAGTTCTTTGGCTTGTGCCCTCGGCAATCGCGCCGGGGTTATTTCCAAACTTCCTCCCACCCTATATTTCGCACGATAATCAAAGAATGAAGATGATTTCGGAATGATCTCGGTTGGCGGCAACGCAAAGGGCTTCCTGTTTTTTCCTTCGAGTACACCACAGGTGAATTCACGGCCCTTGATATATTGCTGAATCATCACGCGGTCGCTTTCTCGGAATGCTTTTGCGAGGCCTGTACCTAAATCTTTTTTTGATTTAACGATGGAAACACCGACACTCGATCCTCCCTCTGCTGGTTTTATGACGACAGGGAGTGAGATCTTGTTTCTGTCGTTCTTGTTTCTGACCACATAGTGAGGCACGTTCATCCTGCTAGTTTCATACAAGACATTCGATATCTGTTTGTTCATTGCCATTGCAGAACTCAAAACGCCGGAGCCGGAATAGGGAACACCGAGCCATTCGAGAACAGCTTGAAAACGACCGTCTTCCCCAAATGCTCCATGCATCGCAATGAATATGAAATCAAACTTCTTTAATTTTTGGAGTGCTTCCCCGATACTGGCTACCTTTCCGGCATTGAATGTCCATAACCCATTTTTTTGCATCACAACGATTGACGGTCGATATTTTTTCCGGTCCAAATTCTTCAAAACCATGTTCGCCGTGTTGAGCGATACCTCGTGCTCGGAAGATGGGCCGCCGCATACGACAGCGATTTTTAAAAGTCGTTTCATTAAAGTATTTGTGCTTCGCCTCGTTCTTTAAGCCGACTTTCAAGGCCGTGCATATAGTCGAGAATTTTTGATTTCCTTGCTTCGGTTGCGTCAAGGAGATTTGACATGATGGCGTTCGTCTCCTCCTCGCTCAGGTTGTTCTCTATCGGAAAATGGGGATATAGCATCCAGTGTATTTGCCGTGGGCCACGCGCTTCGTCGCCGTATCCGGTTCCGAAGAGATGGTAAGGGATTTCTTCCGGCTTATGGATATCAGGCAAATCTTGAAAGTTCAGCTTGGCGGTTTTCTCGTCAATGAGAAAATTGAGATCGACGTCGGATAGTCGTTCGCCTTCCTGGTGTGGGCCGTAGAGTGAAGAGCCGGCCAGTGCGATGAGTTTGATTTTGTTCCCGGGGATGATTCTTGAGTGTTTTTCAAGAAGTTTAGGAAGGTCAGCTCGTGTTTGCTCAATAATTTCTGCGAAACGCTTTTTCCGCTCTTCTCCCCAAAGAAAACTATCTTGAAAGTTCTCCCAAGAGGCTTCTCGCAAGTCATCGGTAAATCCTGGGATCAGAGTGAACCTGCCTACCTTTCTCCGGTTGTCGAAGCGATGCAGGTTCGAATGGAGAAGCTCCCGTTGACCTTTGAGCAGGTCATGTTCTAGTCGCCTGATATCGGGAGGAATATTTTCCAGCCAAAATTGGAA
The DNA here is from genome assembly GCA_963696395.1 of uncultured bacterium. Taxonomy (GTDB): domain Bacteria; phylum Patescibacteriota; class Minisyncoccia; order UBA6257; family 2-01-FULL-56-20; genus JAKAGE01. The sequence continues at coordinate 447,360 of CAVOJZ010000002.1, forward strand.
TCGCTTTTTGCTGAAATCAATTTCCTCGCCCTTTTTATTAAGATACCCTCCTTTTTCCGGAGAAAAATCCATAAACAAATTATACCCGATTATAGAAGAAGATTTTTGTATCGTCATCAATGGGGTGTTTTTTGAGAAGTGTGCCGGAAGCGGCACGATTACCCGTCTTGTGCCCCCGCGAGGAATTGAACCTCGATCTTCTCCTTCGGAGGGAGATGTCCTATCCGTTGAACTACGAGGGCGTTTCGGATGACGTTCCTATCGTACTATAAAAGAATACACCGAGTAAACTACCGCGACCACGAAAACAAGGGCGATGGCGTCGAGAAATATTTTTTGTGTAACCGAGAGCTTGAGCGCACGGCGGCCGACGGAAATAATGAGAAGATATTGCAGGCTGAGAAAAGCGCCGCCGACCAGACCGACGACCGCAAGAAAATTGTTAAAACCAAGAAGGACGAGCGCCGGCGGGAAAAGCACAACGAGCGGACGGGACGAACCGCGCGGCCATTGTAAATCTTTTTCTAATGCATTTTTAATCTCCCTGGAAATCGGGAGGTATACCGTTGCAACGGCGATAAGTCCTAGGACGGCAAGCAGGTCTTTTTTCCAGAGCGGCCACATTGCAAGCCCGGAGGCGGTATCGGGCGTGATCATGCCTCCCGATGAGCCGCCGATGATTCCCGCTGCAAACATCGCATAAAGAAGCGCCGCAAAAAGCGTACCGGCGGCGAGTGCAACCCATGGACTCCTCGCCGTCGAGGCTTGGCCACTCAAGCGGCGCTTCTTCCGGGCTTCATATGCCGGCTCGATACTCGTCCATCCGGCGAGTGAAAAAAGCACGGCTCCGAACGGCAAGAAAAGATTATTTGTGTTGATGGTCGGTACGCCGCCAAAAAGAATATTCGGCCACGACGAAATAAAAATTACAACGATGATAGCCGCCGTGCAGGCAATTCCCGCGAGTTCAAGCTTGCGAATCTCTTTGTCGCTCGCAAGCGCGACCGCAGAGATCAAAACCCAAAATGCGGCGAAGGCGTAGCGCAAGCGAATCGCAGGAACGGCAAGATGGATAAATTGCGTGCCAAGGATGAGATATGCGACCAGTGTAAGAAGAAGCCCGACGACGATGGCGAGAAATCCCACCCAAAACCCAATGCTCCCGAAACGTTTTTTTGCGAGACCAAGTAGCCGTTCTTTTTCTCCTTCGGATTCAAGCGTCTTTAAATAGACAACATGAGCCGTACTCACAAAAACGGTGAGTATCGCAAGATACGCAATACTAAGCAACCATCCGGCACTATAAAAAATGTAAGGAAGGGCGAAAACGCCATCGCCGACAGTCGCGGCAGCGACAATCCCCGCGACCTCGAAAAAATGCGCGGTTGAACGATTCATGGTCGACTATTCGGCGAGATAAACCCTATCTTCTTCACGAACACGCTTTTTAACTTTAATACCGATCTGCTTCCCTTTTGGCGCCGTCTTTATTTCTTTGTGATCGTACTGCATTGATTTCGCAACGTCCGCAAAATCAGTTGTCGCTCCTTTATAATGCAATTTCGCTCCGGCCGGAACTTTTTTATTAAACTTCACGATCGCCACGCGGATTTTTGTGTAGAAGTGCGTAACTACGCCGATTGGTTTCGAAGCCTTCGCTTTTGGCTTCGTTTTTGCCTTTACCTTCGGTTTTGCTTTTGCTTTTTTTGATGGGCGTTTTTTCATAATCATCTTTATTAACCCCGCGCGCGATGTTGCGCAATGCGAACATCGGCGGCTTCAACTATTTTTTCATCCGCCTTTATCATCGTGACCACTTTTTCCATAAGCGTTTTCGGATTTGAATCGAAAACAACTTTTCCGGGTCCGCGATGGGCGATTTCGAGAATGTGCTGCAACTCATCGCTCTCTCCTCCGGTGCCGGTGAGCACTCCTTGAGGCTTTTTATCTTCGAAAGCGATCGTGAATTCATTGAGAGTGCCGATGCGACCGTAGATTGTGATGATGGCGTCGGCGGAACGGGTAAGCAGGAGATTTCTTCCGGAGTAATCGAAGCCGGTATAAATGATGAGGTCGTGATAATCAACCGGCAGCCGATATGTCTTAACGTGAGCAAGCTTGGACGCCGCCGGCGACAAACCGATTACAATTCCACCGGCTTCTTTTGCGCCTTTCGCGGCCCAATAAGGAATGCCGGTTGTCGCTCCGGTTACGAGCACCATGCCGTGCTTTGCAACGAGTGCACCGATTTCCATTGCTTTTTCAATGGTTCCTGGAGGACAAAACTCCGTCTCGGCCGAGCCAGAAATGCAAACTTTATATTTTAGATAACTTGCCGATAATGCTTCATGCGCCTTCACTTTCCGCTTTTTTTTAGTAGCCATAGTTGAATGATATCACAACGAAACGCTTTCTCCGGGATGCGGAACCTCGGCGGAGACCGCAAATTCATCGATTATTTTATGCGCAAGAACTTCGCTCGATTCCTGCTCCCCCTGCACCACGAAAACCTTTTTAAGTGTGTGGCTCATAGGCTTCACCCACGCGATCAGGCGTGGTTGGTCCGCATGCGCGGAATATCCGGGGATATTTACCTTGCGACATCGCACAGGAACCGTCTCTCCGAAAATTTTAACTTCCGTCGCGCCCTCGAGTAATTCCCTGCCGAGCGATCCAACCGCCTGGTAGCCGACAAAAATGATTTCGCTCTTAGGGTCGGAAAGATAGCGCGCCTCATGGTGTAAAATCCTTCCACCGTTCGACATCCCCGAACCGGCAATGACGATTTTCGGCGGAGGAACATTGTTGATCTCCTTCGACTGTTCGGTCGTAAGCGTGAGATGAAGCCCCGGAAAGTTCAAAATGTCGTCGCCGGTCGCGGCGATGTGCCGCGTCGCCGGATTAAAATAATTTTCGTGCTTCTTGTAGACAGCCGTGAGCTTGATGGCGAGCGGGCTGTCGATAAAAACCGGGACGCGCGGGATGCTGCCGTCCTGAAAAAGTTGATGAAGGTGATAAAGCAATTCCTGGGTGCGCTCCATCGCGAACGTGGGAATCATGAGAGTGCCGCCGGCGCGCACCGTATCCTGGACCGCCTTTTCAAGCATCTCGCGGCGGCCGTCAACATTTACATGGACGCGATCCCCGTAGGTTGATTCGATCACGCAATAATCGGCGGCATCGATGGTTTCCGTCGGCTGGATAATCGGCGCCGGCGTATTTCCAAGGTCGCCGGAAAAGACGATTGTTTTCCCTTCGGCGTGGATCCGGATGATGGCAGAGCCCAGAATGTGGCCTGCATCAAAGAGATCAACCTTAAAATCCCCCACCGAAACCGGCGCGTGATAATTGAGCCCGCGCCACTGGCTCATTGTTTTTTCTATGTCTTCGTCGGTATAAAGCGGCGGCCGCTTCTCACGTTCAGCCTCTTTTGAAAGCAGATGTTCCGAGTCGAGCAGCATGAGTTCGGCAAAATCACGTGTTGCCGAGGTTGAATAGATCACCCCTTTAAATCCCGCCTTCACTAAGCTCGGAAGCCGGCCGATGTGGTCTAGATGAGAGTGGGTGATAAATACCGCATCGATAACTTTTGGATCATACGGGAATTGTTCAAAATTTTCGCGTTCCGCATAGTGGCTCCCCTGGTGCAGTCCGCAGTCAACCATAATCTGCGTTCCGTTTGACTCGACAACATAATTCGCGCCGGTCGCCTCCCCGACGCCGCCGTAAAATGAGAGTTTCATAGGGCTAAGTATAAGGCTCCTTGCCGCGCAAAACAACTTATGATACCCTCATGCAAGTTGTTGAATTCATCTCGTGAGGCAGAAAACGTGTACAAAGTGTACGACGACGACGAAATTCTCCCACAGCGCGTTAGTTTTCGAAACGAACCTCATTCCACCTCTTACAAAGTCCGTTCGGGGAACAGAAAGCAAAGGCCAACTGCGGATATTGAGCAGGTTCGCGCCCTTGCAAACCTGTCGGAGAGTATCCGTCGGAACATATCCGCGAACTCTGCAGGGGAAACCAATTCGAAGAAAGCATTTGTGCCTCGTCTTCCTCCCGAAGATCGTCGGCGAGAGCAAACACGGCCTCGCTCCTGCCCGTCCGGCAGATAAAAACCAAGGGCCCCGTCATCACGACGGGGCCTGTTCATTTCCCATTTCCATTTTTTTCGCAAGCATTTCTTCAAATACTTCCCGCTCATTCCACGGCTCGGTGCGCCCCCGCGCAAGGTGAATAAATTCTTCACTCCCTTTGCCGGTTCCGATCACGACATCACCGTCACGCATAAGGCCGACGGCAAATTTAATGGCCGCACGCCGGTCCGGAGCTTTATATATCTTTTCCCTATCGGATCCATTTTTTCTAATACCTCCTTCAATTTCGCTCATGATTTTTCGGGGATCCTCGTCGTACGGGTCTTCGTTCGTGATAATGATCTCGTCGCAGTAGCGATCCGCAATTTTCCCCATCTCGGGCCTTTTCCATTGGTCACGCCCTCCGCCCGCGGCGCTCAAAACGCAGATGAGGCGGGGCGAAGGAAAAAACGGCGTCGGCACCGGCCGGGCCGCCACGTACGCGGCTTCAAGTGAATCGGGAGTGTGTGCGTAATCGATGATCGCCGTGTAGTCGCCCTTCCGCACAAATTCCATACGGCCTGGCAACCCTTCAAAGTTCGTGATCGCCTCTTCCACAATACGGTCCGAGATCCCAAGCTCGCGCGCAATCGCGACAGCCACCGCAATGTTTTCTTCATTAAATTTGCTTAATAAAAACTTTGGAGCCCCTTCGTCGCGAACCGATTGTGCGAGGCGGGCTTTTGCCAGGCTGTCTTTCAACCATTGGTCATTCCTTGAGTAAGAAATGGTGTCTCCTCCATATTTATTGCCAGGCTCGCCCGCAAGCGCCTCGGCAAAAAAATGATACTCCCTGTCGTCGCGATTCAAAAAAACTTTCCCGCCGCCGGCTAAAACATTTTCAAGAAACTGTTTTTTTGCGTCCCGATATTTTTCATATGAACCGTGCCAGTCGATGTGTTCGGGGGCAAGATTTGTGATGACGCCAACGTTCCATTCGATAAAACGATGCCGGTGAAGCGCAACGCCCTGCGACGTAACCTCGATCAGCCCGTAGGAACAGCCGTCCGCCCGTGCCTGCCGCAAAAATTTCTGGATAAATCCATGCCCGGGCATTGAATTGCCGGTTGGGTTTTTGCGGCTCGTATCGCCGATTTTCATTCGCAGTGACGAAAGAAGGGCCGTGCGTTTGCCTGCGTGCTCAAGGATCGCATTAATAAGTTCAAGCGTCGTCGTTTTGCCCTTGGTCCCCGTCACGCCAATCACGAAGATTTTCCTGCTCGGATTTCTGTGAATTTTCGCCCCCGCCCATGCCCACATAAAATGATACGTCCGCGAAACGCCGGGAATGTTATAGAAAAATCTTACGATGCGGGATTTTTTTATCCGGTCCATTATTTCTTGCTCAAAATTGCGAGTGCGGCCTTAAGGCGGTTCTCCGTTCCGGCCACATCGGCCGCAACTTTTCCAAGCGCAACGCGTGCTTCGTCGCGGCGATAGCCAAGGCTTGTGAGCGCCTCAACGAGGTCCACATCGGTCTGCATTTTTTCAACAACAAGGCCTGACTTTGCGGACTGCACTTTCGTTTTCAGTTCGACAATCACACGCTCCGCCGTCTTCCTTCCGATGCCGGATGCGCGGGTGAGCAAATCGGGCCGCCCCTCCTTGATCGCGGCCGCAAGCTCTTCGAGCTCTGCGACATCCATGATCGCAAGAGCGGATTTCGGCCCGACGCCGGAAACGGAAATAAGCATTTCAAAAAAATGAAGTTCTTTTTCTCCCGAAAACCCGTACAAATCCATCGCCCCTTCGCGCACATGGAGATATGAAAACAGCTTCACCGCTCCTCCGAGCGCGGGCATCGAAGCGAGCGTCCTTTTGCTCGCGTTAAGCTTCAGACCCAACCCGCCGGCTTCCACAACGGCGAATTGATCCGCTTTGACCGTGAGCTTTCCGGAAATGCTGTAGATCATACCTTTATTATAACTTGCTTTTTCGAAGCCTGTATCCTATACTGACTCCCATGCCAATTACATCATCCGCCAAGAAAGCGCTCCGCCAGAACAAGACGCGCCACGCGCGGAATTTAGCTAAAAAAGACGGCTACAAAAAAGTGGTTGTGAAATATCGCAAACTCGTCGCGGCAAAAAGCTCCGACGAGGCAAAGAAGCTTTTACCGCTCGTCTTCAAAGCGCTCGACAAAGCCGCAAAGACAAAAGTTATTGAAAAAAATAAGGCGAGCCGCCTCAAGAGCCGCCTCTCCAGGCTGGTCGCAGTGAAATAGTGTTAAAAAGAACCGCCGCGGCGGTTCTTTTTTATCCAAGAGCCAGGTCAACAAGCGCCTCTTCGTATTCGAGTTTCCCGGACTTAACTGCAAGATCGTACCAGGCCATCCGCTGGATTTTCTCTCCGGCCTGGGCCGAAAGAATATTAAAAATCTTTGCCGGAGGATCGTTGATTGAAAGCAGGATCTCGAGCGCGCCAAGGCGATTTCTGATATCCGGGCTTTTCATGCCATTTAGGAGCGCCCAGTAATTCGGCGCAGCTTCAAGGCCGAAGGCGTCGAGATCCCTCCGGGTGACGGTGGCCTTCCCTGCGATGGCAGTTTTGAGCGTGGAGATTTTTTCAATTTCGGTGACCACCGCCCAGCTCATCCCCGCATATACGCCGCCGAGGAAAGCCGCAGCCTGGTCATCAAACACAACGCCCCGCTTTTTCCCCTCCTCTTTTATGAATGAAACAAAAGCGACTCCGGTAAGCGTTTCAAATTTTTGGGAGAGCACCGGTTTTTCAAGCAGGAAAGCAAGCGCTTTGAGCGGCTTGTCTTTCTCGCACACGAGCACCTGGATTCCTTTTTCGGAAACGGCGGGCTTCAACGCCGCCGCGAGCTTCACCGCCTCAATCTCAAAAGCGTTTTCCAAAACGGCGAGCCGGGCGGTTTCAAAAATCGGCTGGTTACGCATAAATCCCCCGAGTGAATCGAGGGCTCCCTTTTCTTCAAGATCAAAAAAACCGAGGCCGAGCTCGGATCGCTTTTTTTCAAATTCACTTATAATGTCCCGCTTCTTCTGAACCCGGCGATAATCGTCGGGGCCGTAAAGGAAAATGATCATTGCTTGCCGAAAATCGCCGTTCCCGCTTTCACACTGACCGACGCACGGGCGGCGGCGGCTTTCACGAATTCACGGAAAAGCGGGTTCGGTTTCATCGGACGCGAAGTAAGCTCCGGATGAAATTGCGATCCCATGAAAAACGGATGCGTCTCCCGCGAAAGTTCCATCACTTCCATCAAGCGGCGATCCGGCGACTGCCCGGAAAAAACCATTCCCGCTTTTTCAATCTTCTTAATAAATGCCGGATTGACCTCGAAGCGATGCCTGTGCCGCTCTGAAATTTTGGTGGTCCCATAGGCTTTTTCCGCCATCGTTCCTTTTGTGAGCACGGCCGGATACGCACCGAGCCGCATGGTTCCGCCATAATTCTTCTCTTCCATAAGCTTCTTCTGCTCCGGAAGAATATCGATCACCGGGAACTGCGTTCCGGGATTAATCTCTGTGGTGTTTGCCCCCTTCATTTTCAGCACATTCCTCGAAAACTCCACCACCGCAAGCTGCATGCCATAGCACAGCCCGAGATACGGAATTTTGTTTTCCCGACAATAACGGATGGCGTTCAATTTCCCTTCAACGCCACGGCTTCCAAAGCCTCCGGGGACGATAATCGCATCGTATTGTTCGAGGTCGCGAAGCGCCGCGCCTTTCTTTTCAAATTCCTCGGCGTCGAGCCATTTGATTTCCGGGCGCACGCCCCAATAGGAGCTTGCGTGCTTCACGGCTTCGATCACCGATAGGTACGAATCGGCCAGGATAAATTTTCCGGTGGAGAAATATTTTCCGACGATGCCGATCTTTACCGTCTCGCGCGCGTGGCGGATGCGGTCCGCAAGCGCACGCCATTCCTTCATGTCTTTTTTTGGCGGCCGCACGCCGAGCTTCTCCATGATGAGATTCCCCAGGTTATCTTTTTCGAAATTGATCGGCACGTCATACAAACTGCCGACATCAGGCGCCGAGATCACGTCTTTCTCCCGCACGTTGCAGTTGAATGCAATCTTTTCTTTTCTCTTTTCATCGAGCGCATATTTCGCGCGGGCGAGAATGATGTCGGGCTGAAGGCCGACAGAATTCAACGCGCGCACCGCATGCTGGGTCGGCTTGGTCTTGAGTTCGTTCTCGTCGCTCACGATCGGCAGGTGGCTGACCAGGATGAGCAAAATATCTTCGGGATGTTTGATTCGCATCATGCGCACCGCCTCGAGGAATAAAATATTTTCATATTCGCCTGCGGTTCCGCCGATTTCCGTAATGGTGATGTCCGCCTTCGCAAGCGTGGCGGCCGCATCGATGCGGCGGATTACTTCGAGCGGGATATAAGGCACAACGCTGACCGACCGGCCGCCGTAACCCATGCTCCGTTCGCGCTCAATCACCGTCTTATAGATGCTTCCGGTTGTCATATAGTTCGCGCCGCTCAGATCCCGGTTCAAAAACCGCTCATAGTTGCCCATATCCTGGTCGCATTCCGTGCCGTCATTCAAAACAAAAACCTCACCGTGCTCGGTGGGGTTCATAGTGCCTGCATCAACATTCACGTACGGGTCGATTTTGATCGCGGTGACTTCAAAACCGCGGGACTGGAGAATTTTTCCGATGGAAGCGGATGCGATACCCTTGCCAACGCCGGACATGACGCCTCCCACGATGAAAATATATTTTCGGTTGCGTCCAGATTTCTTCATCCCCATCATTGTACTCCAAACGTGCCGTGTTTAGAATAGCGCCTCAAGGCCAACTTCGTGTTTTGGGATAAGATTCGAATCGGTCGGGATGGCGAACGATATTGTTGTGCCTCGATTCAGTTCGGATTCCGCCCATATCTCGCCCCCGTGGGCGCTTACGATACCTTTCGCGATAAAAAGGCCGAGGCCCGAACCTTCGGTTTGGGCTTTCACGGCATTGTCCGCCCGATAGAACTTGGTAAACAGTTTTTGGAGAGCCTCCGGAGGGATGCCGATGCCGCTATCCTTGACGCTCACTACCAGGAAAGGCTTCCCCGGCATCGTGTCCACCTTAACGATCACTTCTCCGTTTTCCACGTTATAGCGAATGGCGTTCTCAAGAAGATTTACGAGCGCAAGTGAAAGCCGTTTTTCATCAATCATCACCCGCGGTAGCGGCGTGGCGGGCCGGTCGAAATAAATCTTGACGCCGGTCTTCTTTGCAGCCGGCAACACCTCTCCGAGAACCATTTCCACGAAATTCGAGATGTCCGTATCTTTAAAATCGTAACCGAACTGGCCGTCTTCCATCTTTGCAATATTCAAAAGATCCTCGATACGGCGCAGGAGATTTTGTGAGGCGGCGTACGCATTTTCCACGATAAGCTTATTGTCGTCGCTCACGGTCGGATCGCTCGCGAGCGTTTGCAACGCCCAATTGATATCCGTCACCGGCCCACGCAGCTGGTGGGAGGCGACGGTTATGAATTCGCTTCGCGAACGGAGAGCGCTCACCTGAGCCGTGCGATCGCGAATGATTTTGAGAAACGCAAGCGTGTTCCCCTGGTTATCCATGACGGGGGCGGTCGTCACCCGGAATTCGAGCTGCGGGTCAGTGAACGAAATATCAACAACCTGAGGCACCGCATTCTCCCCCGACCGCATGATGACACGCGGCGCGAGCGACGGGAAAATAACCTGCGTCAAAATTTTCCATCCTTCTCTCTCCACGTCCTGAGGCGAAAAAATATGCCCCATGGCATCCTTCGCCTGAATTTTAAAAAGTCGTTCAGCGGCGGGATTAAAAAATATTGCCTGAAAATTTTTCTCGTATACGATTAATCCGTCGCTGATGCTCGCGAGAATGCTCTTGAGTTCATTCCGTTCGATGCTCGTATTCCGGTCAACGGACGATGACCGATAGATGCTTGCGAAGACAAGAACAAGAACAATAATCAGCAGGCCGACTTCAACCCAGGAAAGCGGCGGTGCCAGAAAAAAACCGGCCATCACGGCGGCGGCGATAACAATCGCGGACAAAACCCAGGCCACCCAGAATTCCTGCCACGTTACAACGTTCTTCCAGTTGGACATAGTCTCATAATACCACTAAAAAAGCGGCGTTTGGGCGTTTTTTGGCTTCGGCTCCTTCTTTGGCTTTATCTCCTTCTTTTCCGGTTCGGCTTGCCCTAAAAGGCGCTTGATTAAAGTGCCAAATCCCATCGTTTGAAAATAAAGCGCAATAGCGGAGGTCGCTTCGTGCGGCACCAATTCCGCCAATGGCGGAATTTCGATCGGAACGTGCCGTTCGAGCGTGACGAGCTCTTCGGAAAGTTCGGCCTCTTTTTTGAAAGCGCCGAACCGCGCAACGAGCTTTGGATCTTCATGGAGCTTTTCGAACATTTTTTTTACCGTTCCGAAACGCTTAACAAGATCGACCGCCGTTTTCGGTCCAATCCCCGGCACTCCTTTGATATTGTCCGACGTGTCACCGACAAGCGCCTTGTAGTCAATCATTTGATCCGGCGCGAGCCCATATTTTTCAATAACCGCTTTTTCGTTATAGATGGTTGTGTCGCTCACTCCTTTATTAAAAGTTTGCACGACAACGTGATCGCCTTCCACGATCTGTAACGTGTCACGGTCGCCGGTCAGGATAACCACCTGCACGTCTTTTTCTTTTTTAAAGGTTTCGGCGAATGTCGCGATAAGATCATCGGCTTCGTAGCCGGGCTTTTCAAATGTCTTCACATTAAAAACATTAAAAAGATTGTGGGCTTCTATGATCTGTGAAATAAGTTCGCTCGCTGCGGGCGGGCGTTGCGCTTTATACTCCTTATATTTCTCGTCGCGAAAGGTTGGTTCCGGCCGATCGAAGAGCGCCGCAACATAATCCGGCTTCTCCTCCCGCCATAATTTGAGCAGCACGCTCGCGATTCCGTAGATTGCGCCGCTCGGTGCACCGCCGGGCGCGGTGAGCGGCGGCAGAGCGTGAAACGATCGGTGAATGATTGAATTCGCGTCGATGAGCAAGAGGCGCTTCATTATTTTTTAATAATTATTTTCCGTTCGTTCTCTTTCTCCCCGTGCAAGAACGAAACCCATGGTGTTTTTTTGGGGATGACGCCTTTTATCCGCTCCGGCCATTCGATAAGAATAACATTCTGCGGATCACCAAAAATATCCCTGATGCCAAGAGTCTTCATCTGCGAAGCCTTCTTGAGCCGATAGGCGTCAATGTGGAAAACATTTTTAAACGGCCGCGCCGGAAGAGAAAGTACATGGCGCCGCATAATAATAAACGTGGGGCTTTGCGCCCGCTTTTTAAGACCGAGACCGCGCAAAAAACCCTGGACAAAGGTGGTCTTGCCCGCCCCAAGATCACCCCTGAGGGCGATTATTGCGGCGGCACCCTTTCGGCTCTGTCTGTGTTTTTTGATGACATCTAAAGCCAAGGCGTTACCGAGCGCCTGCGTTTGCTCCGCTGATAAACTGTGAAATGTCTTCATTGTTGTGAATGATATGCGCCGTGGCGGCTCCGAGCACCGCAACGAAGCCGATGAGCAAACTCAGAAATTGGAACGCTCCGGGCAACGGTTCGAGCGGAGTGCCGGGCAAAAAATGATTGGCCGCCACCGCAGTATCAATCATTTCGTTTTTTGCTCCCGGCGTTGGATCTACAAAGGCGAAATGCTGCGTGTCTTCGCTCCCGTAATCCACACGGGAAAAACTTTTTGCTATCGGCGCCGCTCCGACAAATGCCGCCTCATCAACCACGGCGCCATTCGAACCATATAACCATAATCCACCGTCGTTGTTTTTTAAAGAGATCTTTGCTTCCCCTTTTTTAATGACAAAATATCCTCCGGCTCCGATGCGACCATTCAAAAAGATTTTTTTTGCTTTTCCGCCGGTCCAGAGAGCCCAGCCGTTCAGGGAAACCGCCGAATCACCCATGTTTACGAGTTCGACAAATTCAATATTCCAGCCGCAATTCGTTTTGCAATTATCGTTGCCGGTTGGATTTGGAAGCCATTCGTTGATATAGACCATTAACCCACCCTACGCGGTTGGGATTAAATAATTATAAAAGGCGGCTCGTGCGCCGCATGAGGTTTAAAGCAGCTCCCCTTCGTCGCGAATCTTCAGATGCTTATATGCGGCGGGCAGAACCACGCGCCCCGCCGACGAGCGCTGGAGAAATCCAAGCGTCATTAAAAACGGTTCGTAAATATCTTCGATAACGCCCTTATCTTCGGATAATGCCGCGGCGAGCGTGTTGATCCCGACAGGACCGCCGCGGAATTTTTCGATGATGGTCATAAGAAGCCTCCTGTCTTGCGGTTCAAGGCCCACGTTATCGATTTCGAGCATCTCAAGGGTTTTTTGTGCTGCGGGAACGTCCACGACGGATGTGCCGTGTACCTCGGCAAAATCGCGGGCGCGCCGCAGGAGACGATTTGCAACGCGCGGGGTGCCGCGCGCGGCGCGCGACAAAACTTCAATCGCTTCGGGTGTTGCCGTGACGCCCAGAATGGTGGCTGACCGCGTTAATATTTTTTTAATATCCTCGAGGTCGTAATAATTCAACCTGAGCGTCGCGCCGAACCGCGACCGCAACGGCTGGGACAGCAGGTTTTCGCGCGTGGTTGCAGCAATAAGCGTGAAGGGTGGCAAATCCAAGGACAACGTCCGCGCCGAAGGTCCCTTCCCGACGACAAGATGCAGCTTCCGCGATTCCATCGCTGGATAAAGCACTTCTTCAATCATCGGATTCACGCGATGCGCCTCATCGATGAAAAGAATTTCGCCGGGACTGAGGTTGGTGAGGATCGCGGCGAGGTCGCCTGTTTTTTCAAGCGCGGGTCCGGATGTTGTTTTGATAAGTCCGCCGAGTTCGCGGGCGACAAGATAAGCAAGCGTTGTTTTGCCAAGTCCGGCAGGTCCGGAAAATAACAAATGGTCAGCGACCTCTTTGCGCTTTTTTGCCGCCTCAAGAATAACCTTGAGATTGTCTTTGATTTTCTGCTGACCGACATACTCGTCCCATTCGGTCGGCCGAAGGGTGAGGTCGATGTTCTGGTCTTCGTTTTGGGGATTTGCAGGGCTTTTTTTCATAAAAATCGGCACATTCCGCGGCCCTTCCCGGCTACTTGACAAGAAATATATTGTATGCTATCATTTCTCTTGTTGATGAGTAGCTGATTTAAATCTGGGGGCGGGAATTATTTCTAAACCTTCCAGGACGAACCGGTTTCGGCTGGTTCTATCCTTTGAGTAATTCTAGTCCCTTTTGTCTTTCGATAAAAGGGTTTTTATCCTTTCGCGAGGAATTGCCCCCAGGTTTAAATTTACTACTCTTTCAAGCAGTCACCACTCAATTTCCCCTGTAACGCTCGACACCTCGTCGAGCGTTGTTGTTCCAAGAAGCACCTTCAGGATCCCGTCCTGCTGCATCGAAACCATCTCCTGTTTTTGCGCCACTTCGCGGAGAGACACCTCCGACGCTTCCTTTAAAATCGTTCTTTCAAGATCCGAACCGCCCTGTAAAAATTCAAAAATTCCAATCCTGCCCCGATAGCCCAGGCCATTGCACTGCGCGCAACCAACGGCCTTATATAGTTCATACGCCTGATATTGCTTTTTGTCTACCTTAGCAGGCAACCGGCTCAAGAAATTTTTTATTTTTTTATCGAGCGCGGGGTCGACCTCCGCCTTTATCTTACATTCTTTGCATAAAACTCTTACAAGCCGCTGGGCGATAACAAGCGTCAACGCCGGTCCGATACTCACGGCCTTCACGCCCAAATTAATAAGCCGAGGCACGGCGCCCACGGCATCGTTTGTGTGTAATGTTGAAAGCACGAGGTGACCGGTCAACGCCGCCTGCAAAGCAATGTCCGCGGTTTCAAGATCGCGAACCTCGCCGACGAGAATAACGTCGGGATCCTGTCGCACGATTGCCCGCAACCCGTTTGCAAAAGTATACCCGGATTGATCGGCGACCTGTGTCTGTTCGATTCCCTCGATGCGATATTCGATTGGATCTTCAAGGGTGATAATTTTGATTTCCGGATTGTTGATGGTTCTCAAAAATGCGTAGAGTGTTGTCGTTTTCCCGGAGCCGGTCGGCCCGGTGTTTAAAATAAGCCCGTTTGGCCGGCCGAGCCCGTTTTTTACAATCTCAAGCGAGTCCGGTCGCAAGCCTAGTTCTGCAAGCCCGACCGTGGTCGCCGAAGGATCAAGAATTCTCATCACGATCGTTTCGCCGAACTCTGCCGGAATAACCGAGACGCGCATTTCCACTTCTTTTTCCCCGAGTGCAATGGTGAATCTCCCGTCCTGCGCAATATCTCGGATATTAATTTTCATCCCGGAAAGCAACTTGATGCGGGAAATAAAAGATTGATAGATCGGAAGCGGCAGGTCGTCGAAGATATCGTGCAGGATGCCGTCGATTCGAAAACGAATTTTTGCTTTTTTTTCTTCGGCCTCGGTATGAATATCGGACGCCCGCATTCCCATGGCGCCGGCGAGCATAACCTCGATGAGCGTCACCGGTGAAAGTTTTTTGATATCGCTCGCGGCAATTTCCTTGTGGATTGCGTCGAGCGTTGTGAGCCGGACCCGAAGCGCTTCCAGTCGCTCCTTTGCAATTTTTACCGTTCCCGTAATGACATCCGCCTCCGGCTTGATAAATTGATAAAAGTGCCACGCCGACTCCAGGCTTGTGGGAGAAATAACAATAACCTTAACCTCATATTTTTTTGCCGCTAGATCGTCGATTAATTTTTTTGTCGCCGGAAGAGCTGGATTGACAGCACCGAGCGCCAGGCGGCTTCCCTTAATTTCTATCGCCGCCGCTTTTGCATTCCGGGAATCTTCTTCGGGAATAATGCGGACTGCATCAAGTGAGACCGGGGTTTTTGCAAGGTCGGTATAGGTGAGGCCCAGTTGTGTGGCGAGCCTCTCCGCGGCCCGCTCTTCGCCATCCCGGTGAAGCCTCTTCAGCCGCTCAAGCAATTCATTTGGCTGTAAATCGTGCATTGTTATCATTGTAGCCCCAAAAGGGCACTATTTTCGAGTGGTATTGACAAACTGGCAAGTTTTATGCTAAAATATATCTGTTCTTTGAAACATCGAATTCTATGGAAGGCGCCCCTTGCGGCGCGGAGGAAAAAGGTATGAACGATCATTGCGCTAGCGCATGGAAGATTGTCCGCTTTCTGATCTTATTCACCGTTTCGTCTCCGGGCTTTCTGTCGATAGCGGCAGCCGGAAAAATCGTGCACTACGAAAAAGGCTCTCAAAAGGCATCACGTCCGGATTTCTCAAGAGCGGTTGTCTGCCTGGATATGCCAGGAGATTCTGTTCCGAGAATGTTGTCTCGTCTGAGAAGCCTCGGAGACGGCCCGCAAGATTTTTCGGAACCAGGACAACCCTGCGACACGAGTGGTCCGTATATTCGAATTTATCCGATGGCTCAAAACCAAGGCGCGGTCAGCGGGGCGGGCTGGTCATCGGGTTATGGATCTCGAGGCGGTTACTCCAGTTATGGATCCTTCTCTGGTAATCTCTACACGGTCCAGGTAAATGTTGATCTCGTGCGACCTGGCGATTCAACAATTACGCTTGGTTCCGCGCAAGTTACGACACAAGCCGGATATGGTAGCGAATCGATTTCCAGTTATGGCTGGCGTGGTGGCAGCACGTTTGCATCGCAGGGTGTGACGCCAGAGCGCGCAGCGCTCAAGTCAGCTCTTAATGCTTGCGGAATCCGCTTGTTCAATCACGGCAACTGGATCAAGAAAGCAATCCGTCAATTATGGTATTGCGACGTTACCATCACGTGGATCCCGGGCGCGAATGAAACCGTTCAAGTTGCCTATGCAAAGAAGTGATCTTGTTTTCCCTCCTGGAACCCCGGGCGCACATGTTTCAATGTGCACCTGGGGCTTTTTTTTATTTGCGGCGGGGCTATAATGCAAGCAATATCAATTTATTATGTCAGGACATTCGCACTGGGCGGGAATTAAACACAAAAAAGAAATCACCGACCAGAAACGGGCCAAGGTTTTTTCGAAATTATTGAAAGCCATTTCCGCGGCGGCAAAAACCGAACCGAATCCCGACTTCAATCCGCGCCTCAGAACTGCAATCGCAACGGCAAGAGCCGCAAGCGTACCGGCGGACAACATCGAACGAGCCGTCAAAAAAGCCGCCGAAACCGGAAATTTGGATGAGTTGCTTTTTGAAGCATATGGTCCCGGCGGCTCGGCCATCATCGTGGAGGCTCTATCCGACAGCCGGAATCGTACCGTGCAGGAAATTAAAACAATTCTTAAAGAGCACAACGGCAAGTGGGCGGAGTCCGGCAGCGTACAGTGGGCTTTTGAAAAGACCCACGACGGTTGGAACGCAAAGTTTCCGCAGGACGTTGCGGATGGCGACAAGGGTCAGGTTATAAAACTCCTCGAATCGCTCGAGGAAAACGACGACGTGCAGAATGTCTACACCAATGCGAACCTCAGCGACTGATTTTAATAGAAATTTAATGCGCCCTTTTGTAGTATAAAAACATGATTGCGATCGGCATTGATCCGGGAACACGCCGGGTTGGATATGGCGTTATCCTCCAGGAGCAGAGCGAAGCAATCTTTGTTGCGGCCGGGATTCTCGAAATTAAAAGCATGGATGACGTCGGGGCTCTTTTTGAAATAAAGAAAGGCGTTGATGCACTCATTAACAAACACAAGCCGGACGTATTGGCGATTGAAAAACTTTTCTTCGCAAAGAACCAAAAAACTGCGCTTGCCGTTGCGCAAGCCCGCGGCGTGATATTGCTTGCGGCAAGAGAAAAAAACGTGCGCCTTAGGGAATATTCCCCGAATGAGGTTAAAATCGGCGTCACGGGTTATGGTGCGGCGGATAAAAAAGCGGTGCTCAAAATGGTCCAGCTTATCCTGAAACAACCGGGCATGAAGATGATTGATGACGCAAGTGATGCGCTTGCGCTTGCAATCCTCGCGGCCGGGGACCGACTTATCCACACGAGCAATTGACACACATCCATACTTCTCTATACTGATTCTAAAATTTATTGAAAGGTCGTTAATAATGGTTCACTATGGCGACAGAATTATTTAAACTAACGCTCGCATTCCGTGGCTTGAGCGATGAAGACGCAGAAGAGCCGGGAGTTGAGGATCCTGACACGCTCGACGACGAAGACGAGGATGAAGATGAGGAGGACGACGCCGACACGGCTACGGCTCCTCCGGATGACGACGCGGACTCAATGCTTGAGGGATAGCTTATTACCTTTCAAAAAAACAATGCTTTTTAGGCGTTGTTTTTTTGTTCTTATCGAAAAAGCGAGGTAAAATAAGTATTAACACTTACGCAGATGTACTCGTCCGAAAAACCAAAAAGGAGCGCCTGGATCCGCATTATCGAGATTGCGGCCATTGTTGTTGCGGGCGCCGGAGGCATTGTTATCCTCGCCCTGCTTTATTTCGCCGCCACGGTCCCCACGATTCAGGAGATCGCGAGTCAGCAGATCAGCCAGTCCACAAAAATCTATGACCGCACGGGAACGGTTCTGCTCTACCAAATCAGCAACGGCCCCAGCCGAACGATTGTTCCGTTTGACCAAATTCCACAATCCCTCAAAGATGCCACCGTCGAGCTGGAGGATGAAAATTTTTATAACGAGCCTGCGTTCGACTGGAAGGGCACCCTCCGAGCGTTTCTCACGGACATCGTTCACCACTCATTCGTTGAAGGAGGGTCTACTATCACCCAACAGTTAACCCGCACGGCGTTTCTAACGCTCGACCAAACACTCACGAGAAAGCTCAAAGAATTTGTTTTGGCCGTAAAGCTGAATAATTATTATTCGAAAGACCAGATTCTCGATTTGTATTTGAACGAGGTCCCGTACGGTCCGAATATTTCCGGGGTTGAAACCGCAAGCGAGGCGTATTTTAATATTCCGATCACGCAAATTAATATTGCGCAGGCGGCCCTTCTCGCTTCGTTGCCGCAGGCACCTTCATATTATTCGCCATGGGGCACCCACACCGACGAACTTATTGCGCGCCAAAAATTTACCCTGCAAAAGATGTACGCGAGCGGCAAAATAACGAAGCAGCAACTCACCGACGCCTTGAATTATAAAATAACGTTCCAGCCCCAATCGGCGAGTGGTGTGGGCTCCGGGATTAAGGCTCCGCATTTTGTAATGGCTGTTGAACAATATCTTTACCAAAAATACGGCGAAGCGATGGTTGACCGTGGTGGATTGAAAGTTGTGACAACGTTGAACTGGGACATGCAACAGGCAGCCGAGGCGGCGGTCACCGCGGGAGTTGCCCGAGATAAACAGCTATACAACTCAAGCAACGGCGCCTTGGTTGCACAGGATCCCACAACGGGCCAGGTGCTCGCACTCGTAGGATCGGCAAATTATTTCGACACCTCCAATGATGGCAACTTTGATGTGGCGACTCAGGGATTGCGCCAACCAGGATCCTCACTGAAGCCTTTCGTCTATATGACAGGCTTCCAAATTGGATACACGCCCGACACCATTCTGTTTGACGTGCCAACCGAATTCAGCACCGATCCATCATGTCCGACGATACCAAATTTCGATAAAATAAATGCAAAGTGTTTTCACCCGCAGGATTTTGAAGGAACGTTCGCCGGCCCAATGACGGTGCGTGCGGCTCTCGCACAGTCGGTGAATGTGCCTGCTGTTGAAATGTTATATCTGGTCGGAGAACAAAACGCCCTTAAAAATGTTTCGAATTTTGGCGTCACCACCCTGAGCGATCCGAACCAATACGGTCTTTCGCTCGTGCTTGGAGGTGGAGCAGTACATCTTATCGATCTCACGGAAGCCTATTCGGTGCTTGCCGATGAGGGCGTAAAACATGCACAATCCATGGTTTTATCAGTGCAGGACGGCAACGGGAACACGCTTGAATCCTATGCCGATTCGACAAGCACGGTGGCCGACGCGCAGTCGGTGCGTCTCGTAAACGATATCCTCTCCGACCCGAGCGCACGCGCCCCTCTCTTCGGCGGGAGCCAGAGCCTAACGGTTTTCCCCGGCTATGACGTAGCGCTCAAAACGGGCACCTCAAACGACTTTCGTGATGCATGGGCAATGGGATACACTCCGTCGCTTGTGGTGGGCGTATGGGCCGGCAATAACGACAACACGCCAATGACCCGACAGGGGTCCAGTATTTTGGCAGCCGTACCGATGTGGAGTGCCTTCCTCCAACAGGCACTCCCCATGGTTCCCAATGAAACATTCACGCCGCCCGATCCTCCTTCAGAGCCAAAACCGATTCTCGCGGGCCAATCGGTTGTAAACGGGCAGATGCACACAATTTTATATTACGTAGTTAAAGACAATCCGACGGGTCCTCCGCCAGCAGATCCGAGCACGGATCCCCAATATCACAACTGGGAAACAGACCTCCAGGTTTGGCTTGCAGAAAATCCGCAGGTTTTCCAACCTGCGGCAGCCTCAAGCAGTGCAAGCAGCACTCAAGGGTAGATTTAAGATTTTAAGATCGGCCTTAAAACGTAGAAATACGAAGTGTCACTCGTTGAACGGATAAGCACCGGATTCGCTTCCTCCTGAAGCCCCAAGAAGATATCGTCTGTTTTTATTGCCTTCAAAGGATCTGCAAGGTAGCGCCAATTGAAGTAAATATCGCCAGGCTCCCCTTTTATCTTCGCCGCCAGCGTGTAAACGTTTTCGCCAAGAGCCTGATCTGAGGAGCGCATTTCGATAGCTTTCTTGTTTTGATGGGTATTAATCTTAACTTCGCTGTTTTTCTGTCCAAAAATACCGGAGAGCTTAATGGCGTTCGCAAATTCTTCCCGGTCTACAACGATTTCCGCCGTAAAATCATGCGGCACAATAGCGGAGTAGTCGGGAAACGAGCCCTCAATGAGCCGTGAGATGAGTTCGGTCTTTTCCGATTTAAAAAGAATCTGACTTTCGTCCATGGTGACGCGAATCATCTCTTCGTCTTTGAAAATACGGGTTATTTCAAGCCCGGTTTTCAATGGGAGAAGGACTTTAAATGGTTCCACTTTCTTCGCGGTAAATAAATTGGACGGCAAAGTCTTCTCCGCAAGCCGGAAGCCGTCGGTTGACGCCAATTTAAGATCCTCAAGCGAGAAGTTGAAAAAAATACTATTGAGTTCGGGGCGGAGATCGGAATATTGCGACGCGACCGTCACCTGCTGAATCGCCTCTTTCAAAAAAGCGGCTTTGATTTCAAGGTATCCCTCGTTGTCTTTGATTTTTGGAGTTATCGGGAAATCATCCGGAGGCATTCCGTGAATGACCGCGCTGTAATTATCCGTTGCAACTTCAACGTCGTTTCCTTTTTTCTCAAAATTCAACCGGTCGCTTTGTATATTCCCAATGAGCCCGGAAAGGAGGGCAAGGGGCGCTGTTATTTTTCCTGGTTGGATCACTTTCCCGGCAACATCATGCTTAATCGCAATTTCCAAATTCGTCGCCATGAATAAAATCGTATTTTCACTCACCTCGATGAGAATATTTTTCAGGATTGGTAAATTTTGGTTCTCGCCGGTCGCTTTTTCAATAATTGAAATTGCGTCTTTGATATTTGATCTGATGGCGATAAATTTCATGGCTGGGTATTAGTAGTAGTATTTAGATTATATAAGAAACTTATTTTTATTAAGACTATTAGACACTGCGTTGTGGGGATAAAAATTTATTTCTTAATAATTTCCTGATATAGATCTGAATTTTTCAACCGAGAACCTGTGGATCAACTCTTAAAAATCAAATCCTTAATCATTAATATCTTCTGATTAAGAGCTGGATTTCTATTTGCCTCGTGGCTGATTTTCTCGTATGAGTGGATCGCCGTGGTGTGATCTCTCCCCAACTTCTCACCAATATACGGATAGGAAAGTTCAGAGATATCCCGAAGAAGATAGATTGCAATCTGTCGCGGAAGAACAACTTCTTTGCGGCGGTTGTGACTCACGAGGTCTTCGACAGAGATATTAAAGAACTCTGCGACCGTCTTTAAGATCTGGGCGTCGCTAACACGCTTTGACATGTTTTGCGTAGACTTTTCAATGATATCCGCGGCAATATCCTCCGTGATTTCGGTCTGCTTCCGCTCTTCATAAAACAAAATCTTTTTCAAAACGCCCTCCAACTCGCGGATGTTCTTACGGAGTTTTTTGGCGATGATATCAATAACCGGATCGCTCAGCTGGCGATTCATATCCTGAAGTTTGGCTTTAATAATCGCTACGCGGGTTTCAAATTCTGGATACGCTATGTCGGCGATGAGGCCGCCCTCAAAACGCGACCTGAGGCGTTCCTCGAGCGTGGGGATGGATTGTGGCGGACGGTCAGACGAAATTATGATCTGCTTGTTATTTTCATACAACGCATTGAAAGTGTGGAAGAATTCTTCTTCGGTTTTATCTTTTCCGCCGATAAATTGGATATCATCGATAATAAGAACATCAACGTCCCGGTATTTTTTCTTAATGCTTTCTATCCGGTCGTTTCTAATCCCCCAAACGATGTCCCGCGTGTACTGTTCAGAGGCGACATACTTTGGACGAACCCGTCCCTGGTACTTGTGAATGATCTCGTTGCCGATTGCCTGGATAAGGTGCGTTTTCCCAAGACCCACTCCGCCGTAAATAAAGAACGGATTATATTTTTTGCCAATTTCTTCGACGATCGCCGACGCTGCGGCGAACGCAAGCTCATTCGAGGGACCGACAACAAATGATGCGAGGCTGTATTTTGGGTTAAGACCGGTTTCCGGATCGGTTTTGAAGTCCAAGTCCATCACCTCGGCCTTCGCGAGCGTGGCGGCGGCGTTTTGCGGCGCCATTCGCGCTACGGCGGCAGCCTTTGCGCCGACAACAAACTCAATTTTCTTTACCGAGCTGTCCAGGTTTCTTAAAATGCCGAGCAAATTCTTCTGATATTTATTTTCCACCCATTCTTTTGCGAAATTATTGGGGAGTGCGACATAGAGAGTGCCATCGCGCTTGTCTATGAGGCGGCTATTCTTCACCCAAGCGACGAAGTGAGCCTTGGAAAGCTGCACTTCCATCTCACCAAGCGTCGATTGCCAAATTTGATCAAGATCCATGGTGAAATATTTTTCTGTTGGGTTAATTATTTATCAAGCGTACATCTCTTGTCAAAGTATCGCCATGTTGCGTTCTGGGGATTTCGTGTGCATAAGACATTCTAGAGCACTTGCGGGAGATTTGCGAGAGTGATAGAGTCATAGGCATGTCGTTCACGTACAAACCAAAAAAGAAAAAGCGAAGCCGAACCCACGGGTTCTTGGCGCGCCAACGAACAGCAACCGGCAGACAGGTCCTTTCACGCCGCCGGGCCAAAGGACGAAAGAAGCTAACCGTGTAATGCTGCCAAGGAAAAGGCGTTTGCCCTACGCGGAATTTCAATCGCGGGGATACAAGACGCAAAAAACGCCTTTTTTCTCATTGAAGATAAAATCAAACGACGGAAAGGGCCCGAGGATCGGAGTGATTGTCGGAAAGTCCGTTCATAAGGCCGCAGCAAAAAGAAATTTCTGGAAACGGCAGACGCGGGATGTACTCGCACCGCTTGTACGCGGAGATTGCGACGTCGTCGTCATTCTCTCGGCGCGGGTAAACGAACTTTCAAAGCTTAAATTCCGACAAACACTCAAAAATTATGTTTAATTGGTTCCAATATATTTTTTATCGGCCAATACTGAACCTTTTGATTTTCTTTTACGATACGATCGCCGTCCACAATCTTGGACTCGCGATTATTCTCGTCACGCTTCTCATCCGCTTCGTCCTCTTCCCGTTTTTCCACAAAGGCGCGAAGCAGCAGATGCTCATGCAGCGCATCCAGCCGAAAGTAAAAAAGATTCAGGAAGAGCACAAGAAAGATATGACGAAGCAGTCGGAGGCTCTCATGGCGCTTTACAAAGAACACGGCATCAATCCATTTTCAAGTTTTCTTCTTCTGCTTATTCAGTTGCCGATCCTTATCGCGTTGTACTGGGCGGTGCGTTCCGGGCTTGGCTCGGGAGCGATCGTTGGTTTATATTCTTTCGTTCCCGCACCGCAAACCATCAACACTCTTTTTCTCGGCTTCATAAATTTAGCAACGCCGAGCATCACGCTCATCCTGCTCGCCGCTGTTGCGCAATATTTTCAGGCTCGTCTCGCAATTTATAAACAGCCGGCAGGCCAGGCACTTTCGCCCGCAGAAAAGATCGCCCGCCAGATGTCCTTCATCGGTCCAATCATGACAATCGTTATTTTCTATGGCTTACCGGCCGCCGTCGGTCTCTATTGGCTTGTTGCATCGCTCTTTTCAATAGTTCAACAGTTCTTCGTAAACCGGCATTTGGAACAAAAATTTGGAGCGCCGGGCCTGCCTTCGGCATAAAAAAGTTTGGTCAGTAGTTGATTTTTTTAACGAAATATGAAATAGTACCAGGAATCATGGACTGGGAAATTTTCATTAAAAAAACATTCGACTTGCTTGGGTTTAAGGATTATCGCCTTGATGTGAAGTTGGAAGAAAAACGCGCTTCACTTTTCATTTACGAAGATCAGAATCTTGTGCGTGAGAACTTGCCGCTGATTGTGGAAGGGATAAACCATCTCATCCAGATGGTTGCAAAGAAGCACGAAACTGAAACCATCTTCCTCGACGTCAACAATTATCGTCAGGAGCGGGAAAATCTTATCGCTGAACTTGCCCGAGCCGCAGCGAAAAAAGCGCTCGCAACAAAAGAGGCAATTTCATTGCCAGCGATGAATTCCTACGAACGGCGTCTCGTACACGTTGAACTCGCCATTCATCCCGAAGTGCGGACCGAGAGTGCCGGCGAAGGCAAAGAACGATATGTCATTATCAAACCGATAACAGAAGAAAAGAAAGAGGCATAAAAAACCGGGCATCACTGCCCGGTTTTTTATTGCTGCAAGGTGAGTGCGTAGAGCTTGTTCGTGTACCGGTCGATAAAGAATATTTCGTTACCTAATGTTTTGAGATCGGACACGTCAACGTTTTGATTCGGATCGCTCCACAACGTTTCAATGT
Source organism: uncultured bacterium (assembly GCA_963696395.1). Classification (GTDB taxonomy): domain Bacteria; phylum Patescibacteriota; class Minisyncoccia; order UBA6257; family 2-01-FULL-56-20; genus JAKAGE01. Next base: position 471,649 of record CAVOJZ010000002.1, read on the forward strand.
TTCCGGTTTGGGTATTGATGCGATAGATATTGTCCGACGTGAAGAGCGCCATCTGATTGTAGTCATCTGGAAGATGTGCGGCTGCAAACGAAGCTGCGTCGCGCGGGATGCCGCAATAGAGGGCGAGATAATTGCTCGAGCTTGTTGCGTTGGCGACGGTTGTCGTTGCAGTTGCGAAGCCGCACTTTGTCGGCAGCGTGCTGATGGCTAAATCCTGGAGAACATTTCCGGAGGTGTCTATGAGAGCTAGGGTATTTGCTCCTCCGGTACTCAGCGCGTATGAGAGGAGGCCTTCCGGTGTCGCGATTTGCGAGGTTGGGCTCCAGACGCTTTCAATTCCGGCGACTGGACCGGCAAGCAACGTAAAACTTTGCTTAGAAGCATCAAACATGATTGCAGAACCGACGGCTTCCGAGCTCGGCCTATCCGATAAGACAAACTGGCTCTTGCCAATCCACTGGAGCGAAAGATCCTGGACATACAGAGATGTGATTTCTAAGGGAGTTTTTTTAACATTTGAAGTGTCGATCGTGGCGAGGCCTTCTTTGCCGGTTGCGACATTCGCAAGGTATGCGATGCGGTAATCCGAGGGCGACCAGGTTGGGGACAGCATCCCTTGTGGCAACGCCATCCATGTGGCGGAGGCAACATTGAAGACGCTGGTTTGTGGGTTATTCGGATCACCAAAAGAGAGAAGAGCTTTCTTCCCATCAAAAGAGAAAGATCCGGCAATAACATTGCTGGCGGTTGACGAGCTGATATAAGATGTCTGCCCGTTTGCGATCGTCGCAACAACACCATTCGGCTCAAGAATAAGGATTGTATTATTTGGTTCTACGAAATAGTTTAAAACCGGATCGTTCGATAGTGGGCCAAAGCTGCCGGCAACAATCTGTGAGCTCGTAGGGCTGGTCTGACTCTCTGTGCTGGTTGCGCCTGCTCCCCCTTCGCCAGAGTTTATGCCGGTCGTGCCTTGAGTTCCCGTGGACGGCAGAGAACCGGTGGTGCCGGTTCCGGTTGTTGCAGTACCAGGAAGATTAAACGAGCCGCTTTTCCAAAGGTAGAGTCCGAAAACAATTGCCGCCGCGATGATGACGAGAGCGATTAAAATGTATATATAGCGTTTCATTGGCCTGTTTTTTGGAGGGGTGGCAGCGCTGGCAAATCCAAATGGGTTAGATTTGGGTTTACAGTATTTAATATAAGATATGCGCCTACGAGCAAGAGTAGCCCGAGGAGGGCGCTCTCGATCCAGGCTTTGGCCTCGCTTTGCGAAGACGGATTTCCTGCGGCAGTCACATATCTTACGCCGCCATAAACGACAGCTCCGAACGCCAGGAGGCCACCGATCATAAGGGCAAACTGGTAAAAGCTGTTAATGTAGTTGCCAGGATTGCATCCCTGCGATGACGGATTGGAGCAAGGGCTGCTTCCGCCGTTCACGGCGGGCAAAGATAATGAAATTGAGGTGGCGTGAGCAAGCGAGACAAGGGAAATGCCAAACGCGAGAAAAAGCAACACCAAAGTTTTTTTCATAGACCAGTTTATCATAACGTCGGTTGATAAGTGAGGTTCGCCGAAGCTGTTGCCTGCGTTGAATCGTTGGAATTTTGGACGGTGACCGAAGCAATAAAGGATGTTCCCGCTGCAGTTCCCTGCGGGAGCGTGATCTGAGCCACGTTTGGGTTTTCAGTATTTGAGCCCGATTGATTATTAACCGTCCACGCATAAGAAAGATTTGAAGGAGAGGCGGTATTAAAAAAGTAAGGGATTGCGGTGACGGTAACAGGGTTGGAAGAAAATTGTCCGGCCGGGTAGGGAGCATCGACAACAACTTGCGGTTGTACCATCGGGATGTCGATTGTGCGCAGAAGGAAGCCGCTGGGATAAAACGGCAGCTCAACCTCGAGCGTTGTCACGTTCGGAGGTTGACCAAGCGGAGGGAATGAAATGCTTTGCACTCCAACGCCACCTCCCAAAAGTGTGTCTGTATTATTTAAATACCAATAGATGGTCTGACCGGAAAGATCGACTAATTTTCCATCAGAGATGATTTCGAGCGAGGCCGTAATCGTTGATCCATAGGTTGGGAGCGCTTTCCCGGGATATGAAGAAGGGATATAGCTTCCAGACGTCTTCCACGTGATTAAAACTTGAGGCGTGGCTGCGAAGGCAAAATGTGCGCTCAATAAAAGAGAGAGAGCCATTGACGCACCAAGGCCACTGAGCGCGATTTTAATGGGTCGAATCATATCCTTCTTTCTTTAATTGTAGCAAATGGAGGATGGGGGTGAGCTTAAGCAGCCTCTTCCTCGGGTTCTTCTCCGCCCTCTTCTTGTTGTTTGCGCGGTTGGTCTCGTTCGTCAAGATGATTTATGATGTCGCGAACTTGTTTAACACGGTGATTTTCGGACCCTCTTTCTGTTTCTCCTTCTTCCTCTCCCGCTTCTTCTGTCTCGCCGCCCATTTCTTCGGGGGTTTCTTCGAATGTCTTCTCTTCGAGTAACTTCATGGGTTCTTCTTCTGTCTCGCCGCCAAGCTCTTTTTCGATCTCTTCTTCGTGCGCCATTTCTTCGGGCGATTTTGCTGCTCCTTCGGCAGCTTCGGTAGTTGTCTCTCCGGCCTGGCCGGCCCCCCCAGCCATTTCTTGAGCCGCCACTCCCGAGCCCTCGGCTCCTTCGGCGAGAGCTCCAGCCGCTTCGGTGGCCGTCGCTGCTGCCTCCGCGCCGACTTCGGCAACCTCGGCTCCTTCGAGCGCTTCCCCGGCTCCCGCCGTAGCGAGGGCAACGCCTTGGATAATAGCCTGCTTTGCGAAGAAGGCGACAAATTTATTTGACAACAACACCCCAAGAACAACTCCAACGGTAAGAAGGGGCAGGGGGATTAGTATTGCGAGGATTACCGCCAGCTTTGCCAGCCAGCCTTGGGCCTTAGGGAGGAAGAACGCTCCCATTAGGATGCCGGCGAAATAATGAGCAAACAGAATGCCGGCCAAAAAAGCGAGCCCGATTCCCGGAATTAACACTCCGATACAGAAAACAAAAGCGAAATCACCGAGAACTGCGGCGAGGAAACCGGCGATGACGCCAATGTCAGTGATGTCAAAGCCCTCCTTCATTGAAAAGATTATGCATGCTCTTTCTCGTCGAGCAGTTGTTCGGGGTTCGTCGTAATAATCTGGTCTTCAAAATAGGAAGGCACAATCTGGATCGCAACGTGCCGTTTGCCGGCGAAGAAAATACCGGTTCCGATTTCCGCCCCCAGGAGAAAACTCTTTTCCGCTTCGGTGAGATCAAATGCTTTTGCAACAATATCAATGGTCGCCGGCGCCTGTTTCAAGAGAAGTTGAATCGAAGAGTTTGTTATGATCGGGCGGCCATACGGCGAGCGCAGAAAGTCTTCAACATCCTGGGTGATCGTTGAGACTCCAAGATAATATTTGCGGGCGCGCTTCACGAGGCCAAAAAGGAATGTTGCACTATCTTCGTTTTTCATCATGATCCACGCCTCATCAATAAAGAGAAGCCTCTTCGCAAGCTTCGCCCGAATTAAGCTCCAGATGAAGTTCAAAACAACGAACATTCCAATCGGGCGCAATTCCTCTTCAAGGTCTCGGATTGAAAAAACAATGAGGCGGTTCGCGACGTCAATATTTGTCGGCTGGTTGAGGAATCCTGCGAAACTGCCCTTGGTATATTTATAGAGCTTTTCCGCGAGGTCGCGGCCACCTTCAAGGTTTCGTAAAACGGTTTCGAGATCCCCTAAAAGCGGAGGCTCTTTGCCGGTGAAATCCGCATCTTCCGTCGCCACAATGTCGCGCGATGCATATGTCTCGGTGATTGCCCGGTCGAGAAGAGCGTCTTCCTCCGGCGTGATCTTGCCGAGCATCAGTTTCAAGAGGCTCGCGAGCGTCACGATGTGCGATCGCAAAACATCGGACGGCGATTCGTCGTCGGGAACCAACGGCACATCGAACGGATTGATATGTTCATGCGACGAAAGCGAGATGTTGAACATGCTGCCGCCAAAAGTTTTTGCGAGGCGTTCGTATTCGTTTTCCGGGTCAATCACGAGCACCATATCAATGCCGGCCATGAGAGATCGGATGATTTCCAGCTTTGTTGTATATGATTTTCCGGATCCGGATTTTGCGAAGACAACCTGGTTGGCGTTTTCCAGGGAGAAGCGGTCAAAAATAACGAGATTGTTGTTGTGCAGGTTTATACCGTACATAATCCCCTCGTTCGAGGAAAGATCTTCCGAAACAAACGGAAAAAATGACGAGATGGGCCCTGTGTTCATCGGTGTGTAAACCTGCAGCTTGTCGGAATCAACCGGCAAGATTGAGAATAGGCCCTCGAGCTGTTCAAAGAGAGCCGGTTTCAGATAGATCAACTTTGCCTCCATCATGCTCACAAGCTTGCTCTCGAGTTTGGCAAGCTCATCTTCGGTGTCGGCGTAGATCGTAATGTAAACGCCGGTATCAAATAATTTTTCTTCCGACTGCTGGAGCGAATCGCGAAGATTTTCAACATCCTGCACGGCCGTTTCGAGCATCGGATTGCGGACGAGTCCCTTTTCCTGTTCGTCTGCGATTTGCGATTCGAGCTGGCCGGCTTTCTTGCGCAAGTTTTTCAGGGCGACACCCGTGTCGATCGGGTTCACATAGATTGCAATGTCGAAAAGATTGGGGAGATTGATCAGCGGCTCAAACCAGCCCGTGGAAAGATAGCGCGGATAGGAAAAAACAAAAAATGTTTTCGCGAGCTTATCGCCGATTTTAAGGTAGTTTGGGAAAACCTGCGCGCCTGCGGGAGCGATAATTTTTTTAATATCTTTGAAATCTTGAGGGGAAGTATCCGGCATATTATGTGCTTATAGCGGCGTTGGTTCCGCGTTCGACGGTTTGTGGATTGTAGAAATTATAGAATAGCTCGACGAGCTCCTGATTCCCAAGAATGGTTGTTTCAAGGCCGATGCCCAGGAGCCCTGCGACAACCTGATTTACCCGTTGCGTAATCTGGCTGACGTTTTCAGCAAATGTTTTACTGAGCGTCTCTTGTGACTTTGCCGCCTCTTCGGCGTTTGGTTTTTTCTTGTTGCCAAAAAAAGGAAGAGCGCTTAACAACCCCTTCCCTGATGTGGGCAGGGCTGAGCCTAATGGATAGAATGGCACAACCACCAGGAACGTCTTTTCCATGATGGCGTTTTTTGCCACAAAGCCTTTCACAAACTCGGCATATTCATCGATCTGATTCTGCAAAATGGGCGACGCTTCAATGTCTTTGCGCTTGATAAGCCCCTCTATATATTTGTCGATGTTAACCTTCCTTGAGTGGATGAGAATTTGGAGGGGGAACTCAACGGTATTAAGGAATGTTTGGTACGCCTGCGTAAGGATGGTTTGTTCAACTTCGGATTTCAGGGCAAAATTGACGCCGCCGACCATAACGATCTGACGTAAACTGCCATCTTTTAGGATCACGATGCTGTCGCGGATTTCCTTAATGTCTACCAGGTCGAGCGAATTGCCAAAATCTTGTTTTGAAGGGAGCGCCATGCCATTATTTTACCATTTATCGGTAATCAACGCGCCGCGCGGCACTCCGATCGCCCGATAGTTTCCGGAAAATTTGATATCGCTCATTCATTTTCCGTTCGATGAACTGCCGATCGGACGTTTTCGGAGACTCGCCCGTTTGCACGTTCTGCCAGGTTTTGTGGAGCGATGTTCCCGCCGCCAGTTTTTCAATAAGCGAAGGCGGAAGTTCAGCTTCTTTTTCCTGTTGGCGAATCGGTGTCCGCGCAACGGGTGCATGTTCCGGTTGCCAGATATAGGTTTGCGGTTTCCAATAGAAGCCCGCGGCGGCGATGATGATATTAATCAAAGGCCTTCCCTCAATGTGAATAAATGATAAGGCAAGAGCTCCGCCAATAAAGATGATGGCTATTATTACAAAGAGCCACGTTGCAACCATAAAGTAGAAAATAGCACTCACAAGGCAGGCGGCACCAACGTAAGCGAATTGCCTGATTGAAAATGGGCCAACCACCTTATCTTCCGTTTCAATGAATTGTGGAACCTGGAACTGCATATATGCATTATAAATTATCCCCAGCGTTGTGCTAGGGATAATTCACTTTGACCACTTTTGGTTGAGGCGGCGGAGGAGACGGTTTCTGCGGCTGAGGTGAGGAAGGCATTGCGGTTGTCGGTGTTCGAGGTGCTGAAGGCGGCATCGGTGGTTTCGGAACCGGAGTTGATGCAACCGGTGTTTGGCTTGGCACTACAATAGGCTTCGCTATATTTGGCGGAGGAAGCGGACTTGATGACCTCGCTATTACTGGTGTTGTCGCGATCGGAGCCACAGGAGCTGGTTTTGCGGTCGGGACGGAAAGTGGCGATAAAGCGGGAGAGCTGCTAACACTCGGCGTGGCGATCGGCGTGGGCTTCGGAGAAGCCCCGGTGACTTCAGTAACGTGCCTGTCAATCGGTTGCGTTGAAATTTGAAATTGCGTGTAGTGAGTGAATTTTGGAGCGCTCGAATCGGATTGCGTAGGTGCGTTTGTGAGTGAGCCAAGTTCGAGAACTGCCGGCTTCACTGCCTGCTGGGATTTAACCCCGTCAAGTGAAACCTGCGCATCTCCTCCCGGTTTCGAGAGGTGAAAATCGGTGGTCTTGTCGCTGGATGTGAATTTTGCATCTTCATGGAGAATAACTGGTGCCGGTCCTGTTGGGGGCGTTCCAATTTTTGCCTGCGTGGGTTGTCCTGGCGTCGCTACCGGCCCCGTTGTTTTTGACCAACCCGCCTGCGTCAAAGGTGAAGCAGCAAATTTACCCTCTGAGGGAGCCGGGATCCTTGTCGTTGAACCTGGGATCGAAGACAAAACAGCAGAAATCGGTTTTTGCGACGCTGGCGCAGCGATCGGAAAAGACGTTGGAGTTACGGGTTTTGGAGCGACGGAATTCAGAGGTTTAAGTGATGCCTGGGCTGAGCCGCCTGAAACCATATCGAAAACCATACTTGGGGAAGGTCCGCTCGCTGCGATGTCCTGGATTTTTTTCGGCAAAGTTTCGAACTTGCTAAGAGGGCTATAAATTTTGTCGAGGTCAGCCTGTAGCGGAGTGAAAATTCTCTTCTTAAGCGCGTCCTGGATGTCGGACGCTGTTTTGCGATCGAGGGTCAATCCTTCGACTATCTCAAGAGCTACATCTTCGGGATGAAGGAACCCCATCATCACGTAGCCGGCGATTTTTGCAATTGCATAGATTTTTTCGCTCGGAACGTGCTCCCCTTCGCACGTTCTCCACAGGAAATCGGAATTTGTTTCAGAATACAAAGCCTCTCGCAAGCTCATCGGCAACAAATCCCAGCGATCTAATGTTTGGTTTGTCGTGACGGTAATCATGATTTAGGTGCGGTGGCTGAAGCGGCGCCGGGACTCCCACCGTCACCGAATGTTGCATTATAGGCAAGCGATTTTTTAATGGAATCCATGGCGAGCTCAAGATTTTTTTCTTCGACAGTCATCTTTTTCTTCAGTTCTTCGCGCTGCTTCTGGATGTCCTTGATCGTTGATTCCATCTTGCCCCTCGAAATCGTGAGTGTTTTCTTTGCGGCCTCCGTGGTGGCTTCATTGATTTGTTGTGTGAGCTTGCTTAAGCCCTCTTCCTGGTCCTTTATGTCTGCTTCCATTTTTGCATCCTCTTTAAAGTAGGTGCGCTTGTCCATCTCCCCTCTGATTTGCTTAATATAAATGTCCGTAAATTTTGGCAGAGTCGTCCTGTCCATCTTGCTTAATTGACCCGACGCAAACTGGGGAGCTTGCAATGCCCAATTCTTTGCCAGGGCTCTTGCGATAGGCGTATCCTCTTTGAACGCTTCGTTGCCATTCACTTTATTGGCATCTGCTTTATCCCAGCCTTTCGTAAACTTCGCGGTTTCGTCGTCCAGTTCTTTTTCCGCCATTTCCTTTTCAGCATCCGATCGTGCCCCCTTAACCTTCGCTTGGGCCGCTCTCATTGGTTTGTTGCTGCCGAGTTGCTTATTAACATCTCCCAAGAGCTTGCCTTGACCATAATTCGTGAAGAGGCTTTCGTTCTTGTCCAGCCAGGTTGCGAAATCTTGACCCTGTACCTTGTCAATTTTATCGAGCTTGCCTCGCTTTTGGAGCTCTTGGATATAGGCGAGTTGTTTGTCTGCGCCCAAAATCTTACCCGTACCCATCAGTTGATCTCGCAGCTCTTCGTCTGAGCGATCGCCCATCTTGAGGTCGGTTGACGCTTTTTTAACCAGATCTGCGCCGCCTTTCTTTGTGAGATCTCCCATCGATCTGCCAAGAGAAGAAACTCCTGGGATCCTGCTGCGTTGAAGGGCTCTATTGATGGCATCTCCTCCTCCGTACGGGAGGCTTTGGTAGGCTCGTCGGGCGACCCTCTTCGAATGCTTCCCTGCGAATCCTCCCACCTGCCCACCAACCCACTTCGCTCCGTGCATAATTGCGTCCGATCCGGTGAGGGAAAGCGAATTTGCCGCATAAATACCACCAAGACAAAGCCCAACCATCACAATTTCCTGGAGAGCCATCGGGAGAAAGCCTACATGGCCCGTTTGGAGAGCAGCTGCCAACATCGGATCGTTCGGATTGTTCGTAAGAGACGTCGGGAGCGCCGCAATCGTAACATTCACTTGGCCGCCAACTACACTCACCGACAAAATCGCCAGATAGAGGAAAAAGAGCGACAGCGCGGGGAACATTGTCCACTTAAGGAATAGCCCCCACCATTTTGCGAGATAATCAAACTTCGGGAATATCCAAGTGAGCCATGCAAGAGGAAGTATAATAAGCAGGATTGATAGGTAGACATAACGGATTATCATTAATAGTCCGATCAGAATAAGAGTGAAGGCCGTTATGCCTATAAAGATTGCAGAAAAGAGTCCCGACATTACCGCCCTTACGAAATCGGAGGCTCCAGTTTGGTCTGAGTTTGTAAAAAGCGTCGATAGATGAACGCAGAGATAATTGTTTAAAGATTGGAACCACGTTCCGGCAGTTTGTTGCGCGCAGGAACTTTGCGCGACGGGTCCAGCACTCGTAAGATCTGGTGGTGTCCTAAAAGCAGCCGGTAAAAATGCAGTGGTTATGGTTGTAGTGAAGTTCGCCGCACCGCCACTTGCATTCAAAAAATAGCCGGTAAGATTATCTGCCAACCCAACGATAGGCCCGGTAATTACAAGACCAAAATTTACAAGGATCGCCATCGCGATCAACTTCCAAAGCATTTGTTTGATGCCGTAAGTTTCGTTGCGAAGAATGGTTGCGATCGCTATGACTATTATCCCCAAAACAAAGCCAAGGTTTGCCAACGAAAGAGAAATCGAAAATCCTGCCTGAACTGTTTGTGAACTAAAAACGGCACCGCTTAAATTAAGGCCTTCAAGAATAATAATCCCCCCAAGAGAGACAAGGAGAGAAAGTGCGTCGTTTATTAAGGTGCTTATAAGAGCAACAGCCGATGTGCCGGGGCTACTTGCCCAATCGTACCAAGCTGGAATTTGATTTGTGACGCCCGCACTCTGGGATCCGCCAGTCGTTCCTGGGGTTGTCGGTGCCGATGGAGACACCGGAAGCGGTGAGACTGGAGCCAGTGGCGGGAGCGGCTCTATCGGCGCGACTTGTGCATGAACTAATACCGCACCAAAAAGCAAAGAACAGCTTACGAGAGCAAGGATTCCTGCTAGATATTTTTTATAGCTGGTCGTTTTCATTATTGTTGGACGGTAACACTGCATGTTACCGGGGTGTCACTGGCAGTGTCGCTCAATGTGACTGTGTAAGTCCCAGGGTTAAACACGTGAGAAAAAGTCGAGCCCGTGCTCGAGGCACCGTCTGATGAAGCCCAGTTGTAGGTTGGATAATTACCACTTGAATCGAATGTACCGCCAGCCGCACCGATGGTTGCAGGAGGAGTGCTCGAACCAATTACGTTAACAGTTTGCTGGGTGGGAATGCACGAAAGTGGCATTTGCGCAGGTGGAGTCCCTCCGCCCTGAATGGAAGTTGGATTTATGCTTAACATGCCGTTCACTGCGTTACCCGCTGCGCTTACCGCGGCGTTTTCGAGCCCGGTGAGAAGCGATCCCGTTACGGCATTCAGGAGACCAACAATAGCGTTTGCAGCTGCAAGTTGTTGCGTCGTCCCTTCGGCAGAGCTTTGTTCCGAATTTATAGTGAAAATACCCGGGGTTGTTCCGTTTGGCTCGGCACCATTTGCACAAGTGCCGTTATTTGCTTCGGCTTCCGGTGCCCCAAGATTGTTGGCAGGGCAAGGACTGTTCGAAGTGTAATCCTTGCCGCTCGGGTCGGTGCAATAATAACTGATGCCATTTGGGTTGCTCCCATCGGCGCAGACCTGATCGCCCTTGCCGCCTTGCGAAGCAATACTTTTGGCTTGCACTGCTTGTTGGGCGTTGCGGGCGTTAAGCCCCACAGCAATCGAACCAAAATAAAGCGAATCATAGTAATTGTTTGTGGGCGCTGAACCTGCCCCGAACGCGAGCCAGCCTCCCTGCGAAAAATTATTATAAAACTGCTGAAGCGTGTGCCCACTCAAAGCCGCTTGAAATGTATTCGCGCAACTATTGTTGCCGTTTGAATAAGGGAGCTTTAGCATGACGCTGATTTGTGGTAAAAGCCCCGGATAGCCACACGCAAGAGGACCGTACTGACTATTGATATAGGTTATAGCCCTTTGGGTATATGCGGTCACGAGCTGGGTGCTCCAGTTCGTGATAAATCGCGGGGCGCCACTACCCTGGATCCACACGAGAACTTTCCGTTGGACGAGGGCAATCAGGACGTTTTTGAGGATTTGGAGCAGTGTATTTTTAATAGCATCTTCCAATTGCTGTTCGATGTTTTGAAGTTGGTTTGTCGAGATTAATGTCCACGTCGCGGGATCAAAGACTTGCCATTGAGCATGAGCCGTTGGTATGCCGAGAATGTTATCAACAATTGCAAGCAATCCATTTTGCGAGTCATCCTTCCCTTGGAGAGAGACGGCGTTATTTGCTATCGCTTGACTATCTTCCTGGAGCTTTTGTTCCGCCAATTGAAATTTTGAGTCTTCAGTCTGGAAAATAAGAGAGGCTTTCACCGGATCGGTCTGCGCAAGTGTTAGCAATTGGAAAAAGTTTTTATCATATACAAATATCTTCACCATGTCTTTTTGAAAGGGAACAAGTTGGCTTGGGGTTTGAAGTGCGAGCGTGTCGCCGAGCGTCTGTTGCATTTGAGATTGTATATATGCGAGGTCGCTCGTGTCAGCATCGCCGGAATTATTTAATATGCTCTTGACTCGGTCATCGATGTGAGCACTCAGGACGCCTTCCAGTGCTTTCCCATAAGACTCAACTGCCGCCGGATTTGAAGCGGCGGCAATACGCACTGGTTGCGATGCAGCTTCAATATCCCAGTCTGGAATTTGGAGTTCTTGTGTTGCACTTGAATTTGCCACAACATTTACGATTCCGGTTACGTCGGGTTGTGTGAGGACGGGGTCTCCGTTTGTGTCATATGTTGGACCATTTGGATTCGTTCCAATAACTCCGCCAAGATATGAATCGGCTAAGGCGTCAGTCAGGTTGCTTGAATCTGACAAAGGAGCGGACGTGGTAGCTAGAATGGCCGCTGCGTTCGCCGCCGCCGTTTCAATCGCCGCAGAAACTTGATTATTCGATTGGACTACAAAGGCGTTATTTTGAACCGGGTTTGAAGACGTCGGAGTATCAGAAATTGTAGCTTGAACTTGCGCTTGTTCGCTTCCGGTCGCCTGCACGGAGTTCCCTACGGTCGAGACAATAAGAGCCGAAGCGCCAAGTGCGATAGCCAAAATCAGAAAACCGGTGATCAATTTCTTGACATCGATCATTTACCTTTATTATAGCTCGCTGATTCTACAATATATATCGTGGTTATCCCCACGGAAGGCGCATAATGAAGCGATAAACAGGGGCGCCAGGAGCTTCCTCCTTAAAAAAACATGCGGGCGAGACTCGAGATGTCGCGAATGGTCAAATCCTGAGGACGAGAACCGGGGTTGATGCTAAGTTTTGTGAGCTCCGCCTCAGTTTCCTGTTTAGAAAGTTTTTTCTGCGTCCCGGCGTAAATATTATTTAAAATCGTCTTCCTTGGTTGTGCAAAAATTGACCGAACGGCGTCGTAATAGCGGCTCGGTTCAACTTCTTCCTGTGCAGTCTTTGCCTCGAGGAGCACGACGGCGGAATCGACTTCGGGTATCGGAGAAAAATCTTCTTTTGGAACGTGCATAACAATTTTTGCCACCGCCCAAAACTGGACGCTTGCCGCAAGGCGATTCATGTCGGGTGGTTTGGCGCACATGCGAACCGCAACCTCGCTTTGAACCATAATCACGGAACGGGCGGGTTTATTTTCGAGATCGCTTATCACTCGCAATAATTTTCCGGTTATGTAATACGGAATATTGCCGGCAAGTTTCCATGGAGTCCCTGCTGCAAGGTTTTCACGAACGAGATCAGGTAAGGCGGTTAGTGCATCCCCTTCTATTATGTCTACGCCTTGCTGTCCTGTGTCTTTTTTTGCAAATAAGGCATGCAGCGGATGGGCGAGATTCAAGTCTTTTTCGATCGCCACTATTTTACGGACCGTCTTCGCCGCGATTGCGGTAGTAAGCTCTCCGTGACCCGGTCCGATTTCAATCACAAAATCATCCGCACGAAGATCGAGGGAGTCAATGATTTTTTTAAGCGCTGACTTGTTTTTAAGAAAGTGCTGGCCGAGACGGGGCATAAATTTGGATATTGTGATACTTACCTTAGCACATTGTCCTATTAATAGAATACCGTTGCCCCATCGTCGTCCCAATCGCTCCCGCTTCCGGCGTCCGACTCGGCTCTTGGCGCTCCCGCGCTCGCGCCGGCAAAGGCAATGCAGTCTTCCGGTATTTCCGAAATGAAGCGCGAGGGGATTCCGAAAAAGCTGATAAAAAGATTTTTCCTCGCGCGGGTCATGGCAACGTACATAAGCCTTCGTTCTTCTGCGAGCGAGGGTTCGCTTTCAAGTGATCGGCCGTGCGGCAGAAATCCTTCGGCGGCGCCGGCGATGAAGACTGTGTCGAACTCCAATCCCTTTGCAAGATGGATTGTCATCATGCTAACCTCTTTTCCCCGCTTTTGTTTTTCATTCACATCGTCTGTAGCCTGCAATAAACTTAGCTTTTCAAGAAAATCGGGAAGGGTCTCGAATTCGGAAGCGAACGCAACAAGTTCCGCAATATTTTCCTCGCGCTCGTCAGAGTTGATAAAATTTCCCTCGAGATACTCCATATAATTGAACGTATCGAGGAAGAGCTTCATCATTTCGAGCGGCTTTACTCCGGCGCCTTGCACAAGCAGCTTTGCGCGAAACTCGGCGAATTTTCTTTTCGTTAGATTTTTTTCGAGCCGCTCCTTTGCGACTTCATCTTTATCGTTCGACGCATAACGAAGCGCTGCGATAGCATCTTTCACTTCACGCCGCTCGTAGAATTTTAATCCGCCAAAGATCTTATAGGGAATATCGCGTCTAATGAGAGCCTGCTCAACCGCGCGCGACTGAGCATTGGTGCGATAAAGAATAGCAATGTCCTCGCTGCCCCTCCCGCGCTGCTTGCCGATTTCCTGTGCAATCCATTCTGCTTCTTCGTTTTCGCCCCACGCTTCGAAAAGCTGAATGCGATCCCCTTCCGGATTGTTTGTAAATAAATTTTTTGGGGTGCGGAACGAATTATTTTTTACGACCGTTGCCGCCGCACGAATAATATTTCCGGTCGACCGGTAATTTTCTTCGAGGAAGTGAACTTGTGCACCTTTCCAGTCCTTATCAAAATCCAAAAAAGTTTTTATATTCGCATAGCGCCAGCTGTAGATGGTTTGTTCGTCATCGCCCACGACGCTCAGATTCCGATGTCCCTCTGCGAGTAGCGTCACAAGCTCGCATTGTTTTGGGTTGATGTCTTGATATTCATCCACAAGGATGGCGTCAAACATGTCTTGATATTTCTTGAGCACGCCCGGATTATTTTTGAGAAGAGAAACAACCTTTTCTATGAGATCGTCAAAATCAAAAGCGTTATTGCGCGCCAGTGAGTCTTCGTATTTTTCAAAAACAGAAATTATATTTTTTGCGGTCTTTGCGTCAATGTTGCCCGACATGCCGGAAGCTCCGTTTCCCGATCCGCCGGCACCGCCAGCCAACGCTTTAAATTCCTCAAGAGCCTCAGCCCGATTTTTAATCTCGGATATTTTTTGTGCAAAGAAAGCCGGTGTCTCCCTTTTGTTTACCTTCTGTCTTGCGATGCCATCGTCATCCTTTTGGGGTTTCGGCAACACGTTCTTTACCGCTTTTTTGATGAGATCGAACGAGTCATGGTCGTCGAATATCGCAAAATTCGGTGTCCGCCCAAGATGATGACATTCTTTTCTAAGGATTCGAGCTCCCAGGCTGTGGAATGTACTGATGAGTGGCTCGGATGCGCCTTCCCACATAACATCAACTCTATTGAGCATTTCTTTGGCGGCTTTGTTCGTAAAAGTTATCGCGCATATCCTTTCCGGGCGGATTCCGGTGTTAATAAAGTAAAGGATCCGGCTCGTTAAAGTCTTTGTTTTGCCCGTTCCAGCCCCGGCGACAATTAAAAGAGGGCCATTTTTGGCTTCGGCAGCAGCCTTTTGGGCTGGATTCATGGGGAAAACGTGTGGATGCTTGGATTTTTGCATATTCAGGTCTGAGGTGCTAAGATATTCATATTAGTATTATGGTCGGAAAACTGAAAAGTAGATACAAACCACTATCCGTGGCTGTTTTTTTGATTGGGGCAGTAGTTTTTTTTCGATTCGCTTTCCTTCCCCAGACCGGAATAATCGTTGAAAAAGGGGTTCTCGGGGGTCCTTCTCCCTCTTTATTGCCGACAGCGCAGGGGGCTGAATTAGGGAACGTCATAACCAGTTCGGGAGCGCTTCAAGACCAAGGAATGGCTATTGATTCTTCCGACGGAACCGGCGATGGCGCTGATGTTGCGAATTCTGAGACTCCGTCGAATGACCTAATGGGAGAGAAAGGGACGATCGAGGATCCTGGCCAGCCCATTGGACCTTCCGTTGATCGGGCGGGGCTTGTGACGTATGTCGTGCGATCCGGTGATAATCTCTCGAAAATCGCCTCATACTTTGGAATATCAGTGCAAACCATCCTTGATGCTAATCCGGGAGTTAAGGCAGGATCGCTGAAAGCCGGAGCGAAACTGCAGATTCTTCCGACGACAGGCGTCATCTATCAAACTAAGACCGGCGATACCCTCGGATCGATCGCAACCGCGTTTGGCATCCCTCAGGATAAAATAACTCAATTTAATCCATCGGTAAACTTTGGCTCGCTCGACGCAGGGCAGACCGTGATCATTCCGGGCGGGACGGACATGGCAACCAATCCCCTTTCATCGAGCGTATCCACGCTGCCAAACTTCGACCAGGATTTTATTATGCCGACCACCGGATACAACTGGGGAATTCTTCATCATGAAAATGCGGTTGATATCGCCAATTCGTGTGGCACGCCTGTCGTTGCCGCCGCGACCGGCGTTGTGATTCCCGATCCGCAAATTTCGGATGTCTTCGGCGCATGGAACGGTGGCTACGGAAACTTTGTGCTCATCGAGCATGCTTTCGGCAACAATGTTGAGACGCGGTATGCACACTTGGAAAAAATTACGGTGCAAGTTGGTGATTACGTAACGCAAGGTGAGCAGATTGGGCTCATGGGCGAAACCGGCGACGCAACCGGATGCCATTTACACTTTGAAGTTTTAGGGGCGCATAATCCATTTGCAAAGAGTTAGTTTCCTGAGGCCGGTTTTTATTCCTCACGAAGGCGATAACTGAACGCTTCGGCGAGCGCCTCTTCATCCACTGTGCCTTTTCCTTCGAGGTCGGCGATAGTTTGGGCGACTTTGAGAAGACGGAAATAACTTCTTGGCGAGAGCCTGGTTCGATCGAGCGTTTCAAGAAAATGTTCTGCGCCGGGCGTTACGGATATGAGCGACCGTGTATCGCGTGAGCTCATCTCAGAATTTGTTTTATCCATAGCAAACCGCTCACGTTGTGTGTCGCGGGCTTTTTGCACAGAGAGGCGGAGTTTTTCATTGAGTGTGTCGTCTCTATCCGCGCCGCGCAGCTCACGGATCGCCACGCGGCCAATCGCCACATGGAGATCGATTCGATCAAGCAATGGCCCGGAAATTTTCTTTTGGTAACGCAACACTTCAAAGGCACTGCAAGAGCATTCGCGCTCGCGGTCGCCGTAATAACCACAAGGGCACGGGTTCATGGCGGCGACAAGCGTGAATTTCGCAGGGAATATAAGCCGGTTTTTGGCTCTTGAAACACCAATAGCGCCCGATTCCATCGGTTGCCGCAATGCTTCAAGGGCATTTCTCTGAAACTCGGGGAACTCATCTAAGAATAAGACGCCACGATGAGCCAGGCTGATTTCGCCGGGACGCGGATCCGGGCCGCCTCCGACAAGTGCCGTGACTGATGCTGTGTGATGAGGTGCGCGGAATGGACGCTCTTCGATCAAGCCGCGAGGTTGCATGCCGGCGGCGCTCCAAATTTTAGTAACATCAATCGCCTCCTGGTTCGTGAGCTTTGGCATGATTCCGGCAAGCGCCCGTGCAAGAAAACTTTTCCCAACCCCTGGCGGTCCTGTGAGTAGGACGTTGTGTGCTCCACTCGCCGCTATGACGAGCGCGCGCTTTGCGTTCTCTTGCCCTTTGATTTCAGAAAAATCGGGGACAAATAATTGCTGACCTGGGTTATTCAAGCGAGTCGGTTTATGTGCGATTCGTTGAAGGCGACCCTCAAGAATCTCAATCCCCTCTCGCAAGCTTTCGAGCGCGATAATCGAGATGCCCGAAATTGCGGCAGCCTCGTCTGCATTTTCTTTCGGCAGGAATACATATTCAAATTTCAATTCAGCAGCTTTTTGCGCGATATTCAGAGCCCCAGCAATGGGGCGCAATCGACCATCGAGTGCCAGCTCGCCAACAAAAAGAATTTTTTCACCGTCAAATTTTCTGATCTGTACGGAAGCCAACAAATAACCAAGCGCAATCGCAAGGTCGTATTGGGAGCCGGTTTTCCGAAAATCTGCGGGCGCCAAGTTGATCGTTATCCGACGGTTCTCCCGGTTCGGCGGTTTGATGCCGGAATTTTTGATTGCAGAGTTTACTCTTTCTTTCGCTTCGGTGAGCGACCGATCTCCAAGACCAACAATTGAAAAATCATGCAGACCGACATTTATGTCCGCTTCAACCTCGATAATTTTTGCGTCGATTCCCTCGAGCTCCGCCGAATATAATCGTGCAGGATTTTTTGGCATCCTTAACAATTACCAGATTCTTCATTAAACGAAGATTAAAAAATTTCAATAAAAAAATGACGCAACCTAGTGGCTGCGTCATTTTTTTAACAAACTACTTCCCTATCTTGTCTTTTTTGCAAAAGCGGGATTCCGGGTCAATGTCTAGAATTTCCTCCTCGATTTCCTCGCCGCACTTCTCGCAAATCCCGAATTTTCCAGCGCCGAATTTTCCGAGCGCATTATCGATTTGTGCCAATCGATTTTTCAAATCTTCGACAAGGGCGAGTTGGTTCCCGACCTCTTCTGAAGTGTCAGACTCTTCCTCGAAGCGAACAATGTCGACTCCAAGATCAACCGGTTTTTCATTGCGCTTAATTTCGCCGTTCACGATCATGCGCTCCTTCTCGAGCTTCTTTTTATATTCGTTTAATTTTTCGTTTGTCATAATGCTAAAGATATCCTAAAAGTCTAGAATCGGCAAATTGCCGGATTAATCCGGCAATCAATTATTAAATTCATTAAAATTGCCGGATTTGCCGGATTATTTATTAATAATTCTTTATTAATTATTTATTTAATCAAATAACCCGGTAAGCTATATTTTACCTACATTTTTTGCCTGACAAACAAAATTGTTTGCCAAAAATGTTTGTCGCTAAACACATTAATAATTCAAATTGATTAAATTGATTAATAAGTATGTTTAGCGCTAAACACTCCATAAATCAAAAATGAATTATGAGATGTTTGTCGCTAAACACATTAATAATTCAAAATATTAAAAATGGCTGAATTAAAACGAGAAATTGGGATTTTTGGTGAAAAAGTGGCTTCAAAATATTTAATTAATAAAGGATATGAAATTCTATATAGAAATTATAAAAAGAAATTTGGGGAAATTGATATTATCGTAAGATCAAAGGAGGGCATTTTAATATTTTGCGAAGTCAAAACAATGAGAGAAAAGCCAGGATTTCCCGCTTGTCTTATTCCTGAAGATAATGTAACTTCCCAAAAAGCTCAGAAAATGAGGCGAGCCGCCCAGTTTTTCGCCTCGAAGTATCCAGATCTTATTTATGAAGAAAAAGGGTGGCAAATTGATTTGCTAGCTATTGTTCTTGATTCAGAAGATAAAGCTGTTAAACAAATTAGACATTATGAAAATATTCTATGAAAAATCCTTGACAGAACTCCCCGCGCTGACTTATAGTGATACTTACGAGCCGCTTCAAAGCGGCTTTAACTTTACCTGAATAAAAATTTAATAAAAACTTAATAAAAAAATGTTGAATATAAAAGAACTCACCAAGGCGTTAAAGCAGGTTTCAGAAGAAAAAGGACTTGAACCGGACAAGGTTCTTGAGGTGATTGAATCATCCATCGCCGCTGCGTACAAAAAAGAGTACGGCGAAAGAGGGGAGATGGTGAAATGTAATGTTGATCAAAAGACAGGAGAGCTCAAGTTCTGGCAGATAAAAAAGATCGTGGATGAAACCACGGTTCGGTTTATTGAAGAAGGAGAGGAGGTTGTTGAGGGCGAACATGATTCCCGCCCTGCGGCTGGAGCGAACGAAGAGCCAAAATTGCCACGCTACAATCCGGAACGGGATATTACTATTGAAGAAGCAAAAAAAATAAAGAAAGATGCAAAAGTCGGCGATGAGCTTTCGTTCCCGCTTGAAACCCACGAAGACTTCGGAAGAATTGCAGCGCAAACGGCAAAGCAGGTTATTCTACAGAAGCTGCGCGAATCAGAACGAGATTCCATATTGAATGAATGGCGGGGGAGAGAGGGCCAGATTGTGAGCGGCGTAATCCAACGATTCGAACGCGGGAATATTTTTATTGACCTCGGAAGAACTATCGGCGTTATGTTTGCAAATGAATCGATCCCCGGAGAGCATTATCGTTCGGGTGAGCGATTGCGATTCCTTGTGCTTGCCGTGCAAGAGGACACTCGCTTGCCGGGCATCATCCTTTCGCGATCGCATCCAAAGTTTGTCATGGAACTTTTCCGCATGGAAGTTCCGGAGCTCATGGAAGATTCAATCGAGATCAAATCTATCGCTCGTGAACCCGGGAACAGGACGAAAGTTGCCGCCGCATCGAAGACCGAAGGCGTTGATCCGGTCGGCGCACTTGTCGGCCAACGGGGAACGCGTGTTATGGCGGTGAACAATGAACTTGGCAATGAAAAGATCGATATTGCCGAATGGTCCGAAGATCCGGAAAAATTTATTGCGAATGCGCTTTCGCCGGCGAAGGTTGAACGCGTTGAGATTTTGCCGCGCCGCGAAGCGAGGGCGTTCGTTCCCGAAAATCAGTTGAGTCTCGCGATCGGCAAAGGCGGCCAGAACGTGCGCCTTGCGGCAAAGCTCACCGGTTGGAAAATAGACGTCCGTTC
This sequence comes from uncultured bacterium, assembly GCA_963696395.1. Lineage (GTDB taxonomy): Bacteria > Patescibacteriota > Minisyncoccia > UBA6257 > 2-01-FULL-56-20 > JAKAGE01. The sequence goes on from CAVOJZ010000002.1 coordinate 491,495, forward strand.
GCAAACAGATCCTGAGTCTGTGCAGGAGGGCGGAATCGCCGCAAGCACCGGAGAATCGGATCAGATCGCAGCGCCGGAAGCCGAGGAGCACGAAGATATTGCGTTATAAAACAAGAGAGATTTACAATACTATTACTATGAACAAAAACAGCCCGTGGGAAAATGTTCCGGTTGGTGAGAAGGCGCCTGAGATTGTGAATGTCATCATAGACATTCCAAAAGGGAGCCAGAACAAATATGAATACGACGAAACGCTCGGCGTATTCAAGCTTGATCGTGTTCTTTATACACCATTTCACTTCCCATTGGATTACGGTTTTATCCCGGCGACACGTTCCGAAGACGGCGACCACCTCGACGCATTCGTGATCGGCAGCGATCCCGTGCCGATGGGTTGCGTTGTGGAGATTCGCCCGATCGGACTCATTAAGATGATTGATTCCGGCGAGCCGGATTTCAAGGTGGTTGGCGTGCAGGCAAGAAATCCGCGATTCGATACGATTAAAGACCTTAAGGATCTTGAGATAATCATGCCCCATCTCATGAAAGAAACGACGCACTTCCTTTCTCACTATAAGGACTTACAAAACAAAAAAGTTGAGATTCAAGGGTGGGATGATGCGGCGGCGGCAAAAGCTGAAATCGAAAAAGCCGAGAAAGCATACTCGGAAGAAAAATAATTTCATTAAAATTGTATTAAATCATATGGATACAGAAAACCAGTATCTCATCCCAACAGTTATAGAAAAGTCGCAGAACGGCGAGCGGGCTTACGATATTTACTCGCGCCTTCTCAAGGAGCGAATTATCTTTTTGGGCGGACCGGTGAGCGACGCGGTTGCAAATACGGTTATCGCACAGCTTTTGTTCCTTGATCACGAAGATCAGAAGAAAGATATTAGGTTATACATCAACAGTCCCGGCGGTTCGGTTACGGCGGGCATGGCAATCTACGACACAATGCAGTTTGTGAAGTCGGATGTGTCAACGGTTTCGATCGGTGTTGCCGCCTCAATGGGAGCGTTCCTCCTTGCTGCGGGGAAAAAAGGAAAACGATTTGCCTTGCCGAATGCGGAAATCTTGTTGCACCAGGTGGCCGTTGATTCCATCGGTGGACAGGCGACGGAAATTGAAATTTCTGCGCGGCAAATTTTGAAGACCAAACAGAGATTAAACCAGTTGCTCGCAAAGCATACCGGGCAGACGCTTGCCAAAGTTGAGAAAGATACCGAGCGCGATTTCTGGCTTTCCGTGGAAGAGGCAAAGGCGTACGGTGTTATCGATGAGATTATCAAAAAGTCTTAAGAGAAGCCCCGACAAGTGTCGGGGCTTTTAAATTGCAAAAATGTTAACAAGGTTTGCGAGGGCAAACAGTAGATTCCTTGATGAAGAATTCGGCAGAACAACTTTTGGAGCCGCAGATTACAGGGATGAGACCTGCTACCTGTTGCATGTCGATCGCCCCAAGGGTTCCGCATGATGGACAGGCGAGAACTGCCACGTATACACCGAGCCTTTTTTCTACTTCATCGGGCTTGAGTTCGAGCGGGAAATAGTCGCCGGGACGCATTTGCTCGGGGATCCATTCGGTTATTATTTCGAGATTTTCCACCATGGCGCCTCCTCGGTTTTTAGAAGTGGGCATCAACGTTCTATTCTTATTATATCAGTGGTAGAATACATAACAATGGAGAAGGATAAAATTAAGATTCAATCTCTTTTTGTCCGCAACGTCGAGGATGCGATTGACCGCAAACATCTCGAGGTGGCGTTGGCATCCGGGAAAAAACTTCGCGTCAAATTCGGGATCGATCCCACGGGAGACAAGATCCATATCGGTCGGGCTGTCGCGCTATGGAAATTGCGAGAGTTTCAGGATTTGGGCCACAAAGTGATCTTGATTATCGGAGATTTCACTGCGCAAATAGGGGATCCTTCCGACAAGCTGGAGAAGCGGCCGTTTCTGTCAAAGGAGCAAGTTAAGAAAAACCTTCAAAACTACCTTGCTCAAATCGGCAAGATTCTCGATCTTAAAAAAACGGAAGTCCGCTACAATAGCGATTGGCTTTCGAAGCTTAATCTGCGTGAGATATCGGAATTGGCGGAAATATTCACATTCCAGCAGATTCTCGAGCGGCGGAATTTTCATGAAAGGCTCGAAAAACATCAGGAAATCAGCTATCGCGAAGGGTTGTATCCTTTAATGCAGGGATATGATTCGGTCGCCGTAAAGGCGGATGTTGAAATTGGAGGCACCGATCAGCTCTTTAATTTGCTTGCCGGCAGGAAAATCCAGGAACATTACGGAGAGAAACCTCAGGACGTGTTGACGACAAAAATGATCGTCGGCCTCGACGGCAGAAAGATGTCCACAAGCTGGGGCAACGTCATCAACATTGCCGATGAGGCAGATGAACAATTCGGGAAAGTTATGTCGCTCCATGATGATCTGATCGTGGAATATTTCGAGGCGGCGACGGATGCGACCGATGAAGAAATCGAAGTGATCAAGAAAGATCTAACAAAAGGAGCCAACCCCAAAAATATCAAGGAAAAGCTGGCCTGCCGGCTCGTTGAGCGATATCATGGCAAGCAGAAAGCTCTCGAAGCCCAAAAGAAATTCGAGCAACTATTTTCAAAAAAAGAGACGCCGGACGATGTGCCGGAACTAAAAGTGAAGAAAGGCGAGCAGTCCGTTTTAGATATCCTGGTTGCGGCCGGCATAAAGAGCAAAAGTGAGGCGCGACGACTCGTTGAGCAGGGAGGTTTCGACATTGATGGCAGGCCGGAAAAAGATCCGGCGGCAAAAATTATCCTCAAGGGTGGAGAAATCTTAAAAGTGGGCAAAAAGCGCTTTTTTAAAGCAATTATTTAAAGTTATCCACAGGTTTTATTGGAGATATCCAGAGAAGTGTTATAGTTATATCAGAAATAATCCTTGTCATCCTAATACCTCCCTCAACTGCTCCCTGTGAGCGGTACCAAAAATAATTACTATTCTTTTTATTCGCACTCATAAAACGCGAAACAGCCGACCCCAACACAAAAGCCCATCTACCCGATGGGCTTTAACTTTTGATTTTATTTGATCGGCGATGTATAACAGTAGGCAGCAATTTAGGATCTTAATTTGGGAGGTAGGGTATGCCGCGAGCGGTTCCGGTGACGTACGCCGATTTTTTAAAGATCGAAGCGGAGTTAACTTCAAAACGAATGCGCTTTGTGGAGATTGATCGCCAGGAAGTCGCCACTATCATTGTTGCCCACGGCCTGGTTCCCCCGCGGAAAATCATCCGTCCCGGAGAAATCGGGTTCAGATATACCGAAAACGGCTACACCATTAAAGTGTGGACAAGTTGTCTGCGCCGGGTGGTTGAACAATGCCGGGCAGAGCCGCTTTTGTCGCAAAATGTGACTGTGGGTCGTCCGACGAGTAAAGACGCCGGATGGATCGTTGTTGTTGATTCGACCGATCAATCGCAGTACTTTGCGAGGAAGACCCATCGTACCAAGGGATTTGTAGAAACCCTGCTTCGACGGGTCTGGATCACTCAATTTAAAGTGCGCAACCGTCCTCTTTGCAAGACGTGCGGAAAGTTCATGAAAATTTTCGTGCAAGATGACGGCGGAACTTTCTGGGCATGCTTCCGAAAGGGGCTTCATGACGACGGGAATCCAAGGTGGGAGGACTGGGATTGTGGATTACCGCCTCGTGCGCGGCGGTATGCAAAAGCATGGCGAAAGCCCGCCGAGAGGAATCGGAAGAAAGTAAAGATTTCAACCGGGCAGAAACCAAGGCGCGCGTGCACAATCCGAAAAGGATGGCGCGCGGCAAAAAATCCCTATTGATAATTTGATGTGTTATGGTCGCAGGGCTTCATTGCTCTGCGACTTTTTTTATTGTGCTAATTGCTATACTAAATGAAAGGCCGAGTGCACTTTATTAATTAACCATTAATTATATGTATACTTCTATCATCAGTCAGACTCTCGGAATTTTCTTTGCACTGGTCGGCCTCTCGATGGTCGTGAATAGCAAAGCTACTACTGCCGCTATCGAGGAGTCAGTCCAAAATCGTGGCATCTTATGGATCTGGGGTTTTCTTGCGATGCTTGTCGGGGCCATCATCGTTGTACTCAACAATGCGTGGACTTCCGGACTGCCTCTGCTTATCACCGTCATCGGATGGATCGCCCTCATAAAAGGAGCCTTTATCCTTTTTCTTCCGGGAAGCGCAGTCTCTCTCTATAGGAAATTCGGCCGGAATGGCATGATCGTGGCATGCGGCGTCGTCGCGTTCATCCTTGGGCTGATTCTGCTTTATTGGTAGTATTTCTGCGATGAATAAAGCAAAAAAGGCCGCTATTGAACCTGGCGGTCTTTTTATTTCTTTGGCGGTGGTATAATACAACCCATAATAGTAAGGATGGGAAAATCTTTTGTAACGTACGGAATAATAGGCGCGCTCTTCATAACCGTGGTTATCACGTGGCAACTTCCTCTTGCCCGCGCCACGGCGACCGGGACGCAAGCAACGGCGGCGACCTCCACAAACGATAGCGCCCTCCAATCCGAAATTGACGCGAATAATCAGCAGATCGCGACGCTCAATCAGCAGATCGCGAATTATCAAGCGGAACTTCAACAGGTTGGGGCGAACAAAAAGACTTTGCAGGCCGCGATTAACTCCCTGGATTTACAGAGAAACACGGTGCAGGCTCGCGTTGCCATCATCCAGCAGCAGATAGCAATCACCCAACTTCAAGTCCAGCAAATCGGCGGACAGATAACGGATACTCAGCAATCGATTATCTCGGCACAGGCAGCTCTTGCGGCACAGCTTCGGTTGGTCCAGAAAGATGACGCCCGTCCGCTTTTGATCCAGCTTCTGTCCTCGGATACTCTTGCGAATGCATGGGGCGACATCAACGCAAGCTTGCAGGTACAAAATGCAATTGAGAATCAGGCATCAGCTCTCCAGGCTCAAAAAAGCACTCTCGCAGATTCAGAAAGCGCGTCAGAACAAAAGCAGACCATGCTTGCGTCGCAGAAATTGTCACTTGCTGCTCAGCAGCAAACTCTTATCGCGACAGAACAGTCAAAAAGCCAGCTTCTTGTTGAAACAAATTCACAAGAGTCGAATTATGAAAAATTGCTTGCTGCCGCAGAAGCCCAGCTCCAAAGCTTTTCAGCATTTACGGAAAATGCCGGAGGGTCGGGCATTCTTGGCAATCAGACCGTTTGTGATGCGTGGGGTTGTTATTATAATCAGCGGGATGCCGCGTGGGGGAAGGACGCGCTTGATGGTACAAAATACACCCTGGCGAGCGATGGCTGCCTTGTCACGGCGATGGCGATGGTTCTCACGCATTACGGATACCATACGGTGACGCCGGTATCGATAAATGATAATCCGAACAATTTCGCCGCGTATTACCCTGCGTCGCTTCTTTCAACGATCAACGTGAACGGTGTGACTGCTACGCGAAAAGCCGCGGCGATTGACGCAACGCTTGCAAGTGGCAACCCTGTGATCGTCGGGCTTAGGGCCTACGGAGGCACGCATTTCGTTGTTCTTGTGAGCGGCAGTAACGGCAACTATTTAATGCGCGATCCCTATATTACCAACGGAAATAACATCAGCTTTTCAGATCATTATTCGCTGAGGAGCATCTTCGCCGTCTCGAAGGTTATAATAGAAAGCTAAATGAGGAGATAGAAAGGAGAAAAAAGGAAAACCGCCGATTGCTCGGCGGTAAAATGGGAACACCTTTCAAGAAATCGCCGTCGTGTATAGATGATATTTTTCGATAATGCGGCGGGCGATGTCTACGTGGACGGCATGTTCGGGGAACACCGCCTTTAAGGTGTCGAGTAATTCCGGCAGACAGACAGATTCTTCGCGAATTAATCTGTGGGCTCCGCAAAAATCCTTGGCACCGTCAACGATAAAACCGGCGTATCTATCGGCCTCGTCTGTCGAATAGTTGTCTTCAAGGAAGATCAGGGGAAGCGGACGCGCCGGATAGTGTTCGCTAAAGCTGCAGTCCTTCACGATGACAATGAGCTGGTCCAAACTGTCCTGCCAATAGGCTATTGGCTTGAACGGTTGGGGGTGATCATGAAAATGATTTCGCACCAGATTTTCCAATGCCTCAATCTTCATATCTATCCTCCTTTTCGTAGCCCGAGCATGGGATCACGCCAACAGACTATCGAACTCTTACAGTAAAGGCGATAAAAAAGCGTTCGTCAACAACCAGGGTTGCCATTTGAGATATTTTTGTGTATACTATGGCCAGAACTTAATTATTTTGGAGGAATTCGTGGACGGAAAAAGTGAAAAACTGTCGAGCGATCTTTCGCAAAAAGACTTTATCAGGATCAGATCCTCGAAAACACTCGAAGAACTTGTGGTAATTGCTCTTGAGGTGATGAGGCGAATGCCGCCACCGATATCATGGGTTTCCGGGCCAATTACATCCGGGGGCCGGACACCCGAAGAAAATCGCAGACGATTAAAATCGGTTATCCTCAATCTAAAGCGAAACGGGGAAGCGGTCTTTAACTACTTGCCTTTTGAAAAGCAGGCAGAAAAGATCCTCAGGCGTCAGTTCGGCAAGGGCCGTCTCCCAGGGGTGGCGCAACATAAACTCCTTAACGAGTTTTATGCTCCCGTCTTTGGGTCCGGTTACATCAAGAAATTGCGTCTTCTGCCCCGCTGGGATAGTTCCTGCAACGCCATGTGGAAACACGCCTTTGCCAAGGCGAGGGGGATTCCCATCGTCTACGTTCCCAAAGAACTGGTGCGCGGATAAAAACTTCGACAATCACAAGAGGCGACTCCTTCATTGGCTCGCCTCTTTTTATTTTGCGTGAGTATCCTTTTCCGCCTCCTTGGTTGCCGGTTCAAACAACTTAAAAATCTTTCCTTCTATGATTGCAGCTTCCGCCTCGCGGCGAAGGTTGCGGGGATCTTCATTTGGATAACGATGCTTGAGAAAATTCACATGCGTGGCAATCTCGCGATCGTCGGCCGTGATATTTGCAGTTTCTTGAATTTTTCGGAATACGAACGAGGTTCGGATCCGATCTTCGATCATCTCGCGGTCTTCTTTCGCGAGATCCTTCTCCGTTTTTTTGGCTTCCTTCAGATAAGCGTCAAGGGTCATTCCCAGGCGTTCAAATTCAGCATTGCGATGCTCGAGAAAGTGCGCGAGCTCTTGTTCCATGAGAAGTTCCGGAACCGTCAATTTTGATTTTTGCACTATCGTTTTCACTGCTTCATTCCGCTGCGCACTGCGAATGTTATTTTCCTTGCCCTGAAGGAGCTCTCGCTTCACTTCATCTTTTAATGCGGCAAGCGTTTTCACTCCTCCGAGTTGTTCCGCGAAGGCATCGTTGAGTTCGGGCAGATCTTTCCCGCCCGTCGCCTGCATTGTCATGCGGCGAATTTCAAGCAAGGCGTCGTCAATTTCTTTTTCGGTAACGCTCACATCGCTTTTTCGTGAAAGAATTTCTTTGCCGATAGTTGTGTAATCGGGAAGTTCCACCTCCGGTTCGATGGCAAACCGGACGGTGAAGACAATCGGCTTATTCGGCTCAAGGGTTTCGATGCTCACTTTCGGCGTTCCGATGGCGGCAAGCTTTTCCGTCTCCGCAATTTCCTGGATGGCTGCACGCACTGCGGAATCCGCCGTTGCCTCAATAAGATCCGCAACGCTAATACGTTCCCGAAGCATGGCTTCCGGGATTTTCCCCCTGCGGAAGCCGGGCATCGAAAAATCTTTGCCTAGACGATGAAGCTCTCGTTTTTCATGATCTTGTACGGTCTCGAGGGGCACTTCGGCGCGAAATTCCACCTCGTTATTTTTGTCGGAAAGTTTTTTGAGATTACTATAAGATTCCATTGAGGAATACTGTACCACATCTCAACGGAAAAAGCCCCGGATTATTTATCGACAGGCGTTGTGGTGTTTCCCTGCTCCAGGAGCGCTTTCACCTTTTTTGCAATGGTCGCCAGGTCGTCGGTCTTCTTGATATACTCCATCACTCCAAACCGCCGCACAAACTGATGCTCGGTATTGTGTAGGTCGGTCACCGAATTGCTGAAGTTCGTCAAGAATGCAATTTTGAGATCCGTGGTTTGCGGATCGTCATACAATAGGAGTGCGGCCTCGCGGCCATCCATCACGGGCATGTCGATGTCCATTAAAATGAGATCCGGGCGAATTGCTTTAGCTTTTGCAATGCCTTCTTTTCCGGTGGATGCGGTCTCCACGCGATAGCCCGAAGCCGTGAGCTTTGTCTGGAGAATTTCCCGAAAATCCGCTTCGTCATCAACAACAAGAACAAGATTGTTCATATAAGGCCTTTGGTTCCTTCGCGTTTTTTCATGCCGCCGAGAGGAATGGTTATAAAAAATGTGGTTCCTTTATCCTTTTCGCTGTCGAACCATATTTTACCTCCAGATGACTCAACGATTGCCTTCACAAGATAGAGTCCGAGGCCGGTGCCGTCCGAAACGGCAAGGCGGGCGTTGTCGGCCCTGAAAAGCTTCGAGAATATCATTTGCTGCTGTTCTTTTGGTATGCCGATGCCGGTATCGCTCACGGTGATTTTAATATCGGATTGGTCGGTCCCTGCGGCAATCGTTATGGTGCCGCCTGCGGGTGTATATTTTACGGCATTCGAAATAATATTCTGGAAAATGATTGACGTAAGGCCGGGGTCGAGATTGAACTTTTGAGAACCTACGTCCATATTTTTTATAATCGCCAGTTTTTTTTCTTGGATAGTCGGAGAAAGTTCATCGAGCTGGGCTTCTACAATTTCGCCTATTGTGGTGGGCGAGGGAACGATCGAAAAAATTCCCAGTTCCACTCGCGAAACATTTAAAAACGCATTTACGAGATCGATCATCCTTGTGTCCGCGTGGGATATCTGCAGGAGAATATGCTTTTGTTTTTCTGTCATGGATTCGGCGGCCATGTTCTCGAACATCAGCTCGACGTAATCCTTGATTGCAACAAGAGGGGAGCTTAGCTGATGTGCGGCAAGAGAGACGAATTCCTCTTTGGCCTTATTTAGTTTTAGTTCATTCTCCAGCTTTATAGTCAGATCCTCGCTCGCCTTGAGTGTTTTTTCAGCCAGTTTTCGTTCAGTAAGGTCGCGCTGGATGGAAAGAAAACCCAGAATCTCCCCGTGCTCCCCAAGCGCCGGGGTTACGGTTTCTTCCACGATGATCAATCGGCCGTCGCGTGTTTTATTGGGTATCTCTCCCTTGACGGTTCCCTTTGCCAAAATTGTTTTCCAAAACGCCGCATACTGTTCCGGCTTGACCAGGCCGCTCTTTAAAACGCGTGGCGTCGTCTTGCCGATGACGTCGCGAGCGGCGTATCCATAAAGGTTCGTGAACTCAATGTTCACAAAAGTGATGAGACCGTTGATGTCCGTCATGATGATGACATCGCCGGAGGCATCCACCGCTCTTTTTAGTTTGGTGAGAGTCTCTTCCGCCAGGCGCGCCTCCGTTACGTCGGATGCTATCCCGGCGAACCGATACACCGAACCATGTTCGTCTTTGATGATCACGACCCGCATGTGAATTAAGCGGATGGCACCGTCGGGTCTTTTAATATGATATTCTATCGAACCATTCTCGCCATTTTTAATATGTTCTTCCGCAAATATAAAAAATTTTATGCGATCCTCCGGCAGCATGGAGTCCGCCCATGATTCGGGATTCTTTTTTATGGAGTCAAGCGATGCTCCGGAAATTTTTTCGTAGGCAGGGTTAACGTAGAGAACTTCGTATTTTTTTGTCGCAAGAAAAAAAACCTCATCCATGTTGTCGGCAATCTCATGGAAGTATTCTTCGACTCGAAATGATGCCTCGATTTTTTTCTTCACTTTTTCTTTGCTGTTAACCCCGACGCGAGCTGCTGTCTTCATCATACCCTATTTCGACGGCAATTGATCTTTGCGGGAAAAAAAGACAGCATTCTCAAGCGTTAGGGTTCTCAAAAAAATACATTCCCCAGCCTTACTTGTGAGCGGGTTAGTAGATGCTATTAGAACCTTTACGAGGAATAGCCCAGCAATTTTGAATACGTTGAAACAAATGAGCGCCTTTAACGATATATTAATATGAGGTTTGATATACTGATAACGACAGTACGGCTTGCGTCCTTGGAAAATTTCGTGTATAATTTGCAAACCAATGGCCAACTTAACTGAACAAGAAATTAAAGAGGTAAATAGGCTTCGCGGCTTATTCCCCTCGCAGATCAACGTTACTATCTCTCGTGTAGAAGATGGAACTTTTTTGGCGCGCGTGGATACCTTTGAAGGGGCTCGCACCGAAGGAGATAATTTTTCTGAATTGATCGAAATGGTTAACGACGTAGTTAAAACCTATCTTGAAGTTCCTGAAAAGTTTCTTCCCTATATGCCTAATTACGTTCCCTCCATTGAACTGGCTCAAAAATTGAACGTCTTCCCGGTCGCTCTCGTAAAAGAAAACGTAATTCTTCCGATTGCTCGGTAGTGAAAGATTTATCCGTCAACACCGCGAATTGTTCGCATAAAGAATTAATTGCAATCGCACAAAAATGCGGCTTTGATTTATTCGAAGGCAATAAGCATACAAAAGTTAAGACTGCGGATGGAAAATTCGTGACCACAATTCCTCGTCACGAATCATTGAATAAACATACCGCAAAAGGCATTCTTCAGGATATGAATGCTCACGGGGCAACAATTAAGATTATCTGAGTTTGAGGCCGCGCTTTCAGTTAAGGAATAAAAAAAGCGGTGAGCATTTCTGCCCACCGCCGTTTGTTATCTTTCTCCTCGTTTCGTCTTCAGCTCGTCACGGGTCGTAGGGAGTCCTGCGGCTTCGAGAGCGTCTTTGATCGGAGTCTTGTCCTCGAAGAGCCATCCTTCCGTTGCTGCGAAAACCAAGTTGTATTCATCGAATCGGTCAAACTTCTTGGACCCTCCCGTCGGTTCGATGGTTACAAATATCCGGATGCCTTCTTTCGAAGAGTAGAAATATTCAATGTCTGTGACCACCATGTCGATGTTCGGCTCCATCATGTTCAGGAAGACGAACTTTTCTCCGACGGAGGGGATCAAGTCTTCGGGCCAAGGAAGATAAAGGGTGGTAGGGGTGCTGTCGACATGTTTGTCAGCCACCGTTTTATAGTCCGCAGATACATGCCAGGTGTCTTGATCAGAATCGAATTGCAAGAATGCCTTTCGTTGTACGGGCATTAACCCTCCTTTATCACATCAATAAATCTGTGCAGATTATACCCTCGAATAAAGTTCAATAGCTTGTAATCAGTTCGGCGATTTTTTCTTGCGGCGTTTTCATGTCGAGCCCCATGTGGGGCCGTTCGGTATTGTAGTAGTGGAGATATTCCGGCAGTTCCTTTTTCCACAATGAAAGGTCGCGGGGCACTCGCTTGATATATTCATCTTGGATCGTGCGGTTGAACCGCTCAAGGTGGGCATTGTCGTTCGGCGTGCGGATCCGCGAATGGCGATGGGAAAGGCCACGCGCCACGAGCTGCTTGGTGAACCATTTTGAAAACTCTGATCCGTGATCCGACTGGATCGTTTGAAAGGCAAAGGGTGATGCAATCTGCCCGTATTGCACGAAGGAGAGGCTGCGATGGGTATTGATCCGCAAGGATGGGATCGCATATGCCCAGCGCGTGCAGACATCGATGAGCGTGTAGAGATACAGCTGGTTGCCCGAGGGACCCACATGCACGGTGTCGATTTCGACGAGCACACCTGGTTTTTCAGGCAGTGGTCGCGGCGGGTACGTGTGCCACTTCTTCCATTTCGAGGGATACGTGAGATGATAGCGCCGCAACGTCCGCTTGACCGATGAGAGGGAGACCGCAACGCCATCGCGCGTGAGCATCATATGGAGCACCTCAGCGCATCGATGATATTTTTCACGATATGCGAGGATGGCATCAACCACATCTTCTGAAAGTTCACGTGGATGATGATGTGGTTTTGATGACCGCGCGGGGATGATCCGCGCCATGCGGTTTGCAGGTGCCCGCTTCATCCATTGGACGATCGCCCCCTGGGAGAAGCCAAGATGCCGCGCGACCTTTCTCGTCGACCATCCTGACCGCACCAAACGCACTGCCTCCATGCGGACATGGGGCAACTGCTCGTTATTTGAATATGCCATATCCATAGCTTGAATCACTCAGGGGTGATTACAAGCTATTGAACCATTACCGCGAATTCAATCTTGAAATGCAACATCTCCGCGGGTGAGAATATCGGTACGTCGAATACCAAAAACCCACATAACGGAGATGTCGCACTCGCATTTTACGCGCGACGACCGTGTCGCGCTAGCCCACCTGCTCTTGGTGGGCAAAACACAGTCATGGATCGCGGACCGGCTTGGCAAGAGTCCGGGTACAATCAGTCGGGAGATCAGGAGGAACCGTGATGATGACGGCGTATATCGCGGCGGCAGCGCCCATCACAAGACACAATACCGAAGGTTTGCTGCCAAAGAACCGTCGCAGAAATTGAAGCATGATCGAACGCTCCGCCGCCATGTCATGCGAAAACTCAAGCACTATTGGTCGCCCGAACAGATCGCGGGACGTTTGCAGCGAATGACGAAACACACCGTCGTCTCCCATGAGACGATTTACCAGTTCGTATACCGCGACCGGTCGGACCTCAAAAAATATCTGCGGTATCAAAAGGGAAAGTGGCGCAGGAGGCGTGGCACGAACACGAGGAAAGCCAAGCGGAACGCATTGAAAATCAGGCGAATCGAAGAACGCCCACCGGTGGTTGAGGAGCGCAGGCGAATCGGCGACTGGGAAGGCGATACGATTCTTGACCGCACCAAAAAGCAACGGATGCTCACCCACGTCGATCGGGCGAGTGGTTTTGGTGCGGCGGACAAAGTCGAAAAAGTCACTGCGGAGAACGTACATGCGATCACGCGCGATCGGTTCAAAAAGATCCCGAAGAAAAAGCGGCACACCATGACACGTGACAACGGTCCTGAGTTCGGCGATTACGATCGTTTGCTTGAAAAAGATATTGATATTACCGTCTACCGCGCGACGCCCTATCACTCTTGGGAACGCGGATCGAATGAGAATTGGAACGGCCTGCTCCGGCAATTCTTTCCAAAAGGTATGGATTTTGCTATCGTGAAACAATCCGATATCGACCGAGTCGTCCGACTGCTCAATGACCGTCCGAGAAAACGGCTCGGCTATCTCACTCCACGAGAGGTGTTCAATGGTCGTTGCGATTCAAACTAGAATTCAGGGTTGCAAAACACGTTAACCCTGACACAATTACCGAGGCGAAAGTTTCTCGGGTCGATAGGGAGTTTCTCTTGAATCGAGGTCCGGATAAAGGAACGCGCTACGAAGGCGAGACGGTCAGCATCATCGCCGAACAATTGTTGATCCTTGACGGAAAGGGTGAGTCGCTCGCTTCTGTCGGAGGGTTCCGCATCGAAGTTATCGACAACCGAGCAAAAAAAGCTGCTGCGCCGCGGTGGAAAAGATTCTGGATGGATTCTGAAACAGAAAAATACGTACAGAACCCCCTTACCATCGAAGAAGCCCTTGAGGGCTTGCGGGAAAGAGGAGTTTTGGATCAAGCTGTGTTCGTCCTCTCGTTTATCAAAGATCTATACTACCTGTGGGACGACCCCATTTGCAAAAGGATCGGACACCTTGTTCTCTATAAGCCTCCGAAAGATTTTACGCTTCCTGGCTGGCTTGAAGAAGAAGAACGGCGTGAGCGCGAGCAGATCCAGCAGACAATCGACACTATCGATGCAGAAGCGACGGCTCCTGTTAGCTGATCCTTGGATCAACGAACAACCCGGCGGGCGTAGAGCAATCTATGTCCGCCTTTTTCTTTATTAAGATCTCTCCACCGCATAGCCCTTGATTTCAGAGCGGGTTGGTGGCGGGGTTTTAATGATCGAGAAATGTTGAGGAATAAAAAGAGCCGCCCTCGTAAAGACGGGCGGCATTGCTATTTCGTAACGAGCCAGGCACGTGACCAGATACGGTAAACGCCATAGTACTCGTTTTCCATCATGAAACCGAAAGCCAGCTCTTCGCGTTCGTAGTCGCCATCTCCTCCAAAGAGGCCGTAAAGGCCTCTGTTATTGAAGCACGATGTGCCCCAGCGCTTCATTTCCGATTCGATGAAAGCATGGAATGCTTCGAGGATGGTGACTTGCTGTTCAGGATATCGTTCGTACTCACTTTCTGTTATGGCTCCGAACATATGGCGCAAGCCGAACCTTTTTACGATCCGCATCTGGACAAGATAGCCGTCTTCACCGGGCGACGGGGACTCGGCGGTAAAAATAGCATAGCGTTTCTCGTCAGTTGTTACTTCGAGCAATCGAAGCAGGGCGTCGAAATCTGCTTTGGCGATCCTATTGCCAAAATAAATCGTACCACCACTTGCTTCCTGTGGCGGCGCACTCTTGAACGGATCTTTTCCGAAACGGTCTTGATAACCGTAAACTCCGCTACCGTACGGTGCACATTGAGAGAGATCGCCGGGTTGAACTTCGAGCGTGCAGTTAGGCCAGATCGGAGGCGATACACTGACCCGATCGCCAAGATTGAATACGAGTCGTGTTGGTGGCATACATTCTCCTTACAAAGAGCGATATTCCAATCGTTTCTACGCCGCAATTATATCCTTTGACAATCGCTCCGTCAAGAAATACAATATCGGCAGCTATCACGAGATAAAAAATGTATAAACAGGAGCGGCTATGGAGAAAGCAGCAAACAAGGCAATCGGACTTCTCGTCGGCCTCTACCGCCGAATCGCAGATCTCACACAAAAGGACTTAGCAAAGCATTCGGGAGTCGATGTGAGCAAGATCGCAATGGTTGAATCAGGATTGCGCGCACTAGGGACGGATCGTCATGCTCTAGCTGAGGCGCTCAAGATATCCGCTCTTGGCAAAGAAGAACTCGATGTTTTAGCGAATGGATGGTTCGGTATCCCTCAGGCTGATTTTCTGACCCCTGAAGATGTTTTGACCGGAACGCCATTGTTCGTGAGAGGTTTGTCAGAAGAATTTTCCAATCAGCGGACCAATTTCGATGCCGTTTGGATCGTGACTTCGGGCGATCTCTTGCGTAACCCAGCACTTCAGTCGTTCATTGAGCAGCGGGTTAAAAAGACGCGGTTTGTATTTTTCATCGCGTCGGATTCCTTATCTCTCGACAGCATTATACTGTTGAGGAATCGGATCATCAAAGAATGCCGCGTTTCAAAAAAGTGCCTGGATCAGAACCTTCTTTTAATAAAAGTTCCTCCGGCAGTATGTTTACAGGACATGGTGATCTATGACCCGGGCAAAAGCTGTTGTATGTTTGGACGGATCATCATACGCCTTCAGTTTCCGTGCGGAACATTCGCCATGGATCCATCGCAGCTGATCAGAGTTTATAACGCATTTGGACTTATCCTCATGCAGGTCGAGACGAGACCCGGAGTCCATGTCGAGACTTCAGCTGGAGGGTCTATGTTATTGCCCTCTGCGTAGCTTTATCGGTTTGGCCGCGACAGAAATGTCGTGGCCTTTTATTTATCTAAAATTTCTCCACCGTATAGCCCTTGATTTCTGAGCGGGTTAGTCAACGACGTTCGTACCTGTTTTCTTTTGGAAAGAGCTAGGAAATTCAGCATTCCCAATTTTGCGTAGTGGACAATGCTAGAACTCCGATGTCACTGTTCCCGTCATCTTATCAACGGTGTACCAATTAAACGTGGCGTCATGATCGGACATGCTTTCGTACGCGTGCACCACATACGTACTTGTCGTTTCTGAATCAATTTCGATTACCGGAACACCGCCGGTCTTGGGACTTGTTTCGTTCGGGCCAGTGAATTGTGCCATCCACTGCTTAACGTCAGGCAGATTATTTACAAGGGCGATGGCTTCGCTTGTGCTATTAACCGGAGTTGCGAATGCCGTACTCGAGACGTTACTGCTTATAGGTGTTGGTGCAACGCTTAGAAGATTTTGCGACGATGGTTGGGTTTGGGTTGTCACATAATACCAAACTCCACCTGCAACTAATGCCGCTAATACGATAATTCCGACACCGACCAAAAAAGGAATCTCCCTCTTCATAATTCAAGTTTAACACAATAGTGATTCCCGCCACCGAAATAGGAAGTCACTGGAGCGGGTTAGTCAATGATGTCCGGAGATGTCCGGACCTATGGGAGAAAAACTAGTTCACGCTGTTTATCGTCTTTTCCATCACGTCAATTGCTTCCCCGACAGTAATAGAATATACCCCAGCGCTACCTTTTTTAAAAGCATCGCACCACATTTCATATTCTTCAGCAAAATCAGGCAACGGAACATTTTCCTGTAACATTGCAATTACACTTCTTGAAATAGCCTCTTCTGAGAAAGGTGCGTGTTGAATGATTTTAGTAATTCCTTCGGGCGCATTTTTATTTAAAACTCGTAATCCCTGAATCGCAACATGAACAATATTCCCAAGCTTTTCACGGGAATCAACCTTAAGAATCGTAAGCGTAGAATTTTCCTCGTTAAGTCGAGCTTTATAACTCCAGATTTGACCAGCTGCGTAAATACTCTTTTTGTCAATCACTCTTAAAGTTTAACAAAATGAAGTGTCGCTGAGCGGGTAAGGGGAGTCGGACCCCTGTCAACAGGTTGGAAACCTGTGGTAATGCCGTTATACGATACCCGCGGCCGAGCGCGCCGTTCGCGCGATGGTTTCTATTGTATATTGTTCGCGTGTGATTCTCAACCTTGCTTTTTACCCCTGATTTTGATAGAAATAGTGTAATCAAATGACTAAAGTTTCGCGTCGTACCAAGGCCGTTGTGGTCTTTATTGTTCTCGTGGTTGTCGGCTACGCGATCGCCGTTTTTTGGGGAAACCGGAATCAGGTTCCGGTTGCGTTCACGAATGCGCGATTGCAGGGAGCCCTTATTTCGGAAAGCATAGTGGGCATCTCTAATTCCTCAACGGCCGAATTGGCGGCAATCAGCAAGGACGACCAAAGTGGGAATTACACCGACGCACTCACACTCACGACAAATCTGATAAACCAGAGCCAGGACCTGCGCGATCAGGCGGTCAGTTTGTCGAATCAGATCGGAATCATGACGCAGTCATTGTCCTCAATCAACAACTTCAATGCCCAGCAGGCCGCACTCGAATCGATCTCGAGTCGGCTCGCGCTCATCAACCAGTTGATCAATTACAGCGGCGACCTCGATCATCTGCTTGGCGTTTTGCAGACACGATTCTCCGGAAAATATGTTCCTGCGGGAACGGTGCAGGGGATCGTGAACCAGATCAACACGGACGTGAACGCGATCAACAATTTCAACGCGCAGGGAACGGCAGCGATGGATCAATTTGATAAGATAGTCAAAGACTAGAACTAGCAATCGTCTTAAAACTGGCAGCGAGGTAAAATGGAAGCGTATGGGCGTGTAGCTCAATGGTAGAGCAGACGTCTTATACACGTCCGGTTCCAGGTTCGAGTCCTGGCACGCCCACAAAGGACGCCCATACGCTTCCATTTTCACCGAGTGAACCAGTTTTATGGGCGAAGCCCATATACACGTCCGGTTCCAGGTTCGAGTCCTGGCACGCCCACATTCCCGACTAAGGAAAAATAAAAAACCCCCAAGAGGGGATTTTTTATAATCCGAAGCGTTGTTATTTTGCCATCGGCATTCCTGATCCTGACGTGCAGGTCTTGCAGCGGCTGCCATGGGTAATTGCTTCGTAGATCGCAGCGAGGCCGATAAGAATGTAGATGATCATTGAAAGGGTCGTTCCGGCCCCGAAAATGACGCTCACCAAATTCCATCCAAAAGCGAAAAGAAGCCAATTCAAACCGCCAACGATAACAAGGATAAACGCGATAATGTGAAGTGCTTTCATGTGGGGGAAAATACTATCTTTTCGACCTTTTCTTTATTATACCAGATTAAGCCGAAATGGGCTTAATCTTGAAAGGCTTCAGAATATCCACAAATTCGTCTTGTTCGATGGTTTCCTTCTGTATAAGAGTATCCGCAATCTTCTTGAGTGCGACTCTGTGCCCCTTGAGGATTTTTTCGGCGATTTGGTAGGCGTGGTCAATAAAACCCCTGACTTCTTTGTCGATCTCCGCCGCGACATGTTCGGAGTAGTCCCGTTCCGAAGAAATTTCCCGTCCAAGGAAGATCATGTCTTCGGTCTTGCCAAAGGTCATCGGGCCGAGATTGCTCATGCCGTATTTTGTGACGAGCCGGCGTGCAAGGTCGGATGCCTGTTTGAGGTCGTTCGATGCGCCGGTTGATACGTCGCCAAATATCAATTTTTCGGAGGCGTAGCCGCCCATCATCATGGCAAGATCGGCGAGGAACTGCTGTTTGGTTTTGAGATGCTGATCTTCGGTGGGAAGTTTCATGGTGTACCCGCCGGCAAATCCACGGCTGATAATCGAAATTTTTTGTACTGGATCGGCGTCTTTCACGCCAACCGCAACGAGCGCATGTCCGCCCTCATGATATGCGGTGATTTCTTTCTCGCGCGGCGAGATGACGCGGCTGCGTCGCTCGGGGCCGAGGATCACTTTTTCCGCGGCGTCTAAAAATTCCTGCTGGCCGATGATCTTTTTATTGAGGCGCGCGGCGCTGATGGCGGCTTCGTTCATGAGGTTTGCGAGGTCGGCCCCCGAGAAGCCCGGAGTGCGGATCGCAACCCGCCGCAAGTCAACATTCTTTTCAAGCAGTTTTCCTTCGGCGTGGATTTTCAGAATAGCCTCACGGTCGTTCAGATCCGGTAAATCAAGGATGACACGGCGGTCAAAACGACCGGGCCGGAGGAGTGCCGGATCGAGAATGTCCGGACGGTTCGTTGCCGCGAGTACGATAACGCGGGTGTCGCGGTCGAAACCGTCCATTTCAACAAGGATTTGATTGAGCGTTTGTTCGCGCTCGTCATTGCCTCCGCCGAGACCCGCGCCGCGCTGGCGACCAACGGCATCAATTTCGTCGATAAAGAGGATGGCGGGCGACGCGCGCTTTGCCGTCGTGAAGGCGTCGCGTGTTCGTGAAGCACCGACGCCGACGAACATCTCAACAAACTCGGATGCGGATATATAGAAGAAGGGGACGTTGCTTTCTCCGGCGACAGCCCGTGCAACAAGCGTCTTGCCGGTACCCGGAGGGCCCATGAGGAGTATGCCTCGCGGGATTCTAGCGCCGAGGTCAAGAAACTTTTTAGGATTTTTTAAGAAATCCACGACCTCGATGAGTTCCTCTTTCGCTTCTTTGAGCCCGGCAACGTCCCGGAACATCACTTTATCTTTAAAGGTCGACAACCGGAGATTCGAGCGGCCGAAATTAAATGCCTGATTAACGCCGCTTCGCGCCTGGCGGAACATGAACCAGAAAAAAATGCCGATCGCAATCAACGAGAGGAGCGTCGGTGCAAGGATGCCCGCCCAGTATTCCCATCCTGATTGGTTTTGCACCTCCAGATCGACGGCCTGCAAACTGCTCGACGGCACGCCGTAATTTGCGAGCGTCTGCGTGATGCCAAGTTCGGTTTCTTTTTGCGACTGCGCAGCCGTACCGTCTTTGTAAGTAATGGCGAGCTGATCCCCGTTCACAATAATTTGCTTCACGGTACCGGCGTCGATCTTGTCGGCGAGCTGGCTCAGACTGATTTGCTGTGGCTGGGTTTGAGGACTTACAAAAAATGAAAAAATCAGCGACAGCACGATGAGTGTGACGACGGCCCAGATAATATTTTTAGTTAAGTTGGACATATGGTTTGAAGTTATTATTTTATAAAAAATAGCGCGGGCGGTCAAACATCACTTTCTATACCGGTCGGACTTGGCATATGGGTGCGGCGTCGTTCGAAGAGGCGGCCGATGACTTTGGCGAGCAGATAATCCAGGACGATAAAAAGTATGAGCCCGCCCAAGAAAACAAGTTCGAAGTTTTTGAAAGCGGTAATGGTGGAAAGCGGCGAAAGGCCCGCGACGAGTCCGAAAGATAAACCGACGAGCACGGGAAGCCAGATGAGGATGGAGAGAATCGAATTTCTGAGAAATTTTTTGAACGGCATTTGCGTCCAGCCAAGAGAGAAAATGACCGGGAAACTCGATGCATACACGAACTTTGCGAAGAAGATGAGGATTCCGCCGTTTTTTGCCATGGTCTCCTCCGCCTTCTTGTAGCCGGGGACATGGCTCTTAATCCAGTTCCCGAATCGCGTATCATGGGTGAACCTGCCAAGGGAATACCACGCCAGGTCGCCGCTTGCGTCAGCGAGGAAAATAATAAGGATGAGAAGCGGAACTCCCCATGGACCGAAACTCCCTTTTATAACAACCCAGAAACTGACGAAGGCCGAAATGTTGCCGATGAAGATGGTGCCAAGATAAATGATGAAATAAGCCAGGGTAATATTTTGGCTCGCGCCCGCAACCAGGTGGGAAAGAAGTTCGCTCACGTTTTCTTAGTATATCAAATAGAACGTTATAGCCGCTTCCTTTGTTAAAGAAATTGAAAAAAACGGCGAATCGGTGTAGATTAATAGCGATTCGCAGGGGCGAATTTCATGGTGCCTCTAGCTTAATGGTAAAGCTCCGCTCTGTGGCAGCGGCAATACGGGTCCGATTCCCGTGAGGCACCCAAAAAAGCAAATAAAATAACGCAGAAAAGGTTTTTAGGGAGCGAGTCTTCGAGCGATATCCAATTCTCCCATGCGGCCATTTTGTTTCGCCCGAGAGCGGGGTATTATTAACGCATGCGGGCTTATAAAAATTAACCTTTTAATCAAATGAAAGATCCTCTCCTCGATAATTTAATTAAAAAAGAATTGCAGCGCCAGCGGGAATCGCTCGATTTTATTCCGTCGGAAAACATCGTTTCATCCGAGGTCCTGCGCGTTCTTGGTTCGGCGCTTACGAATAAATATGCCGAAGGATACGCCGGCGCGCGGTATTACGGCGGCAACCAGTTCGTTGACCAGATCGAGCTCTTATGTAAAGAGCGGGCTTTAAAAGTTTTCAAGCTTTCGCCCAAGGCGTGGCACGTGAATGTTCAGCCGTATTCCGGCTCGCCTGCGAATCTCGCGGTATATCTTGCGCTCGTTCCGCCCGGAGAAAAAATCATGGGTATGGAGCTCTCAATGGGAGGACATCTCACGCACGGCCATACCGTGAGCGCCACCGGAAAATTCTGGAACGCGATCCGTTACGGCGTGGACAAGAAAACCGAGATGCTCGATTACGATGCGATCGGACGGCTGGCCCGGCGCGAAAAGCCAAAGCTTATTGTTGCGGGATTCACGGCGTATCCGCGCACGATCGATTTTGCAAAGTTCCGGAAGATCGCGGATTCCGTCCATGCTTATCTCATGGTTGATATGTCGCACTTCGCCGGGCTCGTTGCGGGTGGCGCGCACCCTTCGCCATTTCCGTACGCCGACATCGTCACGACGACAACGCATAAAACATTGCGTGGCCCGCGCGGGGCAATGATCTTCGCGAACCGCAATTCAAAAGTTGTCCGAAAGGACAGCAAGGGAAAGCAGGTTGATATCGCACGTGCGATTGACCGTGCAGTTTTTCCCGGTCTGCAGGGAGGGCCGCATGTGAATCAGATTGCGGCGACCGCAGTGGCTTTACTCGAAGATGCCCAGCCTGCGTTCAAAAATTATGCTCACCAGATTGTTAAAAATGCGAGGGCGTTGGCGCGAGAACTTTCGAAGCATGGCTGGCGGATTGTTTCGGGCGGCACGGACACGCATCTCCTGCTCGTTGATGTTGCGTCGCGGGGCTTGTCGGGCAAAGAGGCGAGCCAGCGCCTGGAAAACAACGATATCATTGCGAATAAAAATACGATCCCGTTTGATCCGCGCCCGCCGATGGATCCATCCGGCATCCGGCTCGGGACGCCGGCGCTCACAACCCGCGGCATGAAAGAAAAGGAGATGAAAATAGTCGCGGGATTTTTGAACGACGTACTCGCGGAAAATAAAAATGTGAAACGGCAGGTTGTTGCGCTGTGTAAAAAATTTCCACTGAAGTCGCTGAATGAACGCTAAAGCCATCGCGCACCTCAAGCGGAGCGACCCCGCCTTGAAAGTGCTTATTGAAGGAATCAAGCTTCGCGAAATTTCTGATCGTGGAGGCCATTTCGAAGCGCTCGTTGAAGCCATTGTGAGCCAACAGCTTTCCGTGAAAGCGGCGGACACAATATTCAAACGGTTCGTTGCCCTTACGCCGGGAAAGAAATTTCCGACGCCGCAGGAAGTTCTGAAGATGCCTGCGCGCACGATGCGTAAGGCCGGCTTGTCGAGAATGAAGGTGAGTTTTATTAAAGACCTCGCAAAGAAAGTATTGGATAAGACGGTGGACCTTAAGAAAATCGACCAATGGACCGACGAACAGGTTATGGAACATCTGACGGCCGTGAAGGGCATCGGCCGATGGACGGCGGAAATGTTTCTGATCTTTTCCCTGCATCGGGAAGATATTTTTTCTTACGGCGATCTTGGCTTGCGGAATGCAATCAAAAAGGTTTATAACTTGAAAAAGCATCCGACGGAGAAACAGGCCGAAAAACTTGCTTTGCGATGGAAGCCCTATCGCAGTACGGCCAGCCGGTATCTGTGGGCAAGCATTGATACTGCGATACCGGCGAAAGTGTCTGCCAAAAAGAAAAAATCATGATTATCGACGGAAAAAAAATTTCAGAAGGGATTCTTGCGCGGCTCAAAGAGCAATCACGACCGGATGTATTTTTCGGCGCTGTTCTTGTTGGCGACGATCCGGCCTCGCTTAATTTTTTAAAACAGAAAGAGCGCGTCGCGCGCGAATTAGGGATTGAATTCAGACTTTATCAACTCTCGGCAACGATCACGACCGATGAATTGCGAAGTGAGATCGGTCGGTTGGCTCGTCCAAAAAATTGCGGCGGATTTATCGTTCAGCTTCCGTTGCCCGAAACAATCAATCGCCACTACATCTTGAATGCAATTCCAAAAGAAAAAGATGCTGACTGTTTGAGCGAGGGAGCGCTTGGCGCGTTTTACACCGAGCGCGGAGTCATCGCGCCTCCGTCGGTTGCAACCGTTGAGGAAATTTTAAAACGTGAAGAGAGAGATCTGCGAGATTTGAAAGTTGTGATGGTCGGCGCCGGATTCCTGATCGGGAAGCCTGTTGGATTCTGGCTTCAGAATAGGGTGAAGGAGCTCGTCGTATTGGACGCTGCCGTAAAAAACGTGGCCGCAAAGCTGGGCGATGCGGATATCGTTATTACCGGAACTGGCCAGGCGCATTTGTTTGGCGCTAAACAATTAAAGGAAGGCGCCATTGTTATTGACTTCGGTTTCAACCAATTGGCAGGGAAAATCGTTGGAGACTTTGATCCGGCAGAAGCCGAACAGAATAGCATCCATTACACAAAGACCCCTGGAGGCACAGGACCGATTCTTGTCGCGGAGTTGTTCGAGAATTTCTATAAACTGAATTCCTGACGGTGCGCGCTGAGGGAATTGAACCCCCGACCCACTCGGTGTAAACGAGTTGCTCTACCACTGAGCTAAGCGCGCTAGAGAAAGTCCCGTCTGGAGAGACGGGACTTCGTTTAAAATGGTTAATGTGCAGAAGGGCGCCGGCCTTCCCCATTCAGGCTTCCCTTTCGGGTGATCACCTCCTCTTAACGATTGGCACGGTTGGAGTTCGTTATACGACGCATGTGTCGAGTGCGGAGGTAATACGTTAGCCTCTTCATATTTGAATGGCCTCCTTAAGCCTTTCTGTATTTAGTATAGAATAGAAAAAGTGTGCCTACTGTGGATAATATAGTATAATTCTGGGGAAAAGCAACTCAAAACATGAGGAAGAGCGAATGGGCGGTTTTAATAGTTCTCATTGCATCCATTTTGACTGGGATAATTTTTTACCCTCAGCTTCCGCCGGTTGTGGCTTCGCACTGGGACGCAGCCGGCAACGTTAACGGTTATATGGCAAAAGGATGGGCTGTTGCGCTATTTCCGATCATTCTTGCCATCATTTATGTCATTTTCCTTATCATCCCGAGGATTGACCCGCGCCGGGAAAATATTGAAAAGTTCAGAAAGTATTTCGATTATCTGATTCTCGCTATTTCGCTTTTTCTCTACTACTTCTTTGCGCTCTTTCTGCTCTGGAATCTTGGCGTGCCATTCGACTTCAAGGTTGCAACCATCCCCGCGTTTGCCGCGTTGTGGTGGATCATTGGCGTGATCCTGCCGCATACCCAGTCAAACTGGTTTATCGGCATTCGCACTCCGTGGACCATCTCGAGTGAAACGGTTTGGAAAAAAACACATGCCGCCGGCGGACGATGGTTTAAAATTTCCGCGATCATCAGCTTGCTTGGGATCGTCTTCCCGACTTCAATGTTGTGGTTCATCCTGGTGCCGATTATTGCCACGGCGATAGGCGTGGTTGTCTATTCGTATTTTCTGTACGAGCAGGAGAAAAAAAGTTAGTACCCTCGGAGGGAATCGAACCCCCATCAAGGCCTTAGAAGAGCCCTGCTTTATCCATTAAGCTACGAGGGCAGAACCGATATAATGGATCTCGCGATTGATTCTAAACCAAAAGTAAGATAGTTTAAAGGGACGCTTGGTGAGAACGACGGGCCGTCGTATACCGGTAGTACGCCTGTTTTGGGTACAGGTAGACTGGGTTCAATTCCCAGCGGCCCGACTAGTTTTAATAAAATTTTAATATATAGATTGCTATGCTCGTGTTGTGGCAAGAAATGATAAATCAATCGCAATACGGCTTCGATTGAGCGGAAAGACATACGGAGAAATCAAGCGAGAATTATCAGGCATTTCAAAATCAACACTTTCTTTGTGGTTGAAAGATTTAGTCCTCTCCGACCGAGCAGTAGAAAAAATTGCCCGGCGCACGAGGGAGAGATCTTTTACTGGTCTACTGAAAAGAAATCAGAAACAAACCGCAGATGCTATCAAGCGTATGAATGATATTCGGAAAGTGGCACAGGGGCAGATCGCCGATATTTCAAAGGATGCTTTGCTATTGGTGGGTGCGGCACTCTACTGGGCTGAAGGATATAAGAGGCCGAAATTTCGTGCCGGTAGGGAATTGACGAATCATCCCGTCTCCCTAACCAATGCCGACCCGCAACTCTTGAATATGTTTATCAAGTTTTTAGTTGAAGTCTGTGCTGTGCCTCGAGGAAACATCAAAATAGGCGTGAGGATTTTTCAGCATCTCAATGAGGAAACTGTTCTTGCGTATTGGAGCAAGACCCTGCAAATCCCACGAAGTAATTTCACAAAAACGTATCTGGGTATAAGCAAATCAAGTATGGGCAAGAAACCTTTCAATCGCTTGCCTTATGGCGTTGTGCAGATTAGAATAAACAACACCAATCTATTCCATCAGATTATGGGATGGATCGAGGGTATGAAGTTAAAAAGTTAATGCCGCGGTAGCTCAGTGGCAGAGCGCAGCCCTAAAATCTTTGGGGCCTTTCACAGTAATGTGAATTGAATAACCGGGTGAACTCGGGGAAAACTTTATCCAGAAAAATTATGGATAAAACAATCCCGAGCCAAGCTTCGCAGGGGTTTACGTTGCGAAGAAGGTGTAGAGACTAGCGAGTGAGTCCCAACAATAATCTCGCACAAGCGCCCGGCTTCCTGAAAAGGAAGATGATATAGTCCAAATTCAGCTTCGGAAGAGGCTGGCGTCGAGTGTTCGATTCACTCCCGCGGCACACTGAAAAAAATAACCCGTCAGCGGGTTATTTTTTCATCTTCAGCGTTATACGTTTTTCGTCGGGTTTTACGGTATCAATTATGAAAGGATATGACTGGCCTACGACGAGCGCCTTCTTCATTTCTTCCTGCCCGCCGAACTCAGAAATGTGCACCATGCCTTGCATGTCGTGATCGAGTGCGACGACGACACCGAACGGGTTAAACTTGTACACCTTGCCCTGCACGGCCTGGCCCGGTTTGAATTGGTCGCCGATCGTGGTCCATGGATCCTCTTTAAGGGCTTTTAATGAAAGGAAGACTCGGCCCTCCTTAATGTCGATAATCTTTGCTTTTAACGGATCGTTAATCTTTACGAGCTCTTTCGGGTTTTCTATGAGCTTATAGTCGAGTTCTGAAATGTGGATCATGCCCTCGATCTGGGGGTTGTCGGTGAAGCGGACGAAGACGCCGAAATCGGCGGCACCGGAAACGACACAATCAACAATTTGGCCGATGGTGTAGGCGGTGAGCAACTCCTTTACGTTTGCAGAGAGAACTTCGCGCTCTGAAACGATGATCTTGTTGGTTCGCGGGTTAACGTCGATGATTTTCACCGTCAATTCCTGACCGACGAATTTCTTGAGTTCGTCCGCGATTTTTACGCGATCACCATCCGGAACCTTGGGGTAGTGCTCAAGCGAAAGCTGTGAAACCGGCAGGAATGCTTTAAGGTCGTCGGCGACAAGCGCCATGAGCCCTCCGGCATTTGCGCCCATGATTTTCGCTTTGGTAACCTCACCCGACTCGGCGAGCTCTTTTGCGAGCTGCCACTGCTTTTGTTTTCCGGCTTCGGAAAGGGAAAGTTCAATCTGTCCTTCCTCGCCATCGAGCACCACGATTTTCGCCTGGAGTTTGTCCCCGGGATTCAGATTACGGAGAGCTTCTCGGGCATTGATGACCTCGGCACCGAAGACGATTCCGGATCCAAAACGGCCCATGTCGAAATAAGCCTTTCGGGGAAGTTTCTTGATGAGCGTCACCTCAACGACGGAGCCTTCCTTGGGCCAATCGGTGAGCGAGAGTTCGGTTTTGAGCGCCTGCGCGAGGGCAGATGCCTTCGGTTCTTCAGTTTGCGGCATGGGGATAAGTATACAGAGAAAAAAGGAAAATGCAAATTTCAAGCTCTTTTTTCGTTGCAATTAGCCCGTTTTTTTGCTAAAATACTTGGTATATGGTCATTAATTACTTTGGAAACGGATGTTTCCGGCTGCAAAGCGGAGAAACATCCGTTCTTCTTGATTCTGACAATAATCGGCTCAAAGCCGACATCTCTTTAAAGACGCTTGCACCAACCGAAATCGTGACGCCCGAGGGCGACGGGGTTGAGATTTCATTTCCCGGCGAGTACGAGGTGAAAGGAATTGAGATAACAGGATTCCAAATTGTCGGTGAGTCCACCGATAAATTTATGAAAACCACGTACGTTCTTTTGTGGGAGGGAATGAAATTTGTTTTTCTCGGGCATCTTTCAAAACCGATTGACGCGACCATGATGGAGGAATTTTCCGAGCCGGACGTGCTTTTCCTTCCGGTGGGCGGAGGACATTTCCTGGAGCCGGATGTTGCCGCAAAAATTGCCAAACAGCTCGAGGCCCGCATTGTTGTTCCAAGCTTCTATAAAAGTCCGGCAGAATTCCTGAAAGCATTCGGAAAGAAAAGCGAAGACATGGATAAATTGGTTTTTAAGCAAAAGGATATTGCAACCGACAAAGGGCGGGTCGTTGTTTTAAAAGCCGCGTAACATGAAGAACCCGTCCTTGCCTCCATTGCCACCGACTGCGCCGCACCGCGATTATCTTGCCGAATTGCAGTCGCTCAATGAGCCGATGAAGCGGCGCGTGCTGATCGCGGCGAGCGCTGTTGTGATGGCGCTCGTGGTATTCGTGTGGGTCGGCTATTTCAATAACATTGTAATGAGCAACCAATCCGGCCTGGCGGACCAGAGCGCGATCGCGCAGTCGGGAACTGTTGCCCCTGCGGCAGCAGCTGCACCTGTAGCCCCCGCAACGCCGACATCGGTTGCCGATCTGTCGAACGCCCCCAGTTTTTGGCAAACGCTCGGCGGCGGTATCGCTTCGATGTATCATGGCATCATCTCCGGACTCAAGGAGCCGAGGCAGTATGACATCGTGCCGGCGCCAAATCAGGGGATACCGACGGTTCAATCGGTCGTGACACAGTAATAATTTCCAGCATCCATGGCAAACAATTCCGAAAAGCGCGAAATAACCAAAGAGCTCAGCGAATCCTACCTCGACTATGCGATGTCGGTTATTGTTGCGCGCGCCCTTCCGGATGTGCGCGACGGATTGAAGCCGGTCCATCGGCGTGTGTTATGGGCAATGTGGGATTCGGGACTCACGCATACGGCAAAGACGCGCAAATCCGCAAACGTTGTCGGTGAAACGATGGCGCGATACCATCCGCATGGCGACAGTGCGATCTACGACACCTTGGTCCGCATGGCTCAGGACTTTTCGCTGCGCTATCCGCTCGTGAAAGGGCAGGGAAACTTCGGCAGCGTTGACGGTGACTCGCCGGCTGCGATGCGTTACACGGAAGCAAAACTTTCCGCGATCGCCGAAGAGATGTTGCTCGACATCGAAAAAGAAACGGTTGACTGGATGCCGAACTACGACGCGACGCGTGACGAGCCGAAAGTGCTTCCGGCGAAGCTGCCGAATTTATTGCTGAACGGCACGCTTGGCATCGCCGTCGGCATGGCAACAAGCATCCCGCCGCACAACTTAAACGAAATCTGTGATGCCATTTTGCATCTCACTGAAAATCCGGACGCAACAAGCGAAGACCTTGTGCAATTTGTGAAGGGTCCCGACTTTCCGACCGGCGCCATTATTTATGATGCAAAAGCGATCAAACAGGCGTACGTTTCCGGCCGCGGGGCGATCCTTGCGCGCGCGAAAGCGGAAATTGTGGAACAGAAAGCGGGAAAGCAGTTCGACATTGTGATCACGGAAATTCCGTATCAGGTCAATAAATCCGAGTTGATAAAAAACATCGCCGAACTTGCGCAGGAGAAAAAAATCGAAGGCATCCGCGACCTCCGCGATGAATCGGATCGCGACGGCATGCGCATCGTGATCGAACTCAAGAATGACGTGACGCCCCAGAAAGTTTTGAACTGGCTCTATAAGCACACCGAATTGGAACGCAATTTCAACCTCAATATGATTGCGCTCGTCACGGAAAATGGAGGACTGGTCCCACGCCTTTTGACCCTGCGCGACATTCTGGTTGAATACATCGCCTACCGCAAAGAGGTGATCCGGCGCCGCACGCAATATGACCTCCGCAAAGCCGAAGAACGGGCTCATATCCTGGAAGGCCTTTCAAAAGCGCTCGATGCGATCGACCGCGTCATTGCAACCATCAAGAAATCGGAAAGCAAGGAAGCCGCCCACGGGAACCTTATGAAGACATTTAAATTTTCCGAGGTTCAGGCGACGGCTATTCTCGAAATGCGCTTGCAGACACTCGCCGCGCTTGAGCACGAAAAAATTGATGAGGAATTAAAAGAAAAGAAGGCCTTGATCGAGGAATTGAAATTAATATTAAAGAGCCCGGCAAGGATATTAAAGATTATTAAAGAGGAGGTTGTGGGGCTCAAGGAAAAATATGGCGACGAGCGTCGCACGCAGGTTGTTTCCCGCGCGCCAGACCAGGTGAGCGACGAAGACCTTATCACCGACGAAGACGCCATCGTCACCGTTTCCGGAGGAGGGTATATCAAGCGCCTGCCGCCGGACACATTCAAATCCCAACGCCGCGGCGGCAAAGGCATCATCGGTTCCGAGGTGGCGGACGAAGATTTTCTGTCGCACTTCTTTAGCGCCCGCACGCATGATAACGTCCTATTCTTCACCGACCGCGGCCGTGTTTTTCAGACGAAGGTTTACGAAATCCCGCAGGCAACGCGTACCTCTAAGGGAAAGGCGATTCAGAATTTCCTTGAGCTTCCCGCCGATGAAAACGTAAACGCCATTGTAAATTACTCTTCGAAGGGAGAGAAGAAGAAATATCTCATGATGGTCACCACGCAGGGCGTCATTAAAAAAACGCCGCTCGAAGATTTTGAAAACATCCGTCGCACGGGAATCATTGCCATTTCGCTCAAAAAAGGCGACCACCTTAAGTGGGCGAGCCTCACGAGTGGTTCTGATCAGGTGGTTTTGGCGACGCGGCAGGGTCAGTCAATCCGTTTTGACGAGAAGCAGGTTCGTCCGATGGGGCGGACCGCAAGCGGAGTCCGCGCGATCAAGCTCAAGAAAAACAACGATGCGGTTGCCGGCTTTGATATAATCAATAAAGCAGGTGAAGCGATGCTGTTGGTCGTCATGGAGAATGGTTACGCCAAGCAGACAACGCTCAAGGAATATAAAACGCAGAGCCGTGGCGGGTCGGGAATCAAGACCGCCGAGATCACGGCGAAGACCGGACTGCTCATTTCGGCGCATGTTGTGACGGAGCAAAAAGAAGTTTTTGCATTGTCCGCAAAAGGCCAGATGATCCGTACGGAAATTTCAACCGTGCGACACACCGGGCGTTCGGCGCAGGGCGTGCGCATTATGGATATGAAGAGCGGGGATCGCGTTGCAGGGACGGTGGTTATCTAGCGTGGTGCGGATCTAACGTGCGGCGCGGGTGCCGCAACGAATATGCCTACAAAATTAACCCAAAAACAGGTCCTTATCATCGGTTTTGGATTTTTTGTCATAGTACTCATCGGGGTCGTGGTGTATTTTAATCTCCGTCATACGAATACCGCTTCGACGGCAAAGCTTGTCATGTGGGGCACGGACGACCCGAAAGCTATGATGAGCATGATTGACGCCTACGAATCGGTGCACCAGGGCGCAACGGTCACGTATAAACAGATCGATCCCTCGTCATACGAGACACAGCTTTTGTCTGCGCTCGCTGCGGGGACGGGGCCGGATATTTTCGAAGTTAATGACCATGATCTGCCACAATGGGAAAATGTTTTGGCGCCAATGCCGACGGCGAATGCCGAGCAATTTACCGTTGCAACCTTAAACAGTGATTACCCAACCGTTGTCGGGCAGGAATTTATGGACGGCGGCAGTATCTATGCCTTGCCGCTCTCACTCGACACACTTGCGATGATTTACAACAAAGATCTGGTTGATTCCGCCGGCATAGCGATTCTTCCAAAGAACTGGGACGATTTTGACACCGACGTGACGAGATTACGGGCCGTAAATACCGAAGGGCAGATCACGCAGGCCGGCGCCGCGATCGGCGGATCCGAAACAAGCATTCCGAATGCCACAGACCTGCTCTATCTCCTAATGCTGCAAAACGGAGCCGTGCTTCCGTCGTCATCGTCCACGCCTGCTGTTTTTGCGAATGGCACCGGCAACGCGGACGGCGGAAGCGCGGACAGCGCAAGCGCAGGAGCAAACCCCGGACAGGCGGCTTTCGATTTTTATCTTCAATTTGCAAATGCCGGGTCGCCCTATTATACGTGGAACGATTCGATGGGTGACGCCGAAAGTAATTTCATACAGGGGAAAACCGCTATCATCTTCGGTTATGCGGCGCTTATGAATGATCTCAAACAAAAAGCGCCGTTCTTGAACTACGGCGTTGCCCCGATGCCGCAGCCCAGTGGCGCGACGGTTTTCGTAAATTATCCCAACTACGAAGGGCTTGCTGTTGCTCGCTATGGCCAGGTGGCGGCGGCTTGGGATTTTGTCATCAGCACGCTCACGAACCCAACGGATGTTGGGATGTATAATACAGATACCGGGACTCCGCCCGCGTTGCGGACTTCCATCCAGGCCAACGTAAATGATCCGGTCTGGTCGGTATTCGGAGCGCAGGCACTCACCGCGCGGTCATGGTATGAAGCCGACGCCACAAAGATGGATGACGTCATGAATGGGGCGATCGTAAGCGTTTTGAGCGGTGCGTCCGATTCCACGAAAGCTTTGC
Source organism: uncultured bacterium (assembly GCA_963696395.1). Classification (GTDB taxonomy): domain Bacteria; phylum Patescibacteriota; class Minisyncoccia; order UBA6257; family 2-01-FULL-56-20; genus JAKAGE01. Next base: position 523,375 of record CAVOJZ010000002.1, read on the forward strand.
AAACCGCCCAGTCGGGCGTGAATGCCATCATTAATTCCCAATAATCGTTATGACAAAAAAAGCAGGCGCGCTCATCTTCCTTGTTTCCATGATTGCAATCCTTGCCCTGCCGATGCTTGCGAATGCGCAAAATGCAACCGGAATACCGTATTGGCCTACAAACGGTCTCATTTCGTGCGTTGGGAATTATAGCGTCGGAAATATAACAGGAGTTAATCCCAGTGGAAGGCCGACCTGTTCAAGCATTTGTGATCTTTTGCAGACCTTTGTGAATATTGTCTATTTCATCATTACGGTTTGTATTTTTGTGCTCGCGCCTATAATGTTCGCCGTGGGCGGGGTCATGATGATATTTTCCGGGGCGAATCCAGAAATGTTGAGTAAGGGAAAAAGTGTTCTATTGAGTACGGCGACCGGGATTGCGATCGTTTTGTGTTCCTATCTTCTCGTTTTTACATTTATCAGCGTACTGAATGCAAACAGCAACGGGATTTTCGGCGGCACTCTGATGTGTACGCCTCAATATTCACAATAAGGAACATGAAAAAGGCGGCGATCCGAGCTTTTGCACTCTCTCTCGCGGTCGTTCCGCTTGCTCTCGCCCCGATCCTTGCTTTTGCCCAGGCTAAAATATCGCTCGCCATTCCCGGAAGCTATTCGATCGCAACAAGCACACCTCCGGGCTACGTCATAGCCAATTTCTATCAATTCGCCCTTTCAATAGGCGGCCTGCTTGCATTCGGCGCCATCGTCTATGGGGGCGTGAAATATGTTGCCTCCGGAGGCAACCCGTCGGCGCAAAGCGAGGCGAAGGAATGGATTTGGAGCGCACTACTCGGTCTATTGCTGCTCGTTTGCGCCTATTTCGTTCTCACCGCAATCAATCCAAACCTTGTCCATCTCGATCTCCCGACGCTCTCGCCGGTGAGTATCAGCCAAACAAATGTCGGCATTGGATATGGCGGCCCGCCGAGCAGTGGAGGCGGGGGCGGAAGTGGAGGGGGAGTCGGAAACGGAACGTGTAGCCCGGCTCCTGCAGGACCTTGCAGTGTGAGCCAGCTTCAATCAAGCTGCATGGGGAGCAATGCGCAAGCGGCATCGGAAATCTGCATGAAAGAAAGCAGCGGTAACGCAGCGGCAGGCGGAGATATTTCCACCGGAGGCCAACCGGTTTCGATTGGTCTTTTCCAAATTAATCTTTCCGTGAATTCGATCGGTGGCCTAAATTGCCCTTCCGCCTTCAACCATTCTTGGCATGCGCCCGGTGTGTGCGGCAAAGCAGGTACGGGTTGCGGCCCAAGCACGATCACTAACCAAGCTCTTTACGCGCAATGCGTAGCCGCTGCGCAAAATGTTGCGACGAATATTGCGCAGGCGTGCGCGATGTCTAATTACGGGACAAATTGGAGCCAATGGAGCACGCACAAAACATGTGGTCTATAATGGAAATACATTCATAATGAATAAAAAAATTATCATTATCGGCGTGGGAATCCTGATTATCGTCGCCGCCATCGTCATCTATTTTGTTCTTCAGGGTTCTCCGTCGGGCACCGGTAGCGCGGGGACTGTGGGATCAGGACTCCCGATATCCACGAGCACCACTATGCACGTTGCGCCGACGGGTACAACGATCACGCTTGGCACGAGTCAAGGGAGCGTGGTCACCGACAATTTTTATAACACCGCCGATTACATTACGCAGGATCAACAAACAGTTGTGATGAATCAGACGTCAACCTATAGTATTGTCTACAATGTTTCAGATAGCAGTTTCATCATCACTATCCTCGCGGAACCTCTCGAAGCGAATCGCCAGCTAGCAGAAGCGGCATTTCTTAAATCTCTAAAAATTTCGGAGCAGAGTGCGTGCAAATTGAACGTTTATGAAGCGGTGCCGGCGAGCGTATCCGACCAAGCTTCTGGCAAGCCATTCCCTTTGAGTTTTTGCGGGACCCCATCTCCACTGTAAAGAAAACGACAGATATTCTATAATGAATAAGATGAAATATGCGATGAAGAGGGGTTTCGGTTTGGCCGCCGCCGCGCCTGTCGTTTTTGTTGCATGGATGAGTGTGGCGCTCGCGCAATCAACGGGAGGTTCGACGAATATCACGCTGTGCGACCCTTTGGGGAACAATTGTCAGCCTGGCAACGAAACTTTTTTGTCATTAGCAAATAATGTGATCGGTTTCATTTTTTGGGACATAGCAACGCCGTTGTCGGTGATTATGGTGTTGGTCGGCGCGTTTCAACTCATGACTTCGGGTGGAAATCCGGAAAAAGCATCGCAGGGTCGCAAAACGATTATGTATGCAGCGATCGGGCTTGCGGTAGCTATTGCGGCAAGCGGTTTAGCCACTTTCATTAAGAGCCTTCTTAATGGAAGTTGACAGTGGCACCGCAAACGGTCGAACATAAATAAAAAATTCATGAACAGAATAAAAATTTGGTTTGTGCGATGGGCGCCGGTAATCGTCCCGATTGTATATCTCGGCATGAGGGTAGTGGCAGCTCCGCTCGCGCACGCAATTGACCAGCCTCCGCCTCCTCCGGTCACCGATCAAGCGGATCTCGCCAAATTGATGTGCAATATTGTTTCCTGGTTCTTTTGGATAGTGATCGTAATTTCCGTGATCATGATTTTGTATGCCGCGTACACGTATGTCACGGCGGCTTCGGATCAGGAAAAAACCAGCAAGGCCCGGAGGACGTTAACCTATGCAGCCGTCGGCATCGCGGTCGCGGTCATCGCCGCGGGTTTCCCGGCGATTGTGTCCAGCATTATTCCAAACGAGCCAAATGTCAGTCTTATGGATACGTGCTCGTTCTGATGTGTAGGCGGTTGTTAATTAAGGGGTGATTGTGATAGTCTAAATAAGTACTCAGGAAAGGTCGAATATTCCTCACTATTATCTATGAAGAAAACCATCGCCTTTATCAAGATGTTCGGTCCTACGATCGCATCTTTGGCGTTGCCGGCATTGGTTATGGCTCAGGCGCCGCCGCCGGTTCCGAATACCAATATTACAAGCTTGAATTCGATCCTCGCGCTTTTGTGCGTGGTCTTTGGATGGGCATTCTGGTTCTTGGTTGTGCTTGCCGTCATCTTCGTTATGGTTGCTGCGTTCCGTTATCTTTCGGCCGCCGGCAATCCTGAAAATGTTGGTAAAGCCGGAAGCACACTGCTCTATGCGGCGGTTGCAATCGGCGTCGCGCTTCTTGCCCGCGCTGTTCCGTTCGTTATCGGGACGTTTTTGGGCGCAGGGCAGATCAATTCCTGCTAAATCCTGAAAGTTCTAGAGATAAGAAAAAGCTCCTCGCGATAAAATCGCGGGGAGCTTTGTTTTTGGTTCGTTACAGGTTCTCGTGAACCACCGGGACTTCAGACAATACCATTTGGTAGTGACCGTAGTTCCATGTGTAGGGAAACGATATGGTGAGCGTCGGTGCGCCACCGATAACCGGCTTGGTTTGGTGGATGGTGACCGTGCAATTGACCCAGCCCTTCTCGCCGAGTCCGGCTTCAAGCCATGTGTGATTTGTTTGTGGATCACACGTGAAGCTTTCGTTGCCGGGCTGTGCGTACTGGTTCCCTTGATCGTCGAGAAAATGGAAATTCTCCGGAGAAAAGTTGTGTCGTTCGCCTCCCACGTTCCGCGTCTTCATCGGACATCGGATCTCGGCGCCGTGCTGCACGCATGCGATTTGCACCTGCACATCGCCATTCGGTTCAAACCTTTTGAGAATGAGTTTTGAAACCAGTTGGGCCGGCGCGTCGGTTCCCGCTTCTTTTGCCGCAACACCTACCGCCGAAGATTCAATTCGCTGGCCCGGGACAGTGGTTGTAGTGATTTTCACGTCCGGATCCGTATTTTGATCTGGCTCCGGTTGTGACTGCGGGGGAGATTTTTTCTCGGCGTCGCTCGCCGATTTCCCTTCCGCCTTCTTCTTGTTGTTCGGGGACGTTTTTCCCGAAGCGTGCCCGACCGCCGACGTGCCGAAGTCCGTTGCGTGCGTTTGAGCGGTTGTTTGTGTTTGTCCTGTCGCGGTCGCGACTTCTCCTTTTTTAGTTCCCGCCGCTTCGGAATGTGACGCATTCAAAGTTTTCGTTGTCGGTGTTGTTGTCTTAGCGTTCGATCGTGGCCACAGCCAGATCGTGGTTGCAATCGCGGACACAAGCGCAATTCCACAGAGAAGGAGGCCGGTCCGGGTCCTTGTAGCAGAAAGATTCATTGGGATTTCCCTCGGTCTTCAGTTTTGAAATGCTGCATACAATATAACATATAATATAGACTTTGTCAAAGTAGCGTAAAGTATAAAAAAGCCCAGCAGAATATCCTGATGGGCCGAGCCTGAAGGCTCAATTTTTTGTTATCCACAATGTGCCATGTCCTTGCACATAGAAGTCGATCGTTGATTCTCCGGCCTGCATGCAGCCGTAGAAATCGCCGCCTCGGTTGAAGGCCGCCGGATTCGGATCGCTCATATAGCTAACCTCTTCCGGGCGGATTGGTTTTGGATACCGGTCTCCGTTGCACCAGACTGTGGCGTAATCGCCCGGGTTCTGGCTCTTCTGGAAAAAGCAGCCTGCGCCGAACGTGCACATTGGAGGAAGGACGACATGTGTGCAATATCCCCCTTCGTGCAGTTGAAGTTCAACCTGGTACACGTCTGTTCGTCGGCCTAAGTCGACGGATTTGATGTGCCCAGCATCGCATCGTGCGAGTTTGTAGTTGGGATAGAAGTGGGTAGCGTTCAACTGAGATCCCCGTTTTGGCAGCGAATATATCACCGTTGCCGCCACGATGATCGCCACGATCCACAAGAGAAGGCGAGGGCGCGGTATCCGCACCCTGTCTACATTCCTATGAAAATGGAGATCCGGAGATTCTGTTTGCGGTTTGGTTTGTACCGGAGGCGCCATGTCATTTCTCCTTCCCGCCGGAAATCTTATCGGCTATGGCCCTAGTGATCGGACTGAACAGAGCCTCGGCCAGAGTTTGCATCGAGAGGTCGAGTTCAATCTTGTTCACCTGTGTATTTTGCCCGGCAAGCTTTCTCTTGATGAGGGTCGCTTGCAAGGGATCGATTGTCTTAGCGACGCCAGAATTAAGATATCCTTTCGCTTCGTTCACGATACTATCTGCGGTGATTTTCTGTGCCTCGGCGTCCGCCTCTGCCTTGAAAACCGTCGTCAGGGTTTCTTTCGTCGTCGCATCCGGCTCCAAGTTGTCTACGACGAGCCGTTTTATGACGATGCCTAAGGCATGCAGGGGGAAGGATTGATCTCCGTTGCGTACCGCATTGATGAATTTTAATAGTTTTTTCATCGCTGCGTTAATCTCTTCCTTTCTGTCGTCAGGGTATTTGTCGAAGACGTTGTTTTTCCATTCTAGTTCTTTCGGCCTAAGCGCTCTGTTCTTGTAAAAGCCCATAAGAGCTTCGGTCGGGATCTCAGAAGGGATGTGGACGATATCGCCTTTAATGAGATTTTCAAGAATCTCATTAATTGCCTCGTCGCCCATTTGCCTCGCTTGATCAAGATCGTGAGGCCCCTTTTCCTTAGAAACAATCCAACGCCGCAACACTTCACCGATTTGTTCGGTGAGGCGTCGTTCAACTTCAGGAAATCCGCCAACGATTAAGATTTGTGACGGATTTTCCGGATCGATCGTGAAATAAACTTTTATCGGAACCACCACGACCGCCCGATCGCCCGGAACCATCTCTTGCGTAGAAAAACGACATGCAAGCTCTTCGCCGGTCATGGAGATGAATCCTATCGTGAAATCGCTTCGGAGCGGACACCATATCCAGCCCCATTCAATCAGCTCGTTCACCGGGACTCCGGCGACGGTTGGGATGATGTTCGTTGGTGGGTCGATGGGGACGTAGTAGAATCCGTGCCAGATAAATAATCCGACAAGGATCACCGCGATTTCCACTCCAACCCAGTGATTCCATAGGATGATCGGCGTGGAAATGGCTCCTACACAAGACAAACCTACGAACGTGAAAATCCAACGCCGCACGTGAAAGCTTTCCATTTTCCGTCGTTTGCCATCCCTGGTCTTGCGTTCGGGTTGATCGACATTTTCTGCGCCATCGTTTACTAGGGGTGTATCATTTTCCTCATTTGCCATAAAATCCTCCATTGCTTTCGATTTTTAGATGTCAAAAAGCTTGAATTTCAGTCCTATCAGTCCGGGTAAATATTAACATATAATAGAGAACTTGTCAAAACGCCCCGGAACCCTTAGAATATAAGGCATGCTGGGGTGGCGAAATGGCAGACGCACTAGCTTTAGGAGCTAGCGCCGAAAGGCATGCGGGTTCAAGTCCCGCCCCCAGCACAAAAATCTTTCACTAGATAAATCAGGGGCAATTTGAGGTATTGGAGTCCAGACGGAGAACTGGACGATGACCTCGTTGATCTAGTTTTGATTTGGGCAAAACACCTGGCGACGCCCCCAGTGTACGAAGCGGTAACAAAGATTTTAGCCCAACAAAGGTTGGGCTATTTTCTTATATACTTATCCCCACCTCCTCATTTTGCCCCCCCCCAGAACACGGTAAACTGATAAGTAAGTTACATGGCAGTATCCTCGAAGCAATTAGTTCTTGCCGAGGGGCAGACAAAACAACCACTCTCCACAAAGAGCTCCTTCAAGCCGAGCAAACAACAGAAGAAATCCCTCTATATATTGATCGCCCTTGGGCTTGTCTGTTTTGGGGTGCAGGCGAAGCAGGCACATGCGGCGATTTCATTGGTGGCCACGAGTAGCGCAACGGCAGGCGGGAGTAGTGTTACCACCCCCGCAATCAACACGACAGGCGCTTCTCTCATTGTCGTGGTGGGTTCCACTAATGCAGGTACGTCAACCGTATCTGATAACAAAAGCAATACTTGGCATGTGTTATCTACCTGGGCGGGAGGTAATAATGATATACAAATATTCTACGCATATACCCCTACTACGAGCTCTACCCAGACTTTCACGATCACCAGTGTCGGTTCGGGTAACTATCCGAGTTTAGTAGTGTCTGCATGGTCGGGGACGCTCGCCACCTCAGCGGTGTTCGACACCCAGAACGGTTCTAGCACCACAAATAGTGTTACCTCTTTCGGTACCGGCTCCATAACCCCCGCGTCGATGGGAGAACTCCTCATCGGGGGTTTGGGCATGGGTCCCTGCACAGCACCGACGAACATATCCCTAAGTCCGGGATTCTCCATTCTCGGTTCGAACGGCGTTACCGGATGCCAGGGGGAAGCAGTGTCATCCGCCTATCTCATCGATTCGAGTACGAACGCTATCGGGCCACAATGGTCGTGGTCACCCATTGTGGGCGGCGTGGTCACGGACATCGCGGCGTTTGAATCGGCAGTTCCCAGCATTTCTTCATTCTCTGCATCTCCCTCCGCTATTGGCTCTGGCGCTTCATCCACTCTTTCGTGGAACGTCACGAATGCCTCCTCCGTCGCCATTACTCCCGGCAGCTTCTCCACCTCTACCCTCATTGCTTCTACCACGGTGAGTCCCACCTCCACCACAATCTATACCCTCACTGCCACGAACGCCAATGGCACAAGCACTGCAACAACAACCGTCACGGTGGACAACACCACCCCCACGACCCCTACGAGCGTCGTTGCCACCGCGTTCTCGGGATCACAGATCAATCTCACCTGGGCCAGCTCCACGGATAGTGGGGGATCGGGTATTGCTGGCTACAATATCTTCAGGTGCACGGGTGGAGCTTGTACCCCGAATACAAGGGTTGCGACCTCATCCGGTGCTTTATACAGCGACACCGGTCTCAGTGCCTCGACTACTTATACGTATGCTATCCAGGCATATAACGGGGTGGGTACCGTTTCCGCAACCTCCACCACGGCGAGCGCAACGACCTTGCCCCCAAACACCATCGATGCGGCTTCATGCAGTGAGAGTGCTGTGCAGACGGCGATCAGTAACGCTTCGTCTGGCTATACCGTCGTTATCCCATCGGGTACCTGCACGTGGACAAGCGAATTATCGATCACGACGCCCATTACGCTCACAGGAACTGGCACGCCGAATTCAGGATCAGGAACGACCGGCGCGGCGACCCCATCAACCATCATCATAGATAACGGAGGTTCCAGTAACCCGTTGATGCTATTTGAGCCAAGTTATGGTAGTCCTGATGTGCGCCTTTCGATGTTGGCTATCGATCCGTACAGTACTTCTACTGCACTTACTGACCCGATATGGATTGAAGGCGCATGTGCCGCCGGGGGATGCCCATACGTACGAATCGACAATCTTACATTCGGATTGAACACCTATTGGTCCGAAGGTGGCAACGGTTCAAATGCTGAGGCAGGAATTCTCGCGGAAAACGTGTTTGGCGTTGTTGACCATAACACAATCGGGAGCATAGCAACGCCAGCCAACAACTTCGAATTGTTTAACGCTCAGCTGGGATCGTACCTCGGGATAGGGCAGTACGGGGATAACTCATGGGTACAGCCGGACTCGTTTGGCGGAGCCAATAACCTATACGCGGAGAACAACCTGGACTACGACGCGGGCTATTTGCCGATGACCGACGCCGAGCAGGATTCTGAGTTCGCGATCCGTGGCGGGAGTCGCGTGGTTGCGCGGGACAACGTTTTACACCAAGGTTCCGGGAATACGGGCGGCTACGGACTATTTCAGGATCATGGCACCGATTCGGGGGGGAGGGCGCGCGGATCACGCGAAGCTGAAGTTTACGACAATTTCATTTATTGTGATGGAACCACTACAAACTGCTCAGGCGTAGATGGCGCATTGCGCAGCGGGACGGGACTGTTCTTTGGCAATAGCTTTACATCTGCGTTAGGCTCGGGGCCATGGGTTAGCCTAGCGCTTTATCGCAACGACACGGCGTCATGGAGTCCTTTTTCTCCGAACTGCGGCGGCTTTGATCCATGGGACAATAACGACAACGCCAGCGTTAGCTCAGTCTATACCATTACCTCCACAAGCACGGGCGCGATCAACGATACCAGTGCCGGATGGACTGCGGGCCAGTTTGCCCCCGTCGCTGGATCGAACGCATACCTCTTCTATGATGTGACCGCTTCAGCGAATCCGGTCGTAGCCGCGATCACCGGAAACACGGCCACACAGCTATCATTGGGAGCTTTTACAGGCGGCACGCCGTCTCCCGGTGACACCTTTGTGATCGTCGGGAGTCATCTTTACTATGCGGGCACGGTCACTGCTGTCTCTGGCACTGGCGGGACAGGAAACACCGGAATGACTAACAGCGCCGCCAATTTCGGAAGTACAAACTCCCTGATTCCGTCTGGTGCGCCATATTCAGTGTTTGATGCCACTGGGGGGTGGGGCGGTGAGATCTCCGGTAATACCTCGACTACTATTACAGTGCAGGGTTACATTGGTTATGGCCCGTATGGATTCTCGGTCAGCGACACGTATTGGGTAACCCGTGCGACCGTATGTATCGATCAGCCAACGCGCGGGCAGCAGACCAGTTCCATGCTCTCGGGTCTGCCTATCTCACCGATTGGCGTGGTTACGGAATCTATTGACCCTGTCTACCAGTGGGACGACACCACGACAGAAGCAAGCACCAACGGAAATATTACATCCGGGTCGCTGCGACTTATTGCTAATAGAGACTACTATGCACAAGCGGGCGGTATTCAGACCACCTCCACGAGCCCGTTCAATGGGACAAGCGGAACGGGATGGGGAATATTCGCCGACCGCCCCATGACCTGCACCGCGAATCCTGAGGGAGGAGGATCCGCTGGAGTAGGATATTTCGCCACCGATGCGGACAATGGCAATGGCATACTGTATACCTGCAACGCTACGAACACTTGGGTTGCCCACTATCAGCCAGCCCCGTATCCATATGCCCTAACCGCCTCTGGCCTCCCTAACGACCCCACGCTCACCACGACCAGTACTCTCGCGAACGAGGGCTCGATCTCTCAGTTCCCCACGGGGCAGAACTTTATCGCAGGCACAAACGTCACTTTGACCGCGAATGCCTCTTCCGGCTATGTTTTCTCTGGCTGGACTGGCAGCGTCACTACGAGCACCAATCCTCTGGCTGTCACCGTCAACAGCAACATGACACTTGCCGCGAATTTCACCTCGCAAGCTAGTTCCACCCCCGCCATCACCTCCTTCTCCGCCGCTCCCTCTGAAGTTCTCTCCACAGGAACATCAACCCTTTCCTGGAACATCTCCAACGCCTCTTCCGTCGCCGTCACCCCAGGAAGCTTCTCGACATCCACCCTCATTGCATCGACCACGGTAAACCCTACCTCAACAACCTTGTATACCCTGACGGCTACCAATGGAAACGGAACCAGTACCGCGACAACGACCGTGACCGTGGATATAGTCACGCCCACAACGCCGGCCTCAGTCGTCGCGACTGCTACCGGCACCTCTACGATTTCCCTTACCTGGGCCTCATCGACTGACGGTAGCGGACCTGGTCTTGCAGGTTACAACATTTTCAGATGTGCCGGCTCTTGCACGCCTTCCACAAGCATCGCCACATCTTCAGGAGCTTCGTACAACGACTCAGGTCTCACGGCCTCCACCACATATACTTATGCGGTTTCCGCCTATGACACCCTGGGACTCACTTCGGCGACATCAACGAATGCCTCTGCGACAACTCCAAGCGCCGCGCTGCCTTCCATCTCCTCCTTCTCGTTCTCCTCCTCTTCTATAACCCTCGGCTCATCATCTCTCCTGTCGTGGAATGTGAGTAATGCCTCATCGGTCGCACTCTCTGGCAACAATCTCAGCTTCTCAACCAGTACCGCCTCAAGCTCAGTCTCCGTCACTCCGGACGCCACGGGCACCTTCGTCTACACGCTTTCTGCCTCAAATACGAACGGGACCTCGACTGCGACCACAAGCATCATGGTAGCTGCGGAGAATACCACCTCTTCTCCTCCCCAAAACCTTTCTGCCACTCCGAGTAACGCCTCAGTCTCTCTCTCTTGGGATACCCCCTCATCCAACGGGGGATCAGCGCTCACGGAATACCTCGTCTATGACCGTTTCACCGGATCGAGTACCTTTGCCTTTTATTCGACGACCTCTCCCTCGGTGACGACCTCAACCGTATCTTCCCTCACGAACGGCCAGAGCTATGACTTCGAGATCATTGCCCAAAATGGAGTAGGGACCTCAACCCCTTCCAATATCGTCTCGTCAACGCCGTATACGATTCCCAACCCTCCCACCTCAGTCTCTGCCACCGCAGGCAATGCAGAGGCAACCGTCTCTTTCTCAGCTCCCACCTCAACCGGAGGCTCTCCGATCCTCTATTACACCGCCACGAGTAATCCTGGCAGCATCTCCGCCTCTTCAACGGCAGCTCCCATCTCCGTTCAGAACCTCACGAACGGGCAGAGCTATACCTTCACCGTCACGGCAACAAATGCCGCAGGAACCAGCGCATCTTCCTCTCCCTCAAATAGCGTCACCCCCACGAGTTCCGCCCCCCTGATCGCTTCCTTCTCGGCGTCTCCTCTCTACACCCAACCTGACATCACAAGCACCCTCTCCTGGAGTGTCAGTAACGCTTCCTCCGTCACGATCACCCCAGGGAATTTCAGCACAAGCACCCTTGCGGGAGCCTGGGACGTGAATCCCACGAGCACGACCACGTATATCCTCACGGCTTTATCCAACGGCAATGGCACCTCCACCGCAGAGACGACAATCACTGTCCAAAGCACCCCTCCGAGCGTCCCCACTGGTCTATCGGCAAACGCAGTATCCGTTTCCGAGATTGATCTCTCCTGGACTGCATCCACCAGCACCATCCCCATTGCAGGCTATGACGTCTACCAGGACAGCACAAAGATCGCGACCACGAGCGCTACCTCCTACCAAAGCACTGGCCTTTCCCCCAATACCACTTACAGCTATACCGTGGATGCCTTTGATGCCGCTGGCAACGTATCGGGAGAGAGTTCCAGTACTTCAGCGACGACCCAAGTCCAGCAATCTGGAAGTGGCGGAGGCGGAGGAGGAGGTGGAGGTGGTTGCTACTACAACTGCAGCTATGGAGGTTCTTCTTCCACAAGCACACCCTCAAGCACAGGATCAGGAAGCTCATCTTCTCTCCTCGCAACCCTTCTCGCAGAACTGGAAGCCCTGATCAAAGCAATGAATACCCAATTAGTCACGTCTTTCACACGAAACCTCACCATTGGATCACGAGGAACCGATGTCCAAAACCTCCAGATCTTCCTGAATGACAATGGATACCCGATCGCAAGCTCAGGAGCAGGATCAATCGGCAAAGAATCCACCTACTTTGGCGCAAAGACACAAGAAGCCTTGGCCAAGTGGCAGAAGGCTAATCATCTTCCTGCTACCGGATTCTTTGGAGGACTGACGCGGGGGGAGATGGAGAAGCTGTACTAGAAGGAGGCAGCAAAAAAGAAATTTCCTAAGATTTTTGCCTAAAGTTCACCGTGCATTAGGATAGTACAAATGGCCACTCATCAATGAAAAAGGTAGGGAATAAAACCAAAGTTTGCAGCAGGGGACATAAGTGCTCGGGCAGTGGATTATGCCCGGTTTGCTGGCCGTCGGGGGCTGTGGATGCTTACATCCGTAAGGCGCCAAAGGGAGCACGTTCAAAATTAATGGAAATGCGTAAGACAATACGATCGGTCGCGCCAGATGCTCTGGAAGGTATAAGTTATAAGATGCCAGCATTCGACAACGGTCGCATAGCATGGTTCGCTAGTATGAGGGGTTATATCGGACTGTATCTCCGCCCGCCGATTATTGAGAACCACAAGAAAGAATTGGCGCGATATAAAACTACAAAGTCCGCCATCCATTTTCTCTTGGATGAGAAGCTCCCCATCGCACTGATTAAAAAACTTATCAGGTCACGCATGAAAACACGGAGCAAATCAGACGCGCGATACTGAGGCAACCTAAAGTCCACCTTGAACCAGAGCATTGCAGTGGGGTGAAGCGATTGAGATTGCGCCATTATGCGGATGCTTTGATGGGCAATGATGCTATGAAAACCTTGCCTTGATTGGCTCGTATGCTGGTTCCAATAGCGTCCACGAGGCTGCACACATGCGGACGCTATTCTTTTCTCCTGTTCCCGTGAAATGCCTTGTGCACTTCGCGAAGTTCCTTGTTGGTGAGGTGCGTGTAGATCTGCGTCGTTGAGATATTGGCGTGGCCGAGCAGTTCCTGCACCGACCGGAGGTCGGCGCCATTCACAAGAAGATCGGTTGCAAAGCTGTGGCGAAGCTGGTGAGCGTGGATATGCTTTGGAATCCCGGCTTCGCGTGCGCGGCGCTCAACGACGCGCTGGACCGCGCGCGGGGTAACAGGACCGATCACCTTCCCGGATTTATCCAGGCTCACGAATAATTTCTCCTCGGGGTCACTGCGCTTTTCCATGTAAAGTTTAATCGCTTCACGCGCCGAGTCGGATATGAATACCACGCGCAACTTGTCGCCTTTGCCGCGCACGGTGACTTCGCCCCGGCGAAGGTCAATGTAACGACTCAGAGAGCAAAGCTCGGACAGACGAAGGCCGGTTGAGAAAAAAACCTCAAGGATAGCGCGGTCGCGCAAGGCGCGGATATCATTTCCCTTTGGCGCGGAAAGCAATCGTTCGAGGTCGCCATATTCAAGCACCTCAATTTGCCGCGAAGGTGTTTTGGGAAGCTCAATTTTTTCCGCCGCAAGCGCCTTTATATCCCGCTTCGCCAGATATTTCAAAAAATTCCGAATAGCGATGACATAGTAGCTTTGTGTAAGTTTTTTGAGGTCGCGGCGAGCGAGAGCGAGGCGGAATTCGCGAACCGCCGAATCCGTTATCTCCCGCGCAAGTTTTACTTTAGAAAATTTTAAGAATTCATTCAGATAATGTTCGTAATTTTCGCGCGTCTTCGGCGATCGGTTTTTTTCGATCTCAAGATAGTTCAGATAATCGTGCAACAATGTTTCGACTTCGGTCATGTTACCAGTATACCGCGATCTGTCGTAAAAGGGGGAGCCAAGGCGCACGGGCTTGCGCTTTTCGTCTAAGCGCGTTATAATAGGTTGTAATGTTAACCAAGCGAGTAAAAGCCCGCATAATCGGGGAAAGTGCAAAGCACGATAAGGACACCGGCTCAGCCGGCGTTCAAATTTCGGTTGTTTCACGCCAGATCGATGAGTTGGCTTCTCACCTCAAGAAAAATCCAAAAGACAATCATTCGCGTCGTGGTCTTTTAAAAATGGTTTCCAAGCGGCGCAAACTTTTGGCATACATGAAGAAGAAAGAAGGGTCTGCATACGAAAAGTTGATTAAAAAGTTGGATCTCAAGCGTTAGCGCTTACGGCACGGGCCGATGTTAAATTTTAATGAAGCAAGCTCCTAGCTATTCAAACCAACGGGTCGGGATTTTTGTTGATGTACAAAATTTGTACCATTCGGCAAAAAATCTCCACCATGCCCGCGTAAATTACGCCGAGCTCATGAAGAACCTTGTCGCAGGACGGCAGCTCATCCGCGCCATGGCGTACGTCATTAAAAGTGAAGGCGTGGAACCCCAGCGCCCTACAACACCGCGTGCGGGTACGAATGGTGGTGGCGCACAGGCAAATGGCGCCGACAATGAAGCAGGCGGCGGATCTTCCGAAGCGAGTTTTTTCGAGGCGCTTGAAAAAGCCGGCCTCGAATTGCGCATGAAAGACTTGCAGATTTTTGCGGGCGGCATGAAGAAGGCCGACTGGGATGTCGGTATGGCGGTTGACGCAATCCGTATGTCGCCGTTCCTTGATGTTGTTATTCTCGTCACCGGCGATGGTGATTTTCTGCCCCTGGTCGATTATCTAAAATGGGGAGCGGGAAGGCTCGTGGAGGTTGCGGCATTTCGCCGCAGTGCATCGGCAAAGATTCAGGAGGCGGCGGACCGATTCATCAGCATTGAGGATGTTCCGAAAGCGATTATGAAAACGAGGTATTAAAAATAAATTAAACGCGCGAATGGAGTAGTCATTCCGAGCTTTGCGAGGAACAAACAATGTTCTTCCTAAAGCTCAGGATGACAACTATCTCCGTCGATTCGTGCAGTAAAACATTAAACATATGTTAGAAAAAAAGCAGTTTTCGGTTGACGTTGCGGGAAAAACATTAACCATTGAGGTTTCGTCGCTTGCCGAGCAGGCGAACGCGGCTGTCATCGCAAAATACGGCGAGACCGTGGTTCTCGCGACTGCAGTGATGGGGCGGAAGGATGTCGAAATTGACTACATGCCGCTCAAGGTTGATTACGAAGAAAAATTTTACGCTGCCGGCAAAATTATCGGCAGCCGATATGTGCGCCGCGAAGGACGTTCGTCCGAAGAGGCAATTCTTGCGGGACGTCTTGTTGACCGCACCGTCCGGCCGTTATTCGATAATCGCGTCCGCCGCGAAATGCAGGTGGTCGTGACTGTCTTGCAGATTGATGAGCAGAACGATCCGGAATTTGTGGGACTCGTCGGTGCTTCAACGGCATTGCTCATTTCCGACATCCCCTGGAACGGACCGGTTGCCGGTGTGCGCCTCGCACAATTTTTGCCGGGCTCCGCGCCTGCGGGAGCAACGGGGCAGTTCATGGTGAACCCCGATAATTCCGTGGTGACCGACCAGACGACCGTTTTCGACGGTTTCATTTCCGGTTCCAAGGATCGGGTAAACATGATTGAGCTTGGCGGCCTCGATGCACAGGAGAAAGACATTCTCGCCGGCATCGAAGTTGCGCAGAAAGAGATTAATAAACTTGTTGAATTCCAGCTGAACATCCAAAAGGAAATCGGCAAACCGAAAGCACAGGTGGCGCTTGCGGAACCCGATCCGGAAGTGAAAGCGGCGGTTGAAGCATATTTGAGCGATAAGCTCGAAGCTGCGGTTTATCGTCCCAGTAAAATGGAGGAACAGCACGCGGTTACCGCGCTCCGCGCCGATCTCGTGGCTCACATTAAAGAAAAATTTGTCGCAGAAGGAAAAACGGTGAATTGGAAGGCGGTTGAATTTATAATCGAAGAGATGATTAACGACCTCGTGCACAAAAATGTTCTCGAGAAAGATCGCCGTCCCGACGGCCGCGGTCTCACCGAAGTCCGCAAGCTCGACGGCGAAGTGAAATTGTTTTCCCGCACGCATGGCTCTGCGCTCTTCGTCCGCGGCAACACCCAATCGCTCGCTGTGGCAACACTCGCCGCGCCCGGTGCGGAACAACTCATCGAAACGATGGAAACCAACACCAAGCGGCGCTTTATGCTCCACTATAACTTCCCGCCGTTTTCGGTTGGTGAAGTCGGCAGTTTCCGCGGTCCCGGCCGGCGCGAAATCGGACACGGGAACCTCGCCCGCAAATCGCTTGAGCGCCTGATCCCTTCCAAGGAGGAATTCCCGTATACTATCCGCGTCGTTTCGGAAATCATGTCTTCGAACGGTTCATCCTCGATGGCCACGGTTTGCGCATCATCGCTCGCGTTGATGGATGCCGGCGTGCCGCTCAAGAAGCCAGCCGCAGGCATCGCGATGGGCCTCATGATGAGCGACGTAAAGAACTTTAAAGTTCTTACGGATATTCAGGGACCGGAAGACCATCATGGCGACATGGATTTGAAGGTTGCCGGCACTGATGATGGCGTCACCGGCATGCAGATGGACGTGAAAGTTGACGGACTCACACTCGAAATACTCGCGAAAGGATTGGAGGACGCGCGCAATGCACGAATTCACATTTTGAAAACCGTGAAGGCAACGCTTCCTGCGCCCCGCAAGGAACTCTCGCCGTTTGTTCCGAAGATCATGACGCTCAAGATCAGTCCTTCGAAGATCGGCGCCGTGATCGGCCCCGGAGGCAAAATGATCAATGGCCTCATCGAGAAATATGCGCTTGCAGGCATTGACATCGATGAAGATGGCGGCGTATTCATTTCCGGCATGATTCTCGAGAACGTCGAGAAAGCGGCTGCTGACATCCGTTCGCTCACCCGCGAATTCAAAGGCGGCGAAATCGTTGAAGGCAACGTCATCAAGATTATGGAATTCGGCGCGATCGTTGATCTTGGAGGCGGCAAAGACGGCATGATCCACGTCTCGGAGCTCAAACAGGGATTTGTGAAGAATGTCGAAGAGGTTTTGAAACTCGGCGATTTCGTCCGCGTAAAAATTATTAAGGTTGACGAAGAAGGCGGCCGTATCGGCCTCTCCTTGAAGCAAATGGCCGCATAAGCGGTGTGTTAAACTAAAATTAATGGAAGGGATTCCTGAAATCAATCGAACCCCGGAACACGAAACGGCGACGACTGTTTTACCGCCGCCGACCGAGGTAAAGATCCGGACGATGAAGTCGGATGTTGCAGGCCTCGCCGCAAGCGGAGGGGTTTTGCCGCGATTCCAAAACATTAAAGTTTCCGGATTGTCGCTCGAAAAGGGAATCGATACGCCCGAAGCGGTTCACAAGAACAGTGCTATCATCGCAGTCTTGATTACGGTTATCGCCGTTGTCGTGCTCGGAACACTTGTATATCTTGGCTATCGGATCCTAACGGGAGGCAGCATTTAGCGCAGGAAATAAAACCGGCGGAATAATAAAAGGCGTTCTCGGGAACGGTGTCGCGACGTGCTCGTCGCGCACCTCATCTCTCGCCGCCTTCGCGGCTCCGAGATGCCCCTCGAACGTCTTTTATTATTCCGCCGGTTCCTATTCTTCTTTCTTCTCTTCCTTTGCCACGATGCCGACGCCGTCTTTTACGGCTTCGGTTGTTTTTTTCTTGATGGCGTCGAACATCTTCCGGTCTTCCTTTAATTTATTGCGTGCGTTATCAAAACCGGCGCCGAGCCGTTCGCCTTCAAAAGCAAAGCTCGATCCGGATTTTTTTATGATGCCATGGTTTACCGCCGCGTTCAGAACGTCTCCTTCGTAGGAAATGCCTTCGCCGAAGAGAATATCAAATTCCGCAAACTTAAACGGTGACGCAACTTTATTTTTTACAACTTTTGCTTTCACCCGGTTGCCGACTACGTTTTCGCCCTTCTTAACCTGGGCGATGCGGCGGATGTCGATGCGAACCGATGCCGCAAAAGGAAGCGCGCGACCGCCCGGGGTTGTCTCCGGATTACCAAACATTACGCCGATCTTCATGCGGATCTGGTTGATGAAAATGATGAGCGTGTGGCTGTTCGCCGCCATTGCAGTGAGCTTGCGGAGTGCCTGACCCATCATGCGCGCCTGGCGGCCGACGTGTTGCTCTCCCATCTCGCCGTCGAGCTCGGCCTGGGGCGTGAGCGCGGCAACGGAGTCAACGACAACGACAGAGATCATCGAGGATCGTACAAGGCTCTCTAGAATGTTGAGCGCCTCTTCACCGCTGTCCGGCTGGGAAATGAGAAGCTCGTTCACGTTTACGCCCAGTTTTTTTGCATATTCCGGATCCATGGCGTGCTCTGCGTCGATGAACGCCGCTTTGCCACCGCTTTTTTGCGCCTGGGCAACCACATTCAGAGCGAGCGTTGTTTTGCCGCTCGATTCCGGACCGAAAATTTCGACGACGCGTCCGCGAGGGAGGCCGCCGACGCCGAGGGCGAGGTCAAGTGAAAATGAACCGGTTGAAATAACGTCAACGTCCGTTTTTGGTACGTCGCCGAGCTTCATGATTGCCCCTTCCCCGAATTTTTCCTGCAAGGTGGCAAGGAGATTATCGAGATCTTTTGATTTATTTTCTTTCTGTCCCGCTTTTGCTTCCGCCCGAACATCCGCCTTTTTTGATGGTGTCATAGAGCCATTATAGCAAGGCGCAGATTAAAAGAATATTAAAAAAGCAAAACGCAGAGATTTAGGCCCCGTCGCCTACTAATAGTTTCCCGTGCTGGAAGTGCTGGTTCCCGAAGAGCCTGCTGGCGTTGTGCTTGCGGCGGTGGACGTCATCACGGGGCCCGACGTCGACCCTTCGTACCACACCTGTTCGGTCGCGTCGGTTTCGCCGCCGAGAAATTTTTTGGCTGTTATCTGGAAGGTATTGAGGCCGTTTTGGAGCAAAACGCCTTTTTGCCAGGTGCCGTCGGTTGCCGCCGTGACCGGGTCGCCATTCAAGCTGATCGAATCAGCATTATGGCTCGTGCCCTGGATGATGATCGTATCTTGCGTCGCCGTGTAGGGACTTTGCAAAGGGAAAGTGACCGAGAGCGACGGTTTGCCGACAATTCTCGTGAATTGGAATATGAGATAGATGAGCACGAGAACGCCCGCGCCGATCGCCCAAAGATATTTCGGAGGTGCCGTTTTTAGGAAGCGATTTTTCGGCAGTATGTCGAGCTCGCCGGAATTCTTGGCGCCACTTTTCAGGCGGTTCCACCATGCAGCTCCGTCGAAATCGAGAACCTTGCCGAGACGGATGAGGTATCCCCGAAAATAAGGTGCGGATGGGATATGGCCGAAATCGCCCCGGAGCAGATTTTCGATGTGTACCGGCGCAATGCCGGTCGCGTCCGCCAATTTTTTCAGGGAATAGCCCTTTGCTTTGATGCGTTCGGCGAAGAATTGTTCAAAAGAAATCTCCTCGGGATTCATACCGTGATTTTAGCACAAAAATCGCAACAAGGGAGTTTACGTGAGCCGAGTCGAAATTTTGTCTTCGTTTACGTCGCGTGGCTTCGCTCCGTCGCCGGGACCGATATAGTCGCCGGCCTCCATAAGATCGAGCAGGCGTGCCGCGCGTGCATAGCCAACTTTTAGTCTGCGTTGCAGAAGCGAAGCGGACGCCTTCTTTGCTTCGAGGACTACGGCGAGCGCTTCGTCAAAAAGATCATCGTCTTCATCGCCGCCTGATCCGTTTTCCATGAATGCGTCAAAGGTTTGAGGACCCATGATCCCGCCGCCGACACCGAGCGGCGCGGGACCGCCTTTTTCGATATCCTCTTCTTCGCGCTCCACCATTTCAACTTTGTTATTATCGCGGACGAAATTTGCAACAGCTTTAATTTCCTCTTCCGTGATGTAGGCGCCCTGGATACGTTTCGGTTTCGAAAGTTCAGCGGAGATAAAGAGCAGGTCGCCATGGCCAAGCAATTTTTCCGCGCCCGAAGTATCAAGAATAGTCCGTGAATCAATCTGGGATGCAACCTGAAGAGCAATGCGCGAGGTGATGTTGGCTTTGATGAGGCCCGTGATGACTTCAACGGACGGGCGCTGGGTTGCAAGCAACAGGTGGATACCGGTCGCGCGCGCCATCTGGGCAAGGCGCACGATCGAGCCTTCCACCTCGCGACCGTAGGAGGTCATCAGGTCCGCCATCTCGTCTATGCCGATCAAAATGAAGGGCAATGCGTCCGAAGGATTTCCCGCGTTATAGCTCTTAATATCACGGCTGCCGGCCTTCTGGAGCAGTTCATAGCGGCGTTCCATCTCCTGGATAGCCCATTTCAAAACGCCGACAGCTTTTTTGTTGTCCGTGATGACAGGGCTGATCAAGTGGGGGATGCCGTCGTAAATGGAAAGCTCGACGCGCTTCGGATCGATCAGCGCCATCTTCAAAGTTTGCGGGGAATTTTTATATAAAAGAGAGGTTAAAAGAGAATGGACAAGAATGGATTTTCCCGAACCGGTTGCGCCGGCAACAAGCATGTGCGGCATCTTCTCGATGTTTGCAAAAATCGGCTCACCGCTCACGTCGCGTCCGAGCACGAAGCCGAGCGGCCCCGATGCATTGAACTCCGGATAATTCATTAAGCTGCCGAGCCGCACGAGCGCCGCCGTTTTATTCGGGACTTCGATGCCGACAAGAGACTTGCCCGGAATCGGAGCCTCGATGCGGATCGGATGTGCGGCAAGCGAAAGAGCAAGGTCGGCGTTCAGCGCCGTGATGCGCGAAAGCTTCACGCCTTCCGCCGGTTTCAAAGTGTAGCGCGTGACGGCGGGGCCGACGTTAATCTCGCCCATCTCAACCGGAATGCCGAAACTGTCGAGTGTTCGCTTGATGATGTTTGCGTGCGCAAGAAGGTCTCCTGTCGTGGGTTTTGTGCTGTCAGAGTTCAGGAGCGAAAGCGGAGGGGGAACATAGTTTGTGAAAACAGGCATTTTGATCTTCCTCGGCTTGCCGGAATCTTTCGAATCTTTATGTTCCTTCACGGAAATTTCTTCAAGCTCTTCCGTGGCATCTTTGTCTTTCTTGCCCGCCGATTTCTTTTCGTCTCCATTATCTCCGCCTTCCGGTTCGTCATCGTTCGTCCCCGTGACGAGGAGTGGTTTGTCGTCCTCTTCGGTAGCTTTCTTAGCCATCCGGCGAACCTTGAGAGGCACGTTGGCTGTCACAAGGATGGCGACAATAAAAATGAAGACGTTAATAACGTCCGCAGCCGGTGTGCCGAATGGCGAGCGGAGCGAACCAAGAACGAGCCCGAGCCATCCTCCGTTGCCCGGGGAGGCAAGCTCAACCAGTCCAAGGAATGAAAGGATAAAGAGCAGTGCGCCGATCATGGTCATGCCGGCGATTTTCTTTTGGCCTGCAAAAAGGAACACGGTCGCAGCAAAAAAGAGCGCAACGGGCAAAATAAAATATCCCCAGCCGAAAAGGGCATCGAGCCCTCTATATATGTCATCTCCGGCCGGCCCAGCTTTTGCGAAGCCCGCGAGGATCAGGATGATCGCCGCGCAGACGAGCCCGATCGCCCAGATGCTGTTTTTGGTGTCGGGATGGAGGCGCGGCTCCTGCGGCTCCGCGGCGCGGACCTGCCGTCCACCATTCCGCTCGCGGCGGCCATCGTTCTTCGACCCATTCTTCTTTGCCATTATGGATGTATTTTAGCACAAAAATTCATTTCCACAGCGTTTTGCTACAATTGAGATGTGAAAACTTTCTCCGACAAAGAACTTATCGTCTTCGACCTTGATGGAACGCTCACGCCAAGCAAGGCGCCCATGAAGGATGATGTTGCGAAGATGCTGTTGCGGCTTTTGCAAAAGAAAAAAGTGGCCGTCATCGGAGGCGGAAGATATAAGCAGTTCCGCGAGCAGCTCGTAAAGCGCTTGCCGGGTCGCGGCGAGGAACTGACGCGCCTGTCGCTTTTTCCGACAACTTCAAGCGCTTTTTATCGCTATCACCATGGATGGAAAAATGTTTACAACCTTGAGCTTCCCCGTCGGGAAAAAGCAAAAATCAGAAAGTCGCTCAATGAGGTTTTTCACGAAGTTGGATATGTCCACCCCAAAAAAGTGTACGGCGTGACTCTTGAAGACCGGGGAACGCAGATGAGCTTCTCGCCTCTCGGACAGGATATCGTGACGGCGCTCGGAACGAGGGGCATCCGCTTAAAAGAAGAATGGAAAAAAAAGAATGACCCTTTGCGATTGAAAATCGCAAAACTGCTCCAGAAAAAATTGCCCCACCTCGAGGTGCGCGTCGGTGGATTAACCACTATCGATATCACGCGGAAAGGCATCGATAAGGCCTATGGCATCAGGCAGATTAAAAAAGTATTAAAGATTCCTATCGGGAAGATGCTTTTTGTGGGTGACGCCCTCTACCCGGGTGGCAATGATTATGCGGCAAAAAAAACCGGCGTGCTGTGCGTTGCCGTGCGTGGACCGGCAGATACAAAAAAAATCATTAAAAAAATATTACGTTGACAATCCGCATTCGCTTGCAGTAAACTGCCGGTAATGACAGATTTCCTTAACAGTTCGCTCGGTGTACGGTTAACCGTCGATCAGGTGGTCGAGGAGATTGTTTCGTACATGAAAGCGGACCTCACGCGCCGATATAAGATAACCATCGGCACCGACTCGGAATTGCTGGCGGCGAAGGATGCGGATTTCGTCACCGCGATCGTCGTGCATCGGGTTGGCAACGGCGGCCGCTACTTCTGGCGCCGTTTTGAACTGGGAAAATTCCACACGCTGCGGGACCGCATCATCAAAGAGGTTTTGATTTCACTCGAAGTGGCGCAGAAGGTTCTCGATCAGCTCAAAAAATTTCCGCTTCCGGAATTTGATTTTGAAATCCACGCGGATTGCGGCGAGAACGGACCGACGAAAGCCGTAATCCAGGAAGTCGTCGGCATGATCCGCGCGCACAATTTTGAGGCGCGGACAAAGCCATTCAGCTACGCAGCCACGAACGTTGCCGACCGGCACGTATAGGGGCTCGAAGAATTCACTTTATAAATAGCATGGACACCCTTGTCTTTGACATTGAAACATCGAATTATTTTACCGACCCGGGCGTGGGATGGGATAATTTTGACGCGCTCAAAATTTCTGTCGTCGGCATTTATTCATACGACGAAGATAAATATTATTGCTACGAGGAGAAAGAGATGGAGAAAATCGCCGAGCTTTTCAGCCGTGCGAAAACCATCGTCGGATTCAGCATGAATCGTTACGACATCCCTGTTCTCAATAGTTATTTCCAGAAATTGCGCCTTGCGGTGCCGAATCTATGGGAGAAAGAGCGCGTGGATCTTCTGGAAGAGATCGAAAGGGTTATGAACCAGCGTATCAGCCTCAGCAAGCTTGCCGAAGCGAATCTTGGGGTAAAGAAAGATATGCACGGCTCGGAGGCCATCAGGCTTTTTAACGAAGGAAAAATCGAAGAACTGAAAGAATATTGCCTTAATGACGTGAAGCTCACGAAGGAGCTGTATGATCTTTATGTATCGCAGAATTATTTTCTCATGCCGGACAAAAAGACCGGCGAAATTGTGAAAGTGGAATTTGCCAAGCATGCCGTCACGCCACGGATAGTTTAAGAGCATTGACACCCCGCCGCTCTATTATATTCTTGAATGAGCACATCCTGTGCGCGTGGAGGAATATGAATTGAAAAGCCAGTTTAGTCAGGGCACGATAATTGTGGCGATTTGGTTTTCGGGATGTTCACTCGGAGTTTTTGCGTGGCGCCGCATTTTGAGGTTTGCACATGGTGCTTCGTGGGGAATGCCAATCGCCGGCGCAATCGCGTTCCTTGTGACACTCGCTTTTATTTGTTCATTCGTGATTCCTTTTGCGAATCGCATAACAGCGAGTTGCGCGGAAAAGAAGACGGGCAAGGTATAACCTTGCCCTTTTTGTTTTGCAGGGCATATAGTAAAGGCACCATGAACCCCCGTATCTATTTGGACTATGCAGCCTCGACGCCGGTTGACCCGCGCGTCATTAGTGCCATGAGCCCTTATTTTGCGGAAAAATTCGGCAATCCCGGCTCGGTCCATTCTTTTGGCCAGGCAGCAATCTCTGCGATAGACAAATCCCGGGAAACGATCGCAAAGCATCTTGGCGCTGATTTTCGCCAGGTGATTTTTACCGCATCGGCCACGGAGGCAAACAATCTTGTGCTCCGAAGCGCGGCAACCATCGCGCGCAGCGAATCATTAAAAAATCCTAAAATAATTATTTCATGCATTGAACATGAATCAATTTTGGAAACCGCGTGCGCTTTGGAAAAAGAAGGCGTTGAGGTCGTTTATCTTCCGGCTGATTCCAGCGGCATTGTTGACGTGGATAAACTGAAAACAGAACTCAATGGACGGACGGTGCTCGTTTCCATCATGTCTGCCAATAATGAAGTTGGCACGATCCAGCCGATAGCGGAAGTTGCGAAAATCATCGAAACATTCAGGAGTTCAAAAATTCCGCTCTTTCATGTGGACGCCGCGCAGGCCTTTCAATTTTTGGAATGCACGACCGGCGCAGGGGATGGTCCAAAAATAGATTTCATGACTATTTCATCGCACAAGATGTATGGGCCGAAGGGATCCGGAGCGCTTTTCGCGCGCGATCCAAAACTTATTACACCGCAGCTCGAGGGCGGCGGACAGGAATTTGGATTGCGATCTGGTACGGAAAATGTCCCGGCGATCGTCGGATTCGCGAAAGCGGTTGAGCTCATCGCGGTAAGCCGTCAGGAAGAAAATAAAAGAATTACAGGTTTGCGTGATGAGCTGTGGGATGGGATCAGGAAGATTACAAAAGACGTCGAGCTAAATGGTACTCAAAAAGAACGGCTCCCGAATATTCTAAACGTCTACTTCCCTGGCCACGATGCGCAGGATCTTTTAACGCAGTTTGACCTTCGGGGCCTCGCCGCATCTTCCGGGTCTGCATGCCGCTCGCGAGCGATCGAGCCTTCCTATGTGCTCCGCGCGATGGGCTTTTCGCAGGAACGCGCAAAATCGAGCGTTCGATTTAGTCTCGGGAGGCCAACCACTAAAGACGAAATATCGCGGGCGCTCGGCGTCATACGTGAAACTTTTTTCCAAAAAAAGTCGTAATAAAGAGTAGGCATGGAAAAGAAAAGCCAAAAAAAGCTTATCATTGCCACACTACTCATCGTGGTTCTTTTCGTTGTCGTTGCGGAAGCACATCCCAAACAGGCTCACGCGAATGCATTCACCGATTTTTTCAGCAATCTGGTCGCTCCCTTTGAAGGGCAGGGAAGTTCCACGGGCAACATCATCACCCCGGCAACCTCTTCTGTGGGGCTCTATCAACCGGTTGTTGATTATGAAAACGCCGTAGTGAACGCCGTAAAAATGGCTTCCCCGGCTGTCGTTTCAATTACGATTTCAGAAAATGTGCCCGTTGTGGAAAATTGTCCCTACAACCCGTTTCAGGATGTGCCGCCGGAATTCCAGCAGTTCTTTGGAGATGGAACATCGGGTCTCACCGAGCCGTGCGATACCGGAAAAACCCAACTGCAGGCGGTTGGGGGCGGCAGCGGATTCATTGTTTCTTCGGACGGATTGATCCTAACGAACAAACATGTCGTTTCCGATACCGGCGCTTCGTATACCGTTCTCACGAACGATGGCAAGACATATCCCGCGAAAGTGCTTGCCCGCGACCCGAGCCAGGATTTGGCGGTTGTAAAAATTGATGCCACCGGCCTGCCAACGGTCACGCTCGGCGATTCCAACGGTCTTCAGCTTGGCCAAACTGCGATTGCAATCGGCAATGCTCTTGGGCAATTTTCCAACACCGTTTCCGTTGGTGTCGTATCCGGCCTTTCCCGCACCGTAACCGCTTCGGCGCCGGATACCGGAGCGCAGGAAACCATTGAGGGCGTCATTCAAACCGATGCCGCGATCAATCCGGGAAATTCGGGCGGACCCTTGCTCAATCTGGAGGGCCAGGTGATGGGTATTGATACTGCGATCGCCTCGAATGCCGAGAATATCGGTTTCGCCATCCCGATTGATCAGGCCAAGCATGATATTGCGTCCGTGGAAGCAACCGGAAACATTCAGGCTCCGTATCTCGGCGTCCGTTATGAAGACTTGGATCCGACGACCGCAAGCCAGAATAATCTGCCGGTAAACTACGGGGCGTGGGTGCAAAGCTCGTCCGGCCAGCCGGCTGTTGTTGCGAATTCTCCGGCGGCGCAGGCAGGAATTCAAGCGGGCGATATTATCACCTCCATCAACGGCCAGGCCCTTGATGCAACTCATGATCTTGGGCAGATCGTGGATCAGCACAATGTGGGAGATGTGATTACGCTCACGATCAATCGGAAGGGCCAGCAGATAACCGTCCAGGCCACACTTGCGCAGCGGCCTGCCGGATCCTAGCATTAGCAATCTCAGGGTGAGATTGACAATGGCCGAACACGGCCCTATAATTTCAAGTAACCTATAATAATAAAGATGCCAAACTTTCATCGTTTCACCATTAAAGCGCAGGAAGCCTTGCAGAATGCCCAGGAAATTGCTGCAAAGAAGAATCACGGCGAATTAAAGTCGCTGCATTTGCTTGCCGCGCTTATCGAAGACGAGCAATCGCTCGTGATCCCGGTGCTTGAGCGTTCGGGTGTGAACCTTGAAAAGCTGGACGAACAGCTTGAAGTTGAGCTTGATCGCATTCCGCCGATCCTTGCGAACTCCGCGGTCGGGCAATTGTATCTTTCGCAAGAGCTCATGCGCGTGCTCGACCAGGCCGCAAAGATTGCCGCACAGCAGAAAGACGAGTTTGTTTCGTGCGAGCACCTGCTTCTCGCCCTGCTCGACGTGTCAGGTTCTGCCAAGTCGCTTCTCGAAAAGTTTGGCGTGCGCCGCGAGACCGCTTTCCGCGTGCTCGCCCAGCTCCGTGGCTCTGTGCGGGTCACCGACGAAACGCCCGAGAGCAAATTCCAGGTTCTCGAAAAATATGCGATCAATATCACGGACAAAGCAAAAGCTGGCCAGCTTGACCCGGTGATCGGCCGTGAAGAGGAATTGCGCCGCTTGATGCAGGTGCTTTCTCGCCGCACCAAGAATAATCCGTGCCTCATCGGCGAACCCGGCGTCGGAAAAACGGCGATCGTAGAGGGCCTTGCTCAGCGCATTGTCGCCGGTGATGTGCCAGAACTCCTCAAGGGCAAGCAGGTTTTAATGCTCGATCTCGGATCGCTCATCGCAGGGACAAAGTTCCGCGGCGAATTCGAAGACCGGCTCAAGGCATTCATGAAGGAAGTGAAGAATGCCGCAGGCCAGATTATCCTCTTTATAGATGAAATACACACGATCGTGGGCGCCGGTGCCGCAGAAGGGGCGATCGATGCGTCCAATTTGCTGAAGCCCGCTCTCGCGCGTGGTGAATTGCACGCGATCGGTGCGACAACGATTCGCGAATATCAGAAATACATCGAAAAAGATCCGGCGCTCGAGCGGCGTTTTCAGCCGATCATCGTCGAGGAGCCGTCAATTGAGGACTCGATAGCTATTTTGCGCGGCCTTAAAGAAAAATATGAAATTCATCACGGCATGCGCATCAGCGACGAGGCCATCATTGAGGCCGTCAATTTGAGCGCGCGGTATATCACCGACCGCTTTTTGCCGGACAAGGCCGTTGATTTGATTGATGAAGCCGCAGCGGCTCGCCGCTTAGAATCGGAGAGTCTGCCAAAAGAAATCGATGTTACCCGCCGCGAAATCACCCGGCTCGAAGTTGAAAAGCAGGCCCTTTCGAAAGAAGGCAAGAAAACAAGCGGTGAAAGGCTCAAAGAAATCGAGAAGCGACTTACTGTCTTAAAGGAGCAGAACGACGAGCTTTCGAGCAAATGGCATACGGAAAAAATTAAATTTGAAACATTGCACCAGCTTCGCCAGAAAGTGGACAATTTAAAGCGCGAAGCCGAAATGGCCGAACGCGGCGGCAACTTGGAGCGTGTTGCCCAGATCACCTACGGCGAACTGCCGCAGGCCGAGAAAGACTTCCAAATGTTCGAAAAGAAAAATTTTGCCGGCACGTCCGGAGCGGGCGGTAAGAACAAACAGGCAAAAGCGGCCGCCGATGACCGGTTCCTTAAAGAAGCGGTGGACAAAGAAGACGTTGCGGCGGTTGTCGCCGTCTGGACCGGCATTCCATTAAAGCGGATGCTTGAAACCGACACCGACAAGCTTATGCGCATCGAAGAAGTTCTTCATGAACGTGTCATTGGCCAGGAGCCGGCAATCACTGCCGTTGCAAATGCCCTGCGCCGTTCACGAGCGGGCCTTTCGGATGAGAATCGGCCGATCGGATCGTTTATGTTCCTCGGTCCCACGGGCGTGGGCAAGACCGAACTCGCAAAAGCGCTTGCGGAGTTCATGTTTAATGATGACAAGGCGCTCGTGCGCGTGGATATGTCCGAATATATGGAGCGACACGCCGTGTCGCGGCTCATCGGATCGCCCCCGGGCTATGTGGGCCACGAAGAAGGTGGTCAGCTCACGGAGATTGTCCGCCATCGGCCTTATAGCCTGATCCTTTTCGATGAAATTGAAAAAGCCCATCCGGAAGTGTTTAACCTGCTTTTGCAGGTGCTCGATAATGGCCGCCTCACCGACAGCAAAGGCAAAACGGTGAACTTTAAAAATTCGATCATCATCATGACCTCGAATGTCGGCAGCGAATACCTGAAAGCCATGTCACGGATCGGTTTCAGCTCGGCAGGCGCAACGGTTGAAGAAGGGGATTATCGAGAGAAAGTCATGGACGCCCTTCGCGGAAGCTTCCGGCCGGAATTCCTGAACCGCATAGACGAAATCGTCATCTTTAACCCGCTTCGGAAGACCGATATCGGCAAGATCGTGGACATTCAGATCAAGCTTATCGAACAGCGCCTCAAAGACCGGAACATCAAGCTTGATATTGAGCCCGGTGCCCGGGAATATCTCACGCGCGAAGGCTTCAGCCCCGAGTTTGGTGCCCGCCCCTTGAAGCGGTTGATACAGAAGGTTATCCTTGATAAGTTGGCGGACAAAATCATCCGCGGCGAATTCAAAGATGGTGGAAAAGTTAAAGTCAATTTTAAGTCAGACGCATTGGTCTTTACTCCTTAAGGGCTTCGTTTTTGCCGCCGCGTGGTTTCTGTTTCCGTTCTGGTTGTTTCTCCTCATCGCGCTTTATCTCTATTTCGTCCCTGTCCCGCAATCCCGAACGGTTGCGGGTCCGTTTTTAGTGCTTCTTCTTCTCACATTTCTTGAGCCGGTCAGCCTGCTCGTCGCACTCATCTTTGCCGCAATTTTCTTTTATATCCTTCTCATCAAAGAGCTCATTCTTATAGACAGGAAATCTGCGTATGAGATAACCATATTGTCCCTCATCTTTCTGCTCTTTCTCGGCTTCTTTGAACGGATGGGCGGATCCATCAATCTGTCCTCCCTCTTTTATTCGTTGGCCGGGGCGGTGATTGCCGGATTCCTCGTACGGGAATTTATCCGCTTTGGCGTTCCGTCGGGTCGTGAGGCGCTTGCGCGGCCGGTGGTTTTACTTTCAACGGTGCTCATGTGGCAGTTTTTGGTTGTCGCGCTCTTTCTGCCGGTGGACTTTGTCTACCAGACCGTGGTCGCATTCCTGGGCGCAATATTTCTTATCGATCTCGTGCCGGCACATCTCTTCGGGGAATCATCGCGCGAGAAAGTGCTCGCAACCATGAGCGTCATTTTTGTCCTTTTTGTTTTCGTTCTCGGCTCCGCCCGCTGGGGGCTATAACGCTTGCTTTTGCCGGATTGCCGGATTATACTTCCGGCATGAAAGAATCCGGCAAAAATGCATGGCAACTCAAGAAAGCCTATGAAATTGCCTATGCCGCATACCGAATAGCGACAAAGCTTAACGAGCAGGATTTCGCCGGACATCTAAAGAGCGCCGGCATTTCGGTGCTTGGAGCCGCGGCCGCGGGGGACTATATAAACACCAGAAAGCGGCTGGTCTCTTTGGAATATTTGATCCGGTTTGCAATGGATGTGAATATCATGGGAATAACCAATGGAGAAATAATGTTGAGGGAAATACAGGGTCTTGATGAATCTTTGAATAGTTCGGCAAGTGAATCTAAGAGCGGCAACGATGTGAACGATAGGAATGAAGCCGACATTGCCGGAATTTTCTCAGAAGTTGATTCGATTGAACCGACTGGTATCCGGCAAGAGGTGGTCCGGCAAAACGACGAATCCGGCAATGATGCTGAATCCGGCAAAGTAAGCAGTGGCGGAGGAGGAGGTGGCGGCAATGGAAATGGCAATGGCAGCGGCGGCAACGGAGAAATAGGCGGTATTTTAAAATCGGCAATCCGGCAATCGGCAATCCTCGAGCGAATCCGGCAAGTCGGAAATTGCCGGATGAAAGATATCCAGGAGATATTGCCGGACACGAGTGAGAGAACAATCAGGTACGACCTTCAGACGATGGTTGAGCAGGATCTCATCGACCGGGTAGGGGTCGGGGGACCGGCGGTTTACTATCGGATTCGACAAGCCAGCGGGTAACCTTTTAGAAATGGAGGCGTTATAATACGGGTAAAGGTTCTGCGTGAGGCAGAATCGAAATGCAAAGAAGTAGCGGTGTTTTCGGGTCTGGTATATGCATGCATTTTTGATCGCCTCACCATTCGTCGGGCGGTTTTTCTTTTATATAGATATTAACCTCGTTCGTCATCTGAATCCGCGAACCTCACTCGCGAAGAAGGATGGCGAGCGATTCCCAAAAAAAATTAAGCGAAAGGTCGACGTCATCCGGTCCTTAAAAAAGATCGTATGGTCGATAACCAAATCAAATGTCGAAAAATTAATTAAACAATGAGTATAAATAAAAAGATTTTTGCATCAGCCCTTACGGTAATGACATTTTTGTCGTTGTCCGGATTGGCTGTGTTGCCTCTCACGGCAAATGCACAGTCAACGTCTGATCTTCAGGCGCAGATTGCGGCTTTGCTCGCGCAGATCCAACAGTTGCAAGGTCAGCTCGGCACCGGCGGCAGCACGTCGGGGACGGGAACATCGATGACGTACAATTTCACCAGCGACCTCACCGTTGGTTCAACTGGCGCATCGGTTACATCCCTCCAGCAGTTGCTGATCACTAAGGGTTATCTCCAGATTGCAGCCCCGACGGGTTACTTTGGCGCTCTTACACAGAAAGCCTTGGCAGCCTTCCAGGCAGCAAATGGAATTTCCCCTGCAGCCGGATACTTTGGTCCTAAGACCCGAGCATTCGTTAACGCCATGAGCACCGGCACAACCGGTACAACCGGTACAACTGGTACAACTGGTACAACCGGTACGACTGGTACAACCGGTACAACGGCCCCGGCAACGGGACTCGTCGTCGGGTTGGCTTCGGATAATCCAGCAGCTGGCTCTCTTATTACCAGCGCGCAGGGTTGCACGGGTATTTGCTCAGGCGCGGCTCGTGTCCCAGTTTTTAACTTCACTCTCACGGCTGGAAATTCAGCCGCAGTGACAGTTTCGCAGATCAACATCCACAAGACCGGCGTCTTGTCGGATAACTCGGTTGCCGGGGCCTATCTCATTCAGAATGGCCAGGTGATCTCGCAGTACAATTCCATCAATAACGGTGTGATCAGTTTCTCAGGCCTGAACCTCTCCATTGGAGCCGGCCAGACCCAGGAATACACATTTGCGATTGATGTCGCTGGCGGTCTTTCGGCCGGTAACACCACAGGATTCTCTATCCAGAGCGCTTCTGATGTGATGGCATGGACTGGCAGCAATACGGCGGTAACACCTTCGGGCAATTTCCCGTTGAACGGAAATCAGTTTACGGTGACAACTGTCTCGAACCCGCAACTCGCGAATCTTACAATTAATTCCTCTTCGATCGGCACTTCGGTGACGGCCGGAACACAGGATAATCTTGTAGGAGCATGGGGTTTCAACGTTGGCAATAACCCGGTGTGGCTGCAGAGCCTCAACGTCCACGTTATTGGTTCCGCAAACGTTGCGAACATCCAGAACCTTAAGTTAATGGTGAACGGCGTACAAGCTGGAGCAACCCTGTCTTCGGTTTCTTCGAATGGCACGGCTTACTTCAATATGGCGTCGGCTCCGGTAAAACTGAACACTGGAAATAACCAGGTGCAGGTTTTTGCCGATGTAATGGGTTCTCCGTCGTATAACTTCAACTTCGAAATCTTGAATGGCTACGATGTCTTGGCTGTTGACAGCCAGTACAACGTCCCGGTTACCGTGAGCAACCTCGGTGGTGCGGATACCACTGGCGGAGCTAATAACACGGGAAACCAGGTGACAATTCAGCAGGGTCAAATTACGATGACGCAGGATTCTGGTACGCCAACCGGTAATGTTGCCGCAGGCGTTTCTCAGGTTCCGCTCGCGAAGTTTGACATCTATGCCGCCGGCGAAGCAGTGAGAGTCAAATTCCTTGGCTTCTCACTCGTCGTGAACACGACGCAGGCGACTACTTCGTTGATCTCGAATTGGTTCAAGAACATTTCACTCACGGATGACGCTGGCGGGCAAGTTGGTTCCACGATCAATACGCCTCCGTCTGGCTCTTCCTGTGATGTTGGCGGTGTTGCAGCTTCGAACGTTTTCGCAACAGCTGGTTCAGCTGTAACGTATAATGACTGTTTCGGTACGTCCGGATCACCGATTAATTATCAGGTTCCGGCGAATACGACTCGCGTCTTGACGCTCAAGGCTGATATTGTTGCGGGCGCAAACTTCGGCACGGTCACGGCGAATCTTCTCGGCGAGAGCAATAACCTCCAAGGTGTTATCTCGAGCGCGATCAGCTCTTCGGGCGGCGCCAGTGGTTCAGCGCTTTCGCTTGTGTCCTCGAGCTTGACCGTTACTCAGAATAACGCGTTGGGCAACCAGAATGTCTCAGCTGGCGTTACGAATCAAAAAATCGGTTCGTATTCGTTCCAGGCGGCTTCTGCTCAGGGTGTAAACGTGCAAAACGTGAGCATCCAAGCCAATGGCTCGTACTTCCAAAACCTTCACCTCATGGTGAACGGTGCTCAATTTGGGACTACGCAAGGTACGGTTGGATCGGGTACTCAATACACCTTCTCGGGTTCGGCATTCTCAATTCCGGCGGGCGGGACGGTGAATGTCGATGTCTACGCTGACACGCTTTCGAGCGCTCCGGCTAACACGATAATCAAGCCGGCCACTCTTCTTGTAGGCTGCTCGGCAGTCGGTCAAATTTCTTACAGCTCGCTTTCTTGCACACCGAACGGATCTATCTCCGGTCAAGGCTTGACCTTTGGTGGTTCTCCGCAAATCACGGTGTCAGCTGATTCGACCGAACCCCCGGCAGGGCAGGTTGTGATGGGTTCCACGGGTAATACCCTTGGTATCTATCGCTTCACGGAAACCTCAAACATTGAGAACGTGAAGGTGACAACCTTGAATGTGGTTGACGTGGTTTCATCCACGCCCGGAGTGAAGGCTGCATTCAGCAATCTTCAATTGTGGAATGGTTCGACGTTGCTCGGTACGGCTGGCGCTCCGACGGCGGATGCTTCCGGCACGGGCTACATCTATACCTTCAATCTCGGTACGCCAATCATTGTTCCACAGGCAAATTCCGTCTCTGTAACATTGAAGGGCGACGCTGCGACCTACTCTTCGCAGGGCGCAACGGATGATACCAATCACAATTTGGATATCATGACGACGAGCGATGCTTACAATGCTACCTCGACTCAAACCGTCGTGGCGCTTGGTGAAACATCGAATCGAGCAACGGCAGTGACGATTTCGGGCGCGAATGGCAACCAGAATACTGTGTTGCGCACAACGCTCTCGGCGACAGCTGCTCCGCTCGGCGTAACAACTGGTCGTTCAAAGGCAAATCCGGATGACTTCGGCACAGTGACCCTCACGGCGAACTCTGCTGGCCCGGCTGCGCTCAACACGATCAAGTTCACGTTCAGCGATTCTTCGAGCACGGTCTTCGGTCCGCTCTTCACAAGTTCGACGATCTCCCTTATTGACCAGAACGGTAATACGGTGAGCCCGGCGATCGATAACGGAACGGAATCGTTCTCAGGACAGACAGTCACGTGGACTTTTGGAACCGGCACTGCTGGCTTCCAGATCTCTGGTGGCGGTTCGTACACCTTCAAGCTCCGCTTGAACTCAACGGTTGTTCCGGGAGTCCCCAACACTTCGGAATCGCTCTCAGCGAACATCCAGAATGCTGGCGATGTAACCTACACTGATGGCTTGGATGCCAGCTCGACATCGGGCTTGACCTTGCCTTCAGCGGCGGTACCTCTCACGATCAACTCGGTGAGCTACGCGAACGGCAACTAGTTTTACAGCTTGTGACTGTAAAGCTTGGTTAAAAAAACCAGCCCCCGCAAGGGGGCTGGTTTTGTATTTGGAGATGCGGGATTTTAATGCGGATTTAATCGACTCCGGCATAGCATGATTGAATGGCTCCCGTAAAAAATAACGCCGCTTTCATTGATGCGGCGAATCTCCATTATGGCAGTGCTCGGCTGGGTTGGCAGCTTGATTATCGGCGTTTCAGGGTTTGGCTTCATGAAAAATATGACGTGCAAACAGCGTTCATGTTCGTAGGGTATCTTGATTCACAAAAAGAACTTTACAAAAATTTGTCGCTGGCAGGATTTTCACTTGTTTTCCGGGAAGAAGCATATGGCGAAAATGGCAAGGTCAAAGGCAATTGTGATGCTGACTTGGTATTAAAAATAATAGTCGATTATTATGAAAAGTGTTTTGATCAGGCTGTGATTGTCTCGAGCGATGGCGATTACGCTGGGACGGTGGGGTTCTTACAGAAAAGAGGTGCTTTTCGGACGCTGGTATCGCCAAGCAATGATTGTTCTTACCTTCTCAGGAGACTTAATATCCCAATTATCTATCTCGATTCCCAAAGGAAGAATCTTGAGTGGCGTCCCTAAAAAAGAAAGAGCCCCCGATGGGGACGAAACCCCATAGGGCTCTCTTTCATAGTAATCCACTTATATTTTATCAAGAAATATCATCAGGTCAAATCTCGTTTAATATTTCTTTAATCTAATCCCGAGAATTCATATATTTCCACCCCCTTGCGCAAAAAACCCTTGTTTTTGCTATAATAATGGGGAGCATTATTAAAGGTCGGAAGATTCAAACACGAAAATGAACAAAAAAGGATTAGTGGAATCAGTGATGAAGGCCGCTGGCATGCCCACAAAAGCTGAGGCAGAGCGCGCTGTAGAAGCCGTTTTCGACACCATCGTAAAGACGATGGGCCATGGCGAAGAGGTGGCTATCACGGGATTCGGCACATTCCGCGTCGCGAAGCGCGCTGCGCGAGAAGGCCGCAACCCAAAGACCGGCGAGAAGATCCAGATCAAAGCTTCGGTCAAACCGAAGTTCCGCGCTGGAAAGCTCCTCAAAGAAGCCGTTCTCTAGTATTGGAAAAGGATCCTTTTTCAATGAAAACAAAACCACCCGTCCGCGGGTGGTTTTGTTTTGCGAGCGACGCGACCTTAAAACCTTACCCGCTAGTCTTTGCTTCCATGCTAAAATGAATTCATGGCAAAGTTTGAAATTGCTTGGGAGGCACCTGAGTTCGAATATCTCGAGAAGGATGTTTCGTGGTATTGGATTTCGATTATTGTTGCCGCGTGCATCGTAGCTTTCGCGGTGTGGTTCAGGAATTTCCTGTTCGGTTTTTTTATCGTTGTCGCGGAAGTTCTTCTCATCGTGTGGGGGAACCGCGCACCGCGCACCATTGAATTCCTGGTGAGTGATGAAGGTGTAGCAATCGATGTGCACAAGACGTATGGCATCAAAGAGTTTGAAAGCTGGAGCACGGAGTCGCTCAATGACGACTGGAGCGAACTATTCTTTAACTTTCGGTCGCGCGTGAGGCCGCCGATCAAATTGCTTGTGCCGGCGGACAGGCTCGCGGATCTGCGCACGAACCTGAAGGCGATTCTGAAAGAGGTTGAGCATCAGGCGTCGCTTTTG
Organism: uncultured bacterium; assembly: GCA_963696395.1. Taxonomy (GTDB): domain Bacteria; phylum Patescibacteriota; class Minisyncoccia; order UBA6257; family 2-01-FULL-56-20; genus JAKAGE01. The sequence goes on from CAVOJZ010000002.1 coordinate 559,645, forward strand.
GATTCCATTGAAAAATTCCTCAGATTTTAGTACCATCAAGTGGCTCGACGCCCTCGTCGTTCAACGGATAGGACGCAAGATTGCGGATCTTGTAATCGAGGTTCGATTCCTCGCGGGGGCACAGACAGCAAAAGAATTCTTTGTGAGGGTACGCGTCGCGGTCTGCTGACCGCGCGCTCCATCTCGCCGCCTTCGCGGCTCCGATAGCCCCTCACAAAGAATTCTCTTGCTGTAGGTGTGGTTTGCTACTATATAGATATGAATAAAAAACGAATGCATGAACGGCGCGGGTCGGTGGAGATTATGGTGGTTGTGTTGATCGTCGTAATTATTGCAGCAGCGGCATGGCTTTATCTTGGGCGGAGCAGCAATCCTTCTTTGGGCGGGCCTCAGGCACAGAACCAACCGGCTGGGCAATCTGCTCTATCTTCCACAATCCCAGCGTCGCAAGGCCAGAATCAGGCATCAAATCCAAACGATCCAACTTCCCAATATACTTTGTTTCGTCCCGCGGGATCTGCGGCGCAGTTGCTTGGTACCTTAGGGAGCCAGTTCAAGGTGCAATTCGTCGCGTTTACAACCATTAAAACGCCCGGTGGCTCTTCATGGCAGTATCCTTTTTTCAATCAATATTTTTATAACGAACAAACAAATTCGGGGTGGACGTATAGCCTGACTGCGGCAGACGGGAGCGGCTATCTAAAGGCAATATCGCTGAGCATGGATCAATATGGATCGTTTCCGGCGTTAACGATGACGTATCCGGTTATCGATCCTGACACGGGGGCGATCGATCATCTTACCGCACAACGGTTATTGCCGACGGAAAATGGAACGATAACATTTTCTCCTGTCGGGAGCGTCCATCCAACGGGACGGGTTGTCTTTGTGGTGCCCACGGAAACGACCACCACTACACTGCTCTATCCCGGCGGTACGTTGACGATCGATCTTCAGGATCAAACCATTACTGCCGTCGTAACGGCTCCAACCGGAGCACCGACCGTTCAAACAAGTCCGATCATGGTTACCGCCGCGCCGCTCTCCTGGTATTCGCAGAATATTCAGACCTACACCGATTCTAGCGGTTCGTTTTCCGTTGAATACCCCGGGAGCCTAACCCCTGACGATTCGGTGAACGGGAATTCCGGCAGTTATCTGGACAGCGAGCTCGTGGACATCTCGAATCCTGACGCGCCGGGATTTATCATCTCACCTCAGGTAAATGGTTCAATCTATGGAATTGATGTGCAATACTCTTCGCCGGTGGATCTTTCGGTGTGCGAAAACCCCGGGAATGAAAATACGAATGGAGCAGTGCCGCCGATAACCATCAATAATGTGAATTGGTATAAGGCGACCGTGCTTAGTAATGATGGCCTGCCGGCGGGCGGCCAGCAGGGAATCGACGACATCTATCAAACTTCTCAGGGTGGAAAGTGCTGGGCGTTTGATTTCACGTGGGACGCTTCGAGTGCATCAGCGCCAAGTTACGACGCCGTAAGCATTTTTGAAGAATCATTACTTGGGACATTCCACGTTCTCGATGCAAGCGCACTTCCTGACACGGGAAATAACGCCGACTAAGATTGCAGAAAAGTCTTTCTTTCCGCCGCTTTAATCCAGGCCGCTGTTCGCGTAGGACGCAACGGTGTCCCACGTGGTATGCGATATTGCCGAGATGGTTTGCGTAAGGCTCGCAAGGTTGGTGCCTTTGGTCATCACGCAGAGAATGTACGGATGATTCGGATAATAAACGATACCGCAATCCGAGAGCGTGATTTCGGGTGTTATTGGATTGCTGCCGTCCACACTCTCACCGAATTTGTGCGCTATCACGGTGCCGCTCGGAAGTCCCGCGACGAGGCCCTGGCTGTATCTGGCTTGCGCCATGATTCCCAAAGCCTTCTCGGAATATTCGCGGCTCAAATAGGTTGCATTGAATAATGCTTTCAGGATTGTGGAATATTGCTTTGCCGAAATGGTATAGGTGGAATAATCCTGTGTCACATCAAGATACGAGAATCCCAGATCAGTTGATATTTCGCTCAGGCTGCTCGCGGAAATGTTATCGATCAGAGCATTCTTTGCGCCGTTGTCGGAATTCTCAATCATCGCTTCGATGAGTTGTTCCACGGTATAGGTTCCTCCAACTTGAAGATCCGAGGGCGTCTCAAACGGTATGCCGTTGAGTTGATCCGCCGTGGATGAGGAATAGAGCAACGTCTGTTGCAGGATCGACGGATCAGCCTCAGCCTCTTTATAGTAGGCGATCATGAGCACCACCTTCATCATGCTGCCGGGAGCAAAGCCGGTGTTCTCGTTTATGCCGCTCCAACGTCCAAGGGAAAGATCGCGGAAATAAAAACCGTAGGCATCCGGCGGCGAGCTGGTCTCGGAGGAGACCACGGCGCTCACGGCTGATTGCAGGGGACTGTATTCGTCGATTTCCTGTATCGTGTTCGGAAGGTCGTATCCGAGAAGCGGATTGATGAAGTGGTAACTATTGTCGGTCTGCCGCATCGGTTTGATTTGCAAAGCGATGGCGGCAAGTTGGGAATTGAGACTGCTGTACCAAAAAATGGAAGCGACGGCGGCTCCGCCAACGAAGGCGCCGCAGTATTTCGCGGCGGTTTTCCATTGAACATTTAGCTTCATTACCGATTATTATAGAATAGATTGATATTTTCGGAAAACCGTATACAATAATTCCGTAAGCGGGTATCGTATAGCGGCTATTATGTAACCTTGCCAAGGTTAAGATACGGGTTCGACTCCCGTTACCCGCTCAGATGATTATTGAAGTCAAAAATCTTACAAAGCGATTCGGGAGTTTTGTCGCCGTGGACGACGTCTCATTCGGCGTTGAACGGGGGGAAATTTTCGCGTGCCTTGGGCCGAATGGCGCAGGAAAAAGCACGACCATAAAGATGTTGATCACGCTTCTTGCGCCGACATCCGGCAATGCGGTGATCAACGGGCACGACATCGTGCACCACGCCGCCGAGGTGCGGAACTCAATCGGCTATGTCCCGCAGGCGATCTCGGTTGACGGCACGCTCACGGCATATGAAAACCTTGTGCTCTTCGCCCGCCTCTACGACATCCCACGCACCGAACGCGCCGGACGCATCAAGGAAGCGCTCGCATTTTTGAAACTTGAAGACCACGCAAATGCCCTCGTCAGGACTTTTTCCGGCGGCATGATCCGCAAAATGGAAATCGGCCAGGCGATGTTGCATCGTCCTGCGGTGCTCTTTCTCGACGAACCGACGACCGGCCTTGATCCCATTGCCCAGCAGAGCGTCTGGGGTCACCTTTCGGATTTGCGCGAAACCGGAACAACTATATTTTTTTCAACGCACAACATGGAAGAGGCGGATGGCGTGAGCGATCGCGTTGCCATCATGAACCAGGGGAAAATTGCTATCATCGGATCGGTGCCGGAACTGAAAGCAAAAACAAACAAGCAGAACGCGACGCTCGAGGATGCGTTTATCTTCTTTACCGGCAACACTATGAAGGAAACAGGAAACTTCCGTGAAATACGGAAGATGCGGCAAAACGAACGAAGACTTGGATAACGAATATGATCAACTATCTTTATGAAACGATAAAAAAATCGTATGTCATGGCCGAGATGGAGGCCCGCAAACTGATCCATGACCCGACCGAGCTTATCTCGCGCGCCGTTCAGCCGATTTTGTGGCTCGGCATTTTCGGTGAAGCGTTGAGTAAGGTCCGTGCGATACCAACGGGAGGGCTCACGTATCTTCAATTTATCACGCCGGGAATTCTCACGCAGTCGGTGACCTTCGTCGCCATTTTCTACGGCCTCTATATCATCATGGACCGCGACACCGGCATATTGCAGAAATTGCTCGTAACGCCGACGCCGCGCCTCGCGCTCGTGTGGGGAAAAATGATTTCCGCCGGTTTGCGCGGGTTGAGCCAGGCGCTCATCGTATTTATTTTTGCGCTCATCCTCGGCGTGCAACTGCAGATTTCGCTGTGGTCCATTATTGGCGTGATCATCATCGTGATGTTGGGTGCCGCGGTTTTCACGGGCATTTCCATGATCATTGCCTCGATCGTAAAAACGAGGGAGCGGTTTATGGGCATCGGGCAAGTGATCACGCTCCCGCTTTTCTTCGCCTCGAACGCAATTTATCCGGTTTCGATTATGCCGGGATGGTTGCAGGTTGTCGCGAATATTAATCCATTGAGCTATATGGTTGACGGCTTGCGGGCTCTCATGCTGACCGGCAGCGGCGCAGGCGTCGGCTTCGACATCGGCGTTCTCGCGATTGTTGCGCTCCTCATCTCCTTCCTCAGCGCATGGATGTATCCGAAAGTGGTGATATAATGGCTCCATGAATCCATCAACAAAGAAGACGCTGATCTATGTTCTCATTGTTCTTGTGGCCGCAATCGTCATCGGCGTAATCGCGTGGTCTTCCCGCCCTGCAGAGACTCCCGCGAGTGTTTCGACAACTGGAACGCCTTCCGGAGTGACGACAACAACAACGACGTCCACGGCACCTTCAGCAACGGCATCCTCCTCGATCAGCGCACAGGCATCTTCCACGGGCGGCCTCACGGTTAAGGTGAGTCCGATTGTTCCCTCTGCCACGTCAACCTCGTGGGAATCGTATACGGCCAAAACCGTCAAGGTTGCTTTTAGCGTTCCGCCAGGCTGGGCACCGGGTCCAAATATCCCGATCTCGATTGATAATTTTAATCATCAATATCAAGGCGATTCGATTATTCCGCCGGGCGGCGCCGAGATCGATATCGTGAGCACTAACTATTCGGGTTTGCTTGCCGACCTTATCAAAACAGAGACCATGAGCGGAACCGTAAACGCAACAAGCACGGTTTCCGTCGAAGGAGTTTCGTGCGCAAAGGTTATGTATAGCTCAAGCTATGCGAGCGGCTATCCTTCAAGCAATGTTGCCGTATACTGTCAGGATGCGGCAAATGGCTTGCTTTACAAATTCTATCTTTCATATCCCTCCGGTGATTCGAAAGGGACGCAGGACCTTGCGGTGTTCGGACAGTTTTTAGGTAAGGTCCAGTTCACTCAATGATCTCTATTATTGCTGCCATCGGTAAAAATCGGGAGCTGGGCTTTAAAGATAAATTGCTGTGGCGACTCCCGGACGATTTGAAGCGATTTAAAAAGATCACAACCGGGCATGCTATCGTGATGGGGCGGAAGACCTATGAAACGATCGGCAGGCCTTTGCCTGACCGAAAAAATATTGTGATCACGAGGAACGATGCATATCTTGCGCCCGGATGTATTGTGGTTTCGTCGCTCGATGAAGCCATAGAAGCCGCAGGCGGGGATTCTGAAGTTTTCGTGATGGGCGGCGGCGAGATCTACGCCCTCGCGCTCGCAAGCGCCGACCGGATGTATCTCACCTTCGTGGATGCCGCGACGCCTGCAGACACGTTTTTCCCGGAATTTAATGCAGCGGATTGGAAGCTGGTATCGGAGGAGCCTCACGCCGCCGACGATAGGCACGCATACCCCTTTGTTTTCCGGATTTACGACCGAAAACGGTAGGCGTTGCGGGAAAGAATTGTAAAACTCACACCGGTGCGATAGACTTTTCCTATGAAACCACTTGCAGAACGAACGCCGGATCCGCAATATCAGAATTTGCTGCGCAAAATTTTTGAAGAGGGTACCGAGGTTCTGCCGATCCACGGAGAGAAAGCACGTATGCTTGTGGGCCAGCAATTGCGTTACAAAATGGAGAACGGTTTTCCCGTGATCACCGAGCGCGATCTTTCCGGTTCGTTTTTAAAAGGCGCACTTGCTGAGCACATTGCGTTTTTGCATGGCGCCCGGACACAGGCGCAGCTCGAAGCTTTTGGTTGCAAATGGTGGAGCAAGTGGGTCACAAAGGAGAAATGTGATATCTTCGGATTGCCGGAAGGAGATCTCGGAGACGGATCATACGGTGCCGCATGGGCGAGCTTTCCCACGAAAGAAGGTGAGCCGTTCAACCAGATCAAGCATCTCGTCCAGCAAATAAAGGAGCGGCCTTATCTTCGCACGCATTTCCTTTCGCCATGGATTCCGCAATACACGCTTCAGCATGAGGGTCTCACGCGGAAGGTGGTTGTTGCGCCATGCCATGGATGGATCCACGTGCTGTGTTTCCCTGAAACGAAGGAGCTCGTCATCCACCACTTCCAGCGGAGCGCTGATTTTCCCGTTGGCGTACCATTCAACATCATCCAATATGCGGCGTTCGGGCTGATGCTTGGACAGGAGATCGGTTACTCGCTTCGCGAGGTTGTCTACACTTTTTCAGACGTTCATATTTACGAAAGCCAGTACGAGAAGGTAAAAGAACTTTTGATGCGTGAGCCCCGGCGTCTTGGCACCGTCACGCTCGACCCTTCCATAAAAAGCATTTTTGATTTCCGACCGGAACATTTTACACTCACGGATTACGAGCCGCATCCGAAAATGCTGATTCCGACACCGGTATAGCCATTATTGCCATGAGTGATTTTGTGAACCACGAAAATACGGCCGCCCGTCCCGACGGCACGAAGGGCGTCTATGGGAAGGTTATCGAAAAGATAAAAAAAGACGGCGTGTGCCCATTTTGCCCCGAAAACCTTGCGGTCTATCACCCCAACCCCATCCTGAAGGATGGTTTATACTGGCTCCTTACGAAAAATGCGTACCCCTATGAAGGCGCAAAATATCACATGCTCATCATCCATAAAAAACACATCACAAGCATGCGCGACGTTTCGCCGGAGGCCTGGGATGAATTGAAGGCGCTTGTTGATGGATTTGTTGCGGAAGAGAAGATTCCCGGGGGGTCGTTCCTGATGCGGTTTGGGAAAACCGCCTACACCGGCGCGAGCGTGAGTCATCTTCACGCCAACTTTGTTTCACCGGATGGCGAGGACAAGGATCGCAAGCCGATTGTTGCGCGGATTGGATAGCCCTATTTCACCATTACAATTCTCACTCCGAACATTTTTAGAACATCTTCTGCGTCGAGCATGGAATATCCCTTTGCGTAATAAACTTCTTTGATCCCGGCGACGGCGACTGACTTTGCACATGTTGGGCAGGGAAATGTGCTTACAAAGAGCGATGCTCCTTCGAGCGGGATTCCTTTCTTGGCAGCAAGCGCAATGAGTTGGGCTTCAGCGTGAATGAATTTGCCGAGATCTTTATATTGTGCGTCGCCCGCATCAAAGTTGCTGCGTGGGTCACCGAAAATGTTTGGCGTCTGGTCTGCGGGTAGAGGATTATTGTGCGCCAGAAGCACCGCGCGTTTATCGCGAATCAGGATTGCGCCAACCTGTCGCCACCAATCGGGACTTTTTTTTGCTTCTGCCAGTGCGTCCGCCATCACGGCCCTGTCGAATGCTTCCTCCGATATTATTCGGTCGGGCGCAACCTCGAATTCGGTAGTGGAAATCTGCCGGTTCCAGCGAAGGAAGACCGGAACAAACTCTATGTGTATCCCGCCAAGATGATTTTCGGCGAACACGCGGTTTGCTTCATCGTCCGGCGCATAGAGAGCGACCGCCGAGAGACCGCTTTTAAACTCGTCAAGATTTTTTTTATCTAAAATTACTACTTTTTGAAAAATCCCGAGACCCTCAATAAGAAGTTTTACTTCCTCCGGCGTAAGCGCACGAATATCGCGCTCGAGGCGGGGTGCTTCCTTAGTGAAGTCACTTCCGAGAATATAAAGAGAGCCGCCCAAAGCATACTTTTTAAAAAAATCGATGTAGCCTCGGTGCAATGCGGGGATATAGGAGATGATGGCGTTTTCCATAATGTTATCCCTGCCTGATTTTGTTCAGAAAATCTTCGGTCAATTTTTCGACTTCCCGCGCCAATTTTTCGGCACCTTCCATGGTGAGGTCGCGGATGCGAGCCGTTGTGCTGGTCGGTGCCTGCGGAGGAAGAATGATGATTTTCTTGCAGTAGGCATCATAGGTTCCCTTCGCCAGATCTCTTTTGAAGTCCTCAGTGCTGGTTGATGTTACGAGAACGTCTGGCTGGATAAGCCGGATGAGTTCTCCGATGTCCTGCCCTGCTTCGCGGATTGTCACGATGTCAACATGGCGGAGGTGGATGAGCATTTGTACCCGCTCCCGCTGTGGAACGATCGGGCGGTTTGGCCCCTTCCGAATTTTAGTGAGCTCGTCCGAGTCGACGCCCACGATTAGGACGTCTCCATAGGTTTTTGCCGCCTCAAGATAGAGTGCGTGTCCTTCATGGATAAGATCATAGACGCCCTGTGTCAATACGATTTTTGCGCCTTGGTTCTTGAGTTCTTTTACTATGACATCAAGTTTTTTATGGTCGGGGATATACCGATCATTAAAATTCGCTTTGTTCTCCAGGATCTTCTTTGTTGAACCGGTCGCCGTTGTAGCCATATTAATAGAAGAAGTATAGACCAAAACCGCTTTTGACGAAAAGACCCGAGACGCCTATGATAAACGTATATGAAGATGCCCTAGTTCGTAGGGCATTTTTAATGAAAAGACCGGAAAAAGCCGCAAGTAACTTATCCACAACCTTTAACGTTTTACATGGTAGATGGCGAAGAAAAGTTAATAAAAGACGCCATCCGGGGCAGCTCCTCGGCTTTTGGGGTTCTCTACGACCACTATCAGCCGATGATCTACCGGTTTGTGCTGGTTAAGGTGGCCGGGCGCGCAGAAGCGGAAGATATCACCCATCAGACGTTCCTTTCGGCCTGGCAGAATGTCCGAACCTACAAACATCGGGGCCATCCCTTCTCAAGCTGGTTGTACCAGATTGCAAGGAACCAGGTCATTGACCACTATCGCGCAAAAAAGGGCGATGTGAGTATTGACGCAGTGGACCCCGAATATTTCGTAGCGCAGGCATCCATCACGATGGATCTTGCCGGGAAGCTTGAGATGGAAAAAGTTCGGCAGGCAGTCCAGAAACTGAAGCCGGATTATCAGGATGTGATCATCATGCGCTTCATCGAAGATATTTCGCTCAAGGAAACCGCCTTGGCAATGGGCAAGAGCGAAGGAGCCGTAAAATTGATTCAGCATCGAGCCATCAAAGAACTTCAAAAGTTATTAGACGCAACACAGCGATGAACTTGTTTGAAACTTTGCAAGAATTTAAAAAGATCGGGCCGGACGCTTCGTTTACGGAGAAATCCAAACGGGCTATTTTGGCTACCCGGCAAAATGTGCCGCACATGAGTCCGTTTCGCGGCGTTTTGCAATTTATCGAAACCGGCGCCGCCGTTGTTCTTGCCGGATTTTTCATACTTTTAATCACGGGGGCATTTTCAAATTCACCATACATTGCTCCGGTGCAGTTTTCGGTCATTGATCCCGCCGGACTTCACGCCGAAGCGCAGGCGATCGACGTACAGATCCAGCTTGCTCACGTGAGCTACGTGGAAGGCTCTACTTCGTCCATTCCAGCCGCGGCGCCGTTTGCGACGCCTTCGCTCCGGACCGCACTTACAACGTCAATGGCCGCGACCTCGACAGCGTCGACATCGGCAACCGCAGTAAGTGCGTCGGCAAGCACGACGGCGACATCAACCCCGATCACCGTTGACCAGGCGCTCAATCAGCTCGAAAAATAGCAGAATGAAAAAAAATTTTTCTACGTCAGCTCTCTTTATCGCCGCGTTCGCGGCATTCTTTTCGATAGCATTGCATGTCACGCCGGTTCGTGCGGCAACCGCGGATGATTGTGCGCCATCGGCCACCGACCTTAAGCAAATCTCCATTATCCAAAATGATCCGACGCTCAGCTATTCCGATGAGTTAAAGACAGAGCTTGCCGCCAGGAAAAAACTCCTGGGAACGACCATATCGTGCGCTATCGGTGAGGCCACAGATTTAAAGACCTCGCTTGATGCGGTCTCGGCCACGAGCGACACCACAAATTTGCAGTCACAGCTCGACGGCAAATTAAACGACGCCATAAATTTTTATAACATCGAACTTACAAAACTGGGCGGGGTCGGCATCTCGGGAAGTCAGGCGATCGCGCGGGAAGTCCTTTCCTACCGAACCGGATCGTATGAACCGCTCGCGGACGAGATTGATAATTTTATGTTATGGACCAATAACCAAAGCCTTTTCACAACCGCACAGGCACGCATGGGCGACACAAACCGAGCTGTTTCATTTCTCCTGAGCGCCACGCCGAATAATGATCTCCAGTCGGCATTTGCTGCCGCGCAGTCGTCATTCAATAACGCCGAAAGTGAAAATCAGGCTGCAAAGTCCGCTCTTATGCAGCTTCTTCCAGCCGGCCAGTCGCTCTCGCTTATTCAGCAATCGCTCTCATCGCTTTCCGACACGTATCAGCAGTTCTTTACGGTAAGCAATTTGATTAAGACCTTGCTGCCGCAATAGGCACGAGAGAATGTACGCCGCTTTCTAAGAGCACGCGGGATGCTTCGCGGAAGGTGGATCCGGTTGTGACGACATCGTCCACCAGAATTATTTTTTCCGGAGGTTTTCGCCGGACGGCAAAAACTCCAATAATGTTTTGTTTTCGCTCCGCCGCATTCTCGGTTTCGGATTGCGGCTTTTTGTTGTGAACCCGCACTAAAATATCGTCCCGGACATCAGCCCCGAAGATTTTTCCAAATTGTTTTGCGATCAAGAGTGATTGGTTGAATCCGCGTTCACGTTCCCGTTTTTTCGAGAGCGGAATGGGGATGATTATTGCGTCGCGGAGTGAAGGAAAAATCCTGGCGTATTGCAGAGCGTAATCGGCGATGATGTCACCGAGGGGGATGGCCGCGGGCTGCATGAAGTTGAATTTGAGCTCGCGGATGAGTTTCTGAACGACCGGGTCGCTATAATTTGATGCCGCATGAAATTCGGCGCCCGTCGTCGCCGGATTCCTTGTGATAGAGTCGAAACACGTCGCACAACACCACGCATCCCTTGTTTTTGCTTTGCAGGCAAGGCATATATGAGGAAACAAAAAGTCGGCAAAAAATGAGAAATTCATGCTATTATGATAGGTGAAGCGACATTAAAACGATGTTAAATATCTTTAAAAATGCCCTTTCGCCGACGTATCTCACGGTGGATATCGGTACCACGTCCATCAAAGCGGTTGAGATAAACGGCGGCGGCAAATCTCCCAGAATCGTAAACTACGGACTTCTCGAGTCGAGCGGCTATCTTGCGCGTGCGAACCAGGCGCTTCAGACGAGCAGCCTCAAAATTTTTGAAGAGGATGTCGTCGCACTCCTGAAAACGCTTCTCAGGGAAATGGGAATTTCATCGAAGGAGGCATATGCATCGCTCCCGCTTTTTTCGGTCTTCACCGCCGTTCTTGATTTCCCTCCGATGGATGAAAAAGAAATTGCGCGTGCGATCGTCTATCAGGCAAGACAATATGTTCCGTTGCCGCTCGAAGAGGTTGCTCTCGACTGGTTGAAGGTCGGCGAATATCAGGATGAAAAAGGATTTTCGCACCAGAAAATTTTGCTGATCTCCGTGCCGCGGGAACAGATCAAGCGGTACCAGAGAATTTTTTCTGCAGCCGGGCTCACGCTCCGCGCACTGGAAATCGAAAGCTTGAGCATTGTTCGCCTTTTGGCAGGAGATCCGACGCCGACTACAATTATCGATATCGGCAGCCGCTCGACGAATATTATTTTTATGGAGCAGGGGAATCTCACGTGGAATTCCCAGAGCGACTTCGCCTCTTTTTCGCTTACACAGGCGCTTGCCTCGAGCCTGCACATCAATCCGGTGCGCGCCGAAGACTTAAAGAAGGAGAAAGGCATTGTCGGCACCGGCCCGAGCTATGAGTTATCCACAATAATGCTGCCTTTTTTGGATGTTATCATTAATGAAGTAAAGAAGGCTCAATTTGTTTATAGTGAACAAGTCGGTTCCGCCAAAAAAGCGGAACGCATTGTGCTTTCCGGAGGCGGCGCAAACCTTACGGGGATCGATAAATATTTTGAGCGGGAATTTGGCATCCCAGTCGTAAAGATTGCTCCGTTTTCGAAGTTCGATTATCCGGACAATCTCTCGCCATTCATCCCTGAGCTCGGGCCCATCATGGGCGTCGCGCTTGGTCTTGGGATGAAGCAGTTCGCTAAATAATTGTTATGCCACTTCCGGAAAAAGTCATCGAACAACTCGGCAAAGATACAGAAAAAACTCCGGGATGGTCAACGGGGCTCATTTCGTTTTCCGCCGCCATTCTATTTATCACGCTCTTTCTCTGGGCTGGTTTACAATATGGTTACAAGCCCTACTTCGACGCCCAGACCCAAAAGATTCAAGACCAGATCAACCAGGTGAACCAGTCCATTTCTCCCACGGATCAAACGAATCTTATTAATTTTTATTCCCAACTTGCGAATCTACGACAACTGCTCGCCGAGCACACTATGCCGGTAAACATTCTTTCGTGGATCGAAGCGAACACGGAACAGAATGTTTATTTTTCATCATTCTCATTTTCAGGTGATGGATCGATGACTCTTTCCGCTAATGCAGAAACCGAAGCGGATGCAAATCAGCAGATAGCGATCTTTGAAAATTCACCCGAGGTGAAAAAATTCTCGGTATCGGGTGTCTCTGCGTTGACCGGTAGCGGGTCTTGGCAGTTCACTATCACCATGTCGGTCGATCCAACGTTAGTTGCAAGTTCAACATTGCAAAGTTAATGAAACAAAACACCAAACGGCTTTATAGCATGATCATCGCGCTTGTCTTTATAGTGGTGGCACTCGTTTGTTATTTTGATTTCTTGGTTCCGGCTTACACGGCTTTGCAGGTGGCCGAAGGCAATAAAATCAGCGAACAAAATCTCCTTGCGAACGAAACCCAGATTGTAAGCCAGTTTCAGGGATTGCTCGCGTCGTACCAAAGCGACGCAAGCGGAGAGCAGGCGGTGAATGCTGCTTTGCCTGTCGGTCCGCATCTTGCGGATGCAATCGCGCAACTGTACGGCATTGCGAACGCAAATAATATGACCATTGTGAGCATGTCCATCGGTTCGCAGCTCACTCCGCCGCCTGCAGCAGCAAATGGCGTGAGCGGAGCTGCGGCGAGCGGGCAAATTATCAACCCAATCGGAACCGTCACGTTCGACCTCGGCATTCTTGGCAGCTATGAGAATTTTAAAAATTTTCTCGCCGAGCTCGCAACCAATATGCGGCTCTTTGATGTAAAGAAATTTTCATTCCAGGCAAGCGGTGCGACGAACTCAAAAACAACTTCAGCGGACTTTTTTGACTTTGATGTTTCAGCCCAAACGTATTATCAGTCGCAGTCGCAAGCACAATCACAATAATCATGGCTATTATTATTGAAGAAGAAAGAAAGAAGTCGAACCTCACCGGTCTCATCGGCTGGCTGATCATTTTCGTTATAATCATTGTCGCCATCTACTATGTTTTCTTTGCGGCACCTCAACTTGTCATCATCACACCGACCGATACGATAAGTACGATAGCTCCGATCGCACAGGCTTCGCTCAATGCAAACCAAATCCTTCAAAGTCCCGCTTTTAAAGCGCTCAATCCGGCTTCGGTCATTACCGTTTCGACATCTACCGGCTTATCGGGGGGGAGACCGAATCCGTTTATCGCACCATAAGGCATCGTCATTCTGTGGTAAAATAGGTTCATGACCGGTGAAGAGCTTTTGCAGCAAGCGCAAGCCCGTAATTTATTTCCGGCAGCGGTCGCCAACCGGGTGCGTCGCGACGCGCTTATTAGCGGTGAATCCATCGAATCGATCATCTGGCGCGAGCGGATTGTTCCCGACGAGTCGATAGCCCAACTGAAGAGCGAAATCTTGAAGGTGCCCTATAAAAAATTTGACGCCGCTGAGGTTGATGTGAAGCTTTTTCAGATGCTTCCGGAGGATACCGCGCGCACCTACGAAGCAGTTCCCATTTCCCTCGCCGATAACCTCTTTATTGTCGGAATGCTTCATCCGGATGATCCGAAGGCTCAGGATGCGCTCAAGTTTATCGCCCGCAAGAATCGCCAGAACCTTGGGATTTATCTTATTTCCTACGGAGATTTCGAAGGCGTCATGCGGCGCTATTCTCCGTATCGCACCGAAATTTCAAAAGCAATCCAATCACTGAACGTAAAAGAGGGAAGTTCGCAAAAAATGACGGAGATCGAAAGCGGCGCGGGCGCCGAAGATGCGCCGATCATAAAAATTGTTGCGGACACGTTTCGCGAGGCAGTATCGAGCAAAGCATCGGACATTCACATCGAACCCCAGGAACATGGTCTGCGCATCAGGTTCCGCATCGATGGTGACCTTCAGCAGGCTGCAATGATGCCCGCCGAGCTCGCCCAGCCGATCACGTCGCGCGTTAAAGTCATTTCAAACTTGAAAATTGACGAAACGCGCGTTCCGCAAGATGGACGTTTCCGTTCAAAAATTTTCGATCGTGAGATTGACTTCCGCGTCGCAACATTCCCGACTCCGCTCGGCGAAAAAGTTGCAATCCGCGTGCTCGATCCGCAGACCGGTCTTAAAAGTTTTGACGACCTTGATCTTCTTGATGCAACACGCGCTACGATCAAAGCCGGCCTTGAACGGCCTTTCGGCATGATTTTGGTGACCGGGCCGACCGGATCCGGAAAAACGACAACGCTCTATTCGTTTCTGCGGATGTTGAACAATGACAGCGTGAACATCGTCTCGCTTGAAGATCCGGTTGAATATTTCGTTTCCGGCGTGAACCAATCGCAGGTGCATCCGGAAATCGGCTATGATTTTTCGTCAGGCTTACGCCAGATTCTCCGCCAGGACCCGGACGTCATTATGGTCGGCGAAATCCGCGACGGTGAAACGGCGGGCCTCGCCGTGCAGGCGGCACTCACGGGACACATAGTCCTTTCTACGCTCCACACCAACAATAGCGCCGGCGTCATTCCCCGTCTTATTGATATGAAAGTAGAGGCATTTCTGATTCCGGTATCCGTGAATCTCATGATGGCACAGCGCCTCGTTGGGGTTTTATGCCCGGATTGCAAAGCGCCGGAGATTGCTCCGCTTCAGGTACAAAAGATCATTAAAGACGCCTTAAGCGGCATGCCCGTCGAGATTGTCTCAAAATATCCGGAACCGTATCAGATCTATCATGCGGAGGGCTGCGCGACGTGTAAAGGGAAAGGGATTGTCGGCCGCACCGGCATTTATGAAGTGCTCCGCATGACTCCGGGGCTCGAACAAATCATTGTTGAGGGCTCTACCACGCAAAAGATTATGAAGGAGGCGAAACAGCAGGGGATGGTAACGTTGCGTCAGGATGGAATTGTAAAAGCGCTCCGAGGAGTTGTCTCGATTGAAGAGATTATCCGGGAAACAGAAGAATACTAGCCCCGATCGGGCGACGGAGCACTTCTTTTGGGTGTGTTACAATAAAAACAATAACCACCATGGAAGACTATAAACAAAAGCTGAACGACTTGCTTACGATGTGCGCAAAACAAAATGCTTCCGACCTGCATATTGCAGTCGGACGCAGACCGACGTTGCGCATTGACGGTGTTCTCGTGCCCCTTCAGAAGGAGCCGATTATGACGCCGGAGACCGCAGAAGGGATTATTGGAGAGCTCATAACGCCAGAGCAGAAGGCAAAATTACTCACCCAGCGCCAGGTTGACCTTGCCTATAGCTTTGAAGACAAGGCGCGTTTCCGCGTGAACGTGTATTTTCAGCGCGGCTATCTTGCGGCGGCACTTCGCCTTGTTGCGAATCGGATTAAAACAATCGAGGAATTAAATCTCCCGCCGCTCCTCCATGATTTTGCAAAACTTTCCCAGGGCTTCATTCTTGTTGTGGGTCCCGCGGGTCATGGCAAGTCATCAACGCTCGCCGCGCTCATTGACGAAATCAATCATTCGCGATCGGACCATATTATCACCATCGAAGATCCGGTTGAATATCTTTTTACACAAGACCGTTGCATCGTCTCCCAACGTGAAGTCGGCAGTGACGCAACCAGTTTCCATGCGGCGCTTCGCACCGTGCTTCGCCAGGATCCGGATGTGATCATGATCGGGGAAATGCGTGACGCAGTTTCAATCGGCACGGCGATGACCGCCGCGGAAACCGGCCACTTGGTACTCTCCACGCTCCACACAAATTCTGCGGCGCAAACCATAGACCGCATTATTGATTCTTTCCCGGCCGAACAGCAGGGCCAGGTGACTTCGCAGCTTGCCGCCACGCTTGTGGCAATCGTTTCGGAACGTCTTCTCCCGCGCATTTCAGGCGGAAGAATTCCGAGCATGGAGATTATGATTGTGAATCCGGCCATCCGAAACCTCATCCGCGAACGCAAAACTTATCAGATCGATCTCGTGATCGAAACAAGCCTGCAGGAGGGCATGGTCACTTTGAACCGCTCGCTCGTGAATCTTGTTAAAAACAAAGAGATCACGCTCGACAACGCGGAACTTTACTCGTTGAATCCTGCGGAACTCCGCATTTTGCTTGAGCGGACATAGACTTTATGAAGTTTAAATATCAGGCCAAAAACAAAGAAGGGGAATTACAGGTTGGCTATGTTGAGGCAAGTGACCGCGACAATGCGGCAACCATCCTTGCCGGCCACGACCTCTTCATTTTGAGTCTGGAAGCCGGCGAAACGCCGAGTATTTTCGATTCTCTTGCGGATTATTTTGCAAAGCCGGGCCGGAAAGATGTTGTGGTTTTTGCGCGCCAGCTTGCCACCCTTCTTGAGGCGCGCTTACCGCTCAATAGCGCGCTCAAAATTTTGCAGCAGCAGACAACGAACGCAAAACTCAAGAATTCCGTGCGGGAGGTGACGGAAGATATTGATGCCGGACTTTCGTTTTCGCAGGCGATGGAACGGCAGGGGAAAATTTTTCCAAGCTACTACGTTGAAATGATCCGGGCTTCCGAGGTGACAGGAAATTTGAACGAAGTCGCCGGATTTCTTGCGGACTACACCGAAAAAGAAGGAGATCTAGCATCGAAAGCAACGTCCGCGCTCATCTATCCTGCCATCGTCATCGCGGTCTTTCTGGTCGTCGCTTTTATCTTGCTCACGTTTGTTTTCCCGCAACTTGGCGCAGTCTTCGCCCAAAATCACGTTGCGCTTCCCTGGTATACCCAAGCTTTGCTGAATATCGGTAACTTTACGCAGAAGTGGTGGCCGGCAATTATCATTGCTGTTGTCGTGCTAGGCCTTCTTGCTATTGATTATGCCGGAACCGACGAGGGAGAAGCTGTCTTGGATGATCTGAAGATCCGGTTGCCGATCGTAAAAAAAGTATATCTACCAGTCATTGTAGCTCGATTTGGCAATGCAGCGTCGCTCCTTGTGCACGGAGGCATCCCGATCGCGCAAGCGCTTGAGGTTATCAGTCACATGGTTGGCAACTCGCTTTATCGTGCCGCAATTCATGACATCGCGGAGAAGGTGCGGCAGGGAGAATTGCTTTCAGCCGGCATCGCGGCGTATCCGGAATTTTTCCCCGAACTTGTCTCGCAGATGGTTTCCGTCGGAGAAACGACCGGCAAACTGGAAGAGATGTTTTCCCGGCTATCGGGAATTTATACCCGTGAAGCAGATGAAATGACCGGCAATCTCGTGGAGCTCATTCAGCCGATTCTTATCATGGGTATGGGTATTATGGTGGGCCTTCTTTTTGCGTCTGTCTTGATTCCGATATATCGGTTAACGGCAAGTTTTAGCTGATTCCACGGACTTTCCACATCCCATCAATCCCGCATTTGGTACACTGAATAGTAGAAAAAGGTCGAGCAAGATTCATCATTAAATCTAAATAAATGAATATGAATTCAAGAAAAGGCTTTACCCTTATCGAAATTCTGATCGTTGTTGCGATCATCGCCATTTTGGCATCTGTTGTTTTAGTTGGTCTTGGCCCGACACAATCAGCGGGTCGGGACGCTCGTCGAGTTGCGGACTTGCATGAATCGCAAAATGGTCTGGAGCTCTATTACAACCAGAATGGCAAGTATCCTGATGCCAAGAGTCAGTCGTGGGTGAATATTGGTACAACACTCGAAGCAGCCAATATAGGCATCAATTCGTGGCCCAACGATCCATCAAGTGGCAAGAACTACTTCTATGGTACGACGGCGACTGATAATGGATATATCGTAGGAGCTAATATGGAAAATAGTACCGGCGGCGAATGGAACAACTATGTTGCTCCAAGCAATTTTGGTACTATCGCAAACTGGACGGTTACTCCATCGGCTTGTACTCTAGCGAAGTTAGAATATTGTCAGACGCTTTAACTTTTCTATCTCGAGAGTATACTCAAGCCCCGCCCTGCGGGGCTTTGGGTTTTTAGCGAGGCATAAGGTAAAATCAATGCATGCTTTATGCGCTCCTCTTTATCTTTGGATTGCTCATCGGGAGTTTTATTAATGTTATCGCTTTGCGATATGACGGCGACCATATGGTTGCGGATCCGAAAGTGATCGGCGGCCGATCGCACTGCCCGCACTGTATGAAAACATTGCAATGGTACGAGCTGATCCCCGTTGTGAGTTTTATTATCCAGGGCCGTCGGTGCCGGAATTGTAAAGCAACAATCGGGTGGCAGTATCCCGTCGTCGAAGTTATTTCAGGATGTATTTTTGCCTTCGTGCCGATGCACGTCCTCACGCTCACGGGGCCGGGGCAGGCATTCACGATCTTTTCAATCTTTTGGACCATTGTTTTCGAAGTGCTTTTACTCGTTGCCTACATTGATATCCGCCTCGGCATTATCCCGGACGAGCTCAATGTCGTGCTCGGCGTTCTCGGAATCTTTTTGGCAATTTTCCTGGCCGGATATTACGGCCTTGGGAATCATTCCTTATTTGGTCCTTTCGGGGGCTGGTTCGGCCTTCAGGGGAATATTTGGACGAATCATATTTTTGCGGCTTTCATCGGGGCGGCTTTCTTCGGTCTGCTCATTCTTATCACGCGCGGGAAGGGGATGGGAATGGGCGATGTGAAGCTTGCGATTCCGCTCGGTATCGTTTTCGGGTGGCCGGACATTCTATTCATTATCGTTTCAGCATTTATTCTCGGCGCTCTCGCCGGCGTCATCTTCATCATTCGCGGAGAGAAAACCATGAAAGGCTCCTTGCCATTCGCGCCGTTCCTTGTGGCCGGAGCCGTGATTGTTTTCTTTGGTGCAGTACAAATTACTCGAGCGTATCTCGGTCTTTTAATGTGATAGAATAAGAGCGTGAGAAAAGGATTTACCCTTGTGGAAATATTGGTTGTGATAGCAATTTCAGTTGTTCTCGCTACCGTCGCCATAGTTTATGGTGAGCAGGGCAACAACCAAATATCGCTTTCCGTTGAGGCGGCGAAAGTGAGCCAGCTTACGCTTCAGGCAAAGCAGCTCGCCATAGCAACGTATAATTCAAATCCCAGCACTCCTGCCTGCGGTTACGGAATGTATTTCAACATGCCGAGCTCAACGTACTCGCTTTTCATTTATAGCCCGACAAATTTGATTAAGAATGGTTTTTGTCCTTCGCTTGCCACCGCAGTGTCGTCAACGTTCGATCCGGTAAATGACATGAGCCAATATTCCCAGCAATCATGGCAGGTGCCGCTTGCGCAGGGGGTTATGATGGTGAGTTCGACAGACCCAAATGGCAACATCAGCGCCATCGCGGTGATATTTTTTCCACCCAACCCGCAAACGCTTATTACGAATATTAATGACAACGGCGTATATAGTGATAAAACGGCGTACGTAGATCTTTCAACCACTGACGGCAGCGCGTCGAGAACCATCATGATCACCCCTGGCGGACAAGTGTCATTTTAACGTGCGAATATGATAATGCCTCCATCGAAACGTTCCGGTCAGTCACTTCTTGAAATGATAATTGCGCTTGCGATGCTCACCGTCGCCTTTCTTGGCATCGGGTCACTTCTTTCAAGATCATTCTTTTTGAATCGCGTCGCAACCAATGAAACGATCGGATCCTATCTTGCTGCTGAAGGTATCGAAGTGACAAAAAATATTATAGACAACGAAGTATATGGCGGACAAAACGGATGGGGGACGTGTTGCTTTCAGGGGCACACCTATTCAGTTACGTTCGGTGATACAGGCCCGACTCTTTCACCCGAAAATGGGAATACACTTAAATTTGACCCAAATATGAATGACCCTACTGCAGGTTATCAATACAAAGTTGGAAACGCGACGCCCTTTACACGGAAGATTGTTATCACCGTTTCAAACAAATCTGAAATCGATGTCCAGTCTATTGTCACATGGAGCACGGGACCAATCACCAGCGAAACCATTGTAGATGAAGATCATTTCTATGACTGGCATCCATAACGAATCATCACGGGCGGGATTTACACTTGTTGAAACTATGATTTCAATAGGAATTTTTATGATTCTTGTTACCATCGCAGTTGGCGGTTTTGTGCAGGCGATCCATACACAAGGCGAGGTTTCCAAATTAATCTCGGCACAGAGTAATGTGAGTCTTGGCATTGAGGAGATGGCCCGCGAAATCCGCACCGGATATCTTTTTTGCCACGACCCCGGTTCTAATAATCCGACTTCGAGTTGTGAGACAGTACGAAAGACGTGTTCAATCACTGACTCCGGTTTCTCGGATCCGGGCGGTCCGGGCGCGCTCGGGAATGGTGATTTGCCTGTTTGGACGTGTCCGACGTTGCAATTCTATAATGCGAATTCAGAACTTGTGAACTATTCTCTCTCTAGCGATGGAGCACTTGTTCGGAGCGATGTCGCGGAGAACAGCGGCCAAGCTCTGCCACTGACCTCCGGTGACGTTGTCGTGAAGACCCTGCAGTTCCGCCTTTTCGGCATGCTAGAGGGCGATGGCTGGACGCCCAGAATTACGGTTTTGTTGAGCATTGCTCCCAGTTCCACTGATCCGGCTATAGCTAACACGGTGCTCAATTTCGAGACGACTATCAGTGCCCGGCAGATAGACTGCACGCCAAGCGGTCAGTGTTAAACAGGTTATTCACATCCGCCTTCCCTTCTTATCTGCTATGATGATTGCATATGCAGGATAACCGGCAGGGAAATCTTTGGGTATGGGTTGGCGTCGCAGTGGTTGTGATCGTCATCATTCTTGCGTTCATCTGGAAACCGACCGGAAAGAGCCCCACGCCTCCCGGCACCCCGGTCTTTGCCCCGACCGGCCAGACCGTTGCCGGCTTTCCCCAGAATCTCATCCTCGATAGTGCCGCACAGATTGCGAGCAGCTATTTGGTGAACTACTCATCGTCAACAAACCAGTACACGGCTTCCTGGAATTCATCAACTTCAATGGCGAGTGAATTTTCCGCCTACCAGCAATACCTTTCCACGAACGGCTGGACGGTGACGCCGAATCCGGCACGGCAGCAGAATGTCCGGGCTCTCGGAGCTTCAAACAGCAGCGCTATCCTTCTTGTGAATATCGTCGCCAAAGGAACGGGGTCGCAGGTGACGGTGACCTATGATACGAGGTGATATGAAAATTAATAAAATCATATTCAGTACGGCAATCGCAACTGTTGTGCTCACGGTAGCCAGCTTTGCCTCGGTTACTCATTCTGCACATGCCGACGATGACGGCATCATCGATATAACCGTGTCTCCCACGCAAGGAGTAACCAGTACTATCACTGTGAATGGCAGCGGACAGGGAGGGACCATCGTCCAGGATTGTGGGCCGCGCATCGACAGCAAAGACTCGCCGAAGCCCATTCTAGCAATGTATTATTATTTCGATGGCAATTCTGCTAGCTCAACATTTCTTAATTATCCTTCGGAGTGGAACCAAACTTATCAAGGACAAATCTCTTGTGATGGAAACCCGCCATATCGCGCGGACGAATACAGCATCGGTTTCGATGCGGATGTTTCAAGTTTGAGTCCAGGGACGCATACGATAACCGTGGCCGGTTCCGGTCATCCACCCATAGATTCCGGGGAAGGAACGTTTGTCATCAACGGTAGTGGCAGCGGCGGCAACACCACCGGCACCATCAATGTTTCCTCCATTAACGCCGTCACGAACGGCAGCGTTCAGGCAAGCTGGGACTTTACTGGACAGCCGTTCCAGGGACAGTTTGTTGATCCCTGCTCGGAAGGCGTTTGCAACAACACGAGCTCAGCGACATATTCGAACGCCAACTTCGGCATCTACGAGCTGAATCCATCATCGATACCGGATCACTATGCCTTGCAATCGGTCAGGAAATCAACGGTTGCGCAAACCAGCTATCCAGACATTGCCTTCATCAACCGCTTCATCAATACGGCGCAGGCGGTTGAGATCTGCGGCTTCGCCAATGGCGGCAGCGAACAATGCGACAACGGCAGCTCTCCTTCGCTTACGCTCGCAACCTCCGCCGGCTATCCTGTGAATCCAGACATCAGCTTCACGCTCGAGTGGACGCCTTTGGGAACGATTGATCCGGGACAACCGCCGGTGCTCAGCCCGTCGAACACGACCGGCGATATTTCTCTCGCCGACTCAAATGGAGCTCCCGGCTCACAGGTGACCGACCTCTCGGCTGGTCCTGTCACATATGGGAATGGAGCATCGAACTGGCTCACCATCGGCGACCTTTCTGGCATCACCCTCACTTACGGGGGACAGACTCAGTCGGTCGGCGTCACGGCTGATCAGAATCAAGCACGGAATTGTCCATCGGTTTGCACCGCAACCTTCACCATTAGCGGTTGGACCCCTTCCGCTTCCGCAACCGGCACGCAGGTTACAAGCGGCGATATCGTCGTCACCTACAATTCATCCGGCAACGGGAATGGCAATTACACAGTCTCCATCAATCCGTCGTCTTCAACGCTTCTCACCGGTGGAGTCCAGCAGTTCACGGCAAGTACCACCGACCCGGCGGGCGTGACGTGGACGAATTCTGGTTTGGGGACCCTCTCCAATCCCACAGCTTTGTCCGTCACATATACCGCTCCACCCAACCCAGGGAGCGATGCGGTCACGGCGACCAACAATACGGGCGGTCAAACGGCAACTGCGCCGATCACGATCAATCAGCCGCAATCGAAGCCAACGGTCAACTTGAGCGTGAGCCCTTCAGCCATTAATTCAGGCGAACAGGCAACGCTTTCCTGGACAACTACAAATGCCGATTCCTGCACCGCATCGTCCTCTCCGCAAGATCAAGGCTGGCTTCCGGGAACACCTGAGGCGACAGCCAACAATGGCACCTCAACCGCAACCGTAAGCCCGACGGGACCCGCCTTCGAAAACTATTCACTCACGTGCAGAAACCCCAAAGGCCATACCGTTGCAACTACCGTGCTCAATGTGATGACCTGCAGTCTGATTCCAAATCCATCGAGTGTTATCGTCCCGGGGACGTCTACTCTTAATTTTGACTGCGAAGCGATTCCAAATACCTACTCCTGTTTGCTCTTCGACCAGAACAACGTCCAGTATGGCACATATCAACCCCAGGGCGGGACAGTGAAAGGATTTTACACCGTCGCCCCGACAGCAAACACCACCTACACGATTGACTGCACCGACAATGGCGGCGGCAACGGACCCCAGGCGAGCGCCACAACTCAGGTGAGCGTGACGAACCCCGGGCAGGGGGAGTGCCCTCCACAGGGATGTACACCTTAGCTTATCTTTGAGGTTCGGAAAATATAAAAAAAGAACCCCTGACACGATATAGATTGTGTCAGGGGCTTTGCTAATTGTTGTCTTCGATGTCGAGCGCGTTCGTTCGATCACCGAAATAGATCGTTTTGCCATTCGGAGAAACTCCTCGCCCGAGTGGCAACTTGGTTGAGCTCACGTTGAGCGTCGTTTTTGTTCCGGTCGTCGTGAGGACATCAACTCCCGTGGGGACCGCTTGCGCGGAAGAGGCAAACGTGATTTCAAACGTGTTCGCCGCCTCATTCGCAATGACCCCGTTCGGGAAGCCGTCCAGCGATACCGGTTGGCCGATGAGTTGCATCGAGCCAATATTGAAGAGGAATGCCTGTTTGCCGAGCGGGTCCAACAAGACGCCAACTCCGGAGCTCAATAACTTTATCTGAGCGAGCGTGCTTCCGGATCCGGACTGGGTAAGCCCGGGAACGCTCAGTGGTTTTCCTAACGATGTTAAGTCAGGAATGCTGAGGCCCTGCAGCGTGTTCGTGCCGCAATTTAGGATGACGGCGTAGAGCGCGCTTCCGCTCTGGACCGCGTCAAGCGAGCACGGATCATTGAGGCTCGTGTAGGAGAAGTAATTATCGAATAGCGGATCGGTTAGAATGTTTGCGCCGACCAGCGTATTGACCGTCGGTTGGAGAGCCATGAAATAGCCCCCAGCCGCGGCAATCTCCCACCCGCTTTGTCCGTTCATATTGCCACCGCCAACACCGTTTCCGTTTAGGTCGGTGACAGAAATGCCTTCCTGCCCCCGTTCCACAAAGCCCAGATCGCCCGACGTTTGATCAAGCGCCATGACCTTTGCGATTCCCTTGCCGGCGCCGGCTTGCCAACTCGACAGAAGATTTCCGCTGGCATCAAAGTGATAAGCAATTCGTCCGCCCTGAGGTCCGTAGACAACAAGGAGGATCACGTCACCATTCTTCCCGTAAACCGCCATGGTGTTTTGATTGCCCATCATGGCGCCTGTGTAAGGATCGGAAATTGTTTGCTGGCTCTGTGTGCACGCTTGGAAAACGAACGTGCCAGGGTTGTATGTGTTTTGGTCAAAGTCCATCCCCCCGAATATTTCGGTTGGACTTTCGTATTCCCAGCCCATCAACGCCGGAAGTGGCGTGACAGACACGTTGTTCGTGCACCCCGAACTGAAGTTTGTCCCATTCAGGGTCGGGTTTATTGAGCCCTCGCAATAATAATCGTCGTTGCATCCAAAGATGAGCGGCGAAATAGACGTGATGGTTGATTGCTGGGACGCCGCCGTCACGGTGATCTGAACCGACTTGGTTCCGCTGTTGCCTCCGGAGCCAGTGCATGGCCCAAGAGTATACGTTGCGGTGCCAACGGTCTGCGGTGTCACAGTTGTCCCGCTTGAGTTTGCCGCGACAGATCCGGACCAATCCGTTTCTGCCGGACTCGCCGAAGCTGTGCACGGATCGCTACCGCTCGTGTTTTGTGTGCCCCACGAAAGCTGTAACGATGTTCCCACAACGACGGTTGATACCGACGCTGCGAACGACGTGATGCTTGCGGGTTGCGGGGCCGCCGTCACGGTGATCTGAACCGACTTGGTTCCGCTGTTGCCTCCGGAGCCAGTGCATGGCCCAAGAGTATACGTTGCGGTGCCAACGGTCTGCGGTGTCACAGTTGTCCCGCTTGAGTTTGCCGCGACAGATCCGGACCAATCCGTTTCTGCCGGACTCGCCGAAGCTGTGCACGGATCGCTACCGCTCGTGTTTTGTGTGCCCCACGAAAGCTGTAACGATGTTCCCACAACGACGGTTGATACCGACGCTGCGAACGACGTGATGCTTGCGGGTTGCGGGGCGACATCGCCTCCTCCATTACCACCTCCGCAGGAACTGAGAATCAACGAGGCTCCCAAAATTCCCGCCACCAGAAGAACAAAAAACGACTTGTTTTTGCTCATATCCTCTCTCCTATTTCGTAAATTGTGAATCGTGGCAGGATTTTGAACCAGCCAACTGGCTACACTATACTGCTTATCCCGCTGTTTTGTCAAGGAAAATCAAAACAAAAACATTGACAATATATAAAAAACCAATTATAGTGCGGCCAGTTAGCACGGCGGGAAAAACAGCACTTCCGTGCAACAATTTAAGAGTTTTAGGAGGAGAGGAGCAGTATGAAAAAAGCGACGGTAATTGTGGCGATGGCGTTCGCTCTCGTGGCCATGCTCGTGAGTATGGCATGCGGCGGCGGAAACGGAAGCAATAACGGAGGCGGCGGCCAACAGATCGTGGTTAGCGTCAACCCGAATACGGCGTCTGTTCAGGAAAATCAGCAGGTGTCATTTACGGCAACCGTTGAGAACGATTCGTCGAGCAAGGGCGTGACGTGGTCGTTGTCGGGTGGCGGTTGCACCGGCAGTGCCTGTGGCACGCTCTCGAGCGCGACCTCACAAAGCGGTGTGTCTGTGACCTACACGGCACCCCCGAGCGTTCCGAATCCAGCGACGGTAACCCTCACGGCAACGAGCATCACCGACCCAACAAAGGCGGCGACCGCTACGATCACCGTGACGGCGGGAACGAAACCGTCGGTCACATTAACCGTTGACGGCAAAACGTCTGAAACGGTCAATGCAAACCAGATGCTTTCATTTGCATGGAGCTCGGCGAATGCCACAAGCGTGGTTCAATCGGCGAATCCTGCGCAAAGCAATTGGTCCGGAACGGTCACTCCAAATGTAAACGGGTCGGTACAATTCCCGCTTGCGACAGGACCGGTAACGTTTACTCTGACCGCATCCGATGGTGCTGGCAACAGCGCATCGGCTTCCGTCACGGTGACCGTCGGTGATGTAGCGCCGGTTCTCAATGGATTCAACCCGTATGGCTTTTTCTGTATGTGGGGCGAAACCTGCGAGTTCGGCATGAATCAACTTGTGTCGGGAGGCAATTTCGCGCCGGGGCAACCGATTTATTGCACCGGATATCCGCAGGATTGGGGGCAAACGTTGCCGCCAAATGTGGAGGCGACATATTTCAACTTCCTGGTTTCGGTTGGTGGCGAGTACTATCGTCCTCGTTTCATCAACTGCCAGGTCGCAACCGCCGATAACGTTCTGCTCTCGAACACCATGGCTTTTGGTTTTTACGGAGACATGCCGATCGCCGACAATGAAACGTCTGCGACGCCGCACATCTTTGTTCTTGATCAAGGCGATGGCGTTGTGGATGAATTCGACAATACGGGGGCGCTCACCAACCAGTGCAGCGTCACACCGAACTCTGCCAGGATGCGAATTGATCTTGACGCCAACGGCAATGCCAAATTTATTGTACTCGGCAGCGCAAATGGCGTTTCATGGACCGATTCAAGTTGTGGCAGCAGCGGGCAAGCGGCGAATATAACAGCACCCGTATCGGACGTTGCCGTGAAAAACGACGTGAGCTGTGGCGCTATTCCCTCGCAAGGGGATGTTGCCTGTGGCCCTGTCGCTGTCGGCAGCCAAAATTGGAAGACAACTTCCGCCGGAACAACACCGTATTCGCTCGCAATGAGCACGGCGTATGGCGGGAACGAACTGTTTTCTCTCGATATTCAAGGGCGGGGACAGATCGTGCTCTTCAACGATTCGATCGCCGGTGACGGAACGTCAACGTCGGTCGGGTCACTCACACTTCCTGAGTTCATGCCGGTAAGCCAACTGCAGGGGAATGCGCTTAGGGGACGCTATGCGGCTCGCAGGCTTGCCCCAGGCAAATTGGCTGAGGTTAATCCGGCGGGGGAAAAAGTATCAGGCGAAAGCGCTTCTCTCGGCAATTACAATGCCGTCGCGCTGGATTCAACCAATCTGGTTGCGGTGATAGGTCCGGGAGTTGATGGCGTACACATGTTGGTCTCCGTCATTGTGGTTAATGGTGGAGCGATGAACGAAGCGGTGGTCGGCGGCGTGGTGCTGCCTGCTGAATCCTTCCGGATTGCAGCGGATAACGTCCATAGCGGGTTCTTGATCTACTACGCCACCTACGATGCGAGTGGTTCCGATATTCTCGGCACGAGCCATATCGCATTCCTCAATGGGAGCGGCGTTCTTACACCGCTCACGAGCGCATCCAGTACTGCCATTATGGCAGGCGGCGGAGGAGTGCTTCCGGATGGCAGTTTGTATATCACCGGATGGATTCCGTCTGACGATGTAGCTGGCGTGCAGGCTGTAACAGGCTTGCCGTATGCCCTCCAACAGTAGTTCTTTGCAAGTACTTTGCCCTGACCGGCATTTATTAACCGGTCGGGGCTTTTCTTTTGTATAATGAAGCTATGATGCGCGCTGAAGCTCATACCCGTCGGGGACAGGCAATGCTTATTGCGGTGCTTTCGCTCGGTGGCGCTATGCTTGCCGCGACTACGATCGCCGGGCTTCTCATTCTTTATCAACTTCGTGCAACAACGAATTCCGTGAATTCCTCAGAATCGATCTTCGCGGCGGACACCGGAATCCAGTGGGAGCTTTTTAATTACTATTGCATCACAGACCCCACCGGACTTAGTGGCCGTGGCACATGTCCGCCAGCCTCGGTCACGAGCACACCATTTCAAAATGGCGCCTCTATCAGCGCGACTTGTTACGACGCAAACAACAATCAGATTGGATGTGACAATGCAGCTTCCACGAGCTATGTTGTTTCACGAGCCACGGCTTTAAACACTTCGCGCGCATTTTATCTTCTTGTAACGGCAGCAACATCGACCTTCCCGTAAGCGTATCCATATCATCATGGATAAGGCTGCCGCCAGGGAGCGCATCGGAAAATTAAAAAAAGAGATCACCAAATACCGCACGTCGCGGATAACTTTTAATAAAGAATTAATATCTCCCGAGGCGGAAGATGCCCTTAAAAAAGAACTGTTCGATATCGAGATGCAGTTTCCCGATTTGATCACGCCGGATTCGCCAACCCAGCGTGTGGCGGGAAAGCCCCTCAAGGAATTTGTGAAAGTCCGCCATGATGTCAGGATGACGTCGTTGAACGATGCGTTTTCGGAAGATGACACCCGGGCGTGGTTCAAGCGGCTTGAAGATTATCTGGGCGATGGCGGCAAGTTTCTGGGCAATGAACGCCGCAACACGAAGCCTCTTTTCTATTGCGAGCTGAAAATTGATGGTCTTGCGATCGAGCTTGAATATGAGAACGGGATTTTTGTCCGCGGCTCGACGCGCGGTGATGGGATGATCGGGGAGGATGTGACGCAAAATTTGCGGACGGTTGATGCAATCCCGCTCAGCCTGCATCGCCGGGATATTCCACGCCTTGTGGTGCGCGGGGAAGTCTTTCTCACGAAAAAAGAATTCGAAAAAATTAACCGCGAAGCCGAGCGGCGGGGCGAGAAGCCGTATGCCAATCCCCGTAATGTGGCAGCCGGATCCATCCGCCAGTTGAATCCTGCGATTACGGCAAGTCGCCGACTCGATTCATTTCAATACGACATCGTGACCGATATGGGCGTCATCACACACGAGGGAAAACATCATCTTCTCGCGGAGCTCGGCTTTAAGACGAATCCAAATAATAAATCCGCCCGCACACTTGATGAAGTTTTCGCTTTTCGAAATTACTGGGCCGAACATCGCGAGAAACTTGATTATGAAATTGACGGGACGGTAATCATCGTGAATGATAATGCGATTTTTGAGCGCGCCGGAATAATCGGCAAAGCGCCGCGCGCCGCAATCGCATATAAGTTTTCACCGCGCGAGGCAACCACCATCGTCCGCGAAATAAAGGTGCAGGTCGGGCGGACAGGTGCACTCACGCCGGTTGCCGTGATGGATCCGGTGAATGTCGGCGGCGTCACGATCACTCATGCTTCTTTGCATAATGCCGATGAGATCGGGCGGCTTGGGTTAAAGATCGGGGACACGGTGATCATCTCCCGCGCTGGCGACGTGATTCCGCAGATCATCCGTGTTTTGCCCGAACTCCGGACCGGTCGCGAACGCATATTCAAAATGCCGACGCGTTGTCCGGTTGACGGCTCGAAGGTTGTGCGCGAAGGCGCAATCGAGCGATGTTCGTCGCGAATGTGTGCCGCCCAACATCGCGAACAGCTCTATCATTTTGTTTCCCGTGCGGCGTTTAATATCGAGGGACTTGGACCGAAGATTATCGATAAATTTTTGGATGAAGGTTTGATTTCCGACGCCGCAGACATTTTCACGTTGCAGGCAGGGGATATCGCAGCACTCGAGCGGTTCGGAGAAAAGTCCGCAGAGAATATCGTTGAAGAAACTTCTCTTAAGCGCCGCATAACACTCCCGCGGTTTTTGTACTCGCTTGGCATTCTGCATGTCGGCGAGGAAACAGCCGTGACGCTCGCGAAAAATTTTGATTTTGGTGCGACGGGCAATCCTATCCCCATAGGAAAAATCGTAAAGAAATTTCAGGCGTTGTCGCCAGAAGATTTACAGAAGATCCAGGACATCGGCCCGGTAGTCGCAAAAAGCATTCATGAATGGTTCCGCGAGCCCCGCAATATGAAGCTGCTTGAACGGCTCGAGTCGGCCGGCGTCACCGTTGCAGCCTCGCTGCGGCCGGCAGGCGGCGCTCACGACGCAGCCGGCGGGAAGCTTGTCGGGAAGACGTTTGTACTCACGGGCTCGCTCGAATCCATGAGCCGCGAAGACGCAAAAGAAAAGATACGCTCACTCGGCGGCGATGCGTCGGAGTCCGTTTCAAAGAAAACCGATTATCTGGTTGCCGGTTCGGAGCCGGGCTCAAAGTATGAAAAAGCAAAAAAGCTCGGCGTTACGATTCTCGACGAAAAACAATTCTTGGATCTCATTAAATAGGCTTGCGGGCATTTAATGATTTTTTTAGGTAATTTTAATCTATGCTTTGTTTTAATGTTGGCATCGCCATGCCTATCTATAGAACAAAGAATGAAGATTTTTTTAAGACATGGTCGTCCGATATGGCCTACCTGCTCGGATTTTTTGCCGCGGATGGGAACATGGTTTGCAACGGAAGAGGCGGTTATTATATTTCATTTGAAATTACCGATCTCGACCTACTTGAATCCATAAAAAGCGTTCTCGGCTCTCAAAATAAAATTTCTGTGCGAAATAGAAAGTCATCTTGGAAAACAATTTACAGATTACAAATCGGAAGCAAAAATATGTACCGTGATCTGTGTTTGCTTGGATTTACGCCGCACAAAAGTCTAACGATCGCGTGGCCTGATATCCCAACGATATATTTGCACGATTTCATAAGAGGGTATTTTGATGGGGATGGTTGTGTGCATTTAGGCAGATATTGGAGGAAGGACAGATGTATGTGGAAGTTGCAGTTTAGCGTCAGATTCACCTCTGGAAGCAGAAAATTTCTTGAAAGTCTGTGGAGCGCTATTGAGCCGGTTGTTCTCGGTGGCCATATTTCTCGAAAGAAGAGGGGTTATGAGCTTGTATTCGGGCAACATGATAGTATTGCTTTGTTCAATTTTTTGTATAATAATGACACGGAGTTATTCCTGAAGCGCAAACATGAAAAATTTAAATATGCGTTTCAGGAATTAGGATTGGATAATGCGGTGGTAGCTTAGCTGGTCTAAAGCGATGCCCTGTCACGGCATAGATCGTGGGTTCAAATCCCATCCACCGCGCAGCGATTTGCTATACTGAATCTATGCCAGAAATGAAAATGAATTCCGTCGGGTCTTTGTGGCAGTCGGCCTGGAAGCTTTACACGGATCGGTTTGCGATTATCACGCAAATCATTATTATTCCGGTTGTCGTTTTAGGCTTGGGAAACATTTTGAAAGCAATCGGTGGGTTGTCATTTTCGATTGCTGGGTCAATCCTGCTTGCGGCTGGAGTCCTGCTTTCCATTGTCGCGAACGCTGCCATCATTCATCTCTTCGAACACTCGTCGGGGCTTGAGGAATCCTATGTTGCCGCCGGACGATTATTTTGGCGGCTTATTTGGCTGGGGATTCTTATTATCTTTGCCCTCTTTGGAGGGTTTGCCATGTTGGTCGTTCCTGGCGTCTTGCTCATGGTCGGTTTTGTTTTCGCAAATTATGCGCTGATACTTGAAGGCAAGCATGGCTTTGAGGCACTGACGACGAGCCGTGAATATGTAAAAGGATATTGGTGGTCGGTCTTTGGCCGGCTACTCTTGTTACTGCTCGGTTTTGTCGTCGCTTATATCGTTATCGGTCTGCCGTTCGCTTCGATCGGAGGGAAAATCGGCGGTGCGCTCGCGTCAACGATCATTACGCTTTTCATCGCGCCGTTTTCGATAGCGTATTACTACACGATGTATCGCAATCTTGTATCGCTCAAACCGCAAGTTCACGATGGGACGGTAAAAAGCAGCAAGACGTTTATCATTGTCGCGCAGGCGGTCGCGGCATTTATTGTTCTTATTGCCGTTCTCGGCATTATTTTTGCGGTGATTCTGGGGCGGGGGACGGATCGGGCATCGGGGAGCGTCAATTATTATGGAGGTTACGGCACCCAGCAGGCGCCGTGATCCACAGTTGTGAATTTCTCGGCTATTGTGCGGAAGCATCATGCGGTATAATAAACGTAATAGCTTAACAACATGGTTCAGGATCAGCTCGTTGATTATATAAATTCACAGACAAAACTTGGGACCTCGCGGGAGGCCATAAGAACGACGCTTCAAGGTGTCGGCTGGCAGACGGCGGATATTGATGACAGCTTCAAAAAGATTGAAGGAAGTGCAACGTCCTCTGCGGTAGTCGCGAAGCCTGCCGCCGTCCAGCCGTTTTCTTCGCCGGCAATGTCCGGAGTGAAGCCGGCGGCAAGTGTCGGGCCGCAAGTGATTCGCATGAGCGATCTCGTTTCGTCATCGAGCGGACCAATGGAAAAAGTCTCACCTGCTGCGGCGAGTTCAAAAGATACAAAAATGTCACCTGCCAAGATTGAGTCAATATCAACAGGGGGAAGCGTGTCTTCCTCGAAGAAGCCGTTGATCGTTTACGGAATTCTCGGCATTATCATTCTGGGGCTCGGTGGATTCTCGGCGTATCTCTATATGCAAAACGGCACGTTGAGTTCGCAAGTCGGAACGGTGAGTAGCCAGAGTGCAAATGTTCAATCGCAGGTTGCGGCACTTTCGAGCCAGGTGTCTGCGCTTACGGCATCGAGCACCGCGCTCACGAGCCAGGTGACCGCACTCACAGCGGCAAACCAGGAACTTTCAACCGAGCTTTCGTTTTATGCCGCGCCTTTGGGTGTGAGCCCCACGACAACGCCGATCACCGTGTCCGGTTCACTGGGTGTGAACGCCGCAAAAAATTATTTTGTGATGGCGTCGGATGGAGGGAGGGTCTTTATTTCAAATTCAAAAGAAGCCAAAGTTGCAGCAGCTCTCCAGCCGTTCGTTGGAAGCTCAACTCAAGTTTCGGGGACGATTGTTCCCGGAACGGACTCCATGTCAGCTACTTCGCTTAACGGGACTGCGCTTTAATCCAACACTCCGAGATTTCGCAATGCCGTATGGTATATTTCGAGCGCCCGTTCGGCGAGATCGCGTTTTAATTTAAAATCTGCCTCATGAGCGATCTGATTTCGCAATTTGTGGGCTTGCCACAGGTCTTCGAGGTTCGGGATCTGGTTGTTGCGCGCCCGTTTCAGGCGGTCGCCAAGTTGGATGCCGGGAACTCCCGCTGCGCGGAGCGCTTCGTTTAATATCTTATCGGCTTCCAGAATCGCAACCTTCATATCGTTTTCGCTTCCTTTATAAAAATGGGTTTCAATGCGTATCCACGTTTTTTGCGCCAAATCGCGCGACATATCGCTCTTTAGAACGATGTCGCGGAAGCGTTCAATGCGGGCGCTGAAATAACTGGTCTTTACGCCGATGTAGATGATGAGAGCAATAAGAAGGGACGTGACGAGAACGCTCAAAATTTCAAGCCATGTGAGATTTGCGAAATAGATCGAAAGAGCGTTTTGGCCGGCTGCCTGTATCTGCGCAATCGTTTGCGACGCCACTGTCTGCAATGTGCTGGTTGTTGAAGTGGGCATTATAGTTGTTCGTAATAGTGGCCGAGGCCGAGAATGTCAGCTTCGCGCCATTTTTTTCCGATGAGCTGGAATCCGACAGGCAGCTCGTGAGCCGCAAGCGCGCCCGAAGCTTTTGTCGGGATCGAGACGGCCGGGAATCCGCCGAGTTTTGGCGGGATTGAAAAAACATCGGCAAGATACATTGCAAGGGGATCGTCGGCTTTCTCGCCGATTTTGAATGCCCGCATCGGGGCGACCGGCGCAAGCATCACGTCAACGTCTTTGAACGCCGCGTCAAAATCCTGTTTGATGAGCGTCCGGACTTTTTGTGCCTTTTCATAATAGGCGTCGTAATATCCTGACGAAAGGACAAATGTTCCGAGAATGATTCTTCGCTTTGCCTCAGCACCGAAGCCGGCGCCACGGGTTTCAAAATAGAGATCGGTAAGATTGGCAACTTTTGTTTCGGGCCGCGCGTAGCGGATGCCGTCAAAGCGGGCCAGGTTCGAACTGACTTCTGCGGGAACAATAATGTAGTAGACGGAAACCGCATATTTCGTGTGTGGCAGGGATATTTTTTTGAATTTCAATCCCATGCTCTTCAGTTTTTCAATCGCCGTATCGATTTCCTGTTTCACCTCCGGCTCAAGGCCGTCAATAAAATATTCTTCAGGAAGGCCGACAGTCAAAGCTTTCATGTTTGCGAAGTCAGGTTCAAGAAGCTCGCGCTCGTTATATTCGATCGGCGCACTCGTGGCATCCAAGGGGTCTTTTCCTCTGATTGCATTAAAAAGAATTGCGGCATCCTCGCATGTTTTTGCAATGGGACCGACCTGGTCCAGGCTCGATGCCATGGCAATAATACCTGAGCGCGAAACGGCACCGTAGGTCGGGCTCATGCCGACAACTCCGCAAAAACTCGCCGGCAGGCGGATGGAACCACCCGTGTCTGTGCCCAGCGCTCCGATCGCCATGTGGGATGCAACGGCGGCGACAGAGCCGCCCGAAGACCCGCCCGCAACACGAGTCGTGTCGTGCGGATTTTTGGTGACGCCGAACGCCGAGTTTTCGGTGGAGGCGCCCATGGCAAATTCGTCGAGATTGGTTTTTCCCAGAAACACTGCACGTTCAGTCTTCAATTTATTGATGACGCCCGCGTCATAGCTCGCAATGTAATCCTTGAGGATTTTCGACGCGGCGGTCGCCGGAAGATCCTTAATGAGTATGCAGTCTTTGATTGCAAGGGGAGCGCCAGCGAGTGCGCCGATTTCTTCGTCTTTTGCAATCGCGATATCAACTTTTTCCGCCTGTGCTACGGCAGACTCTTCAGCTGTGCTGAGGAAGGCATTGATTTCTGGATTTTCTCTTTTGATGTGGGCGAACGACTCCTGAGTTATTTCAAGCGCCGAAAATTTCTTATCGATCAATCCCTCGTGGAATTTTTTTATGGTGAGATTGCGAAAGAGATCCATGTTATTCAAAAACCGGGGGCACTTTCAGGTAACCCTTTTCTTTTTCCGGGAATGCTTCGACGCCGGCGCCCTTGTTGGTGTTTTCCCGCTCTTCATCTTTGCGAAAGACGTTTTTAAGGTCCGTTCCTCCAGTCATCGGTACGACGTTAGTCGTATCGAGCGCCTTCAATTCGTTAAAATGTTCTAAAATATTGCCGAGGTCTTTTATTAATTTTTCCTCCTCTTTCGGGTCGAGATGTATGCGCGCAAGCTTCGCGAGATGCTCAAGCTCATGCTTTGTAATGGCGGATGACATTACAGTGATTGTAGCGTTTTTGACGGTGTAATTCAATTTCCCGCGACGCCGACCGTGGGGTCGTGTCGTGGAGTTCTATAGCCCACGGACGGCCAAGGCGAACTGGTCGCCTCGATCGTATTCGTTCTTGAAAATGCCGAAGCTGGTCGCGCCCGGGGAGAGGAGAATGATGTCGCCTGGTTGTGCGGCTGCGAGCGCCGCCGCGAACGCATCTTTCATATTCAAGACGATCGTTGCGTTATAATCGGGCGGCAGAACCTTCAATAATTTATCGGTTGCTTTGCCCTTAAAGAGGATGAGGTGTTTTACGGTTTTCGGGATGTAGTCGGCGAGCGCTTCGAAGGGGAGTTCTTTGTCGCTGCCGCCGGCGATGAGAGCGATCGGTTTATTTTGAGGGACGAGCGCCGCTAACGCCGCGATGGTTGCTTCGGGCGTTGTTGAATTCGAATCGTTATAGAAGGCGATGCCTTTTTTCTCTCCCAGATATTCCAAGCGCCCGGGAAGACCATTAAATTTTTCTAAAACAGTTTTTGCTATTTCATCCGGGATTCCAAGCGCCCGCGCTACGGCAACTGCATAGGCTGCGTTGGTGCGATTATGTTTGCCGACGAGCGCAATGTTCCAGGTTTTGGGTATTGTTGCATCGGTTATGCATGTTCCTTTGAGACTGCCGAACTGAGCCTCGACACTCTTTTTTATTTCTGATGTTGTGATAAATATGTCGCCCTTTTTCTGAAAGCGGGCGATGGCTGCTTTGTCACGAAAGTAACGTTCCATATCTCCCTTGTAGTAGTTCATGTGGTCGGGCATAAAGTTCGTCCAGACCGCAATGTGCGGGCTTATTGACGCTTCTTCGAATCCCTGGAGCTGCCACGAGTCGAGTTCTAGGATCACGAGGTCTCCCGGCGCAACGCCTCGAAGGAGATTGAGCGTTGCAACGTCGCGTTCATTTCCGCCAAGACCCGGGTTTTTTCCGGCGGCTTTCGCAATTTCATAAATAAGATGCGTTGTGGTTGATTTGCCACGCGTGCCCGTAATTCCCACCACCGTCGCTCCGGAAAGTTTTGCAAAAAGCGAGGCGTCCATCGCAACCGGAATGCCAAGTTCCCGTGCGTGAGCAAGGTAGGGCGAATCAAGCGGCGCATTCGGTGCGCGAATGATAAGGTCGCGCCCTTCAAAGTCCTCCATGGTGTGCCCTCCGAGATGATAGGTTATAGTTGGAAATCTTTCGAGCCTGGCGAGTGAGGGTGCGAGTTCATCTTTTGTTTTCAAATCGGTCACGATGAGCTCGGCTCCCGCTTCCGCAAAAAATTCCGCGTCGCCGACGCCTCGCCCGAGCAGGCCGAGCCCCATCAGCGTTATTTTTTTCCCTGCAAACTGTGCTTTTATGTCGGACGATTCCATTGCTTTGATAATTGCACTAATTGCGAGCTTTGACAATTCATTAAAAAAATCGCTATAATTCTTTGACATTCATCGCGGGAGGGTTGGGAAAGGTTTTCCGGGGAGCCCCATAAGCTCCCGAAGCAGGTCCGAGTCCTGCCCCCGCAACACGCAAGGTTTGAGTATCGAGTAAGACCGGGAGGCTTTTGTCGCACACCCGAGAGGTTTCGCTTTGGTAGCATCGATTTGAATAAGCTAAGATTAAAGGATGCAACATCCTCAAAAGCCTACGAAAGACGAGCAAATTCTCTCGCTCATTTCGCATCAAGCGCGAGAGCTGGTTGAAAAATACACTTCACCCGAACAGTTGAACGTAGGTTCTTATAAAGAAATATTCAACGTTTCGAAAAGTGACATTGCAATGTATCTTAAAAAGCATTTTGCGCTAACGGATTTAGTCCCAAGCCCTGAATCTAAGAAAGATGGTTTCTATGCAATCTCCATCGAAGGAGGGTTCCGTATCTATGAGCAATATGACGGCATTCGCGCGAATGAGAAAACGACATCGAATTCCGATGGTGTTTGGGATGCATTTGCAGAATACATTATTAGAACGAGTGGAACCGGACTGTCCTTTAAGTAGAATCTATCAATACGATATTCCGGTCTCAAAAGCAGCTTTTCAAAAACATCGCAACGGCTTGCCCAAAAGAGGTTCGCCCTTTGGAACGAAGTAAAGGCAAGTTTCAGGAAAACAAACTGACCGAGACGCCTCAAGTGAGACAGGGAGAGGATTTTCGAGAAGACCTTGTAAGGGCCTCTTAATAAAAGTCCCAGACCGAGTGCGGCAACAGCTTTCGTTTTTCTCTCTGGGAGGGTCGCGTCGTTTTCTGCTGAAAACGCGCTACCTCTCGCCGCCTTCGCGGTTCCGAGATACCCTCTCGGAGAGAAAAACGAAAGCTACTGGACAAGACTCGGACGGGGAGGGGGTCGGGGAACCGGGAGGTTCCCCGCGTAGGAAGGCGCTGGAAACCGAGAGGTTTCCAGGGAGCGAAGCGCGTTGCGCGCGGAGCGACGTCCGAGCTTCCTGCCCCCGCAACACGCAAGGCCAAGTTCAGAGCAAGACCAAGTAGGCCTCAAGGCATGATTTTGTCGCACACCCAGGACTAGATGATCTTGCTATCACATGCAAAGAGGACATGAAAGACAAAGTGTTGGCTGTCATCAAGCAGTATTCCCCGATTTATATTCCCCAGGTTCAGCCGATCCATAAGTCGTGGCTGTAGCACTTTCGTTTATCTCTGACCTTCGAATGCATCCAATGATCAAGCGCAACCGCAATTCAGAAAAGAGGATACAACAGACGGAAGAAGTTATAGTTCGTATAGATGAAGGAGGAAATGCCTATTGCATAGAACTAATCTTTGATCACAGGGGATTGATGTCAAAATTAAAAGCCATGGAAACTACAGATACTACTTTGGAAGAAGCGCAAGGATAGAACTCACCCCCATGCACGCAAAAATGATTTTTATTATTGTAATTATCGCCATTGTCATTGCCCTCATCGCCGGATTCTTGTGGTATCGAAGTGGGATTCACCAGGCGGAAGACGACTTTTTGTATGCTAACAAATCCTCTGGAACGCTTAAGTCGTCTTTCAATTGCAGCACCATCCCCGAGATAACTTTCGAGTATCCTCTTTTCAAAGGCCTTGATAAACCATACCTTATCTATTCGGATAATGAGTGTTTGATAACGTTGAATCGAATTCCGAATGACAGGCCTAATGGAGCAGTCATAACTGTCACGAAACTGCCAACGGAAGCAACGCCAAGTCCAACGTCACAGCTGATCCCAAAAAATAATTACGGCGTTCAATATCAAGAACTATCTGGCGTTGATGGCTATCTTTTTTACACCAGCTTGCAAGGATATTATTATCGGGTTGCATTTTCGAATTATTCCAATGTCTCAATTGACCATGATTTGTTTTGGAATACTATTCTTGATAGTTTTCGGGAGGTAAAATCGTGATTCGTATCAAGACCGAGACGCTTCGAAAGTAAGCGGAAGGGGATCCCCAAGAATGCTTGTGGGGTTTGCACCCAAAAAGTCCAAGACCGAGTGCGGCAACACTGGCAGTAAGCAGTCCAAAAGAATTTTGAGTACGCGTCCGCGCGTACTCGCGCGGCGCTCCATCTCGGCCGCCTTCGCGGCCTCCGATAGCCCCAAAATTCTTTTGGACTGCTTACTGCCCAATTGTTATGAGATCGCAAGACTCGGACGGGGAGGGGGTCGGGGAACCGGGAGGTTCCCCGCGTAGGAAGGCGCTGGAAACCGAGAGGTTTCCAGAGAGCGAAGCGCGTTGCGCGCTGAGCGACGTCCGAGCTTCCTGCCCCCGCAACCACTTTTGCTTTTTCTCTTTCTGAGGGTCGCGTCGTTTTCTGCTGAAAACGCGCTACCTCTCGCCGCCTTCGCGGCTCCGAGATACCCTCAGAAAGAGCAAAAGCCTCCGATCAATCGCAGTGTTTCTTGCCCTTTTGATAAGCGGCTTTTAGTTGAAAATACGGACAGGGTGCGATATATTGTGAATGCAATTGCCGACGTAGCTCAGGGGTTAGAGCGGGCGTTTCATAAGCGCTAGGTCGGAGGTTCGACTCCTCCCGTCGGCACATCCGGTAATGCTATAATCATGGAATGACCATCGGCCTTTATACATCGCGGCATTATTTCGACCTTAAAATCGGGGCAATAAAAGAGGCGACCAAAAAGCTTTCCATAGACGCGGATATTGTACTCGGCGATTCGTTTCGTCCGTCGCTTGTCTCGCAGACGTTCGGTTTCGAGGATATGTTCAAACGGGCGCAGGAATGTGCGGATGAAGCGCTGAAGCGACAGAATACCGACATTGGCATCGGAATCGAAAACTCAATCAGTTTTTTCAACAATGCGAACGAGTGGTATTACGTGATCGGGATTTCCATCAAAACAAAGGACGGCAAGCATGCAGATAGTTTCACTTCCGGGATACGGGTGCCGGGTTGGATGATGGAGCAAATCCAAAAAGACAACCTCAAGATGGATTCGTTAACCCAGAGCCTCGCAAAAGAAGACGATCCCGTGATGTATTTTTCCGGAGGAACCATCACGCGAAAAGACCTTATGGTACCGGCGCTGCTTTTGGCATTTGCTAACCTGAATCTGGACAAGCGGCCGACGTCGGCTTAGAAATCTTTCATCCGGTCTTTCAGCTCAATCGTGGAGATTTTTTGATGCTCAGCATACGCCGGGTGCCACTTGGCCATGAAGTCTTTGATAGCTGCGGAATCGCCGTCTTTAATCCTTCCGAGCCATTCCTTTGCCATATCAAATTTTCTTTTTTCTTCCATCAATAATTGGCTGATCTCTTCTGCGACGAGAGGATGTTCCGCCTGAAAA
This sequence comes from uncultured bacterium, assembly GCA_963696395.1. Taxonomy (GTDB): domain Bacteria; phylum Patescibacteriota; class Minisyncoccia; order UBA6257; family 2-01-FULL-56-20; genus JAKAGE01. The sequence goes on from CAVOJZ010000002.1 coordinate 599,945, forward strand.
AAATCAACGATATAGCCGTCGCCTAATATTTTTTTGAAGACATATTTTGCGCGTTCGGCCTGGTAATCAGAAATGATAACGGCAATATTTTTCCAACCCAAAGGTTCGAGGTAGAGCGTTTTTGAAAAATAGGCGTTGCCGAGCAGGTCCTTTGATTTTTCCTCAAGTAAAATATTTTTTGCATCCACGCTCGCCTCGAGCGCGTAGTCCTTCATGGCTTGCGCTTCCGTTTTTGCGGCGGGCAATTGCGTTGCGGGCCCTCTGCCACCGCCCGACATCACCATCTTTTCGGCTATGCCCTGCCGATATACGCGAATGCCCTCGCGGACGCGTTCAATCGAGATCGTGGTCAGGGTGGCGTCCCGATGGATGCCGCCGTCAATGACGAGAATGGCATCTTTATTCATGATTTAAGTATAGCAATACCTAAAGACGTTCAAGTGCGTCCATCAGCAACCGGTTAATCGCATCCCGGGACTGCATGTTGGTTGTTTCTTTTAGCTTGCTCTCCCACTCGGCGATTTGTGCGGTCACCGTTTGTGAGTTCTCTTTGCCGAGCCTCGAAAGCAGGAGCCAATCGCGGCCGTTCAACTCCAAGGTTTCCGCAAGTTTTGCTTTTGTTCCATTGGAAAGTCCCGCAAGCAACTCCGCCAGATTTGAATCGCCGTTTTTGTGCAACTCGCCCATCATGGCGTTGTAGGATTTATCGAATTTTTCTCCGCCTTGCGATTCGTTGGGTCGGTTGTCGCCGGTTTGCGATTCCGGGAGTTCGGTCCAGCCCGGCGGTTTTTCGAACTTGCTCATATATATGAGACTATCACCGCTCACAGCCGGATTCAATCGCAATAAAAAAGGCCGCTATTTGATAGCGGCCCGCGTAATTCGTTTGGAACGCCTGGTTTTCGATGCATTCCTTCTGTTACGCTCGGAGATCAGCATGTAACGATGAAGGTTGGGCCTGCCGGCGAGGTAGTCCGCAAAGTCGCGGATTGCGGCACCGTACGCAAGGCATTTGTTGTACCGATACAGGGCAGTTGTCTGGCTGGCATCACTTTCTCCCCAGTGCATCGCGTGGAGATAATTTCCAATACTGCAGATCGTATCGTTATCGGCGGAGAGATCTGGGGGTGAGGAGCTTATCGCGCCGTCAACACACGATGACCCGTCATAGTGCATGGCTAAGTTCTCGTACGATGAAGGTTCGAATTGAGGTTTGCCGCGCGCGCCGGTCCAGGAACCTTTTTCCACGAGAGGGTCTACGCCAATTCGTTCGAAGGTTCTGAGGAAGATAACCAGCTCTTCTTCGGCCCAGCCTGGGCGTTGGAAATCCGGACGGTAGACGGCGATCGTGTACAGGCTTGCTGCGATCGGAAAGGTTCCTTTGGTGCCGTCTCCGAACTGCGTTTCAGCGTCGAGAATCCCGACAATAATTTCTTTCGGGACCCCGAATTGAAGCTCTGCCTGTTTAAGAATTGTCTCGTTCTCTTCCGCAAAAAGTGATCCGCGGAATTTTGCCCAGACGCTAAGAACGTAATCAAAATTGTTCCTGGGGCTCGGTTTCGGTTTTAGTTGCTGAGGAATCGGCGGCTTGGGCGGTGGAATGTGGTTGAAGCGCCGAACAAGTCTTGGTTCAAACGTGAAGCGGGGGTCGGTCACGATGGCTTCGCCGTAGCCAGGCAGCGCTTTTCGAATATGTTGAATGATCTTTATCTGCCTCTCTTTTATGACTTCCTTGGGCAATCGAGGTGTTGCCGCAAAAGAGAATTGGCTAGCGAGAGTTATAAAGAACAATAAAAAGAAGATTCTTTTCACGACAACCTCCTTGTAGAATGGATTTTCAAATTGCTCTTCCATGATTTTAGCACTACAATATCCCATATGGAACCTATGTATTCTGCACCGCACTTGAAGCGCCGCGAACTGGTTGCTCCGCTCGACGAAGAGAAGAGCAAGTTGAAGCAGCTTGACCTTCGAACCGATGCCGAGGCGCTTCGCATGAAGCGTTTTCTCGCTATGCCCGACCTTTCCCGGACGTCCGACAGCCCGATTCATGAGCTCGCAGGGCGTATTCTTGCCTTGCCGGAATTCGCGGGTTTTGACGTGATGCAAACGCCCGAGGTTGTCCCGGCGCGCGAAAGCTTCGACCTTTTTAACTTCCCGCCGGATCATCCGGCCCGGAGCAAATCCGATACCTATTACGTGAACGACACGCACATTCTCCGTACGCACACCACGATCATGTGGTATTACTATTTGATGTTGCCGGAGGTGAAGGCCGCGATCGCGCGCGGCGAATCTCTGGGGTTGCTTTCGTTCGGCAAGGTTTATCGCAAAGACGAAATCGATCGGAAACACATGAACGTGTTTCATCAGATGGACGGTTTATTCCTCTGTCGCAAATCGGAAAAAAATATCGGCGTTCCCGAATTGCAGAATATTTTAATTGCCATCGCGCAAACGATTTTCGGCAAGGATGTGAAGTACCGCATCAATCCGGACGCATTCCCGTACACCAACCCGAGCCTCGAAATGGAAGTTGACCTCAATGGCAACTGGGTCGAGGTTCTGGGTTCCGGCGTTGTGATGCCGAGCGTGCTCGATAACCTCGGCGTTGACTCAAAAGCATGGAACGGGTGGGCATTCGGATTCGGACTTGAACGCCTTGCTATTTTAAGCATGGAACTTCCGGACATCCGGCTTTTGTGGTCCGAGGATCCTCGGGTGAAGCGCCAGCTCAAACTCGGGCAGACATATAAAGGGGTGAGTAAGTATCCTCCGATCACGCGCGACATTTCGTTTGTCGTGCCAAAAAGCTTCGTGCCGAACAACTATTTCGACCTCATCCGCGATGTCGGCGGTGACATCGTGGAAGAAGTGACGCTTCTCGATAAATATGAAAACGATGCAAAGTTCGGCGCGGATAAGATGAGCTACACCTACCGGATTGTTTATCGCTCAAACGAACGGACACTTACGACCGAAGAAATTGATCCCTTGCAGGATAAGGTGATCCGGGAAACAAAGGATCAGTTCGGTGCAGTCGTGCGGTAGGGTGCATTGGGTTATAGTTATTACATAATGCCAACATTTTCCGTGCCCGAGGAGGTTGCTGAAATTGCCGCCACGCTTGCGAAGGCTGGCTTTGAAGCGTATCTCGTCGGAGGTTGCGTGCGCGATATGCTTATCGGGCGCGAGCCGAAAGACTGGGATATTGCAACGAGCGCCAATCCGGCACAAGTCCAGAAAATTTTCCCAGAGAATGTTTATGAAAATGATTTCGGTACGGTTGGCGTAAAAACCGAATCGGAAGATCCGAAATTGAAAGTGATCGAGGTCACAACGTACCGCATAGAGGGAAAATACACCGACAAGCGCCATCCGGACGACATAAAGTTTGCAAAGACGATAGAAGAGGATTTGTCCCGCAGGGATTTCACGGTCAACGCGATTGCGATGGGGCTTGGCGGTGATGTTGTGGATCCTTTTGAAGGGCAGAAAGATCTTAAGAAAAAAATAATCAGAACGGTTGGAACGGCCGATGATCGCTTTCACGAGGACGCCCTTCGCCTGATGCGCGCCGTCCGATTTGCCGTTGAACTGGATTTTGATATCGAGCTTGTCACGCGCCGCTCGATTGAAAAATATTCCCGCGAGCTTGAAGTGATCGCAAAGGAACGGATCCGGGATGAGCTCGTAAAGATCATCATGACACCGCGCGCGGCAAAGGGGATTATCCTTCTTGAAGAACTCGGACTGCTCAAAAATATCCTGCCGGAACTTCAGGAGGGCGTCGGCGTCGGACAGAATCTGCATCACATTTATACGGTGTTCGAACACAATGTCCGCGCACTTGACTACTCCGCCCGGGAGGATTATTCGCTTGCGGTTCGCATGGCGTCGCTTTTGCACGACATCGGCAAGCCGCGCGCAAAAGCGGGTGACGGAGCGCACTCAACGTTTTACAGCCATGAATATATCGGCGCAAAGCTTGCCGCTAAAGCGCTCGACCGGTTGCGGTTTCCCCGTGAGTTCATCGAAGACGTTGTCCATCTCGTTAAAAACCATATGTTCTATTACAACGTGGGGGATGTCTCCGCGCATGGCGTCCGGCGGTTTCTCGCCCGTGTCGGTCCCGAGACGGTGCCGGATCTATTGAAAGTCCGCGAGGCCGATCGCATCGGCTCGGGAGTCAAAAAAGCCGTGCCCTACAAGCTTCGCCACTTGCTTTTCATGATCGAGAAAGTGAAGAACGATCCCATCTCGCCCAAAATGCTGAAGGTTAACGGCGATGACGTTATGAACGTTCTGAAGCTTCCCGAAGGCATGCGGGTGGGTTGGATCATTATCTCTCTATTAGAGGAGGTGCTTGAAGACCCCGAAAAAAATACGAGGGAATATCTTGAGAAGAGGATGAGGGAGTTGGATGAGTTAAGCGATAAAGCATTAAAAAAAATGGCGGACAAAGCCCGCGAAACGAAAGATGAATTTGCCGACGAGGCTGAAGCGGATATCAAGAAAAAATTTCACGTTTCATAACCTTTCTGCGAATATGAACATTAAAATTAAGCGGTTCGATAAAAATCTTCCGTTGCCGCGATATCAAACCGAGGGCGCCGCGGCGTTCGACCTCACCGCTCGGGTGGAAGTGATTATTGAACCGAAATCGATCGGTTATGTGCCGGTGAACGTCGCCGTCGAAACTCCGCACGATCATTTCCTGCTGGTCGCCGCCCGGAGCGGTACTCATAAAAAAGGCCTCATCATTGCAAACGGCATCGGAATCATCGACCCCGACTTTCGCGGTAACGAAGACGAGATTAAAGTTGTCTATTATAACTTTACCGATAAGGCGGTTTCTATTGAAAAAGGGGAACGTATCGCCCAAGCGATATTTGTTAAGTTTTTACGCCCGGAATGGGAGGAGGCGGATATCCTTGACGGCAAAACACGCGGTGGGTTTGGAAGTACGGGACATAAATAGCGTACAATTAAAGATAAGCATGAAATTACATCACCTCCTTGTTGGTTTCGGAGCTGTAATCTTTCTTTTGATCGCCCCTCACGCCGCCTTTGCCTGCACAAACCCCGGCCAGATCCCGAGCGGTTTCACCACCCCCTGCCCGGTATTTGATGCCGAGCCTACGAGTGTCCAATCATCGGGAAGCGTCACGATTACCGTGACGCCGAATGTTGCGAACCAATATATCAGCCAGAACTTCTTCCTCTTCAACGGCAGCACCTGGGTGAGCTCAACCCTCGTCGGGAACTTCAAGAATGGATTCTCAACCAGCACCGCCACTTATACGATTACAAGCAGCCAGCTTTCAAAGCTTCCTTCGGGCAATATCTACCTTGCCGAATGGGACTGGACTTTCAATGCAAGCGAGAAGTGCTATACCGGACCTGCCACGAGCACCTGTAATCAAGGCTACTGGCGTCTGCAGGAGTTTACCTTGTCCGGAGGGCAGCAGGAAGGCGCCGGCGACAACATATATTGTGCTCCGGGCGACGTCCCGCAATTTGGTCCGGGCACGAGCGATGGTCCGGCATCGTATCCATCGCGATGCATTAATACGGAAATGCCGAACATAAGTTCCTACAAGGTGGTGACGGTGTGTCCGCCGAGTGCAGGAAGCTGCACCTTCCCGACGATTACTGCTGCAGTTACGACTTCCACGTTGCAGTGCGGAGAAATCATCGAAGTGAAAGCCCGCGACGCAAACGGGAATCAGCTTATCTATGACAAAGACACCGGCGAGAAAATGCCGATTCCGATAACGAAGGTCTGCAGTGCCTCAGCGGGATGGATTATTATGGCCTCGGACATGTTCCAAAATTCGAATTTTCCGGCGGAAGGAACGAGAATCAGTCCGGGATGGATGGGTATTTCTTCCCTTATTGCCCGTCCGGCATATAACGAGCCGCAAACCGCAGGCGTTTACATTCCTAAGATAATGACGGAAGGGGCGAACACGCCCGCTATGGTTTTGAGCGGAGGAGCCTACTGGCGTTTTATCGGTCTTGAGTTCACGGGCGCTGCTGGGGTTGTGCAAGACGGTTCGATTATCGGTCCGGATCCAAATCTTGCTGACGTGGTTGCCGGTAATCACATTGTTCTCGATCGGGTTGTGGTTCATGGCGGCAACAATCCACAAGGGGAAAATGCGAAGGATTCCGATGGCGGCATCCAGTTTGACCAAACAAATTATATGGCCCTCGTCGACAGTTACGTTTACGACTTTGTCTGTGCGCAAGCTTGCACGGATTCAAAGGCGGTCCATTTGGGAGGCAACGATCCGCTCGTGCAGGAAGGACCATTCAAGGTTGTCGATAACTATCTTGAGGCGACGGGCGAAAATATCTTAGCAGGCGGCGGAGGAACGGGTTCGGGATGCTGCACTGGCGCGAGCAACATTGAAATTCGACGCAACCATCTCTATAAGCCGGCAACAATATGGCAAGAAAGTTGGCCGGATGCGAACGGATCGACCACGTGCATTGCGGGCAACGGATGCGATAACAATCCAAACTACTTCGGGACGAAGGTTATTGTTAAAAATTTGGACGAATTTAAGAATGACCGACAAATCCTATTTGAGGGTAATATTTTTGAAAACAACTGGGGCGGGCAATCCGATCAGGATGGCGGGGCGATATCGTTGGATCCGGTAAGTCAGAATAGATCTCCGCAGGGATGCGCAAATTACGACGGCAATGGGCATCTCACAGCCGCAAATTGTCCAAACGGGAAAGGCGCGATTACGTTCACTCCCGACGTAGTTGACCAGTATTGTGCTACGCCGTACGAATGTCACGTATCTCTCGGTGTCGAGCCGAGCCGATCAACGTATGTGTATGCGCTGCAATATAATTCGCCGACTTCGATAACTGTTTCGCCGGGACTTAATCCGGATCAAAACGGAGTCGACCAGCCGTTTACTCAGCAAATGATTAGCCAATGTCGACCGGGTGCGGACCCATTAGCGGAAGATTCAGACCTTATCCTTCGGGACAACATCGTGAGGCATGCTGCACACGCATTCTCAATGACGAGCTACTCGTCTCAGTGCGGGGATCTTGCGCAGGGCATTGCGCGTGTTTCCATTCATGACAATCAAGTCGATGATATAAACGGATGGCAATGGAATTTAAAGAAAGGCGCCTGTTGTTCATGGGCGGTCGGCGTTCGCATCGGGAATTCCAATACCTCTCAGAGTCTTGCTACAAAGAATATCTCGATTTCGCATAACACCTTGATTTCGAGCCAGGAATTTAATGCCGGCACGGAAGGATCCGTCAATATATCGAATACCTGCGGCGGCGATTGTCCCATACAGATCCAAGGTGTATCAATACGTGATAATATCGGTATCGATGGTCTGGATGACGGAGGAGGTTCAAAAGATTACTGTGACAACAACAAATTTAACGACAACTCAACCGATCTTTTTAATTGCATCGTAGGAACCTCGCCGTCGCCGTCGCTTGGCTGGTGTATCACTGGCAATGTGCTTACGAACGCCGTCATTGCAAACGACCCTGATTATCCACCTCCTGGCAAACCGAACACGCCTTGGCCAACGCAAAGCCCAGCGTGTCCAAGTGGAGTTTCAACCGCCAACTACAACCCAGCAGATTTTCTGAGCGTTGGCTTCATAAATTTTAACAATGGAATCGGAGGGAACTATCAATTGCAATCGGGATCGCCCTATATTGGCAAAGCCTCCGATGGAGGAAATCCCGGTGCGAACATTGCAGCGGTAGATGCCGCCACCGCTGGCGTACAGTAGGTATATTTCTGTCTGAAAGTCGGGCTGCTGGGAATCGAACCCAGTCTTTACGCACCCGAAGCGCACGTACTACCGGTATACTACAGCCCGAAGTTGAGGAGGAGATGCGCAAGCAAGCTTGCGTATCTCCGACGAAACGAGGGATGAAAAGCTTCTTAGCTTTACAGCCCGAAGTTACCAAGGTATTTAAACCTTTTTTGGGGAAAAACTCAACTGCCCGGGAAGCTATTGACACTATTTTTCAGGTGAGTATACTTACTCCTAAGATACGAATGTTCAAGAACGTAAATCTTTCACCAACCACCGGCTAGCCCCGCAATTTTAGATTGTGAAGCAGCCGCCGTGCGCGGCTGATTTTATTCTTGGGTATGTCGTGTCGAACGTTTTTTACCAATATTCGTTCGACTACTTGAGCGAACTTCCGAATTGTAGAGTCGGAAGATTCATATGAAGCTCCGCGCCATCTTATGTCCGACTGTGCCTACAAGCACGGGCGGGCAGAGGCCTACGTAACGCATTTCTAGGCCTCCAATTTCTCTTGGCAGGCGGAGCATGTTCTTAAATAGAACAAAAAAGTCAGCATTGGGATGGTTGGCACATAAGGGCGAATGGTGGATGCCTAGACTAGAAAAGGCGATGAAGGACGTGGCGTAGCAACGATATGCCTCGGGGAGGTGCGTAGCAACCTGTGATCCGGGGATTTCCGAATGGGGAAACCTAGTTGAGTAAACCTCAATTGCGTGGAGCAATCCACGAGCGTACCCGGCGAAGTAAAACATTTCAGTAGCCGGAGGAAAAAAGAACAAGCAGTTTATTCCCTGAGTATCGGCGAGAGAAAAGGGAAGAGCCCAGACTAAGGTTGTGATTTATCACAGCCTTGGAGTTATAAGTGTTGAACGCTCTCCTTCGCGAATAATAAAGGGCGCAGTAATGTGCTCTCTATTATTTGCGAGCGGAGGTGGAGGAGTTAAAAAATCATTGGTTAGCCGAAATCAGCTGGAAAGCTGATACCAGAGAGGGTGATAGTCCCCTAGGCGAAAACTTTTGGTCTCCTTAGTTTATCTACTTGAGTACTTCGAAGTAAAACAGTTTCGAAGGAATTAGCCAGTACTATCTGGCAAGGCTAAATACTTTTCTAGATCGATAGTGAACAAGTACCGTGAGGGAAAGGTGAAAAGCAGGCCGGTGAGGCCGTTGAAATAGAACCTGAAACCATTTGTCTACAAGGAATTGAAGCACGAACGGCTGGGGAGCAATCCTCGGACGAGTGCGACAATGTGCCTATTGAAGAATGATCCAACGACTTATTTTTGTGTCGCTTGTCTAAACGCGCATAGCGTGTAGGCGCAGCGAAAGCGAGTCTTAATAGGGCGAAATTAAGGCGGCACAGTATAGACCCGAAGCGTGATGAGCTTACCTTGGCCAGGGTGAACTCTCGAGAAATCGAGAGGGAGGCCCGAACCGGTTGATTGTTCAAAATCTTCGGATGAGCTGAGGTAAGGAGTGAAAAGCTAATCGAATTACGTAATAGCTGGTTCTCTCCGAAATAGTTTTAGGACTAGCGGCGAATGTTCCCCGTGGGGGTAGAGCACTGGATGATCTGTAATGGTCGAAAGACCGCCAGATCAATCAAACTCCGAATACCGCGGGTTAAAAGTTCGCTAGTTAGACTGTGGGGGCTAAGCTCCATGGTCGCGAGGGGAAGAGCCCAGATCGTCATCTAAGGTCCCGAAGTCCATGCTCAGTGTGAAAGGTAGTCATCACCCATAGACAGATAGGAGGTTGGCTTAGAGGTAGCCATCCTTTAAAGAGTGTGTAACAACTCACTATTCGACGGGTGGTGGCGCCGAAAATGTACCGGGGCTCAAGCATGGCACCGAAGATACGAATTTACATGTCCCTCGGGACGTGTATCTGGTAGGAGAGCATTCCGGCCTGCAGTGAAGGTCAACCCGCGAGGGTGACTGGAGCGGCCGGAAGAGAAAATGTTGGAATGAGTAACCACAATCCCAATGAGAAATTGGAACCCCGAAAATCTGAGGTTTCCGTGGCACTGGCAATCAACCACGGGTTAGGCGGTCCTAAGGCAATCCCGAAAGGGGCAGTCGATGGAAAGCTGGTTAATATTCCAGCCCTCCTATGTGTTTATCCTGCGCGTGCAAGGGAAATAATCATGTATGTCTTATTGGTTTGGTATCGCTGCGGACAAGTTCAAGCGGTCCGCGGCGGAAGGTGAGGAATTTACCTCATCGACACATGAGAAGAGCCCTTCGAGAAAAGCGCGTTTGTTATGACACGTGGGATCCGTACCGTAAACCGACACTGGTGGATAGGGCGAGTAGCCCAAGGGGAACGAGTGATTTGCCTCTAAGGAACTAGGCAAAAAAGCGGCCGTAAGTTCGCAATAAGGCCTGCCCTCCGCAAGGAGGGCCGCAGCTAAAGTATCTCTGGCGACTGTTTACCAAAAACACAGCTCCCTGCTAACTCGCAAGAGGATGTATAGGGGGTGACGCCTGACCGATGCGAGAAGGTCAAGGTTGGGGGTGGCGTAGCAATACGTTGCTCACTGACTCAAGCCCTCGTCAATGTCAGCGATAACTATGAAATACGATTGTAGTTATAAAATTTGGCTATATGCTGGAATACCTGAGTATCCGACATTACCGTTGGTGCAAAAATAAATTAAAAAATCATTAAAACTGATTTTGGAATTTACTTTTTGTTTGCTACGGTGAAAATATGATCGGTGCAGACAATCAGCAGGAAAGGCTTTGGTCGCAAAAATGGCTTAACGATATTCCAGAAAATATCGGTTGGTATCTTTCGGGCTTCGTAGACGGAGAAGGGAGCTTTAACGCTTCGCTTCGGAAGGGAAATGGGCATCGCCTCGGATGGCAGGTGCAGTTAACTTTTAATGTAGCCCAGCGAGATATTACTGATTTGGAATTATTGAAGCGTCATTTTGCATGTGGACGATTACAAAATCGAAAGGACGGAGTTCGTTATTTCGTCGTTTGTGATTATCGTTCCATTATCAATCGGGTTATACCATTCTTTGAGAAATTTCCTTTCTATTCTGTTTCAAAACAGAAAAACTTCTTTCTTTTCAAACAAATCGCACTTCTGATGGGCCAGGGCAAACACCTTGATCCAGAAGGATTCCGCGAGATTGTTTCTATAAGAGAAAGATTAAACGAAGGGAAAGGACGAAGAAGAAAATATAACGAGAGCGATATGATTAAAGAATCCTCAGAGACTACACGCCAAACTTCGCGTATCGCGAAGATGATATAGTCCGAACTGCATGGCGACATGCAGAGTTGCTCTCTCACGAGCAGAATAACAGATGAATCGTTCTAAGGTGGAATTGAAACTGCCTTAGTAAAACCTAACTATATGCTGGAACACCCGCGCATATCAGAGTACCGCAAGGTAACAATCTCTGATCGAAGCGGACAATCAGCAGGAAACTTCTTCGGAAGGATCCTCAGAGACTACACGTTAGGATCGCCGGGTGGCGATAAGATATAGTCCGAACTGCATAGCGATATGCAGAGCCAAGCAGAAATGTTTTGGCCAACATAGGTTGTAACATGTTTGAGCGCAATTCCTTTTCGGGTAAGTTCCGAAGCGCACGAAAGGCGTAACGACCGGAGAACTGTCTCAGAGGCAAGCTCGGTGAAAATGCGATTCCCGTGAAGACGCGGGATACCTGCAGCGGGACGAAAAGACCCCGGAAGCTTTACTGCAGCTTGGTATTGATTTTAGAGTTCTACTACGTAGCGTAGTGGTGAGGATTTGAAGCACAGCTCTCGGGTTGTGTGGATCCGACAATGAAACAGCCATTTTTAGAACTTTAACGTCTAACCGGTTGGGGACCTTACAAGGAAACCCAACTGAGACAGTGCTTGGTAGGCAGTTTAAATGGGGCGTTTTCCTCCAAAAGAGTAACGGAGGAGTTTATTAAGGTCAGCTTAGCCCGGATGGAAATCGGGCAGGACGTGCAAACGCAAAAGCTGGCTTGACTGCGAGACCTACAAGTCGAGCAGGTGCGAAAGCAGAAGTTAGTGACCCGACGGCTATGTTCATGTAATTTATTATATGAATTCTTAATAGGAAGGCCGGAGACACCGGATAAAAGCTACTCCGGGGATAACAGGCTAGTATTGTCCGAGCGTCCCTAGCGACGACAATGCTCGGCACCTCGATGTCGGCTCGCCACAGCGCGGGGGTGGAGAAGCTCCCAAGCGTTTGGCTGTTCGCCAATTAAAGTGGCACGTGAGCTGGGTTCAGACCGTTGAATACAAGAACCCTTAACGACGAATCGAACACGGCGGCTATCTCGAGTAATCGAGATTGAAAAAATCGACTCATATCGGTGAAACCCTAGCGTTCATGACCTGTGAGCGTATCTAAATGTTTATTAAAAATAAATTAAAAACTATTTTGTATGAACAGGCGATCATAGGATAATACCGAGGGAAGTCGCATATGGAATTTTCGTCAACGCAAAAAGCATATCTTGCAGGTTTTCTTGATGGTGATGGCAGCATCTATGTACGATTGAAACCAAATAGCGATTATCGTTATGGGTTTCAGGTCGCACCGTGTGTTGCATTTTTTCAATCATCAAAAGACCGCAAGAGCTTTGAAGAGATCTGCAATCTCATTGGTAACGGATATCTGCGGGAAAGAAACGATGGCATGTTGGAGTATGTTATGCAGAAACAACAGGCGATCTACTCTTTTCTTTTGGACATACGGCCATTTCTTATTCTTAAGAAACGGCAAGCCGATTTGATGCTCGTGATTTTGGAAAAGAAAATGCTCGTAAAATCTAAAGAAGATTTTATAGCGTTGATGGAGTTAATCGATCAATTCCGAGAATTAAATTATTCGAAGAAACGAAAGATTCATATGTTGACCCTCTAGAGACTACACGTCGATCTCCTCGAAAGAGGATGGTGGTATAGTCCGGCACTCCTGGTAACAGGAGAATACAGTATGCGTGAGACAGGTCGGTCTCTATCTGCTGCAGGCGTTTATTACTTGAGGGGAGTTGGCCTTAGTAAGAAATTGCTACTTTCTGGAGTAATCCAGATTGCCAACTCGGCTAATAACGGTGAAACCCTAATTCTTGCTTCATCGCGATTAATATTTCATTAAAAATTTATTAATCGTAGATTGAAATGCAGTCCTCTTTCCCTATCATTGAAATATGATACAAGAGCAGGGCAATACCGTGGGAAGTCGATCTAATAATTTTAGGTTTGACCCCGTAACGACTTGTGTCCTCGGCTTTGCGCCGAGTGACCGGATAGCGGTCTTTGAATCGCTATAACATGCCGACGCCCGACTTCGCACACGCGAAAGGGCGAAGATATAGTCTGAGCACGTAGTAATACGTGAGTGCTTGACGAGAGGACTGGGCTGAACATACCTCTGGTCTATCGGCTTTGCCACCAGGTGAATTGCCGAGTAGCTATGTATGGAAGGGATAAGCGCTGAAAGCATCTAAGCGCGAAGCCTACCCCAAGATTAGGTATGCGTGGTTTCGTCGAAGACTACGACGTTGATAGGCGTTAGGTGTAAGGCCAGCAATGGTTTAAGCCAAGACGTACTAATAACCCCGCCAACCATCCCAATGCTGACTTTCACGCGACCTCGTGCCGCGTGTGCATGAATTTATTTCTACATCAAAAAGCTAAACGGCTTTTTGATGTCGGTGTTTTATCCTTGTGTGTCCCACCTCTTCCCATTCCGAACAGAGAAGTGAAAGCACAAGCATCCGATGATACTCATCGCTTCGGCTTTGGGGAAAGTAGGATATGCCGACATCAAAGTGCCGTTTTTTTATTGCCCATCCCGCGTCCCGCGCATTCGCGCGCGTTGATTTTTTTATAGGCCTGCGGTAGAGTCCGGATAGTGCCAAGTGCACGAGGAGGATAGATGATCTTTCGCGGATCTTTTACGGAATATCCCAAGCAAGCGGGAGACCCACACTCCACACTGATCGAGGAGTTACCATTGAGCGATGATCTGGGCTATGACCATGCTGTCACGCTGGCTCAGGCTCACATGCAGGCATTCGTCGCGGACTATCCAAAAAAGCATGACGGTTCGCCATGCACCTACGATCGTTTGGATCGCAACTTCAATTCGCGTCGCGATCCAAAAGAAGCGGAGGCGGTTGGCTGGGTCACTATTTGGTCCGATCCACGAGCAGCCTAATCGTTTTTCCTAATTCTCGGCCGCGTCCCCACGACGCGGCCTTTTGTTTTATACTTAATGCATGTCTACGCGCCTCGCGAAACAACTCATCTATGGGACGCTCTATGGCTTGATCTGGCTCGCCGTTATCGCCGGGATTTATTATCTTTTTATTAAGCCCGCAATCACGCCGCCGGCGTGCACGGGCCCCGCATGCGGTTCGGAAACCGCGCGCCCGCTTGCGACGTCTACCGTTTCCACATTCCTTGCAGGGTCCGGCAGTGCGACCTACCTCGCGAAAGTTACGGATGTGAATTCCGATTTCGGCGCTACCGCATTCGACTATGCCTTTGATTTCTATAATGTGTCAGGGACAATCATCGAAACCATTCCCGGTTCTTCCTATATTTATCCAAGCCAGGTGAAATATCTTATCGCGCCGAACATGCGACCGGTCGGAGCGGCTCAACTTTCGCTTGACCTGAGCAACGTGCAATGGGCGGCAAGTTCCTCGATGGGACAGGTGCCGCAATTTACCTTTACGAATGTCGTTACAAATTCTGGGGCTAATACTATTTCCGTAAACGGCCAGATGACGAACAACGACATTTCTTCGTTCGGCACCGTCCTTGTGGTTGCGGTCTTTAAGGACGCAGACGGCAACCCAATCGGAGCTTCACAGACGGAAATTGATAATGTCGCGGCCGGCGCCACGCAGAGTTTCTCCGTGATCTATCCGGCGATCCCCGGGATCAATCCGGCGGATAACGAGCTCGAAGCTTACGGGATAAGAACGGGATTGTAGCATGCTTTCTTTTTTTCTACCCGTAGGAATTCTCGTGGTCGCAGGACTCATCGTCCTCTCCGCTCTTTCGGTGCATTTTTTTGTTTTGCAATTGATCTGGGTCGCAATCGGCATCGGCGTGATCATATTTTTTACATTCGTTGATGCTAGGGCTATTTTTAACTCCCGTTGGATTGTCTGGATGTTGTACGGCGGGTCACTTGCGTTGCTCATCGCCGCATATCTTTTTGGTCCGGTTATTCGCAACACGAAGAGCTGGCTTGTTCTCGGGCCGGTCAGTATTCAACCCGTTGAGTTTCTGAAAATCGCACTCATTTTTCTTTTCGCAAATTATTTTGCCCGAAGGCATTTGGCTGTTGCGCGATGGGAGAACATTTTTACGTCCTTCATTTTTTTTATCATTCCCGCCGCAATCGCCGTGCGGTTGCCTGACCTTGGTTCGGCGGTGATATTTTTTGCAATCTGGTTCGGATTTCTCCTTCTTTCCGGATTGCCGTGGCGCCGCATCGCCGCTGCGGTGATTGTGTTTGCACTCGCCGGCGCATTTGTTTGGACGTATGTATTTAAGGATTATCACCGCGCCCGCATCGTGGGATTCCTCGACCCAAATGCAAATGCGCTCGGCATCAATTACAGTGTTACGCAATCCAAAATTGCGATCGGTTCGGCGGGGCTATGGGGAAAGGGATATGGGCAGGGATCCGAGACGCAATTAGGATTCCTTTCCGAGCCAACCGAGGACTTTATATTTGCGGCTCTTATTGAGGAGTGGGGGATTGTCGGCGGCATTGTCGTCGTCGCGGCATTCCTCGCCCTCATATTCCAGATTCTCCGCGTGGGCGCACTCGCCGATGAAAATTTTGAAAAGTTTATCTGCCTTGGCGCCGCGGTCATGTTTGGCATGCAGTTTTTCCTGAATACGGGTTCGGCTACCGGAGTTTTGCCGGTTGTCGGCGTCACTTTTCCATTTCTGAGCTACGGCGGGTCCAGTATGCTTGCCAATATGTCGCTTCTTGCGATAATTAATTCCATCCGAAAACGATCATGAACCTTTTCTTTAACCGCAGGAATCTTCTCGGCGCCATGGTGCTTTTCTTGGTTTTTATTCTCGCTGCAATTTTTGTTTACGGTCTTTCGCCTGCAAGCGCAAGTGGCGTTCCTGCGGTTTTTGAAATCAAAGCAGGGGACGGGTTTCGTGGCACGGTCCGGAATCTGTATGCCGCGCACATCATCCGCTCACCGTTCGCAACCGAACTATATCTCCTGATAAGCGGCCGGGCGTTGGAGCTTAAACCCGGGCTTTATAAATTGAGCGCCGCCGATTGGTCGCCCGCAATTACGAAAATTGTTACCGGAGGAAGTTCGGAACAGGTGGTAGTTACCATTCCCGAAGGGTCAAACACCTATCAGATCGATGCCATCCTGAGCGATGCGCTCGTGATTCATTCCGGCGATCTGATCAATTTTGGCGCCGGCAAATCATTTGAAGGCATGTTGTTCCCCGATACGTACAGTTTCTTTACCGATGCGAACGCATCGAGCGTAGTAGATGAATTCCTGGCAAATTTTAACGCAAAGGCAGAACCACTTCTCGCGGGTGATCCGAAAAATGCAGAACAGAATTTAATCCTTGCCTCAATCGTGGAAAAAGAAGTGCCGAGTTCAACGGATCAGGAAATGGTTGCTGGTATCATGCTGAAGCGGCTGGCTGCCGGAATGCCGCTCGATATCGATGCGACCGTCTGCTACGCAAAATTCATCGCGAACCCCGACGCGACCTGTAATCCGCTTACCGCCGCCGATTTTAAGATAAATTCGCCCTATAATACCTATCTCAATAAAGGACTGCCTCCGGGGCCGATAGGAAATCCGGGAGTGCAGGCGATCGAAGCCGCGCTTCACCCGAAGAGTTCGCCCTATTGGTATTACCTTTCAGATCCAAAAACCGGGGCAACCATATACGCCGTAACGCTTGCCCAGCAGGTGGCAAATCAGAAGAAATATCTAGGAGAGTAATGTAAAATGATAGGTACGAGCTTTATGGTTGACCGTAATTCATATAAAAGGCCCTTCTTTATATTACTAGCCATCGGATTGGCTGTGTTTTTGACGCAGGCGGCGGCGGTGCGTGCTGCGACTAACCACGACGGATACTGCAATGCGGCGGGAGGGCCAAGTTCCTGCATGTTTAACAATACGGCTACGAATGATTTGAAATTGGTTCTTGGAACTTGCGTTAACTCGGGATGCACGGCTCCTGTTTCGATACCTGGCGGATGGACAGCGATCGCCAGCGGCACTAACGCGACGGACGGTTCCTGGGCTCTCGGTTGCAATGTTTCGGCAAATGCTTCGGATACCAGTTCCGGTAGTTGGACCGTGCCCGGTAACTCAGTCTATCTCGAAGGCGAATCATTTGCAGGAACCACAGTCGGAACAACGGCAAATTGCAATACGACTGGCGTCGGGGGAATTGCCGAGGCGGGAAATAACAGCAGTACGTATATTTTCCCTGGTGTCGCATTGAAACGGACCGATGGCAGTTCTTGGATTTCGGCGCTCACTTTCGACAACACTACTGCGGCAGCGTGCACACCGACGGGTCTCACGGCGTATAGCGCCACGGGCAATGGGACTATCCAAGACACTCCGGGTGGAGTTTCTTCTTGGGCAACGACAACGTGTACCACGTTCACCGGATACTGGAATACCGTCGATGCCGAGATTTTAGGGTTTTCGAGCTCGTCAACTCCGGTTATAAATTTCTTTACTGCTTCGTCTGCGATGGTTCTCACGGGCGGAACGTCTACATTATCGTGGAACGTAATCAATGCTTCATCGGTCACGATCACGCCGGGAGGATACACCACGAGCACGCTTGTTGGTTCCACTTCCACGCCCGCTTTATCGACAACCACGATATTTACTTTGTCTGCGGCAAATGCAAATGGAACGACAACTGCCACGACTAGTGTGTCGATAGACATAACGGCACCGAGCACCCCGACATCGGTTGTCGCCACGCCAACGAGTATTTCAAATCTCACGTTGACGTGGGCATCCTCGACGGATGTTGGAGGTCCTGGTATCGGAGGGTACAATGTTTTTCGCTGCCAGGGATCGTGCACGCCGGCGGTTCGTATCGGTACCACGTCGAACGCAACCTATAACGATTCGGGTCTCGCCTCGTCAACTATGTATACCTATGCTGTGCAAGCATATGACACGCTCGGACTCGTTTCCGCAACCTCATCACCGGTAAGTGTTACCATGCCGACATCAACACCTGTTATCCAGGCAGCCACGTGCAATCAATCGGATGTGAATGCCGTCATTAACGGTCCGACACACACGGCGGCCGACGGCGATGTTATCCAAATTCCTGCCGGTTCATGCACGTGGACAAGCGGTATCACGGTGCCGAGCGGAATCGGTATTTCTATCATCGGGACGGGGACGCCGAATAGCGGATCGAGTACGACAGGCGCCGCAGCCTCCTGCGCTTCCACGAGTATTACGGTGTCGAACGGCATCACCGCTTTTCGAATGACGCCTTCCTATGGAAACTCAGCAGCGAGGATTTCCTGCATGACCATTAACTCCGGATCCGGCTCAGGTATCGCTGCCTCGGTACTTGGGACATGCAGTTCGAGTGGTTGTCCAAGTATGCGCATGGACAACGTCACCTTTTCTAATTGGGCGGGGCATGTCGAAGTTGGTATCTCCTATGGAATAAACGCGATAGGCGACGTGTTTGGAGTTTTTGATCATGACACGATAAACGGAAGCACGGGAAATTATTTACAGCTCGTCGAACAGTCCAACGCCAGTTATTTAGGTGTCGGTTATTATGGCGACAATTCCTGGGCGCAACCGGAGGCGTATGGCTCGGCTAATTTTCTTTATTTTGAAAATAACATTTTTAATGACTCCGGAATTTCAGATAATGAAGGTAGTGCGGGAGGTTTGCAGAATCAAGGCGGTGGTCGCGAGATCGGGCGATTCAACCAATTCAATATCACTGACACTTACAACTCCACGCTTGGGTGGCATGGCACTGAATCATCCGGTCGCCCCCGGAGTGGAAGGGCGTACGAGTTTTATGGCAACACCGCAAATTGCAATAGTTCTTCAACGGGGTGTCCTCCATTTATCGGCGTGAGAGGCGGAACGGGACTTGTTTGGGGAAATACGTTTAGCGCGAGTACGGGCAGTAGTTATAACGATGTCGTGCAGATGAATACTAATAGGTCGTTCGGCAATCCGGGCAATATTTGGGGAGCGTGCGATGGGTCTGCTCCGTTTGATACGGACGACGGCGTGACCTACTGGTCGGGAACGATCGCAAGTTATAGCACGAGTTCAAACTCGGCAACAATAACCGTGTCCGGCTCTAACCCCGGCTGGAGCACCAATCAGTGGGTGCCGGCGGGCGCTCCTTATTCCGTGCATGACATTACACAAGGTTCGGGATCCGAGCTTATCGGCAATGGCTCGACTACATTGACCATCACTCAATTGGGAGGACCGGCTCAGTATAGTCCGACGAGCGGTGATTCAATCCAGATCCTCCGTGCCACGGCGTGCATTGATCAAGGGGGTGGGCGAGGCGCCGGTTTTCTTTATAGCGGAGATACTCCGCAGTCCACGCCTGCCAATGAGGCCGTGGAGCCAACGTATCTCTGGATGAACAGTACGAATCCCAATCCGAATAGCGGAATGGCCTATTCGAATTCCGCTCGGGTGATTCAGGATCGCGACTATTATACCGAGAATTATAATCAAACCGCACAGTCCAACGCGACATCGCCTTTCAATGGTACTACCGCTATCGGCGTAGGACATGGTACGCTCGCTAATCGTCCGACAACCTGCACGCCAAATCTGCTTGGTGGCGGCGCTCCTGGGGTTGCTTATTTTGCAACTGACGCCGACAGCGGCAATGGCGCCCTTTACACGTGCGACGCCACCAATACCTGGTCTCTCTATTATCAACCCGCTCCATATCCATATGCTTTAACTGCTCAAGGCCTTCCGAATGATCCAACGCTCATTGCGACCACATCACCTGCGAACGGGGGATCGATTGTTCAATTTCCGCAAGGAAATAACTTCATCGCCGGCACTCCGGTGACGCTCACCGCTAACGCCTCGTCCGGTTACTCGTTTGTCGGTTGGACTGGAAGCGTGTCGACCACCACGAATCCTCTCACCGTCACCGTGAACAGCAACATGACGCTGACGGCAAATTTCAGTTCAGCAGCTTCTCCGCCCACCATCTCCTCCTTCTCTGCATCTCCCTCCGAAGTCCTCTCTGCCGGAACCAGCACTCTTTCCTGGAATGTCTCGAATGCCTCGTCGGTTGCCATCACCCCCGGTAGTTTTTCGACCTCCACCCTCATCGGCTCCGTCACCGTGAACCCCACCTCGACCACGACCTACACCCTCACGGCAACGAATGGCAATGGTACGTCAACCGCAACCACGTCGGTTACGATTGATACCACGCCTCCATCAACCCCGACCTCTGTTGTTGCGACCGCCACCGGCTCTTCCACGATCACCCTCACCTGGGCCACGAGCACGGATGCGGGAGGTCCGGGTCTCTCGGGATACAACATCTTCCGCTGTCAGGGATCCTGCACCCCGAGTAACCGCATTTCGACCTCTTCCTCTCCCTTCTACCACGACACGTCTCTTACCTCAGGCACCCCATATACGTATTCCGTCTCCGCCTTCGATACCCTCGGATTGATATCGGCCACCTCATCCAATATCTCGACCACCACCTGGTCCGTCCCCGGAGTCCCCGGCTCCGTTTCCGCCTCCGCCGGCAATGCCCAGGCAACCGTCTCCTTCTCGGCTCCCACCTCAACCGGGGGAACGAGCATCCTCTACTACCGGGCCACCAGTAATCCGGGTAATACCTCCGCCACCTCAAGCGCAAGCCCGATTGTGGTTGCGAATCTCACGAACGGACAAAGCTACACCTTTACCGTCACCGCAACGAATGCCGTCGGGACGAGTGCCTCCTCCTCGGTCTCGGGGAGCGTGACCCCCACGGGTGCCGCCCCCTCGATTGGATCCTTCTCTGCCGCCCCCCAGTATACAGAGCCAAGCGTCACCTCAACCCTCTCCTGGAGTGTGAGTAACGCCTCTTCCGT
Organism: uncultured bacterium; assembly: GCA_963696395.1. GTDB lineage: Bacteria > Patescibacteriota > Minisyncoccia > UBA6257 > 2-01-FULL-56-20 > JAKAGE01. The sequence goes on from CAVOJZ010000002.1 coordinate 620,914, forward strand.
CTCCATCTCCCCGGGAGGATTCAGCACAAGCACCCTCATCGGCTCATTCTCTGTCGCTCCCACCTCCACCACGACCTACACCCTCACGGCAGAATCCAATGGCAATGGCACCTCAACCGCCCAGACCACCGTCACCGTGCAAAGCATCCCTCCGAGTATCCCCACGAATCTCTCGGCAGATCCCGTATCCACCTCAGAAATTGATCTTTCGTGGACGGCAAGCACAAGCACGATCCCCATATCCGGCTATGGCATCTTTCAAGACAGCGTGCAGATCGCAACGACCAGTGCTACCAGTTACCAGAATACCGGGCTCAATCAGGACAGCCTCTACGCATATACCGTGGATGCCTTTGACGCCGCAGGGAATGTCTCCGGACAGAGTTCATCCACCTCTGCCACTACCCAATCACAGCAATCCGGCGGTGGCGGCGGCGGCGGAGGTGGAGGCGGCGGCTACTATATCCCTCCCGCATCAACCTCAACCACAACCGGCACGGGGACCGGAACCAGCGGCAACTCCGCACTTCTCCAAACCCTCCTTACCGAACTCCTCTCCCTCGTGAAGCAGCTGAATACCCAGCTTGTCGCAACCTTTACGAGAAATCTCACCGTGGGGTCACGGGGGACGGATGTCCAAAACCTCCAGGTCTTCCTGAATGACAACGGCTACCCGATATCCGAGACGGGAGCAGGATCTCTCGGACACGAATCAACCTACTTTGGCGCCAAGACGGCACAGGCCCTGGCCAAGTGGCAGAAGGCAAACGGGATCAAGGGGACCGGATTCTTCGGACCGGCAACGAGGGCATTTATGGAGGGGAAGTGGTAGGAATTGAATTTTCATGGAGAGAAGAAAAATATTTTTAACTGCGACCATTGGAATAGTGGCGGGCGTGGTTTTAATTTTTCGAATCGAGCCAGTGTACGCCGCTACCATCAATGCCTCTGACTGCACACCGGCAGCGATCCAAACTGCAATAGATTCTGCGAGTAATGGAGATACGGTACAGGTTCCATCAGGTTCATGCACGTGGACGAGTGGTATTTCCATAAATAAACCCATTTACCTTATCGGTGCCGGTATCGGAAGTACGACCATCACTGATAATACGGTAAGAAATTACACAGTTGTCCCCATCGACGTTAATTTCTCAAGCAATGGAACGGATTATGCGAGAATCAGCGGTTTTACTTTCTTGGATGCGGCCGTCAATGGCGGTACCGGCGCGGACGACGGTTTTAACGGACTCATCACCGTCGAAGCCCTTGGAGGTTCAGGGACGCCGAGCGTACGCATCGACCACATTTTTTTTAACGGTACGCAAAGGCGCTGCATCGTTTCATCGAACGACCGTGGCTTAATTGATCACGTAACGTTCAATTCGTGCTCAAATATGTTTGCAGCACCTGACCTTTCGTCGGCAAATGAATGGAAGCAGAATATTCCCATGGGTTCGTCGGACGCGTGGTTCATCGAGGATTCGACCTATAATTATTCAAGCGGCAATCCCGACTTAAACGATCAATGGAGCGGTTCACGGCTTGTCATCCGCCATGACACTTTCATTTCGTCGGGATCGTTCAATAGTGCCTTCTTGCAAAATCACGGATTCGACTCGGTGGACAGAAGCGGCATGTGGCGCGAGGTTTATGACAATACGTTTACGAACAATGGTACGAGTTCGGTTGGTTTGAGTCAGTTGCGAGGCGGAACTGGGGTTTTTTATGATAACGTCGCGAGTGGCAGTTTTTATATCGGCCTCGGACTTACGAATTACCGATCTTGCTCAGACTATAATTTATTTCCCGGGTATTGCAGTGGTGGAACGTACAACGGACTCGCGTGCAATGCTGGCGCCGGATGTGCCGCCGGGGGCGGTACATGCTATGCCGAGTTGTGCGATGGAACAAATCCTGCTGACGGTGACACGGTAGGCGGGCACGGCTATGCCTGCATCGACCAAATTGGAAGGACGGGCAATCAAGCTCTATCCCCGGTTTATGAATGGAATAATACATTGAATGGTAATGACCTAAATTTCACCGTTTACACCTGGGACAGCAATTGTTCCAACCAGACGTATCACATTCAGTCGGGAAGGGATTACTACAATGACACGCAAATGCCCGGATACGTTGCGTATACATATCCTCATCCATTGCAGGGCTCTGTTGACACCCAGCCTCCCACCGTCCCCACAAACCTTGCCGTCACCGGAACCACAACCTCAACGATCAGCTTATCCTGGTCTCCCTCCACCGATAATGTAGGGGTTGCCGGCTACAAGATATATAGAGGAGGCACCCAGGTCGGTACGAGCACCCTTACAACCTATACCGACACCGGTCTTTCAGCCTCAACCACCTACAGCTATACCGTGAGTGCCTATGATGCCGCCGGCAACAATTCCGCACAATCGTCGGCGGCGCAGGGGACAACCCAGTCAGGGTCAGGCACTGTTATCTATGCGGCATCGTGTTCGCAGACGGATGTGCAGGCGGCGATCAATAGCGTGTCGACTGGTGACACCGTTAACATCCCAGGTGGTACATGTACGTGGGCGTCTTCAGTTTCAATTCCGGGCACAAAGGGGATCACGCTGAACGGTCAAAGCATAACTACCATCTCGGGTGGCACACTTTTTGTAACTTCGAATGCGGCGACCGGAACACGAATTACCGGAATATTTTTTTCCGGCGCATACACCAGCGAAAACGGTGCGATCAATGTGAGTGGATGCGGCGGCCTGCCGGACTGCGGTGGCGTGGCGACTGCAGCATATCGCATCGACCACAACACGTTTACCGATGCAAATACGAGCGATCAGGATATTATGCTTAGCGTTTCGGGTAACGGACCGGGTCTCATTGACCACAATACGTTCACGGTTGGTGCGGCGTCCGAGATAATCCATAATCTGGGCATGGGAGCGGGGGATGCGACTGGATGGACGGATAGCGTTACGCCGGGGAGTCCTAACCAGCTTTATATCGAAACGAACACATTCACCTATCCTGCAAGTGGAAATCCCGCCTATGATTACGGCACCGAAGCCATTGAATCGTATTATGGATCGCGGAACGTCTTCCGCTATAACACGCTCAACATGGTTGAGGTTGATCAGCATGGAACTCCGGGAGCGGTATGGAGCCGATGGTGGGAAATTTACAACAATACCTTTAACACCTCAGTATCGAACGCCGCCGAAAGTGGTTACATGGATCTTCGTGGCGGAAGCGGATTGGTTTTCAATAACAACCACACAGGAACCAATCTGGATGCGGAGAGTATTTCGTTGTGGGTGGAGTGCGGATCGCCAGGGCAACAATGCTCTTCGACGTCCACTTATCCTCAGCTCTATCAACTTGGACGGGGAATCAATCAGAATCCGAGCCCGGTGTATCTATGGAACAATACCGATCCACAGAACGGCGGCTCTATGGCCATACAGAGCTTGAGTCCTCTCGCGCAGATGAATCGGGATTATTATGTTTCGGCATCGTCTCCGTCGGCCTTTCTACGTGACGAGGCGAGCGGGGACAACCCATCAAGTACGTATGCCTACACACCGTTTACTTATCCTTATCCGTTGTATGATAATGGCTTGCCGAATCCATCCGCCTCTTCTTCCGACACCCAGGCTCCCACGGTGAGCATCACCGCTCCCACCTCCGACTCCACGGTCTCTTCTACCATCTCGGTCCAGGCCTCAGCCTCAGATAATGTAGGGGTGACCGAAGTCCAGTTCCTCCTCGATGGATCAGTTACCGCCACCGATCTCTCTTCCCCCTACGCATGGAGCTGGAACACGGCATCATCAAGCAATGGATCTCATACCCTCAGTGCCAAAGCCTACGATGCCGCCGGGAACGTGGGTACCGCAACGAATGTCGGTATTACCGTGGCAAATACCTCAGGCACTGAGACTTCCACCCCCAGCATTGCTTCCTTCTCCGCCAACCCCGGCACGATAGCCGGAGGACAGGCATCCACCCTCTCCTGGGTCGTATCCGGGAATCCGACCCCTACGATTGGCATCACCCCCAATATCGGTCAGGTAAGTGGTTCATCCGTATCCGTAACTCCAAACGAAACCACGGCATATACCCTCACAGCACAAAACAATCTGGGGATCGCAACCGCACAAACGACCGTGACGGTAGAGACGAGTGGCGGCGGAGGAGGTGGTGGATCTGGAGGAGGCGGCGGAGGAGGCGGAGGAGGAGGTGGTGGTTACTCCGGAGGCGGAACCGGCTCAGGTAGTAGTTCCGGCTCTGGCTCTTCCTCCGGTTCTCCCCCCTCTGCTCTCCAGGCTCTTCTCCAATCCCTCTTGGCAGAGCTTGAGTCCTTGATCAACGAGCTCAACACCCAGCTCGTAGCCAGCTTTACCCGAAACCTCACGATTGGGAGTTCGGGAGCGGACGTCAAAAACCTCCAGATCTTCCTCAATGACAACGGCTACACCGTATCCCTATCAGGAGCCGGATCTCCCGGACATGAAGGGACTACCTTTGGGGCAAAGACACAACAGGCACTCATGAAATTCCAGGCGAAGAATCAACTCAAAGCCACCGGATTCTTTGGACCGGCAACGAGGGCATTTATGGAGGGGAAGTGGTGAAAACAGGGGGCTTGACAGGACATTTAGGTCGACTATAATATGTAGTAACGAACTTCATAAACGGACCCTCGCAAAAAGTGAGGGCTTTGCCGTTTTTTGCGCGTTGGTGTGAGCGGGCACTAAAATTGTCCGGCGAAACACCAGATGAGGGCGCGCATTTGAAGACAGGGGGCAAAAAAAATAATTATGGTCGCGAGGTCGCCGCGTCCATTCGGCAGGTGCAGCCAAATATTTTTAATATTTATTTCATTAATCACTAATGGCAAAATTCACCTCAACGAAGCAGTTTGGAAAAGCAAAGTCGCTCATCGCTCCGTTCAATTTGAACGAAGCGCAACTTAAGTCGTATCAGTGGTTCCTCGAAAAAGGTCTTAACGAACTCCTCGAGGAAATTTCCCCGATCCGGGACCATACCGGAAAAGAATTTGAATTATATTTTTCCGATTACCGGTTTGATGAACCGAAGTACGACGAAACAACTGCCCGTTATAAAGAGGCCACCTATGAGGCGCCATTACGCTGCACCCTGCGTCTTGTAAACAAGCGGACCGGCAAAGAACAAAAACAGGAAGTATACTTTGGAGATTTCCCGATCATGACCGTTCGAGGGACTTTCATCGTGAACGGTGTTGAACGCGTGGTTGTTTCGCAACTCGTCCGTTCCGCCGGCGTTTATTTTACGGCGACACCGTATCGCGGCCGCCAGCTTTTTGGCGCAAAGATTATTCCGAATCGCGGCGCATGGCTTGAATTCGAAACCGACATCAATGGTGAAATCGGAGTAAAGATTGACCGCCATCGCAAAGTGCCCGTCACCGATCTCCTCCGTATCTTCGGCCTCACAACCGAAAAAATCCGCGCATCATTCAAGGACGCCGATGCCGGTGCCATAAACTATATAGAGGCAACCCTTAAGAAGGATGTCGCAAATGATGATGCGGAATCATATGTCGAAATTTATCGCCGTCTTCGCCCGGGAGACCCCGCCAATGCTGAAACCGCGAAGAACCTCATCAGTGCCATGTTTGAACGAGCAGACCGCTACGACCTTTCGGAAGTCGGCCGTTATAAGATGAATCAGCGGCTTAATTTCGGACAAAAGAAAACCTACAAACTTCTTGATGCCGATGATATCGTTGCGATCGTCAAAGAAATCATTGCGTTAAATAATGATCCGGATTCCGAAGCGGACGACATCGACCACTTGGGCAATCGCCGCTTGAAAGCGGTTGGAGAACTTTTGCAGGGTCGCTTGCGCATCGGTCTCGCGCGCTTGCGTCGTATCATCCAGGACCGGATGTCCACGGAAGATAAGGACAGCCTTCAGCCTGCGCAGCTCGTAAATTTCCGCCCGATCGCCGCAGTCATCAAAGAATTTTTTGCATCGTCCCAGCTGTCGCAATTTATGGACCAGGTGAATCCGCTTGCCGAGCTTGAACACAAGCGGCGCATTTCGGCGCTCGGTCCCGGCGGTCTCACCCGCGAACGTGCAAGCTTTGAAGTCCGCGACGTGCATCGCTCGCACTACGGCCGCATCTGTCCGATTCAAACACCGGAAGGTTCGAACATCGGTCTCATCAACTATCTTGCAAGCTACACTCGCATCAACGATTTCGGTTTCCTTGAAGCGCCGTATATGAAAGTGACGAACAGCGTTGTCACGAAGGAGCTGATCTGGATGGATGCCTCGGAAGAGGAGAAATATAAAATCACGCACGCCGGAAGTTTGCGCGATGAAAATGATAAATTGATCGGCCCCACGCTCGAAGCGCGCATCAAGGGCGAACCGGGAACGGTCACGCCGGAGGAGGTGGACTATATCGACGTTGCGCCGCACGAGTTCGTATCGGTCGCGACCTCGCTCATCCCGTTCCTTCAACACGACGACGCGAACCGCGCTTTGATGGGTTCGAACATGCAACGCCAGGCGGTTGTGTCCGTAAAGCCGGATGCGCCTTATGTTTCAACAGGCCAGGAGGAAAAAGTTGCGCTCGACTCGGGCTATGTGATCGTCGCAGAAGATAACGGTGAAGTGCTTGAAGCCGACGGAGCACATTTGAAGGTTAAATACGCAAAAGCGACAAAAATATATACGCTCGAAAAATTCAAGCGTTCCAACCAGTTCACCTGTATTTCCCAGCGGCCGCTCGTGACATCCGGGGATAAGGTAAAGAAAGGCCAGCTTTTGGTTGACGGTCCTTCCATCGAAAATGGCGTGCTCGCTCTCGGCCAAAACCTGCTCGTGAGTTTCGTCTCATGGGAAGGTGCGAATTTTGAAGACGCCATCATCATTTCCGAGCGTGTTGTGCGCGACGACCGCTTCACGTCCATCCATATCGATGAATATTCCTGCGATGTGCGTGATACAAAGCTCGGCCCGGAAGTGACAACCTACGACATCCCGAACGTTTCTGAAGATAAATTGAAAAACCTCGACGAAGAAGGCATCGTCCGCATCGGTGCCGAAGTTAAGGCGGGCGACATTCTTGTTGGAAAGATTTCCCCGAAGGGCGAATCGGAGCTTACCTCGGAAGAGCGTTTGCTTCGCGCCATTTTCGGTGAAAAAGCGCGCGATGTGAAAGATACGTCTCTCACTCTGCCGCATGGCAAAATTGGCCGCGTGGTCAATGTGAAGGTTTTTGATCGCGAACGCGGCGACAAACTCGAACCCGGCATCATCCGGCGTATTCAGGTTGAGATCGCGGAACTCCGCAAAGTGCAGGCAGGCGATAAGCTCGCCGGCCGCCACGGCAACAAGGGCGTTATCTCCCAGGTCCGTGCGGTTGAAGACATGCCGTATCTTGAAGACGGGACACCGGTTGATATCATTTTGAATCCGCTCGGCGTTGTCTCCCGTATGAACCTTGGACAAATTCTGGAAACCCATCTTGGATGGGCCGCAGCCAAACTCGGCTATCGCGCCATCACGCCGGGACTTGATTCAGCGACGCAGGCTGAAATTCAGACCGAACTTGCGAAAGCCGGCTTGCCGGAAGACGGCAAAGTGAAATTGTTCGACGGCCGCACCGGCCTGCCGTTCGATAACCGCGTGACGGTCGGACAGATCTACATGTTGAAGCTGAACCACCTCGTGGAAGACAAGGCTCACATGCGCTCAATCGGACCCTACTCGCTCATCACCCAACAGCCTCTCGGAGGCAAAGCGCAGTTCGGCGGACAACGCTTCGGCGAAATGGAAGTCTGGGCTCTCGAAGGTTATGGCGCCCGCCATACACTTCAGGAAATGCTCACGATCAAGTCCGACGATGTGATCGGCCGCGCCGCCGCGTACGAATCCATCATTCGCGGAGAAACCATCAAGGAGCCGAACGTTCCTGCATCATTCAATGTGCTTGTAAACGAATTGAAATCACTCGGGTTCAACATCCAGCCGCTTTATGAAAACGAGAATGACCGCAAGGACAGTTTCTCGGCGCTCAAGATCACGGTTGCATCACCCGAAGATGTTTTGCGTTGGTCGCACGGCGAGGTCATCAAGCCGGAGACGATCAACTATCGAACCCAGCGGCCTGAAAAAGACGGTCTTTTCAGCGAACGTATTTTCGGTCCCACAAAAGATTATGAATGCTACTGCGGTAAATATCGCCGCATCCGCTATAAGGGCGTCGTCTGCGACAAGTGCGGTGTTGAAGTCACCCGCGCCGCGGTTCGTCGCGAACGCATCGGCCACATCGCGCTCGCATGCCCGGTAACCCATATCTGGTTCCTGAAGAGCATCCCGTCACGGCTTTCGCTGGCGCTTGACGTTTCTGCTCAAAAGCTCGAACGCGTCATCTATTATTCCGCCTATATCATTACGGAAATCAAAGAAGAGAACCGCAAAGAAGTTCTCGATGATTTGAGCCGCGAATTGAAAGGCAAGTTAAAGACGGTCGGAAACAAGGACAAGGCGGTGAAAGGGGAGATTCTCGAAGCCGCCGATACCACAAAAGATTACCTCGAGAAGCTTCGCGTCGGACAAATCCTGTCCGAGAACGAATACTTCACACTCTCACGCAAATTCGGCAACATCTTTAAGGCTTCCAGTGGCGCCGAAGCGGTCCGCTCGATCCTTGAGAAATTGGATATGAAGAAAGAAGTGGTCAAGGTGGAAGCAGAACTCGCCGACGCAAAAGATCCGCTCGCGCAGAGCAAGCTCCTTCGCCGCCTCAAGATGTTCAAGGCGATGATCCGCAACGGCTCGCGGCCGGAGTGGATGATCATGAATATTTTGCCGGTTCTTCCTCCGGACCTTCGCCCGATGGTTGCCCTCGACGGCGGCCGTTACGCAACTTCGGATTTGAACGATCTTTACCGCCGCGTCATCAACCGCAATAACCGGTTGAAGAAACTGCTTGAGATCAAAGCCCCGGATGTCATCGTCCGCAATGAGAAGCGCATGTTGCAGGAGGCGGTTGACGCCCTCATCGATAATTCAGCCCGCTTTGGTACCCAGCAGCTCTCGGCTCAGCGTCGTCCGCTGCGTTCTCTCGCCGACATGTTGAAAGGAAAGCAGGGCCGTTTCCGTCAGAACCTGCTCGGAAAACGCGTTGACTACTCGGGACGTTCGGTGATCGTTGTCGGTCCGAAACTGCAGATCGACCAGATGGGTATTCCGAAGCGCATGGCGCTCGAATTATTCCGCCCGTTCGTAGTTTCCGAAATCATCAAGCGCGGTCTTGCGCACAATATCCGAAGCGCCTCGCGCTTTATCGAAGAGCACACTTCGGAAGTCCTCGCTATCCTCGAAGAGGTGATGCAGGGCAAGCACGTACTCCTGAACCGCGCTCCGACATTGCACCGCTTGTCGGTCCAGGCATTCCGGCCTCAGCTCGTCGAAGGCCTCGCGCTTAAGATTCCGCCGCTTGTCTGTCCGGCATTCAATGCCGACTTCGACGGCGACCAGATGGCTGTCCATTTGCCGCTTTCCGAACCGGCTCAGAAAGAAGCTGAGGAGATTATGTCCGCCGGCCGCAACCTGTTGAAGCCCGCCACCGGAGACTTGATCACCGCGCCAATCAACGACGTTGTCTTGGGCTCTTACTACCTGACGCGTCTCGACAAGGCGACCGGTCCTTTGAAGCACTTTGCGAGTTATGACGAAGCGGTGCTTGCGTATCACTTTGATGCCGTGAAGCTTCACACGCCGATCGTGCTTGATAAAGTTGAGACAACCACGGGACGCCTCATCTTTAATAAGGCGCTCGACGGCAAGATTGAATACGTGAATGACACGATGACCAAGAAGAAGCTCTCGAAACTGCTTGGCAAGATTTTCGAGACGCATGGCATGGACGCAACCCGCGACACGATTGACCGCATCAAACTTCTTGGATTCGAGATGGCGACCATCTCCGGCATCACATGGGCAATGGCAGACCTCGTCATACCTCCGGAAAAAGCGGAGATTGTCCATGCATCCGAAGCCGAAGTGAATCTCATCCACAGCCAATATGCGGAAGGCCTGCTTACGGCATCCGAACGCAAGAGCCGTATCATCAGCGTATGGGAGCGGACAAAAGCGGATATCGCGAAACTGGTTTCCGGCATCTTATCTCCCGACAATTCCATCTATCAGATCGTTGACTCCGGCTCGCGCGGTTCGTGGGCTCAGCCGATTCAGATGATGGGTATGAAAGGACTCGTGCAAAACCCGAAAGGCGAAACAATCGAATTGCCTATCAAATCTTCTCTGAAGGAAGGCCTCTCTGTTCTCGAATACTTCATCGCAACGCACGGCGCACGCAAAGGAACCACGGACACCGCTCTGAAAACTGCACAGGCAGGTTATCTCACGCGCCGCCTCGTAGACGTTTCCCAGGAACTTACGATTCGTGAAGAAGATTGCCGCACCAAAGAAGGCCTTGAGATGTTGCGGAGCGACGGCAAGGAATTCAACCACAGCTTTGCTTCGAAGCTTTTCTCGCGAACGGCTTTGAACGACGTGAAGATCGGCAACAAGATCGTTGTCCATGCAAACGAGACGATCACGAAGGCCGTTGCGGACGTAATTGAACAATCGAAGATCGACAGCCTCATCGTCCGTTCGCCCATCACTTGCAAAACGCTCTATGGCATCTGTGCGAAGTGTTATGGTTTCGACCTCGGCGTGAACGAAGCGGTCCGCATGGGTACGGCTGTCGGCGTACTGGCCGCACAATCCATCGGCGAGCCTGGCACCCAGCTTACGATGCGTACCTTCCACCAAGGCGGCGTTGCCGGAGCTGACATCACGCACGGTTTACCCCGTATCGAAGAAATTTTTGAAACCCGTTCGCCGAAGGGCCGTGCTATCCTCGCGCCGTTCGACGGAACGGTTGATTCGATTGAAGAAAAAGGAACCTTAAAGACAATCCGCTTTATCGCCGAAAATAAAAAGGCGAAGGCTCAGGAGGTAAGCGTTCCGCGCGGAACCGTACTCTTTGTCCGCAAAGGCGAAACAATCCATCAGGGAGATCGGCTCTCGGAAGGAAACCTTGATATCCACGAGCTCTACGAGCACAAGGGAATGGTTGAGGTTGCACGTTATATCGTGAACGAAGTCCAGAAGATCTACCTTTCTGAAGGTGCTTCGATCAACAACAAACACATTGAAATGATCGTGAAGCAGATGTTCTCGCGCGTGAAGATTACGGAAGGCGGCGACGCTCCTGATTTCGTCATGGGAGAAATCGTTGAGAAGTCCAAGTTCCTGGAAGTGAACAAGGAAGTGAAGAAGGCTGGCGGCAAGACGGCGAAATCCGAGGAAGTTTTGCTCGGTATTACACGCATCGCTTTGTCTGCGGAATCGTTCCTCGCTGCTGCTTCGTTCCAGGACACCTCGCGCGTGCTCGTGAAGGCCGCCATTGAAGCCAAGGTGGACAAGCTCCGTGGCCTCAAAGAAAACGTCATCATTGGACGATTGATCCCGGCCGGAAAACAGGAATTGGATTCCAAAGATATCCTGCACGAAGAGGATGTTGAAGAAGAGGTTGCCGTCGTGGCGCCGGCAGCAGAAAAATAAGCATCTCGGAGGGTCCGCACCCCGCCAATGAGCGGGGTACGGATCTCTGGACTTTTCTGATTTGGCTTGCTATCATAGGGAAACATGAATCGAGAAGATATCGACAAAAAGGAATATGAGATATCGGTCCTCTTGAAAAACGAGGGCGATTTGGCAAATGTTTTGACGCTCATCGGTCAGCACGGCGGAGAAATGAGTTCGGAGGCAAAATCCCGGAATCTCGCGCTCGCCTATGAAATCAAAAAGCACAAAGATGCGGTTTTCGCCTATTGCAACTTCCGGAGCTATCCGGACGATGCAAAGAATCTTGAGCATGATCTGAATACCCGCCAGGACGTTCTTCGTTTTTTGATTATCGCTTCGCCGCCGGCTGCCGAGAAAATGTCTCCGGCTATGGGCGCTTTGCGCCGCGGCCGCCGACCAACCCGGTCAGCTGCACCGGCCGGAACAGAAGCTCCGAAGCAGGCACCGAAGACGCTTTCGAACGAAGCACTGGAAAAGAAAATCGAGGAAATTTTGCAATAAGGGAAAACGCCCAGCTAAGAATGCCTTCTCGGGCACGGCGTCGTTTCGTGCTCGAAACGCGCCTTGCTCTCGCCGCCTTTGCGGCTCCGAGAATCCCTCGAAGGCATTCTTAGCTGGGCTTTTGTTTGATTTGAAATTTTAGATTCTTTTAATGTGACATGTGCTACAATGAAGCCAAAGTCAAAGAAAAACCAATAAATATATGGATTTAAACAAGGTGTTGTTGGTAGGACGGGTAACGGCTGATCCGCAGGTGCGGACAACGCCGGGTGGTTCCGCGGTCGCAACGATCGGCGTTGCAACGAACCGGGTTTGGACTGATAAAAATAACCAAAAACAAGAGGAAACGGAATTTCATAATGTCGTTTTGTGGGGGCGGCAGGCGGAGATCGCCGGGCAATATCTCACGAAAGGCGCCATGGTTTTGATCGAAGGCAGACTGCAAACCCGCAGTTGGACCGATAAAACCGGAGGCCAGCGAAAGACAACTGAAGTTATCGCGGAGCGTTTGCAGCTCGGGCCGCGTCCGCAAGGTGGCGGCCAGGGTGGTGGCGGAAACTTCCGCAGTGCCGGCAATGCCGGTGGTGCATCGGCGGGTGCGGATGCTAAACCCAGCGACAAGGATGTGGTCCCTCCACTCGAAGAAATTCCAATCATCAGCCTGGACGACGAAAATGAGATAAAGCCGGAGGAAATCCCGTTTTAAATCAAAATCAGCCCCGCACGATAATACTCCTTTTGAGGGTCGCGTCGCTTTCTGCTGAAAGCGCGCTCGGCCTCGCCGCCTCCGCGGCTCCGGCACCCCTCAAAAGGAGTATTATCGTGCGGGGCTCTCGTATACTTGATTTAAAAAGGGCTTTCCGCTATCATATTCCTACTATGGCAAAGAAAGTGAAAACCATTTTGAAGCTTCAGCTCCCGGCCGCGGCGGCGAATCCTGCCCCTCCGGTTGGTACGGTGCTTGGCCCGCAAGGCATCAACATTCAGGATTTCTGCAAGCAGTTCAATGAGGCCACCAAGGATATGAAGGGCGACATTGTACCCGCCGAAATCACAATCTTCGAAGATCGAAGCTTCTCTTTCACGTTAAAGACGCCTCCGGCCGCCGCGCTTCTCAAGAAAGCCGCTGGCATTGAAAAAGGTGCGGCAAACCCTCTCACCACCAAGGTGGGCAAGGTTACGCGTGCGCAAGTGCGAGAGATTGCCGAACGGAAGCTACGAGATCTGAACACCACGGATCTTGATGCGGCAGAAAAGATTATTGCCGGCACAGCGAAGAATATGGGAATCGAGGTTGTGGGCTAGGGAACTGATTATTGAAATAGCATGAAAAACCTATCCGCGAGGATAGGTTTTTTAGTTGCCAAATCTCTTTTTTGGGCTTTCACGGCATTGTCCGCCGCCGACGCTTTCGTTGCGGCGAAGGAGCAAAGATGACATATCGTTGGACTTGGTCGCCGTTCGCTGCGCTCACAATGCATTTTACCGCATGGCTTATATGGTTGCCATGTGTGCATGCCGCTTCACTCGCAGCCATCCCGATTGCATTGGCAATGATTTCGCTTGCCACCGGAACGCCGAAAACTTCAACGATAAGTTCGGCGGCATCTTTTGTGAGAACTTCTGTGTTCAGATTGAGCTTGAATATAAATTCCGCTTGGTCCGACGGAAGCAGTTCGTGGAGCATTTTGGTTTCGACGGCTGATCTGAATGTTTTGAGCGGAAATCGCGACCCGCCGACAAGCGTACCTGATATCTCAATTTTAATAATCACGTGACATCTCCATAGCGTGAAATTGGTTCTGACGCTATGGTACTACGAAGCCTCGCGATTATCAACGTTGAGCCGTCGTCACAATCTCGAAAATCCTTCGCGCGATTTTCGGTTCGTTAAGCCGCTTGCGATATTTTTCCGTGGTGCAGATGCGAAACGCCAGATAGCTTTCCGCAACCTCCTCGATATTTTTAAAGTGGGCCGGGAATCGAGCGCGGAGGGATGCTAATTTTTTTCCGACACCTTGATAGATCAAAATATCCTTGCCCTCAAACCGTTCGGTGCTTGTAATGGGGGAAACGAGAATACTCGCTTCGGGAAGACCGGCCGCGGCGGCGATTGCCTGTTCAAGTTTTTCGAGTGCGGCTTGATTTTCCGGCCGGAACGAGGGGTTTGTCGCAAGTTTTCGAATGACGCCGTCTCCCGTTCCGAACACCGTAATCGATTTCCCTGCGCGCATTTCCACGCGGGCAAATTTCTTCGGCCGAATCACGATGGCTTCACGGAAAAGGTCGCGTTCGCGCATGAGCGCGTAGAGCGCCTGCACCATGGGATCTTTTGAAAAGCGCATTATGCCCAAGAGTTCCGAATCGGTGAGGTCGATCAGGTCATTCCGCGAGATGTCACCAGCCGTTATAAGGTGATGCGTCATCTTCTGCATCATGCGCTGGGCGATGGCCGATGTCTTGCGAAGGTATACATTTTTATAAATTTTGAGATAATAATTTTGAAGTTCGATCGCGTTATCGATAACCTTCTCATCGATGGCGAGCGATCCGTCAACAAAATAAATATGGCGGCGAAGATAATCAACGCCGACAGGCCGGCTCAGGATGGTGAACAAGCCATCACGTTCGAGATAATCGAGTTTTTCCATGCCGAGATTTTTATCACTCACCGCAAGAAAGAGAGGATTTTTGTGGGCCGCCATTTCACGCAACAGCTTGAAATCAATGTCGCACCGCTCGATGGGCGTTTTGAGGCGATTGATAATTTCGAGGCTCCAGGCGCCGTTCATGCTCATTTTCTGGGTTGCGTGAGGCGGAGGAGGGCATAATGGTTCGGTGACATGAGAAAATGCGGGGTGTCCGATATCGTGGTAGAGGGCGTATCCGGAAAGGGCATCCGCCTCTTTTTCGTTAATGAATCCGCGCTTGATCCAGGCATCCGCGAGTTCGCGGGTCGCATGATAGGCTCCGAGAGAATGGGCTTTTCTTGAGTGCGTCGCCGAAGGAAAGGTGAGCGAGGCCATGCCAAGCTGGCGCTTATCGCCGAGTGCCTGAAATTCCCGGGTCTCAACCATTGGCAAAACCGGCCGGATATCAATGATGCCGTAGATTGGATCGGCGACCACCTTCGGAGTGTTTACGGAAAGTTTTTTAGACATCGGCTTCTATTCTTTCATCTATCTTTTCGACAATTTTTGCAAGGACTTCATCTTCGGTAAGGCGGGAAGTGTCGAGTACATAATCATAATGGCCCGGATCAAGGAAGTTGTTGATGCCGTAAAGCTTCCGATAGCGCTCAACTTCCTGTTGGGCGCGAACGGCGTTCGCGAGTTTTACTTCTTGGATCGGGCGGCCAACGTTTTCGGGGCGTCGTCCGCTCCGCTCGGCGCCGACCACAGGGTCAACGGCCAGAAAAACATTAAACACGGTAAACAAGCTTCCTTTCGAAAAGAACCACGCAACGCGCCCTTGAATGACGAGATTATCTTTTTCACGCATCAATTTTGCCTGTCGTTCATCAACCGATTGCTCGAGCTTCGGATCGTTCTTGAGGTCGGCGTAAAATGCCTCAATGGTCATTCCGCGTTCGGCGGCGATTTCCCGGAATAAACCCCCCATGTAGAGTTCTTCATAGCCGAGCGTTTCGGCAAGCCGCGCTGCAAGCGTTGTTTTCCCGGCTCCCACATTGCCGCCAATCGTGATGATTGCCATAACTATATTATGGCACATGTGCCGCCGGAGGGCTTTATCATTTTCATTTTTCGCCTATAATCAACGTAATGGAATACAATCCAACGATCGGCCTCGAGATTCATGCGGAACTCAAGACAAAAACAAAGATGTTTTGCGACTCCCTGAACGACCCGGAGGAACAGCATCCGAATGTAAATGTCTGTCCTGTCTGTCTCGGTCATCCGGGAACCCTGCCGTTTCCAAATAAGGCCGCCATTGAACATGTCGTCAAAGTCGGCGTTGCACTCGGCGGGAAAATTAACGAGACCACGAAATTTGACCGGAAGAATTATTTTTATCCCGACCTGCCGAAGGCATATCAAATTTCACAATACGATAAGCCGCTCGTAAGCGGAGGAACGCTGAAAGGCATCCGTATCACGCGCATACACCTCGAAGAGGATACCGCGAACCTTGCGCATGCCGAGGGCGCCTCGCTTGTGGACTACAATCGTGCGGGCGTGCCGCTCATGGAGCTTGTGACGGAGCCGGATTTTACGAGCGCCGACCAGGTCGCCGATTTTGCCCGCGAGCTCCAGCTCATATTGCGTTATCTTGGCGTGTCCGATGCCAACATGGAAAAAGGGCAGATGCGCATCGAGGCAAATGTAAGTTTGAATATGGGCACCAAGGTTGAGTTGAAAAATATCAACTCGTTTCGTGCCGTGCACGATGCCGTTGAATATGAATTAAAACGGCAACAGGAAGCACTCGAAAAAGGGGAGACAATGATCCAGCAAACGCGTGGATGGGACGAGGTCAAAAGAAAGACATTTGCCCAGCGATCCAAGGAAGAGGCTCATGACTACCGCTATTTCCCCGAGCCGGACGTGCCGCCATTCGAAACAAGTATTTTCAATCCAGAGGCAATCCGTGAATCGTTGCCCGAAATGCCGGCACAAAAGCGTTTGCGATTCGAGAGCGAATACGGCCTCGATGCGCATAAGGCGGAGATTTTGATCGGTGACCCACCGGCCGCGAATTTTTTCGAGGAGGCTGTTTCCGAACTCCGCGAACAATTGCCGCAAGCGGGGGTTGCCACGCTCTACAGCTATCTCACAAGCGACCTCCGCGGGCTGATGAACCAGGCGGCCATTTCGTTTGCCGAGATTAAAATCGATCCGGAACATCTTGCGCATCTCGCGGCGCTGATTGAGGAAAAGAAAATTACGAGCCGCCAGGCGAAGGATATGCTCATAAAAATGTTTGAAACGGGCGCCGATCCGGAAGAAATTGTAAAGACGGAAAACATCGGCATCGTTTCGAATGAAAACGAAATCGAAGCGGTTGTCGTTGCTGTGATCGCCGAAAATTTCGCAGCCGTCGCGGATTACAAGAAAGGCAAGACAGCGAGCCTGCAGTTCCTGATCGGCAAAGCAATGGCAAAGCTCAAAGGAAAGGCACGGCCCGATACCCTGAAGGATCTTTTTGAGCGCAACCTTCGGTAGCGCTCGTCGGAAGTTTGTCCACATGGTTCGCTTGACCGCATCTCAAGCGTGCCGTACCATAATCCTATTCCCATGAAACATGCGACCGCGCAACATCTCTGTGCTCTCACGTCCCTTTCGATGAAAATCTGGCAGGCGGGCTTTATTACGATTACGAAGCACCACTCGAAGTGGAAAGGGGCTCTTGCGGCGGGATAATAACAATCATTGATCGCACCACAAAAGGCCCTTTCCACAAGAAAGGGCTTTTGCTCATTTCCAATTGAGGGAGAACAATGTCAACTGCTGTGAAAACTGCCACCGGTCGAGGTCCCACCATCGGCACGATTAGGGTCCCGCCACGAATCCTGTGTAGCGTGTGTGGCGGACCATGTTTTAAGGATAGTGTTTCTCACGATGGGCGGCTGGCTTATATATGCCAGAATTCTCATTGTCCTGGAAGCCCACTACACGGAACTTACCGTTGCGCTTTTTGCGGAAAAGCCGATGTGGTGTTTGATGAGGGAAGTCATAACTTCCGTTGCAAGAACCAGAGTGCTGCCTGTTCGGAACGACAGAAAAGACGGACAGAAGCTCATGCGTCCATCTTTGCGGCTGCGAGCGGCGACGACAAGAACACTGGGAGAGTCTTGCTGCCGCCCGAATCACGAAAGCAGAAAGAGATCCGGGAAATGGGAACTCTTTGAAGTATTAGCAGTTCTTTGAATGTCGCGCGTCCGAATTATCCTCGGACGCGCTTTTTTCTTGACTGAAATATTGAGCTAGCTTTATAATAGAAACCAGTTCATCAAGCGTTGCTTAGCATTCTCCTTGGATGGAGATAGCCTTTTGCGAAAGGAGCGAGTGAATCGTTTCCCAAGGGGCTTTCTCCATATTCGAGGAATTGAATTTGGGGAAGTACTATAACCCGGGGTGAATAGGAATGGAAAACCGCACGAATCACTGCGCATCTTGCCACGAAGTTCTTCTTTCCGTTGACGCACGATACGGGACCGGTATCGGTGTTTGCGAATCCGACATCTGCAAAGAAACAAGTCAGAGCCGGAAATCAGGAAAATGTTTTCCGAACTACCGATGTTTGGGGTGCGGTGGGCCGGTTGACGACAAGAACAATGTAGCTTGTCTTTCCGGTGGCATTGCCGTCACAAAAAGGGTGTGCGAATGCGGCAATTTGATTACGCTGAACCGCGAACCGTTCCCTGCGAACGACGCTTTGCGGGCATAGCCTTCTTTATGAGGCGGATGACACTTTGTCGTTCGCCTCTATTTTTTATCCAATGAATCGAATCGTCTCGCTTAAACCAGGTCATCTGCCGTTTGGCATACAGCCAACTTTCTTTTTTGATGGCAACAACCATTTCATTTTTTGTGATGAGCTTTTGCAAATAACGGCTGATGAATCGATATTCGAGCCCGAATCCGTCGAGTCTTTTCCAACTGAGGCCGCTTCGGTGCAGGTTTTCCACTTCTTTAATCATGTCTTGGCGCAGACGTTTCGAAAGCCGTTTTGCTATAGCCTGTTTTAATTGTTCCCGGGAAGGGGAGATGCCGATTTTAATGAGGTTATATTCGCTCGCGTGTGAGAGCGCTTCTTCGCGGCTTGGCACAGATTTCTTTGTGGTGTAGATGATCTCAAGGGCTCTCACAAGCCGCCGTTTATTATGCGGGTCAATATTGCCCGCCCGCCGGGGATCGAGTTTTTTGAGCTCACGCAACAATTCGGGAGCCGTTTGCTTCTCAAGCTTTTTACGAAGTTTCATGTCCGGCCTAACGTTCGGCAAGGCATAGCCATATAGCAGTGCATCAAGATAGAGGCCCGTGCCGCCAACCACGATTGGCAGTTTATTTTTTGCCACGATTGCGCGAATGGCTTTTTTGCCACGACGCTGAAAGTGCGATGCGGTAAATGTCCTGCGAGGGGAGGCAACGTCCAGAAGATAGTGGGGGATGCCGCGCATCTCGCGGCGCGTCGCCTTGCCGGTGCCGATGTCCATGCCACGGTAAACCTGCCGTGAATCTGCGGAAATTATTTCCCCATTAAAATGGCGGGCGAGTTCGATGGAAAACGCAGTTTTGCCGCTTGCCGTAGGGCCTACGATGGCGATGACGGTGGGTTTTGCGGGGTTGTTTGACATATTATTACAGATATGGTAACATAAATCTCAGGAAAATTGAAATCCGGGGGTTATCATGACGGGATTACGAGCACTGATTGAGCCGCTTATCAGGCCCGAACTATGCGAGGCCGTGTTGGAAGTCGGAAATTTCAAGCGAGAACTTTTTGCCCGGAAAACTGCGCGTGTGACCGAAGTGATTAAACCAATCCGATTGATATATGGAGAGAGTTCTCTGATCGGGGAAATCATCGGTTACAAGGTCAATGTCCCTGGCGGCGAGGAATATCGATGGTTTATTTTTCGGGGTTGGGGTCTTTGCAGGATGAGCTGTGGCAAATTGGCTTTGTGCTCACGGCATGCAAAAGGCGCAGTCCCGCACATCATTCTCGAGTCAATTAAATCATCCGGGCCGGCGGCGTTTCTCCGGTTCGACAAACAAAAACAGTGGTACGTACGGTTCTCTAAAGAATAGGGTGCATATCGGTTGCGGATTAACAAACCGCGAAGCAGAAAATGCTTCGCGGTTTTATTTTTTCTCCCGGATTTCTTTCTGCAATCTCATCAAAAACGTTCCAAGTTCGATTGCTCCTTCGTCTCCTTTTCTGCTTCGTACGGCGACGCTTCCGTCGCCCTCTTCTTTTTCGCCAACAACAAGCAGGTAGGGAATTTTCATCATTTCCGCCGTCCGGATTCGCTTGCCGAGAGAATCATTCGCTGCATTGAGCTCGACGCGGATGTCGGCATCAAGAAGTTCCTTGCGCACTTTTTCACCGTAGGCGAAAAACTTATCGCTCACCGGGATCACGGCAACCTGTACCGGCGCGAGCCAGGTCGGGAATGCGCCGGCAAAGTGTTCGATCGCAACCGAGAGAAAGCGCTCGATAGAACCCATGATCGCGGCATGAATCATGACAATGCGTTCGTGTTCGCCCTTCTCGTTTATGCAGAAAAGATCAAAGCGCTCGGGCTGGTTAAAATCGAGCTGTATGGTTGCGACCTGATGCATTCGTCCGATAGCGTCTTTGCCCATAAAGTCGATCTTCGGTCCGTAAAACGCGGCCTCGCCTTCGCTTTCGATTGTTTTGATCGCACCCGTTGCCTCTTTCTTTTTAAACAACTCCACAAGTTCGCGGAGTTTTCCTTCCGCGTCTTTCCAGATCTCATCCGTGCCGAGATATTTCTCCGGGTGTTTGGGGTCGCGCAGAGAAAGGCGGACGATGAGATCGTTGAAGCCGAAAACGCCGTAAAATTCTTTAATGATATCCCAGATCTTTCCCATTTCCTCGATCGCCTGCGAAGACCGGCAGAAGACGTGGGCATCGTCCTGTGTAATGGCAAGGACGCGAGAGAGACCGGCGAGTTCGCCTGACTGTTCGTCCCGGTACACTTTTGTGGTCGAAGCGTATCGCTGGGGGAGTTCGCGGTAGCTCCATTGTCGGCGATTATAGATCTGCGTGTGGTGCGGACAGTTCATCGGCTTCATTGCAAACTGATGTCCCTCGCGCGTGGTTATTTTGAACAAGTCGTCTTTATATTTTTCCCAGTGCCCGCTTTTCTCGTACAAATCCTTTTTTGTAATATGCGGAATATCAACCTGTTCGTAACCGCGACGCTTGCGGAGTTCCCATACGAAGCTATCGAGAAGATTCCGCACGATGGTGCCTTTCGGCGTCCACAGCGGCAGGCCGGGACCAACGAGGTCCGAGAATGTAAAAAGATCGAGCGCCGGACCAAGAATTTTGTGGTCCCGCTTCTTGGCTTCCTCGCGCATCGTGAGATACTCTTTCAGGTCTTCTTTGCTTGCGAACGCCAATCCGTAGATGCGTTGGAGTTGGGGATTTTTCTCGTCGCCGCGCCAATAAGCGCCTGCGATTTTATCGAGCGTGAATGCATCCGCCGGAATTTCTGACGTATTTTCGACGTGGCCGCCGCGGCAAAGATCAAGAAAGATGTCGCCGGTTTCATAGACGGTGAGCAACTTACCTTCCTCTGAAAACTCTTTTATTAAATCCAGCTTAAAAGGCTGTTGCGCAAAAAGCTTTTTTGCTTCGGCGGGTGTCACCTCGCGTCCCGTGAAGGGCAATTTCTTATTAATCAGCTTTCGCATCGATTTTTCAAAGTCCTTCAGGTCGTCCGGAGTGAGCGATCGTGAGAGCCCGAAATCATAATAGAAGCCGTTATCAATCACGGGGCCGATGCCAAGCTTCGCATCGGGAAATTTCTCTAAAACTGCTGCGGCGAGAAGATGGGCAAGCGAGTGACGAATGGGGTCAAGTTGTTCTGCGGCGGCTTTGGCCATTAGTCCGATTATACGGCATATGTATTGAATTTTCCATGTTTTAAGGGGTACAATGAATCCATTATGCTCGACATCAAATTCATCCGCGAAAATGCAGAAGCCGTGAAAGATGCGGCACGCAAGAAAAATCTTGACCCGAACGCGATCGATAAGCTTCTCGAAATTGATAAGCGGCGCAGGGAAATCATGGCAAAGCTTGAAGGTATCCGCGCCGAGCAGAAGAAAGCCAAAGATCGCGAAACCGGAACCCGCTTAAAAGAGGAGTTCAAAAAAGTTTCCGAGGAAAGTGGATTCGATGAGATCGATACAAAATTCAACGAGCTCATGGTCCGCGTGCCGAACATCATTTCACCGGATACGCCGGTCGGCAAAGACGAGGCGGAAAACAAAGAAGTGTTCCGATGGATGCCGGACGGTGGCACGGAGCCAAAAAAATTCGACTTCAAGCCGAAAGAGCATATCGAGCTTGGCACAGCACTCGACATTTTGGATTTTGATGCCGGAACAAAAGTGGGAGGTTTCCGCGGATATTATTTGAAAAATGACGGTGTCCTGCTCGCGATGGGCGTCATGATGTATGCGATCCATAAGATGGTGGAGAAGGGGTATCAACCGATGATTCCGCCGACGCTCGTCAAAGAATTCGCGCTTTTTGGTACGGGATATTTCAAGGGAACCCATTACGATCCGGCGGTTGATGAAATTTATGAAGTGGCGACAGTGGATAAAGATAAAAAATTTCTTGTTGGGACTGCGGAGCCTTCGCTCCTCGCCTATTATGCCGATGAGGTTTTGAAGGCCGAACAACTGCCCATCAAACATTCCGGTTACAGCCCGTGCTATCGGAGCGAGATCGGGAGTTACGGCAAGGACGTGAAGGGGATGTACCGGGTGCATGAATTCATGAAAGTTGAGCAGGTTGTGCTTGCGGAGGCGGATATCGAAAAGACCACTAAGCTCCAGGAAGAGATGGTCGGCATTTCGGGAGAGATGCACGAAGAGCTTGGACTGCCTTATCGCCGACTGCTCATCTGCACCGGCGATCTGGGCGCCGGCAAATACCGTCAGTTCGACACCGAAGCGTGGCTCCCCGGGATGAACCGGTGGGCCGAGACGGGATCCGCCAGCAATTTTCTCGACTGGCAGTCCCGGCGGTTGAATGTAAAATACACGGACGCGAACGGCGAGAAAAAATTTGTCTACATGTTGAATAACACCGCGCTGCCGTCGCCGCGAATTTTTATCGCTATCCTGGAAAATTTTCAGACCCAAGACGGAAAAGTTGAAGTGCCGAAGGTTCTGCAACCCTATGTCGGGAAAAAGCTTATCGGATAAGAGCGATTTATGCGAATCCGCCCGGAACATGTTCGTACGTGGATCGAGGTCGATGCCAGTGCTGCGAAAAAAAATTACAATACGTTCCGGAAAATAATCGGGAAGAAAGTCCAGTTGTGGGCGGTCGTAAAATCGAATGCATACGGCCACGGTCTCTTTGCTTTCTCCCGGCTCGCGGCGCAACTTGGCGTTGACGGATTTTGCGTGGACAGCATAACCGAAGCGCTCGCGCTCCGGCGCGAGGGGATAGTGAAACCGATCCTCGTACTCGGGACAACGCTCCCCACTCGTTATGCGGATGCCGCGCATAACGATATCACCATCTCTGTTTCCAATTTCGAAGCACTTCTCGCGCTTGCGCGTGCGAAGCATATTCCGGATTTCCATATCAAGATTGACACCGGAATGCATCGGCAGGGATTTTATTGTGAGGACGTCCCGAATGTTATCCGGCGATTAAAAACGATCCACGCACATTTGAACGGACATTTTAAGGGTTTGTTCACGCATTTCGCATCCGCGAAAGATATCAATTATCCGACCTATACCGACGAACAATTAAAAAATTTTAAAGCGGCGGTTGCTCTTTTTGAAAAAGCCGGTTTCAAAAACCTTATGAAGCATGCCGCCGCAACCGGGGGCGCGCTTATCTCAAAAGATTATCATCTTGATGCCGTCCGTATCGGTATCGGTCTTTACGGTCTGTGGCCCTCGAAGGAACTCGAAGTTCAGCTTGGTGGTTCGGAAAAAAATAAAATTAAACTGCAACCGATCCTCTCATGGCGGACCGTCGTGAGCGAAGTTAAAAAACTGAAGGCGGGGGCTTATGTTGGCTATGACCTGACCGAGCGAGTGCCGCGCGACATGACCATGGCGGTTCTCCCGATCGGTTATTGGCACGGTTTCCCCCGGGCGCTTTCAAGCACGGGTGAAGTTCTCATAAACGGGCGACGCGCAAGGATTTTGGGGAGGGTTTCAATGGATATTGTCGCTGTCGGGCTTTCCGGCCGTGCTAAGCCGGGCGATATTGCAACGATAATCGGCCGCGACGGGAAAGATGAGATTTTCGCGTGGGAGCCGTCGCAGAAATCCGGAACCTCGCACTACGAATTTGTTACGCGCCTTAATCCTCTGATGGAGCGGATCGTGAAGCGGTAAAGACCCCGTGGTAATCTATAGATATGCAGGTCCGTTCGTATATTTCGGAGCGTAAGAAGACGCGCCAGAAGCGGCGGAGGTATTTTTTTACAACCATCGGCATTTTTGTCGCCTACTTCACGGCGCTTGGAGTCGGATGGATTGTTTTCCGGTCGCCCTTATTTGCCGTCAATCAGGTTGTTGTCCAGGGCAACATCGCTGTACCGAGTGATGCGATTGTGTCGCTCGTGGAAGCCGCCGCGATGCCGACAACGAACAAGACGATGATTATGAAGCCTCTGCTTGGCTATCGGAATATGCTTGTGTGGCCGGCGTCGATACCAACCAGCACACTCAATTGGATACCCCAGCTCGCAAGCCTGAGCGTAAGCAAGGATTATTTTTCGCACACGGTGACGATTACGGTAACCGAGCGAAGTCCGCTCGCCATCTGGTGTTTCATGCCGAAGGACAATGGCGACGAACAATGTTTTTGGTTCGACAAAACCGGCACCATGTTCGAGAGAACGTACGATACCGAGGGCAGCGTCATTACGGTTATCCACGATTATTCGCAGAAGCCGACCGGGGTTAATCAAGAGGCCTTGCCCGCGTTATTCATGCCAAACCTGATTTCAATAATAAACGTCCTGCGCGCGGCGACCGTCAACGTAAATACGATTGCATTAAACGATCTTTCAATGCAGGAAATTGATGTTACCACTGTCAACGGTCCTGCGCTCTATTTCAGTCTGCGTTTCCCTGCGGATGACGACCTCTCGGTGATAAAAAATATTATGGCGCTACCCGCCTGGAGCACAATAGGTTACATTGATTGCCGCACCGAAAACAGGGTTTATTACAAGTGATATACAAAGATTGACGTCCCGACCCGATAATCCGGCGCAGGAACATTGCCCATGCCCGGTGCCGGCGGCCGGAGCGAAGTGAGCCATGAATACGTATCGGATGCGTTGCGCGAGCCTCCGGGTGCCTCGGGTTGTGTTGCGCCTTCGAGTTGATTGATCGAAATGGCAAACCAATGGATGCCTTGCGCCGCCGGGTTTCCCTTTGAAGAAGACCAGTCCGTTTCGCGCGGGCCGAGATAATACGACGGATTGCCGCCGCCGAAATAATCCACGGCGATTTTGTCGATCTCAGGATGGGAATTCACGAATGATTGCAGGCGCAACAGATCCTGCCCCCAATCGTAGTTTGAATCGGTCACGAAATGATAGCCGTTCCATGTGCCTCCGGCGAATTCGTTGAAGTAGGAAAGGAAATAGGGTGCGGTAAAGAGCGTTTCAAAGAGGAGCCAGAAAAGAAGCACGATAAGGACGACGTATTTGACGGTGGCATATATGAATGAGCATGCGGCGTTATGCATCGATGCCATCATTGATTCGAGAGAACCTTCAAATGAAAAATTAAAATTCGTAATCCATTTTTTCCATACGATTGCGGCGAGGATGAAAATAAGCGGAATGGTCGGCATAAGGTGACGGATGCCGATATTGAGCGGGCTTCTCATGCTATATCCCCAATAGAGGACGATGAACGATGTCATCGAAAACTCGGCAAAATGGTTTTCGATATACGACAGCATCCGTCCGGCGCGGCTGCCGCGTTTTTTTGCCATCCAGAAAAGCGCAAGGATGAGGGCTGCAATGACGATGATCAATGTCGGGATCGGCTCCTTGAGCAGGAAAAGAACCGGGAAATAAATCCAGCCGCCGGACCCGCGCACCTGGCCCAGGAAGTAAATTGTGTTGCCGGCGTCTGCGCGCTGCATCACCATGAGTACGCCGAGCATGTATTGTGCGTACGGCCGCAGAACAGTATTAGCCGCCATTTTAATATCAAGGTTTGCGAGACAGCGAAGAGGCTGGCAAAGTTGTCCGGCCGGAGTCGGTCCGTTTGCAAATGACGCAAGGATCTGCGTCGTGTCCGAAACCTGGCGGTCCACCGGATAATTAGCGGTGAACAGGAAGTAGACGGGATAGACAATAAAAACGTAGCCAATGACGCCGATTAAAAGTAATTTCCAAAAACGGCGGACAAAATCAACGAAGAATACTTTCAGGCGATGCGCCGTGCTTGGCCACGCGACAACGGTTGCTCGTAACCACAAAACAAGAACTAGGAATATATAGAGGGGGATAAGGAGCGGCGTGGAAAATTTGGTGAGCTGAGCGACGCCAAAAGCAAGGCCGGCATACCAAAGATTTCGCGTCGAGGGAGATTCGATATATTTCACAAAATAAAAGAGCGAGAAGAGGATGCCAAACGCCGCACCAACATCGGTTGTCACGTAATGTCCGTGCGCGAGCACGGTCGGGTCAAGTGCAAAGAGAAACGTCGGAACGAGGGCCCACCATGCACCCATCAATTTCCGCGCAAAGAAATAAATGAGGAGAATGAGCAGGATCGTTATGAAAATCGGCATGATGCGCGCCGTTTGGATAATCGCGTTGGCGTTGTTGCCGGATTGGTAGAGGAACGCGGATCCCATGTCCCACTGACCGTTCACTTCCGTGGTCCATGCGGAATTTTGCGTCGGATAGGTTGGGTTGAGCAAAAGAACCGGCAGCATAGCGAGCGCCTTCACGAGTGGCGGATGTTCGGGATTCAACCGATAGTCCAAATTATGGACGTAACCATAGCCTGCGGGGATATGGGCGAGCTCGTCATCGATTGCTGAATCGGTGCGGGAAGCCCAAAACATGAGCGAGAAAGATACGATGCAAATGAGAAGGACGATGAGTAATGCCGTACGCGAGGATAGCTTTTGGAGGAACATCAGCATGATGTTTCTATTATAGTACAATGAAGAATAAGCAAGGATATATGGCACGATTTCCAAGGAAGCGCCCCTATTATGTATTGATAGCCCTTGGGCTGATTGTTTTTGGTGCGCAAGCAAAACCGGCTCACGCCGCTATCAATTTTGTGGCATCAAGCAGCATTAGCGCTGGCGGCGCTACGCCTGCTATTAATACAAGTGGTGCTTCTCTTATTGTTGTTGTTACCGCCGGGTATCAAGCTGCAGCTACGGTGTCCGACAATATGAACAACACCTGGCATGCGTTAAACGTCTATAATTCTTCCGATAATAATAGGTACGAAGAAATTTATTATGCATACAACCCCATCACGAGCTCCGCTCAAACGTTCACGTGCGGCGGAGGTGGCGGTTTTCCATCGTGCGTGGTTTCTGCCTGGTCAGGAACGCTTACGACTGCGGCTGTTTTTGATACTCAGAACGGGACGAGTTCAATAAACAATATAACTTCGATCAATACGGGTTCGATAACTCCCGCTTCCACCAACGAATTGCTCATTGCAGGGCTGAGTGGTACGGCCTGCTGGACGAACGGGACTCCAACGACGGACAGTGGATTTTCAACCGTTGGTATCAGCCAACCGGGAACGGGATGTTTTAACGGCGAATTTGCTTACGCCTCTTACTCGATAGATCCCTCCGCTGCCTCCATCGCTCCAACGATGTCGTGGACGGGTACACAATTCAGTATGGCAGCTGCTGTCGCCGCATTCGTTCCTGCCTCTGGCGGCTCTACCACTAGCACCCTCACCCTCGCAAACTCTGGCAACGGCTCGGTCGTCAGTTCCCCTTCAGGCATCAACTGCGGTTCCACCTGCAGTATGGTTGTAAATAACGCCACCCAGGTAACCTTGACTGCAACACCGAATTCCGGCTACACAACCGCCTGGAGTGATTGTGGAAGCACCACCTCGGGCAATACCTGTACGATAACCGTGAATACGAACACCACCGTGAATGTTTCGTTCAACCCTCCCGACACCCAACCGCCCAGTGTCCCCGCAAATCTTCAGGCAACCGCTATCTCTTCATCACAGATCAATCTCTCCTGGAATCCGAGCATGGATAACGTGGGCGTCACAGGTTACAAGGTCTATCGGTGCCAGGGTAGTAGTTGTTCCGAAGTTCAGATCGGAACAACGGCGAATACGAACTACAGCGACACTAATCTTTCCCCATCAACCCAATACACCTATACCGTTTCTGCCTATGATGCCGCAGGCAATAATTCGGCACAGTCATCACCTGCGAGTGCTACGACCCAGGCACAGGGTAGCGGCGGCAACACCGGTTCGTGGTCAAATATCATTGCGCCACTTCGTGCCATTGACTGGTCGAAGGCCGGTTTGCAACCCACGTTTCCGGATGGAGAGACAACGCCGAATCCATGGACGCCACCGACAAGAACGTATTGTAAAACGGTCAACCCATTGGGTGGCGGCCAAGATGACGCCGGACAAATTCTAAGCGCCATCGCAAGCTGTGCTCCTGGAACCTATGTCTTGCTGGCTCCCGGAACTTTCACAATAGCCTCGAATTTCATTATGTCTCCGGGTTATGCCTCTGGCCATAATGACGTCACCGTGCGTGGCAGCAGCCCTGCGCAAACCACCGTCCAGATGGTCGGATCAAATGTTGGTATCCAGCTCGGCGCTGGGGAGGACGCGGGATCCGGTCCGCTCACCTCGGCATCTTCCAATTATGCGGTTGGGAACACTTCAGTTGTCGTCACAACGGCTTCGCCGCCGTCAGTCGGTATGCTGGCCTATTTCAGTCAGTGCGATACAGGAACGAATTGGGACGGGAACGAGTGCGCCGGTCCGGCAATCGATAACGGAGGCCTGTTTGTTTGCGGGTGGGATTTGGCGTGCGATCTAAGTGGCGGCACCTCACACTATAACGAGCAGAACCAATTCGTGATCATCACTTCGGTGACGAACAACCATGATGGCACTTATACCGTCGGTTTCAATGATGGCCTCTATACGAACAACTGGTCCTACACCCAACACGCAATGCTTACGTGGGAAACCACTACCTACACCGGTATCGGATATGGGCTTGAAGATATGACTATTGTATTTCAACCACTCGGGTCTCAAGGGGTGAGCATCAACGGGTGCTATGACTGCTGGGTAAAAGGAGTGCGGCTCATTGGAGATGCAATTAATTATTCACTAGCTTCATCGTTTTCAAAAAACTCTTTGTTGTCCAATAACTATGTCTTCGGGCAAAATCCACCATTGGGAAGTGCGATTAAAATCGATTTGGGTCAAGGGCATGATTCCGACGATTTAATTCTCAATAACATTCTCACAGCCGGCGTCGCGCTTGAGGGCGCGAGCAACGACACGGGAGATGTGATCGCCTATAACTACAATCGTGATGTGCAGACGACCTATTATCAACTGGAAATTCAACACACCGCCGAATCGAGTTATATCTTACACGAAGGGGATGAGCAGGATGCAGTGCAGGATGACGACACATGGGGGACGCATCACTTTAATACCTACTTCCGTAATTATTTTTACGGCTCTGACCAGCCATACGTTGACGCCGATAACAACCCGCGGGCACTACAGATAGATAACTTTGCTCGATTTGAAAACGTTGTCGGCAACGCGCTTGGCGGGAGCCAGATTACCGCGGGCTATCAGTCAACGGGATCCACCGGCTATATCTACGTGCTTGCCTCAACCGATGCTTTGGCGACGAACAGCCTGTTGCGCTGGGGAAACTGCGACACGTTTACCGGAACCTGCCGATTCCAAATTTCCGAAGTACCGACGTCGCTCTCGGGCAATGCAGCTCCTTTTGATAACCCCGCTCCTTCATCACAAAGTCTGCCGTGCTCTTTCTTCTTGGCCGGATATTCTTCCACGTCCTGCACTCCCCATCCGAATGGTGGAACAGGCTTGAGCTGGTGGAAAGTTTGCACGAATTATCCAACCTGTTCAACGACACAGACTCAGCCATTCCCGGCCGTTGGACCTGACGTCTCGGGCGGTCCCTATGTAAATGGAAAGGCATATGATAATCCGGCCGAAGTTGCCTATGCGAATCTTCCCATAGATCCCGCATACCAGCTTTCATACACCATCACATCGTCCAGTTGGTCGGGAGGAACTGAGACGCTGACCGTGAGCGGACTTCCCAACGTTCTCCATCTTATGGGAGGCTTCCAACTTGGCGGCGTCTCCGCATCATGCATTCCCACAAGCGGCGTCTCGTACACCGGAAGGAGTGATAATGAAATTTTAATGACAAATTCCGGGGCGAGCTCCATCAGCTATGCTCTCGCATCGAATCCCGGTTCCTGCGGAAGTGGAACATTTAAATTCCCCGACGTCCGTGTGTTCAATGAAGCCGTATATGAAGCCGACTCCGGTTCCGGTGGTGACACCCAGGCTCCCACGGTGAGCATCACCGCTCCCACCTCCGGCTCCACGGTCTCTTCTACCATCTCGGTCCAGGCCTCAGCCTCAGATAATGTAGGGGTGACCGAAGTCCAGTTCCTCCTCGATGGATCAGTTACCGCCACCGATCTCTCTTCCCCCTACGCCTGGAGCTGGAACACGGCATCATCAAGCAATGGCCCCCATACCCTCAGTGCCAAAGCCTACGATGCCGCAGGGAACGTGGGTACCGCAACGAATGTCGGTATTACCGTGGCAAATACCTCAGGCACCGAGACTTCCACCCCCAGCATTGCTTCCTTCTCCGCCAACCCCGGCACGATAGCCGGAGGACAGGCATCCACCCTCTCTTGGGTCGTATCCGGGAATCCGACCCCTACGATTGGCATCACCCCCAATATCGGTCAGGTAAGTGGTTCATCCGTATCCGTAACTCCAAACGAAACCACGGCATATACCCTCACAGCACAAAACAATCTGGGGATCGCAACCGCACAAACGACCGTGACGGTAGAGACGAGTGGCGGCGGAGGAGGTGGTGGATCTGGAGGAGGCGGCGGAGGAGGAGGTGGTGGTTACTCCGGAGGCGGAACCGGCTCAGGTAGTAGTTCTGGCTCTGGCTCTGGCTCTTCTTCAGATTCTTCCCCCTCTGCTCTCCAGGCTCTTCTCCAATCCCTCTTGGCAGAGCTTGAGTCCTTGATCAACGAGCTCAACACCCAGCTCGTAGCCAGCTTTACCCGAAACCTCACGATTGGGAGTTCGGGAGCGGACGTCAAAAACCTCCAGATCTTCCTCAATGACAACGGCTACCCCATAGCACAGACGGGAGCCGGATCTCCCGGACATGAAGGGACTACCTTTGGGGCAAAGACACAACAGGCACTCATGAAATTCCAGGCGAAGAATCAACTCAAAGCCACCGGATTCTTTGGACCGGCAACGAGGGCATTTATGGAGGGGAAGTGGTGAGGGAAAAAGTTGATGATAGAATGAAGATATATGGTAAAAATCCCGTCAGCAAAAGGCGACGAAGACATTCAGGCTAATAAGCTTGCGAAAACAATTGCATCCGAACCTCGAACGACGAGCGATAAGCTCAAAGACATTCCTGTTACACCCGGGAATTATCGAAAATTTCTTGGTGCGGAACGTAAAGCGTTACCAAAAGGAATTCTTTGGGGCATCGTCGCTCTCATCGTCATTTTTGTCGGGGGCTCCATCCTCTCGTATTATCTTGTCCGTCACCAGGTTGCCTACGAGATATCGGTGCGGGCAAACGCTCTGTCGCAAGGCGTGAACGACCTACAAAACCTCGACCCACAATCGGCCGAAACTCAATTTGCACAATTAAATAACGCTTCCGGCCTGAGCGGCGTTGCGAGTTGGTTTAACTTCCTTTTTAAAGGAGGATCTTCTGCGTTCCAATCATTCAGCGACATTTCAAAACAACTTGGCGCTCTTTCCTCGGATGCGCTCGCATTTCAAAATAACGCCGTCTCATTTCTCGCGTCGGGAAACGGAAACGGATTTATTGCGAATCTCACGAGCATCAATCAAGACCTTAAGGCGATTGACGCCGACAGCAATGCGCTCGCAAGCGTATTGCCGTTTGCGGGAACGGGGGCGAGCGATCTCGCAAATGCTTACGTTCCTGCAAAAGCTCAAATCGAGGGTGGGATAACCTTTTTGAATAAATTCATCCCGTGGCTGGCAGACCCGGCGCCGCACCATATCCTTGTTATGCTGCAAAATCCGTCGGAGGAAAAACCGGGCGGAGGATTTTGGGGAGCTATGCGGATGTCACGATCGCAAGCGGGACCATCGCAAGTATAGTGGTTCACGATATTGCTGATGTTGATACCGCCTTTAAACCGAATATAATTCCACCGGTACCGCTTCAGCTCGAAACGACGCGGTTCCGTCCCGCCGATGCAAACTGGTTCTTTGATTTTCCGACATCGGCCTCGGAAACGATCTCGATGTTTGAACGTTCGGATTTGTACGCGGCGAGCGGCACAACTTTTGACGGGGCGGTTGCGGTATCACCAAAAGTGGTGAGCGACCTTCTTGCCATGACGGGACCGGTCGCCGTCGGTAAACCGACAACGACATTTACGAGCGACAACCTTACTCTTCAAGTCCAGAAGCTGGTGCAGGCCGGCCAGGCGTCGGGAGCCACCTACCCAAAACAGATCTTGCGCTCGCTCGTAACCGCGATCGTGATGAGGCTTGCTTCGCCATCCACCGCGCAGGCGAATGCTTCGGGAACGATCGCCGGCTTACTTACCGATTGGATAGCCAAAAAGGACATCATGGTTTATTTCAAGGATCCGACCTTTGAGAATTTTGCGATGCAGTACGGTGCAACCGGTGACGTCTATCAGCTGCCGCAAAAATTTAACGGCGATTATCTTGCGGTCGTGAATGCCGATATAAACGCGGACAAGTCGGAGCTTTATGTGCAACAAAATATAAACTTTGACGCGGAAATTGGGAGCGACGGCACCGTTGAAGACCATCTTATCGTGAATCGTGTGCACACCGGCAACACAAGCTCCTATTCCTGGTATAAAACAACAAACCAGGATTACCTCCAGATTTTTTCGGTGCCGGGGAGTTCTCTTTCGAATGAAAGCGGCGGCGTGGTTCGCACCGTGCCGGCGCCCATCAACTATGCAAAGGCGGGCTATTCAACCGATCCGACGGTTGTCTCCATCGAGACGAGCACCGACCAGCTTTTCACGTATCCTGCAGTTTCGACGCAGGAGCAGTTCGGAAAAGACGTTTTCATGACGTGGACGCGGGTCCACGCCGGCGCGAGCACAACCATCTCATTCGATTACGGGCATCATCTTTTTGCAGATCCAGCCCCCGGGGTGCAATATCAATTTGTTTTTGAAAAACAGGCGGGCGCGGTCGGGAATTATACCTTCGAGATTGATGCCCCGCTCGGATATGCCTTTGAGGAAAACGGGCTGGCGTCTTATATCTATCAATCAACCGATCCGCCGGGACGTTTGATGGTCACGCTGACGCTTCAGAAGATATAGCAGTTAATAGATATTTAATGTATCCTGTGGCAATGGAGCAGATACGAAATTTTGTTATTATTGCGCATATTGACTCGGGAAAATCGACGCTTGCCGACCGTCTGCTTGAAGTTACGGAAACGATACCGATGCGGAGTATGCAACCGCAATACCTCGACCGGCTGGACCTGGAACGTGAGCGCGGGATCACGATCAAGATGGCTCCCGTCCGGATGCATTACGCATTAAACGGTACGGAATATGTTTTGAATTTAATCGACACGCCCGGACACTCCGATTTTTCCTATGAAGTTTCCCGTGCCTTGAACGCCGTTGAAGGTGCCGTCCTTTTGATCGACGGCACCAAGGGCATCCAAGCTCAAACGCTTTCCAATTTGCGCGCGGCGCAGAAAGCCGGACTCACCATTATTCCCGCGGTTAATAAAATTGATTTGGCGTTGCCGCAGATTGAAAAAGTTGTCGAGGCGACCGCCCACCTGTTGCAGGTGCCGGTGGAAAGCGTGTTTCGGGTTTCGGCAAAAACCGGCGCTGGCGTGAAAGAGCTTCTCGCGGAAGTCATCAAGCGTGTGCCGAGCCCGAAAGAACTCTCGGCGTCGCGTGGATTTGGCCGCGCCCTTATTTTCGATTCTCTTTATGACGACCATAAAGGGATTATCGCGAACGTTCGCGTCTTCGATGGCGAATTTAGAGCGGAGGATATGCGGTTCATCGCGAGCGGTATTTCCTTCAAGCCGAAAGAAGTCGGCTATTTCGCCCCCCAGCTTAAAGTTTCGCCCGTGATTAAAACCGGCGAGATCGGCTATATTGCAACCGGCCTCAAAGAACCGGCGCTCGTCAAAATCGGCGATACGGTGCTTGTCCACAATGCCGGAGGCGATGAAAAAGAATTGATGCTTGCCGGATACCGCGAACCGGGGCCGGTGGTTTTCATTTCGTTTTATCCGGACGGGGCAACGAAATATGACGATCTGAAACGCGCGTTCGAGAAATTGCACCTGAACGATGCGGCATTAAGTTTTGAACCCGACGCGAATGAGGCTCTCGGGCGTGGACTGAAAGTCGGTTTCCTCGGCCAGCTGCATTTTGAAATTACCTCGAGTCGGCTCGAACGTGAATACAGCCTCCAGTTCCTCACGAGTTTTCCGTCTATCGCATATCGGGTGCAGGACAAAGGGAAAGAGTTCGTGATCAAAACCCCGCAGGATTTTCCGGATAAACCGGAAAAAGCGTGGGAGCCGATTGTAAACCTCGAAATGCTCACCCCGCAAAATTATTTGAGCGCGGTTGTTAATCTCCAGAATGTTTTCGATATCGAAGTTTTGGAGGTGAAAAATCTCGGCGAGAATTTATTGATCGAAGCAAAGATGCCGCTGCGCGAATTAATCCGTGATTTTGACGATCGCCTGAAGTCCGCATCGCAGGGCTACGCATCGTTCACCTACGAGCTTGCGGAAGAGAGGATTGCGGACGTGGAAAAACTTGAGATCCTGGTTGTCGAAGAGGTTGTGCCGGCGCTTACCCGAATCGTTCCCAAGAAAGACGTTGAACGCGAAGGGCGCCAGACCGTTGAACGGCTGAAGGAACTCCTTCCGAAAGAGCAGTTTTCGCAGGCTCTTCAGGCAAAAGCGCAGGGGAGGATTGTTGCCAGGGAGACGATCCCGGCGCTCAAGAAAAAGCTTGGGGATTTCGGCAAAAATGGCGGCGATCGTACGCGCAAAATGAAGCTATGGAAGAAGCAGGAACGTGGCAAGGAACGCCTGCAGGGGACCGCGCGGGTGAACATCTCGCCGGAAGTTTTCCGTGAGATTTTGAAAAAGTAGGTTTATACTGAGAGCATGCCTGACGGACTCAAGATCATCGGGGCGGTACTGCTCTTCGTCCTCCTTATATTTATCGGCACCCGCGTATACGGATTTATCGTGCAGGAGCACGAATTATCGGCCGACCTTGCCGATGTCCAGGCAAAGCTTACGAAGGCACAAACCGACGCGGCATCGCTTCAGGAAGAGTCGCAGTATCTTGCGAACCCGTTGAACCTGGAAAAAGAATTACGCGCACGATTTAATTATAAAAAGCCCGGCGAGACAATGATCATTATTGTTCCCGAGCAAAGCTCAACTGCGAGTTCCACCTGAAGAGGAAAAAAAGAGGCGTCGTTTTGACGCCTCCGTTTTCGAGGCTGAGCGCACGACAACCATAGAGAATTCACTTATGGTGCGACGCTGCTTGGCGGTAGCGATGTAAAGTACCAAATAAAAAGTGCGATGAGCGTGGCAGCGATGGCTATCCAAATCAAAAAGCGGCGCACGGTAATCTGCTCGGGTGCAATGCGCCCCCACCGTCCAGTATTCTCAGCTCTTTTCATGACTGTTTCATCGGGCGAAGAACGTGCTCCAATAATCGCAAGGACGATGCCAAGAGCGCAGGTTACAAGCCCGAGAGCGCTAAAAGCCACATCGCTTCGCACGCCGATAAAAACGAAGATTATCATTACGAGAGGCCGACGATGAGTCCAGAAAACAATCCCCGTAAAACGCCAGCGAGATTAAATGTCCTGTCGAACAATGATTGAGTACGACCCTTTGTCATATATTAATGATAACACAGAGCATGCATCCTCCCATCGGTATGAACGAAAATGTTTCCCCTCCGACCCACCCCTCTGTTCCATTCCCTTATCGGAACCATCTTTCTCTTTCTTGTATTCCTTTTTGAGGACTCTCGGAAGCACGTAGGTGCTGAGAGGTGAGGTGCGTGCGCAGCAGCGCACGACACCGTGCCTCAAAAAGGAATACAAGAAAGAGAAAGTGGAGCGGGTAACGGGAATCGAACCCGTATCTCAACCTTGGGAAGGTCGCGTTCTACCACTGAACCATACCCGCGCGAAAACACCGCGCAGAAAAATAGTACCTTAATCTTTTTTCTTCAGCAAACTGAGGCAGAAAAATGCGGCGGCTATCATGACGACGGTGGGGCCGGGGTCGAGTCCGTACGCGTGAGCGATGAGGAATCCACCGGTCAGGCAATAAGTGCCCGTTGAAATTGTCCACCCGAGTCTATCGTTTGTTTAATAACGTACCAACGCGCCGGACTGTACAGAATGGGTTGCATTTATAACGAATTTGTGGTAAAAATGCGCCAGTAGGTCTGTTTTTAATTGCACCTTAACAAAAGATTTTTTGGGCTCTTTTACATTTTTACTAAAGAGTCGCAAAAAATAAATATAAGATTTTTATGGTTAGTTCAAAACGAAAGATAGCCGCGGTGGGTGTGCTTGCGGTAGGGTTTTTCCTCGCAGGCGCCATCCTCCGTACGGCGTACGCGGATTCAAGTTCCAGCACGGCAATCTCGAGTTCTTCATTTGCTTCGAGCGAAAGCTACGGATCGAATGCCACCTCGAGCGCAACGGCAACTTCAAGCGTTGACGGAAGCTCGGTCTCGGCTTCGGCCTCGAGCGAGAGCGGCAACGATCAAGGACCGGAGTGCGATTGCGGCGATGGACACGAGCACTCCTGCGCACACCTTAAAGTCTACGTGAATGTCGTGAATGCCGGAGGCGGCACAGCGACGTCATCCGACTTTACGGTTGATGTGACCGGGAACAATCCCGATCCGTCTCAATTTCAAGGATCAGCAGCCGGGACCAAAGTGCAACTCGGAAATGGAACGTATAACGCGACGGAGCCGTCTCCGCTCGTAAATTATTCGGCTTCATATTCCAACGATTGTTCAGGCATCATGGCGAACGGTGATTCGAAAGACTGCAATATCACCGACACCTACGTTCCGTCTTCTCCCGTTGCTGATATATCGGTTACCAAAGTGGTTGATAATTCGAAACCGAGCGAAGGGGACTTCGTGCATTACACAATAACGGCGACCGACCTCGGCCCGGCAACTTCAACAGGAGTTGTCGCGTCGGACACGCTGCCTGCAGGAGTCACTTTTGTGAGCGACACCGCATCGCAAGGATCGTACGATCCTGCGACAGGCTTGTGGAATGTGGGAACGCTTTCGGCGAACTCTTCGGCATCGGTTCAGATCACCGCTACGGTAAATGCCGGGACAGCCGGCGAGACGATCACGAATA
Organism: uncultured bacterium; assembly: GCA_963696395.1. Classification (GTDB taxonomy): domain Bacteria; phylum Patescibacteriota; class Minisyncoccia; order UBA6257; family 2-01-FULL-56-20; genus JAKAGE01. The sequence continues at coordinate 658,539 of CAVOJZ010000002.1, forward strand.
CCGTGACGATCGGTGAATCGTCAACCGAGATCGATCCGGTAACGAGCAACAACACTGCAAGTGCATCGATTACAGTCCAAGGTTGTGGCTGCAACGGCGCGCACATCAGGGTGGTTGTGGATGTTATCGGCGGCACAGCGACGTCATCCGACTTTACGGTTGATGTGACCGGAAATAATCCGATCCCTTCACAGTTCCAGGGTTCCTTGGTTGGAACCGATGTTGCTCTTGGCGCAGGTGCGTATAACGTGACGGAGCCAGCTCCGTTGCCAAACTATACGGCTACCTATGCGAAGGCATGTTCCGGAACTATTCAGAATGGCGATGATAAGCGTTGTGTCATAACTGACACGTATGCATCATTGCCCTTGGCTGATATTGAAGTCGGGAAGACCGTTGATAATGCGAATCCGAATGTCGGTGACCCGATCCAATACACGATCACGGCAACCGATCTCGGACCAGCGACATCAACAGGAGTTGTCGCGTCGGATACGTTGCCCTCGGGAGTCACATATGTGAGCAACACTGCTTCACAGGGATCGTATGATCCTGCGAGCGGTTTGTGGAATGTGGGAACACTTTCCGCAAGCTCGTCGGCATCGCTCGTCATCAATGTGACGGTTAACGCCGGAACAGCCGGTACGACGATCACAAATACCGCAACGATCGGCGAATCAGCCAGTGAAACCGATCCGAACCCTGCCAACAATTCTTCGTCAGTCAGCATCCTGGTCCAGGGTGGCGGCGGCGGAGGTAGTACGGCTGACATCGGCATCCTGAAGACGGTCAGCAATGCGAATCCGGCACCCAACACCACCATCAATTACACTTTGACGGCAATGGCAGCGGGTCCGGCGACTTCGACAGGAGTCGTGGCAACGGATACGTTGCCTGCGGGAGTCACGTTTGTTTCCGCAACATCATCCGAAGGTACTTATTCAAGCTCTACGGGAAGTTGGCAGATCGGCGATATGTCGGTCAGCTCTACCGCTCAGCTTGTGATAACGGCTTCGGTTGATGCAGCTTCAGCGGGACAGACGATCACGAACACCGCAACGATCGGGGAATCAGCCAGTGAAACCGATCCGAATCCTGCCAACAATTCTTCGTCAGTCCAGATTAACGTCCAGGGCGGCGGAGGTGGAGGCAGTACGGCTGACATCCAGATTGAGAAAACCGTTGACAATGCAAATCCGGCGCCGGGCGCAACCGTGACGTACACGATTGCCGTAACCGACAACGGACCGGACGCGTCTCAAATCGTTGATGCGCAAGACGTTTTGCCGACCGGTCTCAGCATCATTTCCGCAACCACGTCACAGGGAACGTTCACCGATGGTGGCACCCTCGACTGGAACATCGGAACGGTTGCTCCGAACGCAACGGCAACGTTGGTTCTCGTGACTTCCGTCGGTTCCAATACAGCGGGACAGACGATCACGAACACTGCAACGGTAACGCAGTTGAGTTCCATCAACGATCCGAACCTTGCCAACAATTCTTCGTCAGTCAGCATCCTGGTCCAGGGTGGTGGCGGAGGGGGAGGTGGTGGCGGTGGTGGCGGCGGAACGCCGACCGCGGAAATTGCGATTGCAAAATCCGTGGACAATGCGAATCCGAGCGTGGGAGCCACGATCCATTACGGTGTCACGGTTTCCGCACTTGGCCCTTCGGCATCGTTGGGAGTTAATGCAACGGATACGTTGCCTGCCGGACTCACGTTTGTTTCCGCAACCACATCGGCCGGAATCTATAACGCGAGCTCGGGTTCCTGGAGTCTCGGGACGATCGTTAATGGGACGCATGCAACGCTTACCATTACCGCTCTTGTCACGGGCACGCCCGGGGAAACAATCACGAACACGGCGACCGTTGGCGAATCGAATGCGGTGAACGATCCGAACACGCAGAATAATACTGCGAGTGTATCGCTTACCGTTGCCGGCGGAAGCAGTGGTGGCGGCGGAGGCGGTGGCGGGGAAGTGCTTGGAACAAGCACGAGCACCGGCCAGGTCCTCGGCGCCAGCTGCGGATTGTATCTGAATGAGTACATTCACCCGATCCGCAAGAACTTGAACGATCCGATGGAGGTGGAAAAACTGCAAACGTTCCTGAACCAGAATCTCGGGTTGGACCTTCCGGTCACCGGGTACTATGGTTCAAAGACGATTGCCGCAGTTGACCAGTTCCAGGTGAAATACCACTCGGAAGTTCTCGCACCATGGTTACACTTCGGTCTTCCGACCGAATTCACACCAACGGATTACGTGTACAAGACGACGCAGCGCTGGATCAACCTGATCATGTGCCCGCCGTTGAATCTCGCAATCCCGCAATTGCCTTAGAGGCCTCTTCGGCAATGCAAAAACAAAAACCCCGATCATGACGGGGTTTTTGTTTTTGTGCGGATAGTAAATTGATATACTGAAGATGCCGTTCAATTGATCCATGAGGTATTCGTATAAATTTTTTTTTATCACAACCGTTGCACTCTGTGGGGTTTTTATTATCAATCCAACCGCGAAAGCCGCCCTTTGGAGTGGGATCGTTGATCCTTCGAGAGCGGTTGATTGGAGCCAGGCGGGAGCCACGATTTCGATAACCCGAACACAATGCTTCACAACGCAGTGCAATGTGGTTTCAAATGGGACCACCGTTACCGCGGCCTCGATCAACGCGGCACTTGCTTCAGCGCCCGCAAACACTTACGTGCTCATTCCCGCCGGATCGTTCACGATGTCGGCCGGACTCAACTTCGATAACAAGAGCAATATAACATTGAGAGGTGCGGGGTCTAACGGCACATTTTTGACATTTACCGGTTCTGGCAATGCAGGGAATTGCAACGGAAATGATGTGTGTGCTTCGAGTGCCGACACGAATTATTGGGGCGGTCCATCAAACATAGCGACATGGAGTGGCACAAACGGCATGAACGGAAGCTATAGCAAGGGCGCCACATCGATAATATTAAATTCAGTTAACAATCTTTCTGTCGGGATGCCGGTGGTACTTGATCAAATTGACGATCAAGCTGATAATGGCGGTCTTTATGTTGGATGTGAATACGGAAGTAGCAACAGCGGTGGAGATGTCTCGACCGCCTGTTACCCGGGCGGTTATCCAAGCGGCTTCCAGCGTGGCGAAGGTTCACTTTCCACCATCCGTGGCCAACAGCAGATTGTGAACGTCACGAGTATTTCAGGTTCCGGTCCGTACAACGTGGGAATCTCGCCCGGTATTTATGCGGACAATTTTAAAACGAGCCATTCGCCTGGCGCATGGTGGGCGACCAGTCCGATATATAATGATGCCGTTGAAAATATTTCACTCGATCATACGAATGGCGGAGACGGTATCGACTTCTTTAATTGCACCGGTTGCTGGGTTAAAGGTGTTCGTGGCGTTCGTGCAAGTGTCACGGGTACCGGATGGGCGAACGTCACGCTTTCGCTTTGCAACCACTGTACCGTGCGGGATTCATATTTCTATGGTTATGACGGAGATTCATACGGGATAGCGGTTGATCTTGCGAGCGACGTGCTGATTGAAAACAATATAACGCAACGGCCAGAGGTAGTATCATTCTTTAATTCGGATTGCGAGGGGTGTGTAGCCGATTACAACTTTGGCACCAATGATGTGTTCACGAATTCTTCCAATTGGCTTTCCCAAAGCAGCTACTATCATAGTGTCGATTTATTCAGTCTTCTTGAAGGGAATATCGGATCGGGGATTTATGCGGACAGCTTTCACGGAACAAAGGGGTTGAATACGCAGTTCCGGAATCGCTTCGACGGAAGGGAGGAAAACAATGGAAACGCCACTTACTCTGGAACCGTAGCGTTGCGTCTTAATCCTGGTGCGCGTTACAACAACGCGATCGGAAACATTCTTGGCACGCCAGGATATCACACGGTATACGAAAGCACCCCTGCGAGTTACGGTAGTCTTTACAATTCAGTTATTGACGCTGGCGCATACGGAGAAACCGGCACGATGGATGCTTTGGTTGCCCCGACTTCGATGTTTTGGGGAAACTGGGATGTCGTTTCGAATGCGAGCCGCTGGTGTGGTAATGCTTCCGACCCGGGATGGTCAACGACGTGCGCAAGCGTTTCCGAAGTGCCAACGGGGCTGAGTAACTATGCGAACGCCGTTCCACTCACTACGACACTGCCTCCATCTTTTATCTATTCAGCGAAGCCTTCGTGGTGGCCGGCGAACAAAGCTTGGCCTCCAATTGGACCTGACGTTTCCGGCGGAAATGTAGGGCAATGCTCGGGAGGAATCTACGACAGTTCCGAGGCGATTTCTTCGGCGGAATGTTCGGGCGGGAGTTTTTCTCCTGTTGCGGGCGGGATGGTGAACAGCATCCCGGCGATGGATTGTTACTTCAATATCATGGGAGGAGTTCCAAACGGAACCGGAAACGCCTTGTCGTTTGATCCCTCTCTCTGTTATGCCAGCGGAGGAGGCGGAGACACTCAACCCCCAACGGTTTCTATCACCAACCCAATAAATGGAGCAACAGTTTCGTCTACGGTTATTATCAGCGCGAATGCCTCCGATAACGTAGCAGTAGCTTCTGTTCAGTTTTTTGTGGATGGGGCCGCAATTGGCACGGATGGAGCGCCTCCTTATACATTTTCATGGGATTCAACGTCTGTTTCGAATGGAACCCATACGATCACAGCTAAAGCGACCGATACGTCTGGCAACGCTGCGTCTGCGTCAATCACTGTTACCGTGATGAATATCGGCAACGGTGGGGGAGGATTGGGACAAGTAATACAGACTTGCGGCAACCAGGCGTACGCAAATAAAAATGTTGCTTGCACGTTCGGAAATGCCATCCAGGCTGGAAACGTTATCGTAGTATACGGGTCGGGGAGTATCGGCTCTTCTACTGGATCGATTTCTGGGTGTGGGCTCACGTGGACCTATCTCAAGCAGGACGCCGCCACTGGATATGTCTCTGCTTACGCCCCTGTGACAAATACGAGCGGTTGCACATTAACGATGAGCGAGAGCAACAGTCCAAGCGATGAATCATATGTGAACGCCATTGAAGTTTCGGGGATTACAACAACGGTGGACGGAAATTCTTATTCCTACAACACGAATCCCGGTCAATCGTCATATGCGACACCAGACATTATTACTACGTCTGGCAATGACTTCGTAATCGGTTCTTGGCTCGTCCTTTCGAATAATCAATATGGGAGTCCAACGGTTAACTCTCCTTTTGCTCCGTTGTCATTTTCAGCCGGGAATAATGGGCTTATCACATACGACAATCAATCCACGCCTGGATCAATATTCGCAACAATTAATACAAACAATTATAGCAACCAAGGATTGCAAACCGTCGCATTCAAAACTTCCGGCTCCGGCGGCGGTGGCGACACCCAGGCCCCCACGGTCTCCATCACCGCTCCCTCTTCCGGCTCCACCGTCTCAAGCACCATCTCCGTCCAGGCCTCAGCCTCAGATAATGTAGGGGTCACCGAAGTCCAGTTCCTCCTCGATGGATCAGTTTCCGCCACCGATCTCTCTTCCCCCTACACCTGGAGCTGGAACACGGCATCATCAAGCAATGGCCCCCATACCCTCAGTGCCAAAGCCTACGATGCCGCAGGGAACGTGGGTACCGCAACGAATGTCGGTATTACCGTGGCAAATACCTCAGGCACCGAGACTTCCACCCCCAGCATTGCTTCCTTCTCCGCCAACCCCGGCACGATAGCCGGAGGACAGGCATCCACCCTCTCCTGGGTCGTATCCGGGAATCCTGCTCCTACAATCGGCATCACTCCCGGCATCGGTCAGGTGAGTGGATCATCCGTATCCGTCTCTCCCTCAGAAACCACGGCATATACCCTCACGGCACAAAACAGTCTCGGAATCGCAACCGCACAAACGACCGTGACGGTAGAGACGAGTGGCGGCGGAGGAGGTGGTGGATCTGGAGGAGGCGGCGGAGGAGGAGGCGGCGGAGGCTCCGGCTCCGGCTCAGGTAGTAGTTCTGGCTCTGGCTCTGGCTCTTCTTCAGATTCTTCCCCCTCTGCTCTCCAGGCTCTTCTCCAATCCCTCTTGGCAGAGCTTGAGTCCTTGATCAACGAGCTCAACACCCAGCTTGTAGCCAGCTTTACCCGAAATCTCACGATCGGATCATCAGGACAAGACGTCAAAAACCTCCAGATCTTCCTGAATGACAACGGCTACACCGTATCCCTATCAGGAGCCGGATCTCCCGGACATGAAGGGACTACCTTTGGGGCAAAAACGGCACAGGCACTCATGAAATTCCAGGCGAAGCATCAACTCAAAGCCACCGGTTTCTTTGGACCGGCAACGAGGGCATTTATGGAGGGGAAGTGGTGAGGGAAAATGATTTGCAATTTTAACCGGTACATGATATAATATTTTTAATGAAAAAGCGGTTAAAAAAGTACCTAATTCCCCATAAGGAGAACGATTATAAACCGCATTTGCTTCGCCCGAAATTTGTGGCGTTGGTTTGTCTCGTTGTTATCGTCGCTGAATCCGCGCTTCTTTTAGGGTCGCACTATCTTGTGCCCCGATCGAAGTTGTTCGGCATTATCGTGACGAACGCATTGATCGATGAGACCAACGAGAGCAGGACGGCAAACAACCTGCCGACGCTCCACGAAAATTCATTGCTCGACGCGGCTGCGCAGGAAAAAGCCAACGATATGGCGACGAATAATTATTTTGCGCATACAAGCCCAACGGGACTCACGCCGTGGTATTGGTTCAACCAGGTCGGCTATAACTTTGCCTACGCGGGCGAAAATCTTGCCGTGAATTTTTCCGACTCGCAGGACGTGACAAACGCATGGATGAATTCGCCGGAGCATCGCGCGAATATTTTGGATGCCAATTATAGCGACATCGGGATGGCCGCCGCGCAGGGAACCTTCCAGGGCCATCCGGCGACGTATGTCGTCGAGCTTTTCGGATCGCTTGCGCCCACGCCGGTCGCCGTGAATTCGATTCCGGGAATCGCATCGGCACAGGCGGCTCCGAAGCCTGTTGCTCCGGCCGCTCCGGCCGCAAAGCCAAAGCCAGCTTCCAAACCGGCCCCGGCCGTCGCAAAGCCGACGTCGAGCCAGGTCTCCATTTCCATGCAGGACATCGCGACGCAAACTCCTTCGGCTACCGCGCATGCAACGAGTGTCGTGCTTGGTTTCGTTTCTTCGGATAATAATGGACCGGCGATTCGGCAGACAAACGCCATTCAGGAGGCGCTTTCGGATCCGAAGACGCTTGCCAACGACTTTTATCTTTTCTTAATGATTCTTTTTACCGTCGCCCTTGTGCTTAATGTCTTCATTAATATCCGCATGCAATATCCCAAGCTCATTTTCGGGGGTTTGCTTGTCATCGTTGTTGCCGGGCTCGCGATACTCCTCAACCAGAGCGCCTTGGTTCACGCGGCAATCCTCTAAAAATTGCGAAGCACCCTCCGAAGGCATAGAATGGTAAGCAAATGCCTTCTTCGACGACAGAACTCATAAAGAGCAAGCTCGACGTTGTTGATTTTCTGCGCGGCTATTTAACGCTCACGCCGGCCGGCAGGAACTTTAAGGCGCTGTGCCCGTTCCATCACGAAAAATCGCCTTCCTTTATGGTATCGCCCGACCGGCAGTCGTGGCATTGTTTTGGCTGCAGTTTAGGCGGCGACATTTTCACTTTTATTATGCGGTATGAAAATTTGGAATTCGGTGAAGCCATGCGGATGCTTGCCGAGAAAGCCGGCGTGGAGTTGCGCCATGAGAATCCCGCAGAGTACCGCTATAGCGGATTGCTCTACGACCTGAATGAGCAGGCGAAAAATTATTATCGCAAAGCGCTCGCCGCTGCACCTGTGGCAAAAAAATATTTGGATGAGCGTGGATTAAAACCGGAGACGATTGAAACGTTTGAAATCGGCTGGGCCCCGAACGAGCCCGAAGGCCTTTCAATGTTCCTGCTTAATTCCGGCAACGCGCCGCAGGACCTTATCCAGGCCGGCCTCTCTATTAAAACCGAGCGGGGATTGATGCTCGATCGGTTCCGCGGGCGCATCATGTTCCCGATTCACAATCATCTTGGCAAGGTGGTCGGATTTACGGGACGCATCCTGCCCCAGCTCGACCGCGGCGATATGGGCAAATATGTAAACAGCCCCGAAACCGCGATTTTCCAAAAATCAAAACTGCTCTACGGTTTTTGGAAAAGCAAAGATTCCATCCGTGAGGCGAAGACCGCAGTCCTCATGGAAGGGCAGATGGATTTTTTAATGAGTTACCAATCGGGGCTTACGAATGTCGTTGCGAGTTCCGGAACGGCGCTCACGGGCGACCATCTGCGCGTTATTCATCGGCTCGCCGAAGAAATCGTTTTGTGTTTCGACAGTGATGTTGCCGGAGCCGACGCGGCGGAACGGGCGATTGACCTTGCCGAAGCGAACGATTTCAGCGTGAAGATTGCAACATTCAAAGATTTTAAAGATGCCGCCGACGCGGCGAAAGCCGATCCTGAAAATGTGAAGAAAACGATTTCCGCCGCAGTGCAGGCGCCGTTATTTTATTTTGCAAAATATTTGCCCGAAGACGTTGCGGAGCTCAAGACGCGCGAAGGCCTCCACAAACTTCGGGCCGTACTTGGCAAGCTGAAGATCATTGCAAGCCCCGTCGAACGCGGCTTTTGGTTCGCCGATCTTGCAAGGCGCACCGGCATCAACGAAAGGACGCTTCAGGAGGAAGCCGAAAAAGCTGCGGTTATGGGAATCCCCGTGAACGCCCGGAAAGAAGAGGAAGTTGCCAAGCGCCAGATTTCGCGCCAGGATCGGTTGTGCGAACAGCTGCTCGTTGCGGCATTTGCAAAAAATAATTTTGATCTCATCGAAGATTGCGTGCCCTATTTTAAGCCGGCGCAGAAAGAGGTGTATCGCATCCTAAAGGACGGCAAGAAGCGGAGCGAGGATCCATCGCTTGATGAAGTGGTCGGGCTTGTGGTCCTCGGTGCATCAAGCGAAATGAGCGACGAGGAAATCGCCGCGCTCAAGGCTGAGCTTGCGAAAGAGTATTATAAAGACCGCCGACAGATCCTCGCGATGGCCATCAAAAATGCCGAAGCCAAGGGAAACGAGCCGGAGTTAAAAGCCGCTCTCATGGAACTGAACGACCTGCCATTCACTCCTGAAGGGTAGGTATACTTGCGTTTTTGTAAGAAATAAAGAATAATGAGGTATCAATTAATGTCCCCGAAAGCGCGCAAAGCGAAGGCCAAACGTTCTCCTCGCATGAATCGAAAAACTTTGAAAAAGAAGTCGGGTAAAGTCCGCGTAAAAAAAGTTGCGCGGGTTAAGGCTGCAAAGAAGAAGGTAAAGCCGCTTTCGAAGCTCGATAAAAGCATCAAAGTTCATGCCGGGGAAATCAATGAGCTCATTGAACGCGGCCGCCCGCGCGGCTTCGTGACCGACAACGAGATCCTCTATTATTTCCCGAAGATCGAAGACAACGTCGGCCTCCTGGATGAAATTTATGACCGTCTCGAAAAGGCGGGTATTAAGGTTATCGAAACGAGCGCCCTCATCGATTTTTCCAAGGACGACGACAGTCGGAACATGGACGACTCCATGGCATTCGAAGGCGATGTGCCCGACGCCGTACAGATGTACTTAAAAGAGATTGGTAAAACGCCGCTCCTCTCAAAAGACGAAGAGCGAGAGCTCGCGAAGCGTGCCGAGAAAGGCGATGAAGAAGCGCGCCAGCGTTTGATGAAGGCTAACCTTCGTCTCGTGGTTTCGATTGCGAAGCGATATGTAAACCGAACGCCGCATCTTTCAATTCTCGATTTAATTCAGGAAGGGAACATCGGCCTTTCGCGTGCCGTCGAAAAATTCGACTACCGCCGCGGTTTCAAGTTTTCAACATACGCCACGTGGTGGATCAGGCAGGCGATCACGCGTGCCCTGGCGGACCAGTCGCGCACAGTGCGCATCCCGGTGCACATGGTGGAAACCATTTCAAAGTATACGCAGGTCCGCCGTCAGCTCATCCAGGAACTCGGTCGCGACCCGCTCGCAGAAGAGCTTGCCGCCGAGATGGGTATTGATGTTGATAAGGTGCGCCACATCCAAAAGATTTCACAGGAGGTGTTGTCTATTGAAACGCCGATCGGCGACGAAGAGGATTCAACCCTGTCCGATTTTATTCCCGACGAAAAGAACGCAACGCCATCCCAGCTCACGGCCCGTGCCATGCTTCGCGACCTCATTAAAGAGATCATGATTGACCTCACCGAGCGCGAACAGCAGATTTTGAAAATGCGCTTTGGCCTCGATGACGGCATCAGCCATACGCTCGAAGAAGTAGGCAAAGCATTTGGCGTCACGCGCGAACGTATCCGCCAGATCGAAGCAAAGGCGCTCGAGAAAATTCGCGAACACGGTAAAGCGGCAGCGCTCGAAGGTTTTGAGAATCTGGCATAGCACGTGGATAAAAAAATCTGCCGCGCCAGTTGGTAGCTTGGCAGATTTAGGCTTGCGGAAGGCGGGGGACGATTTTGCGGGACTTCACAAAATCCCTATCCAGGACCTCGAAAAGCAATTCCCAGAAAGCCACCTCTCTTTTGCATGTTCCACATGTTTTGACATGCTCTCCGATAGATTTTGACAGTTCCGGAGGCAGCCGCTTGGTGGCATAGTCTATCAGAAAATCTTCGAGCGCCGCACACGAACTGTAGTCGTCGCGGCATTCCATCGGGTCTTCGGACATCGGATCCTCCTTGTGCTTCCCTTGTTGTACACCGCTATGGCATTTGAGTCAATTGGAAAAAACCCGGTACCTCGCGTAGTATAAATAGTGATAAATTATCATGTCTTCAGAAGAGATCCGAAAAAAATTCCTCGAATTTTTCGCCAGCTACGGCCATGCGGTCGTGCCGTCCTCGTCTTTGATCCCCGACGATCCGTCGGTGCTTTTGACGACCGCCGGCATGCAGCAGTTCAAAAAATATTATACCGGCGAATTGAACGCGCTTGCGGATTTTAAAGATAACAAGGGAAAGCCGACCCTGAGTACGGCCTCGGTGCAGAAATCATTCCGGACATCGGACATTGATGAAGTGGGGGATGAAACCCACCTCACTTTCTTTGAGATGCTCGGAAATTTTTCGTTTGGCGGATATTGGAAAGAAGAAGCAATCAGATACGCCTACGAATTTATCACAAGCCCAAAGTGGATGGGGCTTGAAATTTCATATGTGACCGTATTCCAAGGTTCGGACGTTGTCCCGAAGGACGAGGAATCAAAGTATATTTGGAAATCGCTCGATCCGAACCTCATTATTAAAGAGGAGGGTATGGAAGATGTTTTTTGGGGACCAACCGGAACGTCCGGTCCGTGCGGGCCGACGACCGAGATTTATTGCAAAAATGCAGCTGGTAAAGACGTGGAAATTTGGAATATCGTCTTCAATGAATTTTTGTGCAGCGGGTCACGGGAAGAACTGCTTTCCGGTACGGCAAAACTTACGCCCCTCAAAACAAAAGGCATCGATACAGGTATGGGCCTCGAGCGGCTTGCGATGATTGCGCAAAAAAAGAAAAATATTTTCGAAACGGATTTGTTTGAGCCCCTTATCACGAGGATTCCAGATCGCTATACGGGGAAAGATGGAATAATGCAATTACAGCAGCAGAGGGTTTTCGCCGATCACGTCAGAGCAATTTCATTTTTAATTTCTGATGGAATCCAGCCATCCAATAAGGGCGCCGGCTATGTACTGAGAAGGCTTATGAGGCGGCTCATGGCCTATGAAGAGATGTATAAGATATCGCCCGATGTTTTTGCTTCACTTGTCGCCGAAACGGTAGATAGATATGGAAGTTTTTATAACGGGCTAAATAATAGCCTGGACACTATTAACACGACTACGTATGAAGAGCGGAAAAAGTTCAAAGAAACACTCGGACGCGGGATGAAAGAAATGAGTAAGATGCCAGCAGTTACTTCGAGTGATGCTTTCATGCTCTATCAAACATATGGCATGCCTTTTGAGGTAATAAAGGAGCTCGACCCCCATAAATCAAAAAATCTCACGCGTGCCGATTTCGATGCCGAATTCAAGAAGCACCAGGAGCTTTCCCGCGCCGGAGCCGAAAAGAAGTTTGGCGGACACGGGCTCATCCTCGACACGGGAGAATTGAAAGCCGCCAATCAGGAGGAATTAAATAAAGTTTTGCAGCTCCACACTTCCACGCATCTGCTCCAGCAGGCGCTTCGGGAGGTGCTTGGTCCGGATGTGCACCAGGCCGGATCGGACATTACCCCCGAGCGGACGCGATTCGATTTTTCATTCGAGCGCAAGCTGACGTCCGAGGAAATCAGGAAAGTTGAGGATTTGGTTAACGAAAAGATAAAAGAAGACCTGCCGATGCAATTCAAAGAAATGCCGAAAGATGAAGCGGAAAAAATCGGCGCGCTGCATTTCTTTAAAGAGCGATACCCTGATCCGGTTAAGGTTTATTTTGTCGGGAAAGATCTGAAAAGCGCATGGAGTAAAGAATTCTGCGGCGGCCCGCACGTGACACGCACGGGGGAAATCGGGCATTTTAAGATTGCGAAAGAGGAGGCGGTGGGTGCCGGTGTCCGCCGCATCCGTGGGATCGTGGAGTAGGCTCCGGCGGATTTTAATGTGTTAGAATTGGAGAGTGAAGAAGGAAAAATTCCTCATCCTTGAGATACTGCCCAGCGGTGCGAATGGATTATTTTTGACCGTGCGCGAAGACCGCACGATCGAACTCGAAAAATTTGTCGGCAATATCAACCTGAAGAAATTTTTGCGGACGCCCCTGCGGCGCGTTACGCAAAAAGCGTGGGAAGGGGAATACCTTTTTAAATCGCATCGCAAAGTGATTGCGACCGCCGACTCCAAGCTTGCAACCACGATACCTCTGCCGCTCGACCTTCCGAGGGAACGAGCCGATGTAAAATTTGAAATAACCCTCCCTGAACTTGAAAACCTCATCGCGCAGGCGATGGGGAAAATTTTTAACCAGTGCCGGAGCGAAGCGGCAAAGCGGCTGAATATCCATGAGCTCGATACCATTCTTGTCGGCGCCAAAGCGAGGAACTTTAAGGTTGACGGAAAGTCGGTGGTGAACCCTGCGGGCTTCACCGGAAAAAAGATATCGCTCGTGCTCGAGATGCGGTTCACGACCCGGGCGATGTTTGAAGACCTCAAACCTTTCTTTAATGCCCCCGACGATTTCTTTTTCACCGAGGGGCCACAAACCAGGCTCTTTTCGATAGCCCGGACACGGAAATTGCCGCTCAATCTTATCATCGCCGAAGAAGGCGACGCGGCGGTGTATGTTTTGCAGGATACAAAAGACGGCCACCCCGTGCTCTATCGCGAGAAACTTGGTTGGGATTTTCACAATCTTATCCGTAATATCGCGACCGAACTGCACGTGAGCACGAGCGTCGCCCATGATTTATATGAACAATATCGGGCCCGGACGATGTCAGAATCGGCGGCGCGGGCTTTCAAGAAGATTCTTGATCCCGCGGTCGACGATTTTTTTGAGGCTCTGGCGAAGAAAAACATACGCGGATTTGTATATATAGATGCGGATCATGATCTGCCGTTTGAGCTCCCGCACCGGGTGCATGGCGCGACGGTTGAAGCGATGCCGATCGGGGAGATACTCGAAGCTTTGGATTTTCCCCGGGAGGCCGCCGACAGCCGCCTGTCGCAGAGAATTCTTTCGCGGCACCTCCTGCCGTTTCTCGAAGCTTATTTCGATAAGAGCAACTCCGACATCAACCAAAAACTGCGGCGGCGCCTGCATTGGCTCTTAAACTAGTGTGTTATAATTTTATAGATGAAAAAAATCGTTGTTGATAAATCAGAAGATATCGCCGAAGTCATCGACCGCATTTTGGGTGAATCGGATGATGACATCACGCTCGTAATCCCCAAAAGTTCCGCACTCGGTAAATCGGTGCGGAATTTCAATCTTTTGAAGCGCGAAATGGAAAGCGCGGACAAGACGATCGTCATTGAATCGGTTGACGACACCATCCTCGCTTTTGCAAAACAGGCGGGCGTCGAAGCAAGCCATCCGCTATGGAAGAGCGTTCGGGGCAGCGGCGGTTTTTCCGATATAGTACCCAAGAGCGAAGCCGTGAGCGAAGAAGCAGACGAAGAGCCCGTAAAGAAACCGTCGCGCTCAAAGAAAACCGAATCGGAACCGATCAAGCTGAAGATTCACGAAGAAGAGGTAGTTGAGGCGAGTGTCACATCCGATGAGGGCGAAACCAAAGAAGAGATCGCCGCGGAGACTTCGATCGAGCAAAACCGTTTTTTCAAAAAGACTTCGTTCGAGCGTGCAGAAAGCGACGATGAAGACGATGACGAGGATAATAGAAGCCGCATCCCCGCGAAAGCATGGTGGACTATCGTCGCGATTCTTGCTGCCGTGGGCATCGTTGTCTACGTCCTCACGGTTTTCTGGAATCGGGCCGATATAACCATCGACTTTAAACAGACACCGTGGACCTATCAGAGCAATTTCGTAGCCGACAAATCAGTTTCGGCGATCGACGCCGTGAACAACACCATTCCGGCGCAGATTTTCACATCAAACAAGAACATAACCGAAACCTTCGCCGCTTCATCGTTCCAAAATGTTTCACAGAAAGCGCAGGGGATCATAACCATTTATAACGCGTACAATTCTTCGCCGCAGGAGCTCGTGGCAACCACGCGCTTCGTAACGCCGGACGGAAAAATATTCCGGCTCACAAACACGATAACCGTGCCGGGAGCCAAAGTGGTGAACGGGCAGATAACGCCTTCCACGATCGACGCTCCGATCGTAGCTGACCAGCCCGGTCCGGATTATAACGTCGGTCCCGTCGCGCATCTTTCCGTCCCCGGATTCCAAAAAGACGCCGCGCGGTACAACGGCTTCTACGGATCTATTGCCAGCTCAACTTCGGGTGGCTACATTGGCAAGAAAGCGGTTCCAACAGCGGCTGACATAACCGCTGCGAAGGCTTCGACGACGGCCATCCTGCAGGCCGGGCTTGCGAGCGGATTCACAACTACCTACCCAGGCAATTTCAAGATTTTGGACGGCGCAACAACCTATCAGATTTCAAAAATGATAGTCAGCACGACAACGGACGCCAACGGAAACTTCACGGTCTTCGGCCAGGCGACGATGGAGGCAATCGGGTTCGACGAGGGAGCATTAAAAAATTATTTACTATCGCTTGCGCAAACAGAGGAAAGCAATTCGGTTTTTTCCTCTCTGAATATCGATTACGCGAGCGTTCAGGCGAATTTCACGGCGGGTCAGGTTAAATTCTCGCTCACCGGCCAGGGCGAGCTTGAACCGGCATTTTCACCGACCGAATTCACCGCAAGTATCATCGGTAAAAGTATCGCCGACGCCCGTAGTACCATCCTTGGATTGCCGAATTTATCCGATGGCAAGATCTCCGTTTGGCCGCTCTGGCTCTGGAGTATCCCCTCGGACCCCAATAAAGTGCACGTTACCGCCCATTAGTTGACAAAAAACGGGGGTTCGGCTTATAATCTCCTTACCGCATCAAATCGCCTTATTCGCACTTAATGAACGAGCAACTCAGCTAATGGAGAAAGAAGCGGCGAAAGGAGGTCGGGTGATCGAGGCCCTGCCGGGCTTGATGTTTCGGGTCACAATGAATGAAACGGGAACGGAGATTCTCGCTCATTTGGCGGGTAAAATGAAGATCAACAACATTCGAGTTTTGCCCGGCGACCAGGTACTCGTGGAACTTTCCCCGGACGGTGCGCGGGGAAGAATCGTTCGTCGGTTGTAAGCCATGATTCACTATTATGAAAGTACGAAGCTCCATCAAAAAGATGTGTGCCAGCTGCCAAATCGTCAAACGAAAGGGCAAGCTTTACGTACGCTGTAAAAATCCCAAACATAAACAACGGCAAGGATAAGAAACCATGCGTATCTTCGGCGTAAACATTCCTGACAATAAGAGAATTGAAGTGGCGCTCACCTATCTTTATGGCGTCGGCGATTCCGTGAGCAAGAAAGCGCTCACAGCCGCGAAAGTTGATTTCGATAAACGGGCGAAGGATCTCACTGCCGATGAAATTTTGCATATCCAGAACTTCCTCGAAAAAAGTTTTCCGGTGGAAGGAGAGTTGCGCCAGCTCATCAAGCGCAACATTAATAGACTGAAAGAGCTGCAGACGTATCGGGGCATGCGCCATGCGCGGCGCCTTCCGGTGCGCGGCCAGCGGACCCGGACCAATTCACGCACGGTGCGCGGCAACGTCCGCAAGACGGCGGGCAGCGGCAAACGGAAAGTTGACCTCAAATAAATAACCATGGGAAAGAAAAAAGTCACAACTCAATCAGGGGATGCACCGGCGAAAGACGCGAAGGCCGTAGAAACGGCGGCTGCAAAGCCGGCGGTTTCGGCTGGCCGCAAGTCGCGCCGCGTCCAGGAAGGCAAAGTGTACGTGAACGCCTCCTATAACAACACCGTTGTGACGGTCACCGATACCACGGGCAACGTTCTCGCCTGGGCTTCGGCCGGTTCGCTCGGATTCGGCGGCCCAAAGAAAGCCACGCCATTTGCGTCATCCAAGGTGATCGCCGCGATTGCGGAGAAATTGCAAAATAACGGCCCGCAGGATATCGTTGTTATCGTAAAAGGCATCGGCAGCGGCCGCGATTCGGCGATCCGCTCGCTCATCAACCACGGTTTCAACATTCTCTCTATTAAAGACCAGACACCGATTCCCCATAACGGCCCGCGACCGCCGAAAGTCCGCCGCGTTTAACCTATTTTATTATCATGCACGGACCTAAAGAAAAACGAGAACGAGCATTGGGCGTACGCCTTGGTTTGAAGGGCGACCGTGCCATGTCTCCAAAATCATCGGTCGTACGCAAGCCCTATAAGCCGGGCGTACATGGTCCGCGCTCACGACAGCGCGCGCTTTCCGAATTCGGCCTTCAGCTCCGCGAGAAGAGCAAGTTCAAGATCAGCTACGGCGTGAACGACGGCAACCTGAAACGGTTGTTCGAAAAGGCGCAGATTGCAAAAGGCGCGACCGGAGCGAAGATGCTCGAGTTTTTGGAACGCCGTCTCGACAACGTTGTCTTCCAGCTCGGCTTCACGGTTTCCCGTGCCGCCGCCCGCCAGCTCGTTGTTCAGGGACACATCGCCGTAAATAAAAAGAATGTGAAATCACCGGGCTACGAAGTGCGCAAGGGTGACATAATCGCCATCCGCAAAACATCGCTCGCAAAAGCCGGCCTTGGCAAGCGCAAAGAATTTCTCATGAAATATGAAGCCCCATCCTGGCTTCGGGTCGATGCCGAGAAAATGGAAGGGGAAGTGCTTTCGCTCCCAACGGATACCAACCCGCCTTTCGAAATCAATTTATTGGTCGAATCATTCTCTAAATAATTATTAAAAATTTATATCATGGAATTTGCCCACGTCAGCTCAAGTGTTTCCATAAAAACCGTTTCCGAGGATGCGCACAACGGCGTATTCGAGATCGAAGGATTATATAAAGGCTACGGTCAGACCGTCGGCACCGCACTCCGCCGGGCTCTTTTGTCATCGCTCCCGGGCGCAGCCGTTACCGAAATCAAGATCAAGAATGTCCCGCACGAGTTTTCAACCCTGCCGGGTCTAAAAGAGGACATTGTCGAATTGATGCTCAACTTTAAGCGTCTTCGTTTTCGTTTGCACGTGGATGAGCCGCAGGTGCTTGCGTTGAAGTCAAAAGGAGAAGGCGTTGTCACCGGGGGAGATATCGAGCTCAACTCCAGCGTTGAGATCATCAACCCGGAGGAAGTCCTCGGTACGCTCACCGCAAAAGATGCCGACCTCGACATAGAAGTGAAAGTGGAACGCGGCCTCGGCTATGTTCCGGTTGAAGCCCGCAAGACGGAAGGCCGCCTTCCAATCGGGACGATCGCCATTGATGCGGACTTTTCGCCGATCCGCGCGGTCAATTTCACCATCGAAGATATGCGCGTTGGCGACCGGACCGACTACAACCGTCTTCACCTCGATATTAAAACCGACGGCTCGATCAGCCCGTCGTCCGCACTTCACAAGGCCACAAACATTTTGAAGGATCACTTCGAGAAGGTTTCCGTGGTGGAGGTAAAAGAATTCGACGCTCCGAAAGCCGAAGGTTCCGCGAAACCGAAAAAGAAAGCGGCAAAGAAAGAAGCATAAAATAACCACGAAGCCATGCGTCACGGAAAAGCAGGTAAAAAATTCAGTCGGTTGCGCGGTGCGCGGATTTCATTCCTGCGCAATTTGAGCAACGATTTGATCCGCACGGGCAAAATTGAAACCACCGAGGCGCGCGCGAAAGCGATCCGCCCGGCGGTTGAGAAGCTCGTCACCTTTGCCAAAAAGCAGACGCTCGCTTCGCGCCGCATCATCGTGAGCCGCGTGCATAATCAGAAGATTGCTGATAAGCTGTACATCGAGCTTGGACCACGGTATGCCGACCGAAAGGGAGGCTATCTCCGCATCACAAAGCTTGGCAAGAGCCGCAAGCGTGACGGAGCGGGGCTCGCCCGCATAGAATTTGTCTAATTATATGGCTATGGATTATCACATTGATGCAAAAAATAAAGTGTTGGGACGCGTCGCGACTGAAATCTCGCTGATTTTGCAAGGCAAGAAATCGGCTGCGTATGCCCGCAACCGCGTTGCCGAAGACAAGGTTTATGTAAAAAATGTTGCCGGCATTATCGTCACCGGAAAGAAGACAACCGACAAGGTTTACCGCCAGCACACCGGTTACGTGGGCCACGTGAAGGAAAAGACATTTGAAGAGGCGATGACGAAAGATCCAAAGTGGGTTTTGCGCCACGCGGTTCGCAAAATGCTTCCGCAAAATTTTCTCACCCAGAAGCGCATCAAGAATTTAATATTCGTTGAATCAGAGAAATAACATGGCAACCACACCAATAACAAAACATCCCGCGCCGGCACATGCCCACAAGCCCGGCCGCTACACCGAAGCTGTCGGCCGCCGCAAAACGGCGATCGCCCGCGTCCGCTTGATGAAAGGGGACGGCAAGGTGACAGTGAATGGCAAGGAGCTCAAGCATTATTTTGTCCTTTCGCGCCACGCCATTGCGGCGCGCTCTCCGCTCGATCAGCTCAAGCTTGTTGACTTCGATGTGACCGCGCATGTTTCCGGTGGTGGCATTCATGCCCAGGCCGAAGCCATTCGCCTCGGACTCTCCCGCGCGATCGTTCTCAAAGATCCCGAATGGAAACCGCGCCTCCGCGCGATCGGTTTCATGACCCGCGATTCCCGCATGGTTGAGCGCAAAAAGTACGGCAAGAAGAAAGCCCGACGCAGTCCCCAGTGGGCGAAAAGGTAAAGATACAGAAATTGCACATGCAAAAACACCCCAGAGAATATCTGGGGTGTAGTGTATGTGTTCAGAAAATGAATTGATGATTTTTTGTCGCCTTGTGTTCGGAAAATGAATAGAGAACTTTTCCGCCATCTATGAGCGGATCGTGCGGCAGGCGCGCGCATAGAAAAACGGGACCCTTTTCAGAGTCCCGCTGGTAAAAACGAATCATCAGCGTGAGGCGAAGAAAGGATGGAGATCGGTTATCTCCAGCATCCCTTCTGGATAGAGGCCAACCAAGTCCAATGTTTCTTGGTCAATGCCCTTCCCCGTTTCATATTCGAGCGTCATTGTCGATGGCAGTTCGGCCAATTTCCGATGCTGTACCACCTCGACAAGTCGAGCTTCGAGGGCACGTTTGCCACCATCTTGGATGGTAGTCGCCGGATCAGCGCTCGCGTTGGCAACTCGGAGGATCGTTTGTTTGTCATTCACTTTGAACATGAATCTCATAGCGATCGACCCTTGCACCTTGATGCCGTCTGCGGTAATTGCCGTTGCGGTAGTCTTCACGTTGTAACCGTTTCTGAACGTCTTGATCGTTTGCACAAACGGTACACCAATGGCGGTATCAGACTTGATCGCTGGTTTCGATCCAATTACCCAAATGTCCGCCGTACCCTTCGCAGTGAAGATGAAAGCGGAAGCGAACAGGGGCAAAGAGATGGCAACGAATTGGAGCAGGTCGCCAACGGGCATCGGTGAATCATCTTCCGACGACAAACGATAGGAAGGTTTGGGGAGATAGGTCCGACGGGCAGTGTCTCGGTCAACTCCGTGACGCAGCCAAGCCCAGAGAAACTGGAAGCGCTCCTTGATCCGAAACACATACCAGCAACCCACAAGGATAAATAGGATCACTGAGCCAAGAGCTCCCAGAAGCACGACAGGGTTCTGTGTGTGAATACCAGCGATGACTGAGAAAAGCACCATCGTCGAGAGAATCAGTTTGACGAGCAACCGGACAGTGAAACGCTTTGCTACTTCGGTTGCCGCCCTTGAAATCGTTGGTGTCGTAACTGTGGGCATAGCGCCCTCCTTTGCGAAATTTGATCCGATAAGATCTGCGGACTACCTGAATTCTAGTTTGAATCGCAACGACCATTGAACACCTCTCGTGGAGTGAGATAGCCGAGCCGTTTTCTCGGACGGTCATTGAGCAGTCGGACGACTCGGTCGATATCGGATTGTTTCACGATAGCAAAATCCATACCTTTTGGAAAGAATTGCCGGAGCAGGCCGTTCCAATTCTCATTCGATCCGCGTTCCCAAGAGTGATAGGGCGTCGCGCGGTAGACGGTAATATCAATATCTTTTTCAAGCAAACGATCGTAATCGCCGAACTCAGGACCGTTGTCACGTGTCATGGTGTGCCGCTTTTTCTTCGGGATCTTTTTGAACCGATCGCGCGTGATCGCATGTACGTTCTCCGCAGTGACTTTTTCGACTTTGTCCGCCGCACCAAAACCACTCGCCCGATCGACGTGGGTGAGCATCCGTTGCTTTTTGGTGCGGTCAAGAATCGTATCGCCTTCCCAGTCGCCGATTCGCCTGCGCTCCTCAACCACCGGTGGGCGTTCTTCGATTCGCCTGATTTTCAATGCGTTCCGCTTGGCTTTCCTCGTGTTCGTGCCACGCCTCCTGCGCCACTTTCCCTTTTGATACCGCAGATATTTTTTGAGGTCCGACCGGTCGCGGTATACGAACTGGTAAATCGTCTCATGGGAGACGACGGTGTGTTTCGTCATTCGCTGCAAACGTCCCGCGATCTGTTCGGGCGACCAATAGTGCTTGAGTTTTCGCATGACATGGCGGCGGAGCGTTCGATCATGCTTCAATTTCTGCGACGGTTCTTTGGCAGCAAACCTTCGGTATTGTGTCTTGTGATGGGCGCTGCCGCCGCGATATACGCCGTCATCATCACGGTTCCTCCTGATCTCCCGACTGATTGTACCCGGACTCTTGCCAAGCCGGTCCGCGATCCATGACTGTGTTTTGCCCACCAAGAGCAGGTGGGCTAGCGCGACACGGTCGTCGCGCGTAAAATGCGAGTGCGACATCTCCGTTATGTGGGTTTTTGGTATTCGACGTACCGATATTCTCACCCGCGGAGATGTTGCATTTCAAGATTGAATTCGCGCCCTCTACAATGACGTTTTGCGCAAGCAATTGCCCAAAAAAGAAAAGGGAGAGGAAGAGAAGCCAAAAGCTGAATCCACAACGCAAGCGACCACATAAGAACGTGGTCAACTCCGCCGGACTTCTCGTCCGGCGGTTTCTTTATGTTGGTGGATAACCAAACGTATTTTGTGTCTCGCACTGCCTTGGATGAGGGGGCCTTGTGAGGACAAAACGGGGTTGTGTACGTCCCCCTTGATGGAAATGGCAAGAGGGAAAACGTCGACAATTCTCGGCTAGACGCCGCTTAACGAGCGGTTTTTTTTGTGATACATTGAAGTCACAACTGAATAGAAGTCGCCTAAACCTGTCAGAAATGGCGGGCATGGCGCAAAGTCCGGTTAGACATAAAGAACCCATCATGTGGGATTGTCTAACCGGCCATATCGGGAAACCGATATGGAGGGCCAAAAACCCTCGCCTACGTGGTGGGCTTTTTATTAAAAAAGTTTTCTGCGTGGCGAGCTATATATCTTCAAGCCGGACGGAAGATATGGACGGAATCAGCCACGGTTATGCCAAAAGAACTACAAACGCAACTTTCCGATAACGAAAGACGAGACGTGATAAAGTATTTGGAAGCAGGGAAACCGCTTCCGGAAAAATATCGTTTTTTACTATTCAGTGAGGCTCAAGAGGTAGAGCTTCTTTGGAACGGTAAGACCAATGAGGTTACGAATGTCGTATTGCCGTTCCAAGTAATAGAGCAGATAGACGAACCAAGAAGCGATAAAAAGATTGGGCTGCAGGATTCTCTTTTCGATACTTCAGGCAGGCAGATAACGGGCTGGACGAATAAGCTGATCTGGGGCGATAACAAGCTTATTCTTTCATCGCTCAATAATGGACCATTGCGAAAAGAAATAGAGGCGAATGGGGGCTTGAAATTGATTTACATCGATCCACCATTCGACGTTGGTGCCGATTTTTCTATGGATATTAAAATCGGTGATGGCGATGATGAAGAAAGTTTTACAAAAAAACCATCAGTGATAGAAGAAATCGCTTATCGCGACACGTGGGGCAAGGGCGCTGACAGTTTTATTGCGATGGTGTATGAACGGTTAAAATTGATGCACGCCTTGTTAGCTGAAGACGGCAGTTTGTATGTTCATTGTGATTATCGTGTTAGTGGATATATGAGATTGGCTCTTGACGAAGTGTTTGGAAAAGATAACTTTAGAAATGAAATTGTATGGGGTTATAGGACGGGTGGTATCTCTAAGGAGTTTTTTGCTCGCAAACACGACATTGTGTTTTTCTATGCAAAGAATGCCGAGAAAGTAAAATTTAATACTCAATTTTATAAATCCTTCCAACAGAAAAAATATAATTTTAAAGGAGTTGAGGATTTATGGGATGAAGAAAAAGAGCAGTGGTACCATAACTCAGTTTGTCGGGACGTCTGGGAAGATGTGTTCCCAATAGGAACCGAGAATAGCGAGCGCCTTGATTATCCGACACAAAAGCCAGTTGCGCTTCTCGACCGAATAATTAAAGCATCCTCAAATGAGGGCGACCTCATCGCCGATTTCTTCTGTGGTTCCGGGACAACACTTGCTGTTGCAGAAAAACTCGGTAGGAAATGGATTGGTTCCGATCTTGGAAAATTTGGCATTCATACGTCGCGCAAACGATTAGTCGGGACGCAGAGAGAACTCAAAAGGGAAGGCAAGAATTTTCGCGCCTTCGAGATTTTGAATGTCGGCAGATATGAAAGGGATAATTTTCTCAAGTTGAATAACGATTTGCGTGCGGAGGAAAAAGCTAAGCAAGCAGAAAGAAAAGAGAAAGAATTCGTGCAACTAATCATTTCTGCATATAAAGCTGAACCAGTGGGGTCTTTTAAGACCCTGGTCGGGAAGAAACGCGATAGATTGGTTGCAGTTGGGCCAATCAATGCCCCGGTTTCCGAACGACTCGTTCAGCAGATCGTTGAGGAATGCGAGAAAATGAAGATAACTAAAGTGGACGTTCTGGGATTTGATTGGGAGATGGGCTTTGATCGACATGAATTCAGGGGGAGCGGCATTGATATCGCCTTTAAAGTAATTCCGAGAGAAGTGTTTGATAAGAAGGCAGTGGAAAAAGGCCAAGTCAAGTTTTACGATGTGGCATTCATTGAAGCGGAGCCGGTTATTAAAGGCAACGCCAACAATAAAGAACTTTCCATTGCACTTACAGATTTTTCCGTTTTTTATAACCAAGATGATTCCGGTGAGGTGGAGGAAGCCCTTCGACCTGGCGGCGTAAAAATTATCGTAGAAAATGGGCAGGTAGTGAAAATGTCAAAAGACAAAGCGACCGAACTCATTGAAAAGGAGATACTGACGAAGAAGTGGAGTGATTGGATTGACTATTGGGCAGTTGATTTTGATTTTTCGAGCCGAAAGGAGATTGTCAAAGTAATGGAAGGGGGCAAAGAGAATGAGGTCTGGACGGGGGATTACATTTTTGATAACGAATGGCAAAGCTTCCGGACAAAGAAGAACAGGAACCTTGAATTGACCTCCGCGCCCAAGGTAGTGCGAAAGGGGACGTATAAAGTCGCGGTTAAAGTCGTAGACATTTTCGGGAACGATACGACAAAGGTAATCGAGGTAAAAATATAATATGGCCCTACCTAAAGATTTTCCCAAAGATCCCTATGCCATATTAGATCCGAGCATTCGATGGTTTCCTGCCGATGAAGATTTGCGCGAAAAAGGGTACGACAAACTTCTGCCTCCACTTGTCGCTGAATTACGCAAGAGAGTAAAGAAGTGGCGAGACGATCACTATGAAGGTGCAAGTGAAACCTCGCGAGCGCTTTTGAACTGGTGGTTTAATGAGGATCATATTTTGTACGACGAATATGGCGCATCGTCTCAGTTTAGATATTATTTTGCCCAAAGGGAGGCGTTAGAGACGGTTATCTGGTTATATGAGGTCGCAAAGGTCAAAGATAAGTACGACCTCATTCGATATAATTCGACCGGCGTGCTGAGTGCGGGGATGTTCACTGAAGACTGGTTGCGTTTTGTAATCAAGATGGCAACGGGGTCGGGCAAAACCAAGGTGATGAGCCTTGTGGTGGCATGGGCATATTTCCATAAAAAATACGAATCAGATTCCAAATTGGCAAAGAATTTTCTCTTAATAACTCCTAATGTCATCGTCTTCGAAAGAATAAAGAACGATTTTGAGGGGTTGAAGATATTCTTTAGCGATCCCGTGTTACCGGAAAATGGATATGAGGGTCAAAACTGGCAGGATGATTTTCAGATGACGCTTCACTTACAAGACGACTTGCGGAACGTCTCTGAAACGGGAAACATATTTCTAACGAATATCCACCGAGTATATGAAAATGACGTAAGGGAAGCGAGTCCGGACGACGAGGATGCTTCTGCGTATTTCTTGGGCGAGAAGCCTGTTACGAAAACAAACGATTCTACGGTCGATTTAGGGATGATCGTCAGAGATATCGATGAGCTGATTGTCATCAACGATGAAGCGCATCATATACACGATGAAAAGATGGCGTGGTTCAAGTCGATTTTGGATATCGATAACAAATTGAAGCAAAAGGGGTCGGGTTTGGCTTTGCAGCTGGACGTGACAGCAACGCCAAAGAAAAGTGACGGGTCTATTTTTGTGCAAACCATTTCCGACTATCCACTTGTCGAAGCCATATACCAGAGAATCGTAAAAAATCCCGTTGTGCCGGATGCGGCGAGTAGGGGAAAACTGAAAGAAAATCAAAGTGCTTTGTTCAGTGAAAAATACAGGGATTACATAAACCTTGGCATTGAAGAATGGCGAAAAACGTACGAGACGCTCAAGCCCATGGGCAAGAAATCAATTCTTTTCATCATGACCGATGACACGAAGAACTGCGATGAGGTTGCTGAATATATCGAAACGAGCTACGCAGACTTGAAAGGGGCCGTCTTAACTATTCATACCAATAAGAGCGGTGAAATCTCGGAGAATGTTACCGGCAAGAACAAGGATGAATTGGATTTGCTGAGGAAACAGGCGAACGATATAGATAGCTTGGAAAGCCGGTTTAAAGTAATCGTGTCGGTTATGATGCTCAAAGAAGGATGGGATGTCAAAAACGTCACCACAATCGTCGGGCTGAGGCCGTTTGCGGCAGATTCAAAGATATTGCCCGAACAAACCCTGGGGCGGGGTCTCCGAAGGATGTTCTTCGGCAGGGATGACGTTGAAGAATATGTGAGCGTCGTAGGCACACCGATGTTTATGGATTTCGTCGAATCCATCAAGGGCGAAGGTGTGATCCTTGAAAGGAAAGCGATGGGGAGTGGGTCAAAACCGATTACGCCGATGGTCGTTGAAGTGGACAGGGAGAATCCCAAGAAAGATATTGAAAAGTTGGACATTGAAATACCGGTGATGTCTCCCAGGATACAAAGGGAGTACAAGAATTTGGCGGAGTTAGATGTTTCCACTTTTGGGAATAAGAAGGTTAAAGTGAAAACTTTCTCCGAAGAGGAGAAAAGAGAAATAGTGTTCAAAGACGTCGTCGATGAAAAGACGCATCATACGACCATATTGACCGGGGATATCGAGCCGGATTATCAAAGCGTTATCGGTTTTTTTGCTCAATCGGTGATGAGGGACCTTCGGCTGTTCGGCTGCTACGATATTTTATTCGGCAAGGTGAAGGAATTCGTGCAGCATCACCTGTTTGATAAGCCGGTGGATTTGTCGGATCTGAATGTCTTGAGGAATTTATCGGAGATCGAATACATACGACTAATCAAAGAGTCCTTCAAAAAAGCCATCAACGAACTCACGGTGCAGGATAAAGGCGATGCCGAAATCAAGAACTATATTAAAATCAGTGAAGCGCGGCCATTCGTCGTCAATGATAAGTCCTACTTAATCCCTAAAAAATCAGTTTTCAATAGGATTGTCGGCGACAGCGATTTTGAACTCGTCTTCTCGGAGTTTATCGATAGGTGCGACGACATCATTTCTTTCTCAAAGAATTTTCAAAATAAGGAGACGAATGCTTTGAGGATTGAATATAAAAATTCGGAAGGTGTCATCGCTATGTACTATCCCGATTTCTTCGTTAAGAAAGATGATCGGACGGTCTATATTATTGAGACCAAGGGGAGAGAGGAGGAAGACGATAAATTGAAATTTGAACGATTACAAAAATGGTGCGAAGATGTTAATGAGAGACAGAGCAGAATGATGTATAAAGCTTTATATATTAAGCAGGAGGAGTGGCAAAAAGAACGACTCAAGAATTTCGATGAGGTTATAAGGATGTTTGATAAAGAAAAATAGATGGACACGATCCACCTCGTCCATAATGGTTTCAAAGAGCCAACGAAGGAAGCCGCTGATTTGAAGGACGAGCTTAAGAAACGCGGTGTTAAGGTTTACGTGGAACTCAACGACGGATATAAACATGTCGATCTGGCACTTCCCGATGCAAAGCTCAACGTTGAAGTGGATGGTGTTCACCACCTTACTAACCCGAAACAGATCGTAACAGACCTCAGTCGTGGATATTATTCGAACAAGTTAGGATATAGCACTATGCATATCCCAAACGAGATGATTCGTCTGCACCTAAAAGAAATAGCGGACGCGCTCGCCGAGGCATCGAAGATGCTCGAACAGAAGATACGAATTCACCTCACTGGGGACGATAAATAACAAAAGTTGCCATGAACGCTTTCGTCAAATTAATAATAGGATTAGCGGCACTGATATTTATAACGTTTATGACGATGGCTTTCGGCATGGGCGGGTTCTTCTTTACACTCGGACTTTTTGCCGTAGTAGTGTGGGCTTTTGCGAAATAGCTGCGCATAATCAATCCATGGAGACAAGCAACCGAAAAAAATGATCTCGCAAGAAGCATTGGAAGAATTTAAGGCAATCTATAAAAACCAGTTCGGCATCGAGCTATCGGACCAAGATGCCCTAGAAAAGGCCACGAAACTTCTCACGCTGATGAAGGCCGTTTATAAGCCCATAACAAAAGAGCAATACGATACGGTCGAGAAGCGGCGCAAAGAGTTAGATAATGGGGCATGCGTGGGAAAGCCACGTATGAGGAGATGCTGATTTTAGGGCATGAGCAGGAAAGCTGCTGATGGAGGAGAATTGATTTTGTATAATGAAGGCATGAAAGAGAGAAGGGTTGTTGAGTTGCTCCATCATTTTTATTGCAAGAAGTGTAAGAAGTGGTGGTCGATAGGTGATGCGCCGACAAACAGGCACGTCTGGTTTTGCCCATGGTGCGGAAGGGAAAATAATTACCGGCTCAAAAAAAGCAGGGCGAAGCGCTAACCTCGCGCTTTCGACCTGGGATAGCAAAGATTTTAGCTCAACAAAGGTTGGGCTATTTTCTTAGTACCTTTATCCCCGCCTCTTCATTTTGCCCCCGGAACAAGGTAGAATAAAGGGTAAGACTCATGGCAGGCAACCTTTATAAGAAATCCCTCTATATATTGATAGCTCTCGGGCTCATCTGTTTTGGGATGCAGGTGAAACTGGCGGAGGCGGTGATCTTTCAGGTTGAGGTTGCGAGCTCGACGGGAAACGCAGTCAATTCTAGTGCGACTACGAGTTTCGCTACCTCGACAACGGCAGGAGAGTTTATCGTTGTTCATGTGAGCCCGACGCTTGTGAATGGCAGTACCGGTACTAGTACGGTCACTGACAATAAAGGCGATGTTTATACCGAGCTGTGGGCCGTCCATCAGAATTTTAACTATAACAACGAGCTCTTCTACCTCGCCGATGCCCCGCAAGGAGTGACAACGATCAGTGTCACGTTCCCTACTGGAGTGACCAGTGGGGGTGTCATTGCTGCCCATTACACGGGAGTGGTAACCGCGAATCCACTAGACGTCTATTCTGCACCCCCTACTGGCGGTGGTTATTCACTCACTCCGTGGTCGAGTGGTGCGGTTACAACGAGCTATGCAAACGAGCTTCTAATAGGAACCGACTTCGCCCTTGAGGACGCTGGCAGCTGTACCATCGCGCCAAGTGGCAGTTGGACGCAGGATGCGAGTATGGGCGACAGTAACGGATTCGACGGTCATAACGGCGATGCAATGTCTTACGCCCATCAAATAGTCTCTACCGTTCAGACAAACATTCAGAACACAGGGATCAATCCCATCGGAACCTGCTACAACTATCCCGGCATCGCAACGTTCAAAGGTTTAGCTGCCACTACATCCACTCCCTCCGTCGCCTGGGTTACTCCGACTCAGAACGCTACCGTCTCCTCTACGATTACGCTCACGGCATCATCCACCGACGAGATTGCCGTCGCAAACGTTGCTTTCTACGAATCTCCCTCCGGTGCGAACTTCGCAAGCAGCACGCTTATCGGATCGACCTCCACCGCCTCAGGGACCCTCTACTCCATACCTTGGAACACAAAAAACGTATCAAACGGTTCAACCACCCTCTGGGCTTTAAGTACGGACACCTCAAATAACACATCCACCGCATCGACTACGGTGAATGTAGAAAATGTGCCCACCATCAATTCCTTCTCCGCTTCTGCCACCATCGTCCTCTCCGCAGGAACATCAACGTTGAGTTGGAACGTCACGAAAGCAAGTTCCGTCGCCATCACCCCAGGAAGCTTCTCGACCAGCACCCTCATCGGAGCGACTACCGTGAATCCCACTTCAACAACGGTTTATACCCTCACCACAGCGAACAGCAATGGCACGAGCACCGCATCAACTACGGTGACCGTCGACTCCGCCCCTCCCACGACCCCCACCGGCCTCACCGCAACATCAACGTCCTCCACGGCCGTCGAGCTCTCTTGGGCATCCTCAACCGACAGTGGCGGTCCTGGTCTCGCCGGATACAACATCTTCAGATGTATCGGATCATGTACCCCAGGTGCGCCCGCGATCGCTACTTCTTCCGGCGCTTCCTATGGCGACACCGGACTTAGCGCTTCCACCACCTACACCTATGCCGTCTCGGCCTATGACACACTGGGACTCACCTCCGCCACTTCGACTACGGCAAGCGCAACAACCCAAGTAGGCCGCACCTTTTATATCGCTGCGAATGGCAATGACTCCAGCAACGGCACCTCAACATCAACGCCCTGGGCACATGCTCCTGGCATGCCCAACTGCACGTCGATCTGCGCTTCGACCACTCCTCAGCCAGGCGACCGATATATTTTCAGGGGCGGGGATACGTGGCATTTCGGAAATAGTAGTGCCACGCCTTATGTCGGCGGAACATGGAATTGGAGTTGGAGTGGGACGTCTACGAATTGTGATACTTCTGACGCACCGTCGCCCGTGAGAACCTCGTGCATTTATATTGGTGTCAACAAAACTTGGTATTCGGGAAGTTCGTGGGCGCGTCCCATTATGAATGGCGACAATCCAACAAGCACGACCGCAGTAGCGAGTTGCTTATACGGAAACGTAGGCCCTCAGAATCAGTTCTTGCTTGTAGACAATGAAGCATTTGCGTGGTTCGACAGTTTTGAGTGGACTGGTATGTGTCACAGCACGCCTTCCTCTGCGGGTAATAACTACGGAAATAATTACGATCTCTACATCGCAGACCCCGGTGGGTCAAGTGAAATCACTCAAAATATTTTCTCAAATAATTATTTCCATGGATGGACCCATGTCCCGTTGTCTTGTTCTGACGCGAGCGGAGAACCAGTTGGGCAATGTTTTTCTGACTCTGCGATCTCTGGTGGTCTTATGACCACGTTCGGGCCGGGAAATATATGCGACGGCTGGGATTCTGATCCGTCAGATGTGGGTTGTATATTGTTCGCTCCTGGTTATCTCGTATACGATAATGTGTTTGCAAATATGGCGCAGATTGTGGTAAACGCCTATCACGATTGGCACGACAATCTTTGGTTTAACTACTATCCAACCGACGACGGGGTAGCTCATGGCAATTCGTTTGAGTCGAACGTCGATGCTCCGCAGCACGATGAAGATGGGTATTATCAGCCCAACGTACCCTTCAACGTTTTCTACGATAATATTTTAGGGAACAATGCGAGCGGCACCGGAGGCGATGTGAAGCTTTGGTTTACGCCAAACAATACTGCCGCCGAATATTACTTCAATAATATTGTTTATGACCAGGGAAGTGGGAACAATTGGGACATTGATACTTCGCAAGGCGGCGCGGCGGGACAGTTTATGTTTAATAACACGCTTGATGTGCCCAATGCCGGATCGCTAAACTGCACATCGCATTTAACCGTAACCGGAAATCACGAGGTCGTTGATGGGGGGTCGGCCTTTGCGAACGGTTCTTGCTCAATTTCGAACGAGATCCAAATGACCCATGCAACTGCAGTGGCGCAAGCTTATATGGCAACCGGAAGAGGCACGAGTGGATCGAACAACAACACAACCTGTGCAAATAGCTCGACTCCGTGTGCGCCAACCGCATCGAGCAATGCCACCGTTGGAGCCGGAGCTAATTTGCAGAATTATTGCACCACCCTTCTTGGATCGGGTGACGGTGAAATTGTCCGAGCAGGAAGTGCTTGCGAATCCGGGACAACTGATGCTTGTGCCTACAACGCAGTCAACCACACGGTCTCATGCCCGGCGTTTACGCCGATCGCCCGCCCAATCTCCACGGCCTGGGACGCCGGCGCCTATGAATATCAGAATACATCAGGCACTCCTCCCACCATCTCCTCTTTCTCCTCCTCTCCTCTCTACACCCAGCCAAGCGCCACCTCAACCCTCTCCTGGAACATCACGAACGCAAGTTCTGCTCTGATTGTTAACCTAACCACAGGTATACCCCTTCCGACAGGAACCGTCCTTGTCTATCCCACGTCTACCACCACCTACATCCTCTCTGCCTCAAACCCCAATGGCACCTCCACCGCAGCAACAACCATTACCGTGCAAAGCATCCCTCCCTCAGTACCCCAGAATCTCTCGGCAGATCCCGTATCCACCTCGGAAATTGATCTCTCCTGGACGGCAAGCACAAGCACGATCCCCATATCCGGCTATGGCATATTTGAAAACAGCGTGCAGATCGCAACGACCTCGGCTACCAGTTACCAGAACACCGGTCTCTCAGAAGACACCACCTACACCTATGCGGTAGATGCCTTTGATGCCGCAGGGAATGTATCAGGACAAAGCTCATCCACAAGCGCAACCACGGAAACCCAGCAATCTGGAGGGGGCGGAGGTGGCGGCGGTGGCGGGGGAGGTGGAGGTGGTGGTTGCTACTACAACTGCAGCTATGGAGGTTCTTCCTTCACAAGCACCGCCTCAGGCACGAATGGGACCGGAAGCTCTTCTCTCCTTGCAACACTTCTCGCGGAGCTTGAAACCTTGATCAAAGTATTGAATACCCAATTAGTCACGTCTTTCACACGAAACCTCACCCTGGGGAGCCGGGGAGCTGACGTAGAAAACCTCCAGATCTTCCTCAATGACAATGGCTACCCCATAGCACAGACGGGAGCAGGATCCCTCGGACATGAATCAATCTACTTTGGGACCAAGACGGCACAGGCTCTGGCCAAATGGCAGAAGGCCAACGGACTTCCGGCTACCGGTTACTTTGGGGGACTGACGAGGAGATTACTCAACAAGCTGTATTAGAAGAGAGGACAAAAAGAAATTTCCTAAAGTCCATCATGCACCGGAGCATTGCAGTGGGCGAAGCGCTAACCTGACGCTTCGGACCTGGTATAACAAAGATTTTAGCTCGACAAAGGTTGAGCTATTTTCTTATATACTTATCCCCACCTCCTCATTTTGCCCCCCCCAGAACACGGTAAACTGATAAGTAAGCTCTATGATAGGCACCCTTCATAAGAAATCCCTCTATATATTGATAGCCCTTGGGCTGTTCTGTTTTTTTGGCTTTATTCCTCAGGTTCATGCTGCTCCAGCCGTTGTGCAAAGCTGCAATGATATGGAATATACCGCCAAGGCGACGTGCACATTGCCGGGCAACATGGGGCCAAACCATACGATTATTGCTACGGCATATTCATCAGCCGCTAGTGATACGTTTTCAATCACAGGATGCGGGGGTAGTTGGAACAACCTTTATGCCTATAACGCGGCAAACTTTTCATGGAATGTCTGGACGACGACATCAACGAATGGCCTATCGTGCACCGCTTCGACAACGCTTAACCCCAATAACAACTATAACTTTCTTGATCTCATGGAAGTTTCGGGTGTCGGAGCGTCCGACGTAGCTCCCGCGGTCAATAATCCTTCCTATTGTTCAAGCTGTTCCAGTGCGCCGATAACAACCGCGACCAATGGCGACCTTGTCCTTCTTTTGAATTTCGACCCGAGTACTTATGAAGCCTATAGCAACTTCACTAACAGTTTTTCGATTTTTGCGCAGGGAACTTCAACGGTGCACGGTCAAGGTACCGGATCCTATGCCATATCAAATCTTTTGCAATCTCTCGCGGGAAATATTTCAAGTACATGGACTGCTTCAGTGGCGTCGTCATATGAGGACAGCCTCATCATGGCGTTCAAGCCGGGTCAGTCTTTTCCTGCAATCTCTTCCTTCTCCGCTTCCCCCTCGGAAGTCCTTCCCGGAGGAACATCGACACTAAGCTGGAATGTTTCCAACGCCTCTTCGGTCGCTATCACCCCAGGTTCTTTCAGTACGAGCACGCTCATCGCATCTACGACGGTAAATCCCACCTCGACGACGATGTATACTCTGATCGCCACGAACAGCAACGGGACGAGTACAGCGACGACGACGGTGAGTATCGATTCATCGACTCCAACCACGCCGACCAATCTTGTCGCAACCTCTCTCTCTGCCTCGCAAATATCCCTCGCCTGGACTTCGTCCACGGATAGCGGGGGGTCGGGCATCGCCGACTACAACATCTTTAGGTGTCTGGGATCCTGTACTCCCACCACGACAGTCGCCACTTCATCAGGTGCTTCCTATATCGACAGCAACCTCACTGCCTCAACGACCTACACCTATGCTGTCCAGGCCGTGAACGGCGTAGGAACCCTAAGCGCTACAAGTACAAGCGTGAGTACGATGACGCAGGCGAGTGGCGGCACCGACCCATGGGCTGGCATCATTGCGCCCTCCCGGGCCATGAATTGGAAGGAAGAGGCTGGCCTTACCCAAACATTTCCTGATGGCGAAACAACGCTGAATGCGTGGACTCCGCCAACCCGAGCAACCGTTTGCGCCACCGTAGCGCCAGAAGGGACGGCAGCATCGCCAGTCGCCTTTGCCAGTTCGAACCTCGAGATAGCCGAGGCGTCCTGCCCCGCAGGCGAAGTGGTGCAGCTTGAAACTGGGAGCTACTACTACAGTACCAATCCCCAGATCGCTTCGATTTCCTACCCAAACACCATCAATAACATAACGGTGCGCGGCGCGGGCGCAGATCAGACTAAAATCTATGCGCCGGGCTTTGGTCTCACAGGTAGTGATGTGTACGCTTCTGAGGCGTACAGCAATGCATGGTCGGGACCGTATGCTCAGGGCTCGCTCACCACCACCTTTTCCGGTCTCTCAGTAGGTGACTTGCTTAACTTATCCCAATGTGCCACCGGGTTTAGTGGGTCAAACCCGTGTACGAATCCAACGAACTCAGAGATCGATAATGGTGGAGAGTTTGTTACCAGTCTGGATAATCCTTGGTATCACATAAATGGAACCAACGTTCAGGGAGGGCAGCTCGAGTTCCAGGTCGTACGGGTCAACTCAATAGTAGGCTCAACGGTGACGTTTTCTGACCCGGTGCAACCCGACAATTTTTCCAGCGCAGAAACACCGTCTTTTGAGCGCATATATTCTGGGACTAATGGGGTTCCGAATGGTATTGGTCTTGAGGATTTATCTCTTGATGCGACCTTCGATTCTGGAACCGGAGGACTCGGTATAACATTCTGCTACGACTGCTGGGTTAAAGGCGTAAGACTCATCACCACAACTCAAAACTACAACGGCGACGTAGGTGTGGACGGCTCAGATCATGTATTGATAGCGAATAACTATTTCTCCTTCGGGAACTCCGGCAATTATGGGATCTCGATTGGGAGTTCAGATGGCGTAAGTAACGCTCTCGTGCTAAATAATATCGTTACTGGTTCCGGTTTTATCAGCGGTGACGGAGCAACGGGGGTGGTAATTGCTGATAATTATGTGGCACCGTCCGAGCTTGACGAGATTGATTCGCATAGCCCCTGGAGGGATTATACGCTGGTCGAAGGCAATGTCGCTTGTTCATACGAAGACGATCCCGACCATGGTGGTGCGGCCGATTTCACGACGTTGTTCAGAAATCGTCTTGGCACGAATCAGACCTGCCTATCTGCAGCGTCAACAATCAGCGAGGGGGCTGGGAGTCGGTACACTAATATTGTTGACAACGTTTTGGGATTGCCGGGTTTTACCACAGCCTATCAAGACTTTGATTATTCGGCGAGTAGTCCGGCTGTATATCAATTTGGTGCCAATGCAGTAACTGGTAGCGCAGGTATTCCCTGGGACCCTCTGAGTTTAAATACATCATTCCGGTGGGGTAATTGGGATGACGTAAACGGCGGCGTACAGGAGAATGACTCTGAAGTACCTAGCTCACTGGATGCAGCAGTAGGCTATCAGCAGGCACTCAGTGGTAGCAGCACAACGTGGTCGGGAACCCTCGCTCATCTTCCGGGGATTTCGCCGGATAGCGCCGTGTATGTTCCGGCAACAGTCACGAGTTCCCCCCAGCTTTTCGCATTTGATAACGGCTCGGGTACATTGACATACAACGGTACGGGAACCATCAATTATTCCACGGGAGCAGTGTCGGTCACTTTCCCGGATTCAGTGCCGAGCGGCGACGCCGTTTATGTCAACTATCTCCAGCAAACATCAACGACAAGCCCATATCAAAACCCGATCCCGAGTGGTCCGTTCCCACCAAGTTTCTTCATTCCGATCTCAGCACATCCAAACGGCGGCACTGGTTTGTCCTGGTGGGGAGCCTGCACTGGATGGAGCGGTACCACCTTCCACTCGACATGTGCGTCAACATACAGGCCGCCTTGGCCCGCAATCGGAGGAGATGTGACCGGTGCCTCAGATGTGACGGGGCATGCGTATAACATACCAGCGCAAGAATCCTATGCGGAATTGTCGGATGATCTGAACTATGGGACGGCATACACCGTTACTGGCGCGAATTGGAATAATGGCATCGCGACCATCACGATTTCAGGCTCATTCAATGCGGGTGAGTATGGGCCGTATGGAGAGGTAACGATCACTGGGATTTCACCATCAGCTTACGACTGCACGGATTGCGCGATCACAAGCAACAGCTCGGGGCAGATTAGCTATCAATTGGCAAGCAATCCAGGCACATTTGTTTCGGGAGGCAGCGCGAAGTGGCCGATAATCAAGCAATTCAACGAGGACATCTACCAGGCCGATCCGAGTTCTTCCTCCACCCCCACCATCTCCTCTTTCTCCTCCTCTCCCTCTTCCATCACCCTCGGTTCATCCTCTGTCTTGTCCTGGAATGTCTCAAATGCATCTTCTGTCCTTCTCACAGGCAACAACCTCAATCTTTCAACCAGCACCGCTTCAGGAACAGTCTCCGTCACTCCGAATGCCACAGGAACCCTCATCTATACCCTTGCCGCCAACAACTCGAATGGAACCTCGACCGCAACGACAAGCATCATGGTAGCCGCGGGGAATACCACGTCTTCTCCTCCCCAGAATCTCTCGGCAACCCCCCACAACGCCTCGGTCTCTCTCTCCTGGCAAGCTCCTTCCTCCAACGGAGGATCACCTCTCACGGAATATCTTGTGTATGACCGGTTCACGGGATCAAGCACCTTTGCCTTGTATGCAACAACGTCTCCCAGTCAAACAACGTCAACCGTCACTTCCCTCACGAATGGAACCAGCTATGACTTCGAGATCATCGCCCAAAACAGCGTAGGGACTTCAACCCCCAGCACTATTGCATCCAGTACCCCGTATACCGTCCCCGGAGCTCCGACCGGTGTCTCTGCCACCGCAGGCAATGCCGAAGCAACCATTTCGTTCACCGCTCCAGGATCCAACGGGGGATCAAGCATCCTCTTCTATACTGCCACCTCGAACCCGGGGAACATCCAAGCCTCATCCACCGCCTCTCCCATCTCGGTATCCGGTCTCACGAATGGTCAAAGCTACACCTTTGTCGTCACGGCTACCAATCTTGCGGGAACGGGTGCTTCTTCCTCTCCCTCAGGGAGCGTGACCCCCTCGGGAAATGCACCTCTCATCAATTCATTCTCCGCAAGTCCCCAATATACAGAACCCAGCGTCACCTCAACGCTCTCCTGGAATGTGAGCAATGCCTCTTCCGTGAGTATCACCCCAGGAGGATTCTCTACCTCAACCCTCATCGGCTCCTGGAATGTCGCTCCCACCTCGACGACGACATATACCCTTACGGCTTCATCCAATGGGAACGGCACGAGTACCGCCCAAACAACGATTACCGTCCAAAGCATCCCTCCCTCAGTACCCCAGAATCTCTCCGCAGATCCCGTATCCACCTCAGAAATTGATCTTTCCTGGTCAGCAAGCACAAGCACGATCCCCATATCCGGATATGGCGTATTTGAAAACAGCATACAGATTGCAACGACATCAAATACCTCATACCAAAACACCGGTCTCAATCAAGACACCACCTACACCTATGCGGTCGACGCTATTGATGCCGCAGGGAATGTATCAGGACAAAGTTCATCCACCTCGGCAACCACGGAAACCCAGCAATCCGGGGGAGGTGGCGGCGGCGGAGGCGGAGGCGGCGGTGGTGGTGGTTGCTACTACAACTGCAGTTATGGAGGTTCTTCCTCCACAAGCACACCCTCAAGCACAGGATCAGGAA
The DNA here is from genome assembly GCA_963696395.1 of uncultured bacterium. GTDB lineage: Bacteria > Patescibacteriota > Minisyncoccia > UBA6257 > 2-01-FULL-56-20 > JAKAGE01. Next base: position 696,143 of record CAVOJZ010000002.1, read on the forward strand.
GCTCATCTTCTCTCCTTGCAACCCTTCTCGCAGAACTGGAAGCCCTGATCAAAGCAATGAATACCCAATTAGTCACGTCTTTCACACGAAACCTCACCATTGGATCACGAGGAACCGATGTCCAAAACCTCCAGATCTTCCTGAATGACAATGGCTACCCGATCGCAAGCTCAGGAGCAGGATCAATCGGCAAAGAATCCACCTACTTTGGCGCAAAGACACAAGAAGCCTTGGCCAAATGGCAGAAGGCAAACCATCTTCCTGCTACCGGATACTTTGGGGGACTGACGCGGGGGGAGATGAACAAGCTGTATTAGAAGGAGGCAGCAAAAAAGAAATTTCCTAAAGTCCACCGTGAACCAGGGCATTGCAGTGGGCGAAGCGGTGAGCGTTCAGGAATTGGATATACGAAAACACCCCAGAGAAAATCTGGGGTGTTTGCTATGTGTTCAGAAATCGAATACGTCTTTTTCTTGTCGTGATGTATTCAGAAAATGGACATGCGAATATTGAGCAATGAACCTCAACGAGATAGAATTAACGTATGGCAAATAACTCGGCTTTTATCGACAGCAACAATCTTTATAAGGCGATGGAAACACTCGGCTGGAAATTGGACAATGCAAAATTTCGAACGTTTCTCTCGGATAAGTATGACGTTCAGAAAGCATATCTCTGCATCGGATACATTCCGCAAAATCAGGCGATGTACACCCGCCTCCAGCAACAAGGATTCATTCTTATTTTTAAGCCAGTCCTGACTCTGAAAGACGGCACGACCAAAGGCAATTGTGATGCTGACCTCGTATTGAGGGCAATGGTAGAATATCCGAATTATGATAAGGCAGTCATCGTGACCGGAGACGGAGATTATTATTCTCTGGTCGATTATTTGAAATCGCAAAATAAGTTGGAGCAATTGCTGATCCCAGATGAAAACCGGTATTCAGCGTTGCTTAAAAAGGTTAACAATGAGCACCTGAAATATATTTCTTTTATAAGTAGGATGCGGAATAGAATGGAGTATTTCCCCAAAAGCCCTAAAAATGAAAAGGGCCCCAGAAGGACGGAACCTTAAGGGAGCCTTTTCGTGGTGATACCTTACTATACTACAAAATTGCTGTCAAAAGTCAACGGGTGGCCCGCGTACCGCAGTGCACGAAGGGATAAGATCAAGATCTGCCGCGTTATCCCCACCTCCTCATTTTGCCCCCCCCAGAACACGGTAAACTGATAAGTAAGACACTACATGGTTGGCTGTCGCAGATATAAAAAGTTCTTCTATATATTGATCGTCCTTGGGGTGGTCTTGTTTGGGATGCAGGGGAGGCAGGCAGGTGCGGCAATAAGTCGCGTGCAGTTCCGGACTGGCGAAGTCACGAGTGCCTCTAGTTCGTTCTCGTTGACCGTGGCCGTTTCTTCTACGCAGGTAGGGGATTTGGAAACTTTGTATGTCCAGACAGGGTTAAGTCCATCCAATATCATAGGGGTCCAGGACTCTTATGGCGACAACTTGAACCGGATTCTCTGCTTTACAACAACCTATAGTACCCCGAACTGTCTTTACTACTATCCTAGTGTTCCCCTCAACGTCACTTCTGTCACGATTACGGCAACGGGGACTCCCGGGAGTATCGTTGCCGGATTCGCCGAGTATTCTGGTATCGCGACATCAAGCCCCTTAGACGCGACAAGTTCGTTCGTGTATAACCCCGCCACGACTACGGTGTGGACAAGCGGCATTGCAACTACCACGCAGGCTGGTGAATTGTTTATCGGAGCAGCCGTGGACACAGATAACAACTATACATTGACTCCGAATTCTCCCTGGAATAATGTCGGCGGAGGCACGATTGAACACGGACACGGAGCCGCCGATCTTTACCTGGATTATTTCCCCACCGGAAATGATAGTGGATATGTCTCAACGGGAACATTGTCCCAAGCGGATCAGGTCGGTGCAGCCATAGCCTCGTTCAAAGCTACTCCTGCCGCTCCCACAATTGCGTCTTTTTCCGCAAGCCCTACTCTTGTCAGTTCCGGCGCTTCGACTCTCAGCTGGAATGTAAGCAATGCTTCTTCGGTGGCTATCACTCCAGGAAACTTCAGTACGAGCACCCTGGTTGGTTCCACAGTTGTGGCCCCTACTTCAACCGTTGTATATACCTTGACCGCTGCAAACGCCATCGGAACGAGCACAGCGACAACGACGGTGAATTTCGACGATACCCCTCCCACCACTCCAACGAGTGTCATTATCACATCAGTCATGACGTCCACCATCTCGTTTTCATGGGCTAGTTCCACAGATCCAATAGTTGCTTCCGATACGACCTCTGGCGTTGGTGGGTATGACATTTATCGCAATGCGATCTTTGTCGCTTCGACGACCGCATCCTCAACCACTTTTTCTGATACAGGCCTTACGGCCAGTACCACGTACACATACAACATCGCTGCATTCGATAATGCTGGCAATATAAGTGCCACGTCGACAGGTGTTCAAGGAACCACTCAGTCAAATACTCATGTTTTCTACATCGCCGCGGACGGGAACGATGCCAATCCGGGCACTTCAAAATCCGCCCCGTGGCTTCATGCTCCCGGTATGCCGAATTGCACTGGGACGTGTGCGGCATACACGCCTCAGCCGGGAGATCGGTTTATCTTCCGCGGAGGGGATACGTGGCATACGGCGAACTCATCCGCAGCAGACGGGAATACGAATGCGTATACAGGGTACGGTCCCGATCCCATCGATAATCGCGCCACAAGTTCATGGAACTGGGATTGGAGCGGATCGTCTACGACGTGTTCCTGGGTCGCTTGGCCGAATAGTGGCCTCCCAACCAATGATTCTGGGTGTATTTATATCGGAGTAGATAAATCCTGGTACAGTGGTGCCAATTGGACGAGGCCTGCATTCGATCTTGATAATCCGCTCAGCGCGTCATTTGTTTCCAGTTGCGCATACGACGAAACCAACGCGTTTCACGGAATTGACCTTGGGCAGTTCTACGGATATCCCGATGATGCGGTCCGCGGGATCATCTTTGATGGGTTTAATTTCTATGGGTACTGCAATTCTGCTCCACCTCTACCAGGAGTTTCTTACGTAAATATTGTGGGGACCTATGTCGGAGTCATCAATTCTTACTTTCATGGATGGACGGAGACGGATAATCCTCAGCCGAACGGGCAAGCCCCCGAAGATCAATCACCGGCGGTCATAGATCATTACACGGATGCGATAGTTCCTAATGGTGCTACGCACAATGCGATCGCTTTCGACGTATTTGACGGATCCGATGGTTACTGTCCAGGTCCCTCCGGCTATTGTTTGGGAGGGGGTCTAGGATTAGACTACGACGTTTCCCACAGTGTGTTTCGATACATGTCCAATGGCATTGGCGGCCAAAATCAGAATGATGCTTACATACACGATAACCTGATCGAAAACTTGTATGAGAGTTTCGATCCGGCGGCACATGGCTCGGTTATCGAACAGAATGGCAATGACCTTGCGCAACCGATGCAGTGGTACAACAATATCGTGCGAAATAATTCTATCGGAGAAACAGTGGCTCCGGACATAACAAACAGTTCGACGTTGTATTATTTCAACAATGTGATGTTTAACAATGGCAATCCTACCAATTGCATGGAGTTTTCTTCCGGGAATAGCTCGTCCACCGATGACCAATCCTATCTTACTAATGACACCTTCGACGCACCTTGTAGTATACGATTAAATGCGGGAGGTAACGGTCCTCAGTATAAGGGGACGATCTATTTCCAGAATAACCATGTGATCGGAACTGGAGCCACGTCAACTATGGCTTGGGTTGGTACACCGCCCTCGGGCATCACCATTACGGATAATGGCAACGAAGTTTTCCAAACAGAATCAGCTGCCAACGCACAGGGATATGCGTCAAACACTAACTATGCCCCGACTTCAGAAACCGGAGCAACCGTTGGTGCGGGCGCGAACCTGACGAGTAACTGCTCAACATATTCATCAGATTCCGCGCTCTGTAGCGGCACGACCGCGGTTTCGTATGATGCTGCGGATTATGTCGCGCTTGCGGCAACATCTACTGCTTCGCGCCCTTCGTCTGGCCCATGGGATTCGGGTGCCTACGAATATAGCCTGCCTCCTCCCGTGATATCTTCTTTCTCCGCTGCTCCTCTCTATGTTCAACCAAATGTTACATCGACCCTCAGTTGGAATGTGAGCAATGCCTCTTCCGTGAGTATCACCCCAGGAGGATTCTCCACCTCAACCCTCATCGGCTCCTGGAATGTAGCTCCCACCTCAACGACCACATATACCTTGACTGCTTCATCGAACGGCAATGGTACGAGTACCGCTCAGACGACGATTACCGTGCAAAGCATCCCTCCTTCTATTCCACAGAACCTCTCAGCAACCCCCGTCTCTCCCTCAGAGATTGACCTCTCCTGGTCTGCCTCCACAAGCACCATCCCTGTAGCCGGATACGATATCTATCAAAACAGCGTGAAGATCGCCACGACCTCCAATACGAGCTACGCCAACACTGGTCTTGCGCAAGCTACTACCTACACGTATACCGTGGATGCTTTTGATGCTGCAGGGAATGTCTCCCCGCAGAGTTCTTCTACCTCAGCAACCACGGAAACCGAGCAATCTGGTGGTGGTGGAGGAGGAGGTGGCGGCGGGGGCGGGGGCGGGGGAGGCGGATATTACTACGAGCCTCCTGCGACGACCACAGCGTCAAGCACTCCAGGAACGGCAAGTGAGTCGTCACTCCTTGCCACGCTTCTCGCGGAACTTGAAGCCCTCATCAAAGAACTCAATACCCAGCTCGTAGCATCCTTCACGAGAAACCTTACCATTGGATCACGGGGGACGGATGTCCAAAACCTCCAGGTCTTCCTGAATGACAACGGGTATCAGATAGCACCATCTGGCGTCGGATCTCTCGGACATGAGTCCACCTACTTTGGCTCAAAGACCGCACAAGCCCTTGCCAAATGGCAGAAGGCGAATGGTCTTCCAAGTTCAGGCTACTTTGGGGCATTGACACGAGCGCTGCTCAACAAACTATATTAGAGGAGAGGGCGAGAAGAAACTTCCGTGGGCGAAGTGTTAAAGCAGCACTTTCGTCCCAGTATTTCACTGAAAATGCTCTTGCTAAGTCAAGGGCATTTTGGGTTTTTAAAGAGCGGAGGGGAGAGGGTAAGAAGCTGGCGGGCAGGTATTTTGAAACTTTTTTCCCGTCTGGGTAGTACCTATAGATAAGAACATCGCTATGCGAAAGAACTTTCTGGTGCTGTCGCTGTTTGCTGCCTCTATTTCAATGGCTCTTACCGCAGGGGTGGCGTTTGCGCAGTCAAACGGCGGCTACGGGGGAGCGGGCAGGGGCCAGTTTTCCGGCGTCTTCGGACAGGTAACTGCCATTAATGGGACAAGTATCACTATCAATGACACTCGCAATAGCACGACGTATACCGTTGATGCATCCAACGCGACCGTAGCAAAGAACGGCGCGGCAGGTTCCATTTCCGACATTGCCGTGGGCGATACTATCGTGGTTCAGGGTACGATGAGCGGCGACTCCGTTACGGCAACGAGCATCATGGATGGGTTCGGCGGGCACGGCGGCTACCCGGGTGGGCATGGTTCAAGTACGCGACCATTTAACGCGAGCGGCACGTATGGCCGTCCGTCCGGTACGCCGCCCTTCGCAAGCGGCACCTTCCTGGGCCACGATAATAACTTTCCTTCCTCAACACAAAATCCTGCACCTTCTTCGACCCCGAACGTCATGGTGAACCAAGGATTTTTCGGCTCCATCATGGGCTTCTTCGCGAATATCTTCAGCTTCTTCAAGCTGTAAGAGTTTCGGCGTTGGAGAAAGGTCGAATCTTTTGAATATATATATTATGGAAGACCAATCAAATAATCAGCAGCATCCTGAAGGCTGCAAGTGCTGGAAGTGCCAGGGAGGACAGATGGACTGTGGCTACTGCCGGAAGCATAACCCGTGGTACCATTTGGCTCGTTGGGCGCTTGCCATTCTTGTCATTGTCGTCGTGTTTTGGTTCGGCCTGTTCATCGGACGCTTGGAAGGACAGCTTGGCGGCGGACGAACGATGATGCGTCATTCATACTCCGGCGGCTACGGCCATGCGTATCCTATGATGCAGGGAGGTTACGGCAGCATGGGCACCCATTCGCAGGCGACCCAGTCCGCTCCGTCGGCAACGTCGAACCAGTAAAGTTATCAAAGGAAGAAAATTCCTCAACGGGAATTGCGTATAGTATTTACGCAAAGGTCGTGAGGGAAACAAATAACAACTACATGAAAAACAAACTTACCATTTTTGGAATCGTAGGGACGGCGGCCGGACTTCTTGCCCTTGCCTCGCTTGCGAGCGCCCAGGTGGCTCCTCTTGAGGTGACCTGCAACGCGGCAGTGTCCAACAACACTATCACGTGGACGGCAACCGCACAGAATGGCGTTGCGCCCTACACCTATCTTTGGTCGGGCGACTCAAGCGTCGCGGGTAGCACAAGCACATCAATTGCGGCGACCTATCAGGCGAACGGGACCTACGCCGCAGCCGTCACGGCGACCGACAGCTCTTCAAGCGTCGCAACCGCAAACTGCTCGGGGGTCATCAACTATTTTGTCGGGACGTCTCCGACGACGACCGCTTCAAGCACGCCGACGCACGAGCAGGTCAACCTGCCTGCGGAGCTTCAGGTCGGGACGAACGGCAGTTTCCTCGCGCATGACCTTATCGTGCAAAGCGTAAGCGGCAATTCGTTCACGGGAACGGTGTGGGGAGTGACTTACACGGTGAACGTCGCGGCGTCCACGAATGGAAGTGTTCCGCAGTTCTACCTCCGCGGAGGCAATAGCGGCGGCTCATTCAATGTATCCGAGCTTCAGGACGGCGACCAGCTTGGGGTTTCCGGCTCCGTCGTCTCCAGTTCTCCGCTTGTTGTCAATGCGACAGTTGTCCGAGATTATAGTATTACCACGGCGCGTCCCATGGGACGGGGCGACTTTGGCAATATATCCTTCGGCAACGGCTCATTCGGGCAGGGCAACGGAAACAACAACGCAAGCTCCGGGAACGGCAATGCGCAGGGGCGGCTCAATCAGTTGCTCCAGCAGCTGCAAGGTTTGCAGAACATGTTCAGAAATCGGTTCGGTGGAAGATAAGTTGGAAAAAATATTTAAAGCAGCCCCTTCGCGTGGCTGTTTTAAATTGTTTGTGCGACACGATGGAGTCTGCGCGTCTCAATATTGTCCCCTCATGATCTGTCTGGCGAGAAAGCGAACTATCCCTCACGTATCGGCATGATCCCCACGCAAGAGAGTATAATGAAAGCATATGATTCAGGTCGATAGCCTCGTGAAACAATATGGAGAGATCACCGCCGTCGACCATGTTTCGTTCGAGGTTGCCGACGGAGAGGTGTTTGCGTTTCTCGGTCCCAACGGCGCAGGAAAAACGACAACGGTGAAGATGTTGACGACCTTGCTTCATCCGACCTCGGGCACGATCCGGCTGAACGGCATTGACCCCGTGAGCGAACCGGAAGCGGCACGACGAACCTTCGGTATCGTGTTCCAGGATCCGAGTATCGACGATGATCTTACGGCGTGGGAAAACATGGATTTGCACGGTGTGCTGTATGACGTGCCTGACGGGGAGCGATGGAAACGAAGCGAGGCCCTTCTTAAAGAAGTGGATCTTTGGGATCGCAAGAATAGTCCGGTCAAAGAGTTTTCCGGCGGTATGAAACGGCGCCTGGAGATTGCGCGATCCCTCCTTCATGATCCCAAGATCCTATTCCTCGACGAGCCGACCGTCGGACTTGATCCCCAGACGAGGAACCTTATGTGGGACCGCATACAGGAGCTCAATAAGGCGGAAAAGATGACGATCTTTCTCACTACCCATTACATGGAGGAAGCGGACAGGATGGCGACGCGCATTGCTATTATTGACCACGGCAAAATTATCGAAACAGGAACCTCGGAAGAGCTGAAGAAAAAAACGAACACGCAATATCTGGAAGACGCCTTTCTTGCACTCACGGGTAAAAGCATTCGAGAGGAAGATGCAGGGGGTACCGCGCATACGAAGCAAATGGGTCGGATGTTTGGACGGAGATAGTGCAACACCATGAAAAAGATCTATTATCTTTGGCTCCGGCAAGTGAAGAAGTATCTGCGTTCAGGCCCGCGGCTCGTCGGCCTGCTTGCCCAGCCCATCATATTCCTCGTTATGTTCGGTTACGGTTTTGGTAATGTGTTTGCGGCAGGAGGAGGGAATTATCTCGACTATCTCGCGCCGGGCATTGTCGGCATGAGTATTATTTTCACCTCTATTTTTTCCGGCCTCGAGGTAATTTGGGATCGTCAGTTTGGCTTCCTTAAAGAAACGCTTGTGGCGCCCATGTCGCGCGCGGATGTTATGATAGGCCGTACGCTCGGAGCCGCGACCGCCGCCACCATACAGGGCTGCGTGGTGCTCATTATTTCATTCTTTTTTGGCTTCAGTCCGACGACCTGGGGCGGGCTCATTCCCGCAGTTTTTCTCATGTTTCTCATCTCTCTCGTGTTTTCTTCGATCGGTATGGTAATAGGGTCGCTTATCGACGACATGCAGGCATTCCCGCTCATCGTAAATTTCCTCATCATGCCACTCTTCTTCATCTCCGGAGCACTCTTTCCACTCCAGGGACTTCCGACGTGGCTTACCGACATCGCGCGCGTGGATCCTTTGACCTACGGTATTGATGGCCTGCGAATAGTTCTATCGGACATTGGTCATCACGACTTAAGTTTGGGCACGGACACATTTGTCCTCATGGTGATGGCACTCGCGTTTATCTGGTTGGGGAGCTACTTCTTCGAAAATATCAAAGCGTAGGATATAATTATCAGGAAAAGTTTTATATCCATATTTATCAATGAAACGTTTCCTCGCTGTACACATGAAAGCGGTTGCGTGGACGATGGTAGGGCTCATTGCAATAGGTGCTGTTTGGTACATTGTCGTAAACCGCGAGCCCATTCTCGGAACCTATATGGTGAGCAGTGGCAGTGTGGCGGGTTCGCTCAATGAGCCGGGAATCGTGACGGTTCAGAATGACGCGAGTCTTGCATTCCAGGAGTCCGGGCAGATTGCGCACGTGTACGTACGTGAGGGCGATGCCGTCACCGCGGGTGAGGTACTTGCCGATCTTAACCTTTCCACCCTGCGAACAGGAGTCGCGCAAGCGAGCGCCGCGCTCGCAGCCGCGCAAGCAAAGCTCGCGGAATTGCAAACCGGCGCCACGACGCAACAGATCGCGGTGTCTCAGACCGCGCTTAATTCGGCGCAACAGGCGATTGCGAACACGTATACCTCTATCCCAAATACCGCGAATGACGCATACGCCAAAGCGAACGACGCGGTGCGGAACCAACTCGCTCCGTTCTTCGCGAACGCCGAGCAGGATAATCCTCAGCTTACGTTCCAGATTACCGACGCAAACCTCCTTAACAGCCTCCAGAGTTCCAGGCTTGCCGCGAGCACAGAATTAAATGCTTGGCAGACGGAACTTGCGAGTACGACCGTTAACGCTTCAGACGCCACTCTCGACGGAGTTCTTGCAGATGCCGCGAAGCATCTCGGCGTGATTCAGAATCTCATGCAGCTTGTAAACGTGGCGCTCACAGAAGAAACCGGACTGAATGCCACTACGCTTGCGACATACAAGACCATGGCAACAATGGCGACAACCGAAATCAATGAAGCTATTACGGAAGTGACCGGCGCGCAGCAGGCGATAGCTTCCGAAAATGCCGCGATCGCCCAGGCGCAGGCGGGCCTTGCTCTCACAACGGCGAGTTCGACGCCGCAAGAAATCGACGCCCAAGAAGCGACCGTTGCCCAGGCACAGGCCGCAGCGTCTGCGGCACAACTGGCGCTCGATAACGGTGCGCTCACTGCGCCATTTTCGGGAACGGTGCAAAATCTCACTGCGCAGGTGGGACAGGTGGTTTCGCCTTCCGCACCTGTGGCGCAGGTAGTAAGTAATGGCGATTTTACCATCCAGGCGTATGTATCCGAACTCGATGTCGCGAAGGTAGCGGTAGGAGACAGCGCAAGCGTGACACTTGATGCGTTCGGTAATGGAACGGCTTTCCCCGCAACGGTGACTGCAATTGATAGCGCGCAAACTGCCGTGAACGGGGTGCCGTCCTATCTCGTCACGCTTCATTTTATAAACGCCGAGCCACAAGTAACAGCAGGCATGACGGGGAACGTGAATATCGTTCTAACAGAGGCGAGTAATACCATTGCGATTCCTAGCCGTCTTATTCTGAATGATGGCAATCAGGATTTCGTACTTCTTAAGAAGGGTTCTGCCATCGTGCGGCAGCCCGTGCAGATCGGCATTGTAGGTGGCGATGGCATGACGGAGATCGAGTCGGGCCTCACGAACGGCGACACGCTTGCGAATTACTAATATGAATGAGGATATAACCACCAATCAGCAAAGGGCAAGACAAAATAGGCGAACCGTGATATGGGCGATTGTCGCGGCCCTTGCGATCGTGATCGGCGCATACTGGTACGTAGCGGCACAAACCGTCTATATCGATCTTTCGCAAGTGCAGGCACCCATTATCAGTCTTGCGCCATCAATTTCCGGACAGCTTCAGGCAGTGTTCGTCAACGTGGGGAGTGCGGTGACCCCAAACCAACCCGTGGCGCGCGTCGGCGGTCAAATCGTTGAAGCACAAACCACCGGAGAAATAGTCTCGGTTGATGAAAATATCGGAGAATATGAGAATGCCATGACCGGCCAGGGTGCGGTTGCCACTATGATTGAACCGACTCAACTTCGCGTCGTCGGCGAGATCGATGAAGATAAGGGCCTTTCGGCGATTAAAGTAGGCGATGTGGCGAAGTTTACCGTAGATGCATTCGGCTCGAAAGAATATTATGGCGTGGTGGACGAGATCGGTCAAATTTCCGCATCGAGTGTCACATCCAACGTCTTCGATCAGCGCCCAACGAACCGCTTTGATGTTTACGTTCGCTTTGATCCGTCACGCTATCCTGAACTTAAAGATGGCATGTCGGCACGAATTTGGGTATATACCCATTAGAGTCATATCGGACCATCCCGGTTTCTGTGAAAACGCGGCCTTATCATTTATCTCCAAAGTCATATTGATCCATAGGGTTCTAGTGGGCGAAGCACTAAGCTGGCGCTTTGGACCTGGGATAGCAAAGATTCTAGCTCAACAAAGGTTGGGCTATTTTCTTATGGATCGAGAACAAACAAAGCAAAGTGGTAAAATGAAACAATGGGCAAACGATTTTCTGGGCGGCGTCACCTCTCCGTTATCTCGGTAATCATCGTTTGTGTTTCTGCTCTTGGCGGTTTAGGAATCGTGACTCACATTGCCCACGCTGATATCACGAGCAACTTATTGGCATATTGGAAGTTTGATGATGGCAGTGGCACGATCGCCGCCGACAGCTCCGGTAATGGCTATACGGGAACGTTATATAACAATCCAACGTGGACCACGGGCGAGATCAATGGAGCGCTTTCCTTTAATGGGGCCAACCAGTACGTTCAGACCGGAAACAATCTGACGATTGGCGGCACCAATTTTACCGTGAGTGCATGGATCAAAGGAACAAATACCGTGATCTCACAGAGAGCAAGCGGAGCGGGTACCGCTCAATGGATCGTAGACATAGGGAACACCGTGAGCTTCTACAGCGATAAAAATCCCTGGCTTTCCGGTACTATTCATCTTGTTTCGGGCCAATGGAACCAGGTTGTTGTCGTGGGAACCGCGACCAGTACTCAAATATATGTGAACGACGTCCTCGACGTGACGGGTCCTCCTGCGTTTGACGCTTCCTCGCATCAAACCCCAACTAACAATGTTGTGATCGGCTATTCGTCGGGCACCGGCACATACTTTTCCGGTGCGATCGACGACGTCCGCATCTATAATCGAACCCTCTTCGCGACGGACATCGCCCAGCTTTATTCTTACAACGGGGGATCGGTCGTCCCTCCTTCCGCGCCCGTCAATCTGGCCGCGACCGGCGTGACGTCGTCAACGGTCAGTTTATCTTGGAGCGCGAGCGTAGCCGGAACGTATCCGATCGCCGGATATAAAATATATCGGGGAGGACTGCAGGTTGGGACGACGTCGGCCACTTCGTACACCGACTCCGGCCTCCAGGCATCAACCACATATTCATATGGCGTCGCGGCCTATGATTCGCAAGGGGACATTTCGAACGAGTCGAATGTGGTGACGGTAACGACTTTGCAAGCGGACGGGGGAGGCGGCAGCAATATCGTCACGGCGGCATCGTGCAATCAAAGCGATGTCCAGGCGGCGCTCAGCGTTGTATCACCCGGCGGCACGGTAGTGATACCGGCCGGGACCTGCACATGGAATGTTGCAGTCACGGTCGGCACGTCGACGTGGCAGGGTTCCAACCAGATTTTCACCGGCCAGTCGGTTACGCTTCAGGGCGCGGGGATAGACCAGACGACGATCATAGACAACACCGACAAGACTGGTCAGAACCCGAGCGTGATCCCGAACGCTCTGTGGATCGCCACCGATGCGTCGCATTCGGTGCGGCTCACGCAAATGACGTTCACCGGTTCCGCGACGCCCGATCCGAACAACAAAGCCATGGTTTCCGTGAATGGTTCGGGCATCATTTGGCGCATCGACCACGTGCATTTCATTCCCGATCGCGATGCCGCTATCGCCGTCAATAATACGGTCCCAGGAGGCCTCATTGACCACAATTCATTCAATCCGACCGGTTGGTATGTCAGTTTATATGTTTTCAATGGGGGGAGCCCATTCGGAGATCAATCATGGACCCAGCCAGCCAATTTTGGATCATCAAATTTCACTTTCATTGAAGATAACACCTTTTCTGCAAGCTCGTCGGTCTTTGGCATCGATGGATGGAGCGGCGAACGAGTCGTGATACGCCATAACACATTCATTAATATGAATTACGGCGATCATGGCACCGAAACGCCGGGGCGGTTACGCGGCGCTCGAGCTCTCGAGATATATGACAACAATACAACGTTCAACGTCCAACCGGTTGGGAGATTGGTCGATATCAGGTCTGGAACCAGCTTGATCTATAACAATACGTTCACACTCAACGGGCCATCATGGTGGGCGACCAATATCGGAAGTTACCAAAACTATCGCGACTTCGGCGTCGATATGCGGGAGTATTTCGGTCAATGCGACGGAACCGCCGGTTTTGATATGAATGACGGTGTGACATACGATGCGGGAACGGCTTCGGCGGCGAGCGTGATAAGTGGCAATACGAGCGTGACGACATTTTCAGGAAAGAATTGGACATCCAATCAATGGGTCGGATATTCGATTTTCGATACCGCTACCGCCGGTCAATATCCTCCAGACGGCGTGAGCTCGATCATTCTCTCGAATACCACAAACACGATCACGGCGTATTATGACACCACCCATGGGCCAGGATTGACGTTCAATGCCGGAGATGGCTTCCAGATTCTTCGGGCGACGACATGTTTGGACCAGGTCGGCCGTGGGGCGGGTAATCTCATTTCTGGTTGGCCGGCGACACCTGTCGCGTGGCCGAATCAGGCACCCGAGCCGTCGTATACCTGGAACAATACTTTGGATGGCTCGACATCCGACCTCATAAGCGAATCTCCGCATGTTGTCGAAGGAAGGGATTTTTTCAATGAAGTGCAGATGCCGGGGTATATCGCTTTCACTTATCCATTCCCTCTCGATTCAAACGGTTTCCCGAATCCGTCCGGTGGTTCCGGCGGTGGAGACACTCAAGCCCCAACGATATCAATCACTTCCCCCGCGAACAATGCTACGGTTTCCTCGACTATCTCTGTCCAGGCCACTGCCTCAGACAATGTCGGCGTGACCGAAGTCCAGTTCCTCCTCGATGGCTCGGTCATCGCCACCGACCTTGCTTCCCCCTACACCTGGAGCTGGAACACAGCATCGTCTACCAATGGATCCCATACCCTCTCTGCCAAAGCCTACGATGCCGCAGGGAACGTGGGTACCGCAACGAATGTCGGTATTACCGTGGCAAATACCTCAGGCACTGAGACTTCCACCCCAAGCATTGCTTCCTTCTCCGCCAACCCCGGCACCATTACTCAAGGACAGGCATCCACCCTCTCCTGGGTCGTATCCGGGAATCCGACCCCTACGATTGGCATCACCCCCAATATCGGTCAGGTAAGTGGTTCATCCGTATCCGTAACTCCAAACGAAACCACGGCATATACCCTCACAGCACAAAACAATCTGGGGATCGCAACCGCACAAACGACCGTGACGGTAGAGACGAGTGGCGGCGGAGGAGGTGGTGGTTACTCCGGAGGCGGAACCGGCTCAGGTAGTAGTTCTGGCTCTGGCTCTGGCTCTTCTTCAGATTCTTCCCCCTCTGCTCTCCAGGCTCTTCTCCAATCCCTCTTGGCAGAGCTTGAGTCCTTGATCAACGAGCTCAACACCCAGCTCGTAGCCAGCTTTACCCGAAACCTCACGATTGGGAATTCGGGAGCGGACGCCAAAAACCTCCAGATCTTCCTCAATGACAACGGCTACACCGTATCCCTATCAGGAGCTGGATCCCTCGGACATGAATCAACCTACTTTGGCGCAAAGACACAAGAAGCCTTGGCCAAGTGGCAGAAGGCTAATCATCTTCCTGCTACCGGATTCTTTGGAGGACTGACGCGGGGGGAGATGGAGAAGCTGTACTAGAAGGAGGCAGCAAAAAAGAAATTTCCTAAGATTTTTGCCTAAAGTTCACCGTGCATTAGGATAGTACAAATGGCCACTCATCAATGAAAAAGGTAGGGAATAAAACCAAAGTTTGCAGCAGGGGACATAAGTACTCGGGCAGTGGATTATGCCCGGTTTGCTGGCCGTCGGGGGCTGTGGATGCTTACATCCGTAAGGCGCCAAAGGGAGCACGTTCAAAATTAATGGAAATGCGAAAGACAATACGATCGGTCGCGCCAGATGCTCTGGAAGGTATAAGTTATAAGATGCCAGCATTCGACAACGGTCGCATAGCATGGTTCGCTAGTATGAGGGGTTATATCGGGCTGTATCTCCGCCCGCCGATTATTGAGATCCACAAGAAAAAATTGGCGCGATTTAAAACTACAAAGTCCGCCATCCATTTTCCCTTGGACGAGAAGCTCCCCATCGCACTGATTAAAAAACTTATCAGGTCACGCATGAAAACACGGAGCAAATCAGACGCGCGATATTGAGGCAATCCGAAGTCCACCATGAATGAGATCAAGCTCAATGTATGGAAAACGCTTACCTTGGATCGTTTTGATTCGGTAGATGCGATAGAAAAAGCTCTTACTCGGAAAAACATATCGGTCAGTAAATTTGCGCTGGAAGTCCTTCAAGGCATTCCGCTTGTGAAGGATCAGCAGAAGATTGAACTCATAAAGATTTCCCCAAGGTATTTGGGCTTCACAGTGAGAGATCAGGCCCAACGAGAAGTAATATTGGATCGTGCAAAGAAAATAGGGCTTCGACTCGTTCCACCGCAGGTGGGATCGCAGGTTTTACTTGAAGATCCTCAAGCTCCCAATGAGTGCGTTGAGGAAGGGATGTATATTGGCATGAATCCTGTTTCAACCGCTCGAGGAGAGTCCGGTATATTTGCAATTGAAGGGACGCTGCACGCTGAATATGACGGCGAAGGTAGGGGTCCCACCATAACGTCAGGCGTGCCCGTACTTTCGGCGAGTAGCGGTCTCGGAATTGGTTATGATCTAGATTCGGAATGGATTTTCATGCGGTAATTCGGCTTAAAGGAGTTTGCACACGGGCACTGCTCAATGCCGTTTCGCTCGCCGGGAACTTAGCAATGGAAAATAAATTTGATGAGCAATTCCTCAAGCTCGCCGATGTTTGCTATGCCGACGCACTCAATTCGGCGGTGTACGCCAGGCAGGATGTGCGGCTTTTTTATAGCGGCAGGGCTTTGTATAATGAAGGCATGAAAGTGAGAAGGGTTGTTGAATTGCTCCATCATTTTTGTTGCAAGAAATGTAAGAAATGGTGGTCGATAGGTGATGCGCCGATAAATAAGCACGTCTGGTTTTGCCCGTGGTGCGGAACGGAAAATAATTACCAATCCAAGAATGGAAGCGCGAAGCGGTAACGAAGATTTTAGCTCAACAAAGGTTGGGCTATTTTCTTGGTGGAATGTTACAATACAGTCATGAATGAATCGTCGGCGAATTTTTATGAGCAATTGAAACGACAGATGAATGAAGAGCAGGACTCCAGGGAGAAAGATTTAGCTGAACTACAAAAAGAACTCGATGGTTCACGGCGGACGTTCAACTCAGTCCCAGAAAATCGCAAGCACGAGGCGGTACAAAGGATGAAGGTAAAATTAGTGGAGATTGAAATATTGGAAAGACGGATTGAAGCATTCAAGAAAGATCCCTCTACCCGTCCCCTCCCTCTTTCTGAAGAAGAGGATCTGGCTATAAGAAAAAGGATTAGTGATATGACCGCTGAAGAAGTTTTGGCGGGAAAGTAGCCATATATTAAAGGCATGAACCTCAAAGAATTCACCAAGTTCGTAGCGGCCATGCTGATCTCTGAAGCCGCTGGAGTTATCGGCTCGATTTATTCAATTCCAGCTATCACGACGTGGTATGTGGGACTCGCGAAAGCTCCTCTCGGTCCGCCAAATTATGTATTCGGTCCGGTTTGGATAACGCTCTACGCCCTGATTGGAATTGCACTCTATCTTGTGTGGCGGAATAGTTGGCATGTAAAGAACCACATTATCGAGGGAGATCGGCGAGCGTGGAATTCCATGTCGAAAAGATTTTGGACCGGAGATTTGCAAAAGCAAAACATTATGGCGCTCTTTGCGATTCAGTGGATTCTGAACGTGGCATGGTCGGTTATATTTTTCGGCCTGCATCAACCAGGGTGGGCCTTCTTCGAAATTATCGCGCTATGGGTTTCGATCATTTATCTTATGATCAATTTCTACCGGGTTTCAAAGTCAGCGGCATGGATTTTGGTGCCATATCTGGCATGGGTTAGCTTTGCGGCTTATTTGAATTGCTTCACCTGGATTAAAAATTAAAGCGGGGGCGAAGCGCTAAAACAGCGCTTATCCCCAAGTATTATTTCGCTCTAAAGAGGGTCGGGTAAACTGATAGGTAAGCTATATGGTAGGAAAACTTCACAAGAAATCTCTCTATATATTGCTGGTTCTCGGGCTTGTTTGTTTTGGGATGCGGGCAGGATACGCGCACGCCGATAACCCAACGATTCTTCAAAGTTGTACAAGCGGACACTATAGCGCAACCGCAACGTGTACTCTTACGAATACATTAACAGCCGGAACGACCCTGGTTGCGGTTGGCTATAGCGGAGCATCTGGCGCGACGTTGTCAACGTCAGGTTGTGGTCTCACATGGACGAAAGTGTTCAGCGATACCGCCTCCTCTAACTTTACGTGGGACGTTTGGACTGCGACGTCAACGACTGGAGTGTCATGTTCGCCGAGCCAGACCATTAATGTCGGAAACTACAATTTTTTAAATGTCCTTGAGGTATCGAACATCGGCGCGTTAAATATTTCTCCTGCCGATGAACACGCGGGGTGTGCGACGTCGTGTCAAAGCGGTTCGGTAATCACTACTGCTCCTGGCGATTTGGCGTTGGTTGTGGGATTCGTGCCGGGTCAACAGTTAACCTATAGCAACTTTGCAGGCGGGTATACCGTTTTTCAGCAACAAACCTTTACGACCGAATCGGGAGGTCTCGGATCGAATGTCGACGCATACTTGGTGCAGTCCGCCGCGGGATCGGCTTCCACCACCTACGACCTTAGCTCTGGCACCGGCTATGCGGATTCTATTCTCATTCCCTTCACCCAGACTTCATCACCACCTGCCATTTCCTCATTCACCGCCTATCCTATCTGGGTCCCTTCCGTGGGAACATCCACTCTTTCGTGGAATATATTGAATGCATCTTCTGTTGCCGTCACTCCGGGAAGTTTTAGTACCAGCACCCTCAATGGTTCGACAACGGTGTATCCCACCTCGACGACAATCTTCACGCTCACTGCCACGAATGTCCACGGAACAAGCACGGCGACGAGCACTGTCAATGTTGATTCGTCAACGCCAACCACTCCGACGAACCTCGTCGCGACCGCTATCGATTTTTCACGGATATCTCTCGCGTGGTCATCGAGCACCGATTCGGGCGGGTCGGGTATCGCTGGCTACAATATTTTCAGATGCACGGGATCGTGCACTCCCACAATAAAAATCGCGACCTCGTCGGGAGCTTCATATGCGGACAACAATCTCGCCGCCTCCACCACGTACACCTATATCGTTTCCGCCTTCAATGGAGCGGGGACTTTTTCCCCCACGAGTGCGGCGATGAGCACAACAACTTCGAACAGTAGCGTGAGCGGTCCGTGGACAAGCATTCTCGCGCCCAGTCGTGCGACCGATTGGACTCAAGCGGGAATCCCGGGAGGCATTCCCAGTCGTGCAACCGTCTGCGCCACTATTACGTCCGGCGCGTCTACTGCAAATATTCAGACCGCGATCAATAACTGTCCTGCGAATCAAGTGGTGCTCTTCGGTGCCGGCACTTTTAATCTTACTGCCTCCATCTATGCCAATAAAGGTATCGTGTTGCGCGGGAGCGGTCCGACGAATACGACGATCAATCTCGCGACCGGAACCGACATCTATATGGGTTTGAACGGGACTGGTGGATTAGGAAGCGAATTCCCGTCCTCGGCGCTTGGTTCCACCAATTGGACGGGCGGACTTGGACAGGGTAGCACGGTCTTGACTTTAGCCAGCACGTCGGGAATTTCTGCAGGCCAAAATATCGTGCTGGACCAGGACAATGCGCCATGGGTCAACACGACGGGTATTGCGGGTCCATGCACCTCCGGCAACAGCTGTGGTCGAAACGACGACCCGTTAGGGTTTAGCGGTTCTTCAAACCGAGCACAGGAAGAAATTGTGCACGTGGTGAGCGTGGACAGTCCCACGCAAATTACCATCGCGGCTCCTGGCGTTTCATTTGATCACAGTGCCAGTCTGTCTCCGCAAGCCTTCTTCTGGACGTGTAACTCGGCCTGCGTCGGCGGTCCCAATTCACCGGGAAATGTTCAGTACGCAGGCGTTGAAAATATAAGCATTAATGCTAACTCCAACAACTTTGCGGTGAGCATGCCCTATTGCGATTATTGCTGGGTTAAGAACGTAGCGATAACTAACCTTGCCCGCTCGGGAGTATTTTTCTGGTGGGGGTATCGAGACGAAGTGCGCGATAGTTATTTTTCCGCATCAAACACTTCCGGCGCCCCAACGGAATATGGAATAGAGGTCGAAAATTCGACATTTACCAAAGTCGAAAATAACATACTGTTTGGCATCACTGCGGATTTGCTTCCGGAGGGCTCGTACGGACTTGTTGCGGGATACAACTATGCGCTAAACACGGCTCCGGGGGCGGAGTTCAGCAGTTTTGAAACGCACTTGTCTCACAATTTCCTTCAACTCTACGAAGGCAATGTCGTAGCGGGGATAGGATACGATGACGTTTGGGGATCGTCATCGCAAAATACGGATTTTCGCAATTATGTTTCGGGGAATAGTCCGAATAAGAATAATTACCGCTATCCAATCGCCATTGATGCGGAGAACGAGTATATGAATATGGTGGGGAATGTTTTGGGCGATGCCTCATTCCACAGGGTATATGTGTGCGATGAAGCCGACCCCTATATTAGCGACGATTATATTTATGACTTGGGCTTTTCGGATGGTTGTGGGGCCGGTATCACAGATTCTTATCCGTACGATCCTCTGGTCGAAAGCAGTTTGATGCGCTGGGGAAATTGGGATCCGGCGACATGGATCGCTAACGGTAATACCAATGGTGTGCGTTATTGCACCGGCGCCGGCGCGGGAAATCCCGCATGCACTGTTTCTGAAACAGCGAGTACGGATCCAACGTTCCCCGGCCTCGCAAGTCCAACCACAACACTTCCGAATTCTTTCTATTTAGGCAGCAAGCCATCATGGTTTAACAACGTGAATGGCGTTACTAATGTGCCATGGCCCACTATCGGTCCTGATGTTAACTGCACCACAAACTGTATCGCTAACGCTGCTAGTCACGCCGTCATGATTCCCGCAGAGTTGTGTTATGCGAATACGGCAAAAGATGGAAATGGATTTTTGACAGCATTCGACGCGTCGACATGTTATTCCGGAGAGTATCTCGTTTCTTCCACTCCTCCCTCGATCGCTTCCTTCTCTGCCGCCCCTCAGTATACAGAACCAAGCGTCACCTCAACCCTCTCCTGGAGTGTGAGTAACGCCTCTTCCGTCTCCATCTCCCCGGGCAGTTTTTCGACCTCAACCCTCATCGGCTCCGTCACCGTGAATCCCACCTCAACCACGACCTACACCCTCACGGCTTCTTCGAATGGCAACGGCACAAGTACCGCCCAGACCACCGTGACCGTGCAAAGCATCCCTCCTTCCGTACCCCAGAATCTCTCCGCAACCCCGGTCTCTCCCTCCGAGATCGATCTCTCCTGGAGTGCCTCCACAAGTTCCATCCCCGTAGCCGGGTATGGCATCTTCCAAGACAGCGTGGAGATTGCAACGACCAGTGCTACCAGTTACCAGAATACCGGGCTCAATCAGGACAGCCTCTACGCATATACCGTGGATGCCTTTGACGCCGCAGGGAATGTCTCCGGACAAAGCTCATCCACAAGCGCAACCACGGAAACCCAGCAATCCGGCGGCGGTGGTGGTGGAGGCGGTGGAGGCGGCGGAGGTGGAGGCGGCGGAGGTGGAGGCGGCGGCTACTATATCCCTCCCGCATCAACCTCAACCACAACCGGCACGGGGACCGGAACCAGCGGCAACTCCGCACTTCTCCAAACCCTCCTTACCGAACTCCTCTCCCTCGTGAAGCAGCTGAATACCCAGCTTGTCGCAACCTTTACGAGAAATCTCACCGTGGGGTCACGGGGGACGGATGTCCAAAACCTCCAGGTCTTCCTGAATGACAACGGCTACCCGATATCCGAGACGGGAGCAGGATCTCTCGGACACGAATCAACCTACTTTGGCGCCAAGACGGCACAGGCCCTGGCCAAGTGGCAGAAGGCAAACGGGATCAAGGGGACCGGATTCTTTGGACCGGCAACAAGGGCATTTATGGAGAAGTTGTATTAGGAAAGAACGCGGGAAAGATTTTGTATAATGTATAAACAGTCGAAAATTAACCAATAATAAACACATGAACAACAGACCGATACATTTCGAGATTCAGGCTGACGATGCGGAGCGGGCTAAAAAGTTTTATGAAAATGCATTGGGGTGGAAGATCGACAAATCAACCATGCCGGGCGTTGGTATGGATTATTGGATGGTGATGACAGGGACGGGACCGGGCATCGACGGTGGTCTTTATAAACGATCCGACAGCCCGCGGAAAGTCACGGCGTTTGATTGCACGATTCAGGTTGAAGACATAGATAAGGTTATCGCCGCCATCAAGGCAAACGGCGGCCAGGTGCAGCCTTGGGAAGGAAAAGAAAAATGGGAAATGAAAGGGCTTGGATGGTTTTCCCGGGCGGTAGATCCGGAAGGGAATATATTTGGGCTTCTGCAACCCACGGAGTGGCAGGCAAAATAAGAAATTAAAAAAAGAAAAGGCGCATCACATGATGCGCCTTTTTTTGTTGTGTACGCGGTCGGATCAGTACTCCGTGCCACCAACCAATAACTGCAAGCAATCCTAACAATGACTCCGCCGCCGCCAGCGTTCTTGCCTTTGGGGCAGCGAATGATTTTCCGCCAAAACCCAACCAGCTTGTGAACGACTATGCTTCGATGTTGTCTTTGGAAGATCGTGCGAAGATTGAGGGTCGCCTTCGACAATACGAAGCACAAACATCCATTGATCTCACGGTGGTCACTGTGCCGTCGTTGAACGGGATGCCTATCGAGGACTATTCCGTGGAACTTTTCAAGCAATGGGGCATCGGCAAGAAAGGAAAGGACAACGGGGTTCTCCTGCTTTTTGCTCCCAGCGAAAGAAAGGTAAGGATTGAGGCTGGGTACGGGATTGAACCGTATCTTACCGACGGTGCCGCTGGAGACATAATTCGAAACAAAATTGTCCCAGCGTATCGCGCCGGAAAGATTGCGGATAGCGTCTCGGGAGGCGTCGAGGGAATCATCGCGCATCTCGGCGATAAGCCCTACGGAGATCGTGCTTCTCGTAAGCAAGATCAAGACGATAACGCTGTCTTTGTGGCAATAATTGTTCTCGGAACCCTCGTAGTGGGAGTCGTGATAATCTTATTTTTCGGTTTCAGAAAAAAAGAATCAAAAACCGAGGAAGAGGAAGGTGATTGTAGGCTATGTCCGACTATGACGTTTCCTTCTCCAACGCAGGAGCGGGGTTCGTCGAGGCGGTCGCCGAGGGTGCATTTGGAACGGGAAAAGGAATCGGAAAGGCATATTGGGGCCTCTCCCTCAGATGAAGAAACCACGCGTTCGTCTGCATGGGTCAACTCCGATCCCGATCCGACTCCAGATACGACGTCGTCACAACCAGAGCCAGAGTCCCAACCCGAACCCTTTGAGTTTGGAGGAGGAGCGTCTGGAGGTGCCGGGGCAACAGGAGATTTGTAGAACATTGGCGAGCTTTTTCCCGAAGCTCGCCGTTTTTTTATTTCTTGTGCGGGTTTGATACAATAGCACCATGGCAGAAAAAATTTGCAGCCATAGGGACCAAATAAGGGACGTCCATCCGAAAGACATTACGGTTTGTGAAGACTGCATCAAAATCGGGGACACGTGGGTGAATTTAAGGATGTGCCTCATTTGCGGGCACGTCGGTTGTTGTGATAGCTCAAAGAATAAGCACGCGACCAAACATTTTAAAGCGACCGGCCACCCGATCATGAAATCAGTTTCGCCGGGCGAGGAATTTACGTGGTGCTATGTTGACGCCATGTATCTCTAACCCTGGGGAAGTCAGTTGAAAAACGAAATCAAATACTGGTTGATGTCGCGTTGGCTCATGTTGTAGAAATATTCATCGTTCGAATGAAGGAATGTAGCGAGCGACACACCAACGTATCGCCAGTGCCAGGGTTCAAATTCGTAATAAATGTTTTGCGGCGGATACGAGAGGATAAATCCAAATTGGTAAGCGTTGCCTACGAGCCATGCATACCCGGTTGAAGATGCAAACTGAGCACGAAGATTTGCTGCTCCCGGAACCCCAAAGTCCACGGCGGTTCCGAGCTGGTGTTCGGAATATCCCTGGTCGGCCGAAAACTGGTTAGCGCCTGAGCCGTAAGTATTTGTGTAGTCGAGTTTTAACGTGCCTTGCTGATAGAATGATCGGTAGGCGGAAATGATTTTCAAAGACACTCCGGCGCGGTCTGCACTTGCGAGGAGAGCTTCAAGTTTCGGGAGCGCTCCCGAAAGGAAAAGTTGTGGCGTGCTGGAATTAAAAAGATATTGCGTATCGATGGGGGAAAGCGAAGCGGGCACATAATTGTCGCTCAAAAAATACACCTTCGAATATTTCTCAAGAAGCTGGGGGTCAATGGACGCGAGTGTCTGGAGCGACGTCACGGTTCCCGAAAGCTGATTAATCTGCGGCTCTAAAGCCGCATTTTCATTTTGCGCAACAGCAAGCGATTGGCTCGTCGAAGCCAGCTGAACGCTCGTTGACGCAAGCGCCTGCGAAAGTTCGTCAACCTGAGATTCAAGGTCGGACATATTTCCTTGCAGGGCGGCATTCGCAGTATTCAATTCGCGATAATAGGTATAAGCCTTATATGATGCCGCGAGCAAGGCAGCCAGAATGATGATAAAACCGATGGCGAAATAGGCGATACGCTTTGGCTTGCTTGTCATGATGATTAGTATACACTGCCCCTTAAACCCTGGACAAAAATGCCACAAATGTGCCTTATAAAAATCAGTAGACAGGCATTCGGGATTGGCTATACTTTATAAAAGGTCGATAATCAATCGGATAAAAAAGATGAAAAAAATATTAATCGGAGCGGCAGGATTGGCTCTGCTCGGAGCGATGGTTGTGCCGGTTTTTGCTGCCACGGGTGTCGTAGGAAATGCGTTGTCGCACTACGGCGCTCCTGCGGTCGCGCCATTCAAAGCGCCAACGTATCAAGTTTCATATGTCGATCCATTCTTTGGTCCGGTAGAGTGCACAGGAATGCACGTATCGACCGGTCCGACCAGTGCGATAACCAGCGGTTATGACACATTCACGTGCGTGAGCACGGTCGGACAGTTGGGAGGTGGCGTCACGGGCGGCGAGGTGCTTACGTTGGGAAATCCATTTAGCGGCTGGATCTCGGATTATTATGGACAGCAGGGTAAGACGGTTTATGCAAGCGCCTTCAACGGCGTCGTCTGGCCGGATGGCAAGACATACACGGCAACCGCTGTGTATCCAACAATGCCCATTAGCAAGATCCAGGGCGATTAATACAATAAAAAGCGGCCCCGTCCGGGGCTGTTTTTTATTGCGCAACATTGCGAACGCTATTTTCGTATTTATAGAACATCGACGTTACTGCTCGGGACGTGGTACGCTTATGAAATAATTTATTAAAAATGCATGGCCTCAATCGTTGAGACAATAGATTTACGCAAAACCTTTCCTTCGCGCGGGAAAGGGAAGAGCGCGCCTGTTGAGGCGGTGCGCGGGATAAACTTCGAGGTTTCGAAGGGCGAAATTTTCGGACTTCTTGGTCCGAATGGCGCCGGGAAAACAACGACGATGCGTATGCTCTGCACTCTGCTCGCGCCGACGAGTGGGAGTGTGAAAATTGCCGGTTATGAACTTGCGAGCCATCAGGCGGAGATCAGGAATCAAATCGGCTATGTAAGCCAGGTCGGCGGCATGCAAAGGGAAGCTACGGGAAGAGAAAATATCCTCTTACAGGCAAAGCTGTATGGCATGAGCAAGGCGGAAGCGGAAACAAGAGTCGCCGAGCTGTTAGATCTTCTTCAGTTGGATACGTTCGCCGACCGCAAGACCGTCACATATTCCGGCGGCCAGCGGCGCATTTTTGATCTTGCCTCGGGCATCGTTCACCGCCCGCAGCTTTTATTCCTCGACGAACCGTCAACCGGACTCGATCCGCAAAACCGGGCACATGTTTGGGAGCAGGTGAAAAAACTTTACGAGCAGGGGACGACGGTTTTTCTAACAACGCATTATCTTGATGAGGCGGACGCCCTTTGTGACAGAGTCGCTATTGTTGACCACGGAACGATCGTTGCAATGGGGAGCCCGGACGAACTCAAGCGCCAGATTGCAGGGGACATCGTGACGCTCGGGTTCGGTGGGAATGATATCGCAACCAAAACCGTGGAAATTTTGAAAGACAGCACTTTCATCCGGGAATCGCATATAAACGAAGAAACCGTGCAGCTCTATGTTGACCGTGGCGATGAAAATCTCCCAGTCGTAATGAAGACGCTGAATCAAAATAATATTACGATCAAAACGATCCAGCTTTCCCGTCCAACGCTCGATGATGTTTTCCTTAAATTGACCGGCAGAAGCCTTCGCGAAACCGGCGGGCCGCAATAATAACGACTATGAATAAATTACTTCGCGACACCTATCTCATCGGTAAAAACGAATTGCTCATCCAGGTCCGTAATCCGTTATGGCTGTTCTTTGGTCTATTTCAGCCGATTGTGTATCTTGCGCTGTTTTCACCGTTTTTGAGTGGCATCGCAAGTTCACCGGGCTTCCCAACGGGTAATGCCATCCAATTTTTCGCTCCAGGACTTCTCATCATGAACGTGCTTTTCGGTGCGGCTTTTGCCGGTTTCGGGCTGATTGATCAGCTCCGTTCGGGATTCATCGAACGGGTGCGGGTCACTCCCGTATCACGCCTTGCGATCGTACTTGGCCTCGTCCTTCGGAGCCCCGTTGTTCTCCTCGTGCAAAGCGCCATTCTTCTTTTGGTCGCCATAATTTTTTTCGGCTTGCAGGTGAGCGTGAGCGGTATTCTCATCCTTGCCGTGCTTTTGTGTATTATCGGCATTACGATGGCATCGCTTTCCTTTACCATCGCACTGCTCACCAAAGAAGAAGGAACGCTCGCCGCCGTCACCAACTTTTTCACGTTGCCGTTGCTTTTGCTCTCGGGAGTCATGCTTCCGCTCACGTTCGCGCCGAATATTATTCGGAATATTGCCCAATATGACCCCTTCACCTACGCTGTGAATGCCTCGCGCTCACTCGTGAACGGTTTGCTTCACGACTCATCAATCGTGACGTCCTATATCGTCTTTATAATCCTTTGCATCGCCGCACTTGCGTGGTTTATAAGGTCTATGCGTGAAGCGGTGGCGTAGGGTTGTTAATCCTGGCAGGAAGTATACTATGACAGTATGGATTTGCTCACCTATGTCGTTATTCTCATACTTATCTACCTGCTCGCGGGGATCAAGGTGATCAACGAATACCAACGCGCTGTGGTTTTTCGGCTTGGGCGCCTTGCTGGAAATCGCGGTCCGGGACTCATCTATGTGTTGCCCATCTTTGAACGCATGGTGCGCGTCGGTCTTCGGACGGTCACCATGAATATCCCTTCGCAGAAAATCATCACGAAGGATAACGTTTCAATTGATATCGCTGCTGTTGCTTATTACCACGTCGTTGATTCACAGCGTGCCGTTGTCGCGATCGAAAATGTGCACGATGCCGTGAATCAGATCAGTCAGACAACCGTTCGCAACGTGGTCGGGCAGTTCATGCTTGATCAATTTCTCTCGCAGACTGTTGATATCAACGAAAAAATAAAAAATGTCATTGACGTCCACACGGAACCGTGGGGGATTCAGGTGACTGCGGTTGAAATTAAAGACGTTATTCTTCCCGACAACATGCAACGAGCGATGGCGAAAGAAGCCGAAGCCGAGCGTGAGCGGCGGGCAAAGATTGTCGCCGCACAAGGCGAGTTTCAGGCAGCGGAAAAACTGGGGCAGGCGGCCGATATCATCGCAACCCATCCGGTAGCTCTCCAGCTTCGAACGCTCCAAACCATGGCGGAAATTGCGACGGAAAAGAATTCGACCATCATTTTCCCCGCTCAGTTTATGACGACCGTTAAAGAAGCTCTTGAAACTATTCAGCAGGACAGGAAGAGTAAATAGACAGAGCCTCTATTGCAGGGAAACGACAAACAGGTCTTCTCTCTGGCAGTTCATATTTTTAAGGCCGTTAGGGGGATTTGCGCAGCCGTTTTTTCCTGAAGCAGTTATGCTATCCAAGCAAGCCGTTGACCCATTTGTGCAACCAAGCGTAAGGTTCCAATCGGATGGGAAGATGGCAAATCTTCCATTCGGACTCACGCTGCCAATTGCGTTTTGACCGTCAAAGTTCCAGTTCGTTCCGGTGTTAAAAGTGTGTGCAAAACGATATAAGCAACCGGTCGTGTCCATTCCGTTTCCATAATTACAGTCTGTATAGGTCGGATGCGCTATTGCGTTCTCGACCCCAACGATTTCATCGTAGAGTGGTCCCGTATATTCCGAATCGCACGGGGAACTGCCCGCACCGCTAGCTTGATCGCAAACGTTGGTTGTGAAGAAAAATACAGGCTGATCATCGTCTGTGTCAACGTTGTTGTAGCTCCCATGATTGTCGCCCGGCATGGTTATTGTGATGAGTGCACCGAGAGGGTTCCAGGGGGCTTCATAACTAAATGCTTGGCCATAGTGACCGCGGTATCGATACACGTAGCCATCTGCTCCGTGTCCCTCCGGCAGATCCGGGCGGATGTTCGTGGTAGCGACCTCCCAGGTATAACTCTCGCAGAGACCAGTTGTCGTCTTTCCCCAGCACGAAACGTTTTCAGGGGTCGTCGTTGTGTCGGGAGATCCGGAAACGCTGGAGTAGAGAGGATCGTCATCAACCGAGGAGTCATGAATATACTGGGTATCGGGCAGCTGGGCACCCCCGGAGATGCCGATCTGAGTAATTCCAGCGCCATTGGTTACTGCTCCTGTTGCACCCCAGTCGCCCCATATGGTCATAGGTCCGATAGCGGGCTGGGATCCGTTTAGGCCATAAATCTGGCCGGGTCCGGTGTCGCTTGCGTTGCCATAGGTGTCGAGGACGCGACATCCTTTCCCCACGGTATAGTTTGCGATGATAGTTGCGCCATATGGGTGAGCCACACCCTTTTTATCTGTTCCACGGGAGCCATTCTGCCCGTTGTCACTGAGGCCGAACTGAAAGGACTGATCACCATCCGAAACCTGGAAGGTCCCGGCCCAATTGGGGAAGAAATCGTTGGTCGGAAGGCAGTTTGAACTGTCGGTGATAAAGTTAAACAACTTTGTCCTTGTGAGTGTCCACGTGGACGGAGCTCCGCTGTCATTCAAGGTTAGTTTGTTAATCTGGATAAATGGCTGGCCGGTTGATGTGGTTATGGTTCCATAATCTAACTCATAAAGAATATTCGGGTACACGGTTGAAAACGCCACATGACCGCTTGCAAAAGTGGTGGCGGATCCATGAGAACTGCTACCGCCAATATCAGTTACCGTTGCGGTCATATTTGAATCATTCGAAAAAGCAAAGAGATTAAGACCGCCTCCGCCAGAACTTGCTGCCAAGAATTTTGTATCATCTGCAGACCACCAATTATTTTCTCCGTTATCACTCATACTGAACGAAAGACCCACCGTGCTTGCCATCGAATAATCGGTAAGGCGACAGATTTTCGAACCGAAATCTGGGTCGTTTATGCAATCGCCAGCTCCATAGAGACCTCCCATGCTTGGAGCGGTATCGATAGGCACATAGGAACCGTCGGAAGAGCTGGTATTTCTACCCATGAAGGAGAGAGGGGAATCCGGTTGGCCTGGAGGATTTGTGCAAGGCCGACCGCCGGGATTTGTTGACGTGCTGGTTTCGCAAAGATCGGTGCGGGCGCAAGTATATTTATATGGTTGGGATGAGCCGTTGTACGAGCACGATCCTCCGCCCCCCCCACTCAGTTCAAATTCCTGCAATCTCCAATATCCTGCGTTGCAAGTCGTACTGCTCGGTCCCGTAAAGCATTTTTGGCCCGCGTTATACGTCCAGTCCCATTCAGCAAGATAAATATTCCCCGAAGGAAGCTCTGACAACTGGCTACCCGCGATGGTATAGGTTGCGGTACTCGTTGAATATCCTTTCTTGAATACCCCCGCAAAGGTTGAGGTTGCCCAATAACTACCGTTGTAGATATAAAAGCTTTGACTGATGTATTGGTTTGCGCCTGGGGTTGCGGTGACCGTTATAGATCCGGATGGAGTGGTTGACGTCGGCGTTACGCTGAAAACCGGGCATGGGTTGGTGAATCCTGATGGCAAAAAAGCTGGATTGGTGCAGGCATGAGCGGTCAGGCTACCGACGGAGAAACCGGCAAAAATTAGTATGGTAAAAAATAGTAGCCTTAAGCGTATAAGCATGAATTAATTATAACATTTATCACTTATCAACAGGTAGCTGGGTCTATAAATATGGCCTATAATAGATATTATGAAGCGCATGCCAAAGAAGATCGGTTTCGGAATGGCTTTCGGGGCATTAGCTTTCCTTTTCTTAGTTTCTAAATCATTTGCACAGGTTCCGCCGGGCGGTCCGCCTCCTTCGCCCGATCAAACACCCCCAACGGCAACCACGACCTATCCGGTTAATAACCAGACGGTTTCTTCGACTATTACAATTTCAGGAACGGCGGCTGACGACGTAGCCGTTGCATCAGTGGCAGTTTCGATTGATGGCGGGGCATATGCTAATGCATCTGGGACGACGGCTTGGACTTATGTTTGGAACACGACGAGCGTCGCGAACGGTTCTCACACCATTGAAGCTCAAGCAATTGACACTTCGGGAAATACAGGTCTTGCGCCGGTCGTAACGGTTAATGTCAGTAATTCCGGTGGAGGCGGCACTCAACCACCGACAGCGCCTACAAACCTTGCAGTTACGGGGACGACCACGAGTACGGTTTCTCTCGGCTGGACTGCATCCAACGCGGGAACCTATCCGATCGCAGGATATCAGGTGTTCCGTTGTACGGGCGTATGCACACCGAGCGTGCAGGTTGCAACTTCAACCGGTACCGGTACGATGTTCACCGACGTTGGCCTTGCAGCGTCAACGACCTATTCATATTCAATAGACGCTTACGATACTCACGGCAACGTAGGCAGTAAGTCGTCGGTGGTTCAAGGAACAACAAGAGCATC
Source organism: uncultured bacterium (assembly GCA_963696395.1). Classification (GTDB taxonomy): domain Bacteria; phylum Patescibacteriota; class Minisyncoccia; order UBA6257; family 2-01-FULL-56-20; genus JAKAGE01. The sequence continues at coordinate 726,609 of CAVOJZ010000002.1, forward strand.
ATCAGATACCCAGCCTCCCACGGTTTCAATTACATATCCAACGAGCGGCGCCACGGTGTCTTCGACGATTACGGTAACGGCTACCGCTTCGGACAATGTCGGTGTGGTGAAAGTTGAGTTTTATCTCGATGGATTTTTGCAGTTTAGTACCACCACCCCACCTTATTATTGGATCTGGGATACTACGTCAACCGCAAACGGTTCTCATACTCTTTCCGCCAAAGCCTACGATGCCGCAGGCAATGTTGGCACGAGTGCCGATGTTCCGATTACGGTAAATAACCCCGACACTCAGCCGCCGAGCGATCCAACAAATTTGGCAGTTACGGGCGTCACAACGTCAACGATTTCACTCAGCTGGACGGCAAGCGTTGATAATGTTGGCGTAACCGGTTATAAGATCTATCGTTGCGGAGGCGTTTGTATTCCAAGCACCCAGATCGGCACAGCGACGGCGACCGCATTCACCGACGTCGGCCTTGCAGCCTCAACAACCTACAGCTACGCTGTTTCAGCTTATGATGCCGCCGGCAATAATTCCGGTAAGTCGAACGTGGTGAGCGGTTCCACAAAGTTTTTAGATCTTCAGCCTCCAACGGTCAGCATGACCGCGCCGGCAAATAACTCAACGGTGTCGAGCACGGTCACTCTGTCGGCGACTGCGTCGGATAATGTCGGTGTCGCATCCGTTCAGTTTAAGATCGACGGAACGCTTGTTGGGTCGCCGATTACAACATCACCATATAACTATGCTTGGGATTCTCGGACGGTTGCGAACGGTAATCACGCCATCACCGCTCTTGCGATAGACACTTCCGGTAACCAGGCAACTTCTGCGCCGGTAAACGTAACGGTAACGAACGTGTCTTCAACCGACACACAGCCTCCGACAACGCCGACCAATCTTGTCGTCACCGGCGTTACAACTTCCACAATTTCATTGAGTTGGAACCCCAGCATGGACAATGTGGGAGTCGCCGGCTACAAAGTCTTTCGGAATGGTACGCAGGTTGGAACGCCAAGCGCGACCTCCTTCACGGATATTGGCCTCGCAGCTTCAACGACTTACACGTACACGGTGAGCGCATTCGATGCTGCCGGCAATAATTCATCGTCTTCTGCGCCGGTCTCCGGAACGACTTTGCCAATTAACGACCTTATTCCGCCGAGCGTAACCATTACGTATCCGACAAACAATCAGACGGTAGCAGGATCTTTCACGGTCTCCGGCACCGCCTCGGACAATGTCGGCGTTTCCTCGGTTCAGATTTCAATCGATGGCGGTACATATCAGGCCGCCCAAGGGACAACTTCATGGACGTATCAACTCGATACCACGACGCTTGGCAATGGCAATCATACGATCACTGCAGAGGCAACCGATCTCGCTGGTAACACAAATTCTACGGCGGTGCTTATTACCGTGGACAACGGCAATGGCAACGGAGGAGGTTGCGAGGAGAACTGTGGTGGCGGCAACGGCAACGGAGGAGGCAATGGTTCGGGGGGCGGTGGCGGCGCGGGTTCCGGGACCGGCAGCGGGACTGGGACGGGTTCCGGAACCGGTGGCTCTCTTTCTCAGCTTCTTCAAACCCTTCTCGCAGAACTCCAGGCTCTTATTTCCCAATTAAACACGCAGATCGTCGCAACGCTCACAAGGAATCTCACGATCGGATCTCGCGGAACCGACGTCCAGAATCTCCAGGTCTTCCTGAACGACAATGGCTATCAAATCTCCACGGCTGGTGCTGGTTCGCCGGGTTACGAATCAACTTACTTCGGTGCCAAGACAGCTGCGGCGCTTGCCAAATGGCAAAAAGCGAATGGACTTCCTGACACCGGATTCTTTGGTCCTCTAACTCGGAAGTTTATGGAGGCTAATTGGTGACATTGATTTCGCCAATGAAAAAATATTTAATCGGATGTTGTGCGGCAGCCGCTCTCGCGATCCCTCTCTTTGTAAATGCCGCACAGATCTATCTCGACCCCGCAACGGGAAAATTCCCTCCGGGAGTAACGTTTGCGGTTGATGTCCGCTTAGATAACCAAAACCAATGCATAAACGCGGCGGAAGTGGATCTTTCGTATCCTCCGAGTATGCTTCAGGCGGTCGGCGCAAGCGACGGTGATTCAATTTTTTCTTTATGGGTGAAGCCGCCGACGATATACTCCGACTATGGTCTTGTATCGTTTGTTGGGGGATTACCGGGTGGTTACTGCGGCCGCGTTTCCGGAGATCCAAGCTTGAGCAATAAACTTGCAACCATCTATTTCCGTTTTCCAACGTCAAGCTCGCCGGTTGCTTCGACAACCATTCTTCAAAGCGTCCACCTTTCTTTCATTAGCAGCACGCAAGCCGTGGTTGACGATGGCCTCGGCACATTTGCCGTTTTGAAGACGGGTGGAGCAACCTATACGCCACAAGCGTTGAAAGGCCAGTACGTTTCGCTGAATGCTCTGAATGATGCGATCGTGGACGATACGACACCACCGGAGCCATTCACGGTGGGCATCTATCGGGATCCATCACTTTTTAGCAACCAATGGTTTGCGGTGTTTTCGACCGTAGATAAGCAAACCGGTATTGACCATTATGACGTTGCCGAAGTTCCAATTCCGCAATTAAGTCAGGATCAGAGCCAATGGAATTGGGTTCGCGCCGTCAGCCCGTACCTCATCAAAAACCAAAATCTGAACGAGGTGATCGCTGTACGCGCAGTAGACGTTGCCGGGAATACCCGGGTTGAGCAATCAACGCCACCGCCGGCGCCAAAACTTAACAACTGGCAGATGGCAATACTTCCATACCTGGCAATCATTGGAGTCGCAGGCTTCACGATCTTCCAGATCATCATTCACCTCTTCTGAAAATAACGCCCATATTATTGAGAACAAGAGTGAGCAACAAAAAAACACCGGAAAAGCGGTGTTTTTTCTTTAATCCATTCGAACCTCCAGCTTCCTCGATTTATTTCGGTTGGTTTTTGGCATTTTCACCGAAAGGATGCCGTTCTTAAACTTAACACTGGCTAATTCGGGGTTTACCTCCTCGGGAAGGATGATAGAACGCGTAAATTTGCCCCAATAGCATTCCTGGTGGAGATACTCGGCATCGGTGCCTTCGGTTTCCCTGCGGCGAAGCCCTTTTATTGAAATAGAATCCGGGCTGACGTTAACGTCTATGTCCTCGGGTCGCGCGCCCGCAATAGCCGATTCAACGACGATATCGTTTGGGGTGTGGTAGATGTCCACTGTAAGCTGGCCAATCGGCCCTTCTTGCTCCTCGGGAGCGGTTTTCCCGGGCTCAGGGATTACAAGCGCCGATTTGGCAAGATCAATCTTATATTCGGGGTCTTCCACATTGGATTTTCCGGAAGCAAGCCTTCTGAAAAACGAAAGATTGTCCATATGCAGTTAATTATAGGGTAGTGCCTGCGCAGCCGCAAGAATTAAGGTGTGGATTGCTCAAGCTCAGTTATTTGAGGCAAGGCTTCATTTTTTTGTCGATATTATTTCTAGCAGAACAATTTATCCACAGGCAGTCAAATTTTAGCCATGTATAATGAATTCAGGTAACTCGGCAGTCGAGTTTTGGCAAATATCGCCCCTCGAGATTGCCGAAAAACCTATGTTTTTTGAACATTATGCCTGAAGTTCCAAAAGAAGGAGCTCATTATATAACTTTAAAAGAAGCCGCAAAAATATCCGGTTACAGCCCGGACTATTTGGGGCAGTTAATAAGAAAGGGCAAATTGGCTGGTAAGCAGGTTTATCTTAACGTCGCATGGGTCACCACGGAAAAGGCGCTTAAGTCTTACCTTGAAGAGAATAAAGGAGGGATAAGAAAATCGGATTTTGGGGTAATTTTCCGCGGAAAAATTCGACGATGGCTCGAAGCCCATAGTTCGAGCGATCAGATCGTCCATTTTGCGAGGCGGGTTATTTATATAGTCATCGCCTTACTTTTCATATTTTGCATGTTTTTGCTCTACGCGATAGCGGTAAATGCAATCTGGCGATGAAAAAAACCATTATGATTTTCACTGTCATCCTTATCGTCTTTGCGGGTGCGCTCGCAGAGCGGGCTTTTGCAGGCGTTGGCGTTCCCAGGATCATCAGTTATCAGGGCCGACTCCTGGATTCAAGCGGAAACCTCTTGGGCGGGAGCGGCGCGGCTTATTGTTTTCGTTTTTCGCTTTTTAACGCTTCATCCGGGGGTTCGCAGGTCTGGCCCGCGGCCACGGCATCTATCATGACGGCGACTGTGGCAAACGGGGTCTTTAATATCGGCATCGGGGACACAAGCGCCGGAGGGGACGCATTAACCTACGACTTCCAAAGCAACGACACGATTTATCTCAACGTTCAGGTCGCAACAAAAGTTGATCCGGTGTGTACGGGCGGCAGTGAAGTCTTCGAGACCCTCTCGCCGCGTGAGCGGGTGGTTGCCGCAGGATACGCAATCAATGCGGCAGCAGTCGATGGGTTCAATGCGGGAACTAATGCTTCCGGAACTATGATCCCGGTGATTTCATCTGATACGCTGACGCTCGCAGGAGTTAATCCTCAGATCAATGTGACCTCAACGAACACGCTGACGCTCCAAGGGGGAGCCGGCACCGGCAACATTCAATTTTTTTCGGCGACCAACTTTATTAACAATGCCGGCGCGCTAACGGTGGCGAGCACGGTGACGGGCAGTATGCTTCAGGCGACGGCGACTTCAAGCCAGTTTGTTTTTCAAGGTATCGCGGCAAGCGGAACCTTGAGCTGGACGCCGACGGTGAAAGGGACGCTCACGATACCGAATTTCGCAACTTCAACCGACACGATTGCGCTTGTAAATTTTGCGCAGACATTGAATAACAAAACGCTTGCTTCGCCGATATTAAATTCATCAACGGAAAACAATCCGACCCTGGTTTCGGCGACGGCGATTCTTGGCATGACGGTTTTGCAGAATGCGGCTGGCACGGGGCTCACATTGATGCAAAACGCCACGGGAACTGCGCTCGCGATCACAAACGCGCCGACGTCAACCCAGGTTTCGAGCACGGTCTCGATCACGAACGGTGTGAATGTCACGGGCGCAGCGCTTCTCGTTGCCAATTTTGGATCGGGCAACGCCTTGCAGGTAAACGATGCATCATCAACAGTGTTTACAATCGATCAAAACGGCAACCTAAGATTTAATCCTTCAATCGATACAAGTACGGCTTTTGCAATTCAGAACGCGAGTCAAACCATAACCTTGCTTGCTGCCGATACGCTGAATAATGACATTAAAATCGGTCGGAACGGCGCAGCCGGAGCAATTCCGACGCTTTTGCGCTTGGACGAAAAAGCCGACGCCGGTGACCCTACCGGTTTCCCGGGGGCGATGTACTACAACTCAAGTACGGCAGAATTCAGGTGCTATCAGGGGACAGCTTGGTATAACTGCGTCCCGACAAACATGCAGTGGCAACCGGCATATTCGACGGCGCGCATTGGCTACTGGTCGACCTCAGGTGAAGCGGTGACGACGATGTCGAGTACCAATCTTATTGCGCCGACTATTACTGGCACTGCTGCGGCAAGCGCGCAGGCGGAAGATTACTATGTTCAATGGACGAGCGCCGCAACGAACGGGTCTGTCGGAGGATTAACACAGACGTTTACGCAGACGCAACCCCGCTATTTGCCGCGGCTTGCGACGAGAATTAGAACCGACACGGCGATTACGAGCCGGCGCATCTGGATTGCATTGAGCTCCGCGGCGCTGACGGGTTCTGATGGCACAGGCACACTCGCCACCGCCTATTTCGGACTCCGCTATTCCACGAACGCAGGCGACACGACCTGGCAATGCGCGTCTGGTGACGGTACGACGGGCAGTGTCTTGAACACGGGAGTAACCGTCACAGTGAGCACGTACTACGACATTATTCTCGACGCATCAACGCTTGGACAGCTCACGTGTTCGATTGCAACAAATGGCGGTAGCTATGTTTCAGTGACGAAATCGACAAATATTCCGACGAGTACGACGGCGCTTGGCATCACGGACGCCGTGACGACGCTTACTACGACCGCCGACATCCACAGGGTGGCATACGTCTATCTTGAAACTCGATGAAATTACCAATGACCAGCATGAGAGTTAATACATTTCTTCTTGCGGCAACACTTGCCTTCGTTTTTGCGCCTGTGACACGTGCAGCGACGAGTGCCGTGAATTTTAACGCGGACACCGGCATGCTTTCCGTAACCGGAAGTTGTTCTGGCCGCTACGTTCTCGTGGTCATCAAAAATACTTCAAGCGGAGCTATCTGGGGGAGCAGCAACCCGCCGTGTGCGAGCAGCACCTACAACTACACCATGGCAGTTCCGGATGACATCCGCACGGGCGGTGCGTATTCCATAAGCGCGTTCGATAACGGCGTGTCGAGTTCTTTGGGCAACGGTCCGAGTCAACCCGTTATTCTCGTGCCGTCGCCAAGCATAGGCCAGACCGCACCCGCGGTCATCGGCAGCTCTTCGATCACGCTCGATACGTCATCGCTTGCGGTTGCACCCGACGATATTTCTTTTGTGGACAGCGTACTGCAAAGCGTCTTCGGCATTGCAACGTCGGTGGTTGATACGGTTGAATCCACGGTCGTAGCCGCGGTCCAGGTGTTTGCGAAAATGTTCACCGTTCTGCCCGGGGGATCGATCCGGGTTCCGGAGGGCCAAAACCAGATTTCAGGACAGGGCATACTCGCGGCCGGTGACTCGGATGTCTTCATTGCGAACACCTCCGTGACATCGTCCTCTGAAATCATCATCACCCCGACATCCCCGACGGCAGTTCCGCTCGCCGTCGCACAGATTGTAGATGGCAACGGTTTCCATGTTGACGCGATAAGCCCGCAGCAGATCTCCGTGTCCTTCTCGTGGCTTATCGTTGGCACGTATGCCACCGGCGCTTCGAGCTCCGTGCAAGCGCAGATGCCGCTTCCGCAGTTGTCCGGCGCGCAAACGATTTCCCCGGTTATCGGCGCTGTTTCGTCCTCAGATTCCGCTCCGAGCGGAACAGCCAACACGAGCGGAACGGATCTCTCGGGTAGCGCGGATAATTCACCCTCGGCTTCTATGGGTATCGCAAGCACGACCGATGCAAGTGACACCGTGAATGCCGCAACGACCACCGTATCGAGCGACGATACAACTACAACTACAACTGATGAAACTTCCACCGATGCAAGTGACACCCCGCAATGAAAAGGTCGCGAATAATAAATTACTGACATGCGCGAAACAATTAATTTAGCGGAACAGCACGACGTACCACGGCCCCGTCGGGGGAGAATGCTTATCACGGTGATCGTTGTCGTTGCGGTTGTTCTACTTGGATGGTGGTACGTGAATGGCGCAACGCAATGGAAAGCGGTTTTTCTTACGAACAACCAGGTATACTTTGGACATTTTTGGGATGTTCCGTTTGCCGGGACGATTACCCTCAGGAACGTGTACTATCTCCAATTTTCAACACCGGGTCAACAACTCGACACTCAGGATCAATCGCAGCTGAAGCTGGTGAAACTTGGAAGTGAGATCCACGGTCCGACCGATGAGATGGTGATCCCTATATCGCAGGTGCTTTTCTGGGAGACACTCCGCTCCGATAGTGCGATCGTAACGACCATCAAGAATGGGCAGACTCAAACCACTCCATAAATTAATCATCGCGGTGCTTTCGGGGGCGTTGGTTGCGGCGCTCGCAATGCCATTGGTTCGCACATTTGCCGATACGGCTTCGAGCACCGATTTTATGATTCAGGATGGGTTTGTTGGATTTTTTGGCGGCTATGCCTCATCAACCGATTTTCAGGTTGTGAGCGGCGGTGCGCCGATCATCAATTCGAATGCAACCAGCTCGGATTTTAATTCGAATACCGGACCTGTGAATTACGGCGATTTTTCCCCGGTATCGCAAACGTGGCGGTGGTACGGCGATCCGAACGATGAAACGCCGACCAGTTCGCTTGCCGCAGAAAATACGGCGCCGTCGAATATTGCAAACGCCCAAATAATCAAACTACGGCTCAACATAAAGGAAACAAGCGGGATCATGGGAAGCGACAATCTCAAGTTCCGGTTGGAGTACGCCGAGTCGTCAGATTTTACGGTCGCGCCCGGTTTTGTCGCCGAGGCGACGGGTTGCGGCGCTACGTCAACCTGGTGCTATGCCACGAGCACCGGCGGCAATGATAATCAGATTATCTCGACCGCAATTCTTTCAACAAGCAACCCGTGCAGCGGAGGTGTCGGCAATGGTTGCGGCACCCACAACACTTCGGGCATAAGTTCGGCAACGTCAACGCAGAACGCCGGCGCGACAACGGAATATGAATTTACCATCGTCGCATCGGGCGCCGGCAGCGGCAACACGTATTTCTTCCGTCCGATAAATACCGCAGACGGAAGCGTTGTTCCGCTCGGGGCCACATCGAGTTATCCAAGCCTTGTGACGCAGGGAGCAACACTTACCTTTAGCGTGAGCGGTTTGCCACAAAGCACGAGTACGAACGGCGTCACGACAAATGTTTCAACGACGGCAACGGGGATACCATTCGGCACGCTTGCGCTTGGCACGAGCACGATCGGAGCGCAACGGTTGTACGTTTCAACCAACGCGGCGAACGGATATGAATTGTATACCGAGCAGGATCAACCGCTCATGGACTCGCGCGGCGACCTCGTCCCCGGAGTTTTAGGGACCAACGCCAGTCCGCTTCCGTGGGCAAACGCCTGCGCCGCAACTTCGACGGGATGTTATGGCTATCACGCCGGCAGTTCGGTGCTTTCAGGCGGTTCAACGCGGTTCGCCGCCGCCGACAGTTACGCCGCGCTCACCTCGACGATCGCCGAAGTCGGCTATAGCGGATTTCCTATAACGAGCAGCACGATGGACATGGTCTACCGTGTCCAGGTCGCGGGAACTCAAGTGACCGGAGCGTATCAGGACAATCTCATGTATGTCGTCGCACCATCATACTGATGAATAAAAGATTTTTTCATACTATAGCGTTCGTGATGGTTGCGATCGGCCTTGTCGTCCGCGGATTTTTTATGTCCGAGGCGTTTGCCGCGGATCTCGTGGTCTCGCCGGCGGTGATAGACGGGAACGGCGTGCCCAACGACATTTTGAATTACACCGTTACGGTTGTTAACACAACAGGACAACAGCAAAATGTATTTGCCTCGGTCTATGAACTCACGCCAAGCGGAACGCAGCCATTTACCGACCCTTCCGATTCAAATCGGCCGGCGTTGCTCTCCGATTGGATCAGCGTCACGCGCGGCGCGTTGTTGTTTGCTCCGCACGAGTCAAAGACATTGCCGGTTACCGTACAAATCAATCCATATGCGCTCGCGGGGGATTACCACGCCGTCATTGCCTTCGTTGAGGGGGGCACCCGTGATGATGCCGAAACGCATCTTGTTGGTGCGCCGCAAGCCATCGTCAACATGTCCGTTGCATCAAATCTGGTGGCGAGCCTGAAGATCGACGCATTCGCTACAGCAAAAGGATTTTATTCCGGATTTCCGGTGGACTTTAATTACACAATCGAAAATTCCGGCGATGTCGCCGCAACGCCATCGGGCCAGATCATGCTCTACGACCGTCTGGGGCACGAAATCGGTTCTCTTGACGCGAATCCGAACGGGATAAGCATTGCCCCGGGAGAAAAAAAATCGTTTAGCGCGACATGGTCGAGCGGCAGCGGACTTGGACAATATAAAGCGGTCCTTGATATTTCATACGGAGCGGACAATGATAGACTTGAAAACACGGCGATCGTCTGGGTTTTGCCGTGGAAAAAACTCGCGATTATATTCGGCTCGCTCTTCGTTGTTATGATTATTACGGCCCTATGGTTGCACCATGAATATGCGAAGCGCCATCATCGCCGCCGCCGCGCGCTCGAAGCCTTGTTAAAAAGGAAAACCATGGAGCCAATTCTCGACCTTCGCCATCCCCATGAATAAAAAAGTTGCCATCATCTCTCTTGTCTTTGTCTGCTCAGCGCTGCTTTTGCCTGCGGTGTCGTTTGCGCAATCCGCGGATTCAACTTCACTCACCATCACGCCGCCGTTTTTCGAATTGAATGTGAGCCCCGGTGATTCGTGGTCGAGTTCGATCAGAGTGGTAAATACCAACGCAACCGATATTCAGGTTCACGCGATCGTCATGGGCTTCGCTGCATCCGATGCCGAAGGGCACGGAAACTTTATCCCATTGTCCAATTTGTCGGGGGATAGCGATGCGCTCGCGAACTGGGTCACCGTTTCACCCTCCCCGATCACTGTGCCCCGGGGTGGTGCAACGGACGTCCCGTTTTCGATTTCGGTTCCATCGGACGCGTCACCCGGAGGCCATTATGGCGCGATACTTATCGGAACGGGGGCGCCGACGGTTGCTTCGGGGACGTCGCAGGTCGGCGTGAGCAGCTATATTTCTGCACTGATTTTCGTGAGCGTCGCGGGCAATATAGTTAATTCGGCGCAAATCACTCAATTTTCAACAGACAAGGGTGCTTATCAGGCGCCGGATGTTCATTTCGCGGTCCGTGTACAAAATGACGGCAATGTTCATGTGCGACCGGTTGGGTTCATTCAAATATACAACGCGTTCGGCAAGAAACGAGGTGAAATTCCTATAAATCAGTCGGGTAGTCTCGGATATATCCTGCCGTCGAGCACCCGTGAATTCGATGTTGAATGGCAGGGAACGCCGAGTTTGCTTGATATCGGACCTTATACTGCCGTCGTGAGCCTTGCCTATGGGGAAAACGGCATCGACAGTATCTCGGAAACCGTTGGATTTTGGATTGTGCCAATTTGGCAGATTTTGGAGGTTCTTTTTGTGGCTTTGATCATCTCACTACTCTTTATATTTATCGTTCGTCGCTCCGTCCGGAAAATGCTTGCAAATGAGATGTCGCGATACGGCGAAATTCCGCCGTCGCAGCCAGAGCAAAAGAAAGCTTCCGAAAAAAAGAATAATTTATCATCCGGCGGGCACGACTCCGGAACTATCGACTTGAGAAGATAGGGAGCGATAGGCGATTGTGTATAACTTGCCGGCATTTTCGCGTTATAATACCTTCAAGAGCGAAATTTTTCTTTGCATGCGGATTAATCGATCAACTTTAAGAAAAGACTTGTCTGTTTCGGCGGCGCTCGGTCTTTTTATCAGCATCACCTTGTGGACTGCCGGTTTTCAATATTTACCGATTGTTCATGCGGCGAGCCTTACTTCGGTGAAAGATACAATGAGCGACTCCCGCCCCGGATATCCGGCTAACCACACGATCGTCTTCACGAATCCGTCTTCAACAGCAGCCGGACTCACCATTTCATACACCTTCGACCCCAATACCAGCGCATTCGGCAGTGTCACTTCAACGAGTATTGCGAACGTTACTTCCACCGGTATGACCATCGTCTCCACCTGTTCGGCCGGCACCAACAACGTGAGTATGGCAACAACCTCATATAACGTGCTCACCTTCACGGTCTGCGCGAGTAATACGGTTGCATCCGGAACGGTGACTCTGAAGATTCTCGGCAACACCATCACGAACCCCACGAGCACCGGATCCTACATCATCCGCATCGGCGGCACCCAGCCGAGCTCGGCTGATACGCGTGTTGCCATTGTGAACGGCGTCAATGTGACGGCCGCGGTTGCAACCACCTTCACTTTCACGGTTTCTCCGCTTGCGACATCAACCACACTCCTGAATAATGCGACGACGACGGGTAATGACACATCAACCACTCTGCCGTTCGGAACCATCAGCCCGAATACCCACAACGAACTCGGTCAACAGCTCAACGTCACAACGAATGCTTCAAACGGGTTCGCGGTTACCATGCATGAAGACCAGGACATGACAAGCAACAAGGGGAATGTCATCCACGTCTTCTCAAACGGAAACGCAACTTCAACGCCGAGCCCGTGGACTTCACCGCAGAACATCATTAACCAGTCATGGACCTACGGTCATGTCGGTATCACGAGCGACGACGTGAGCAGCAGCATCGTCGGAGGACCGAATTTCGGAACCAGCACCCCGCTCTACGCAGGAAGTTTCAATCCGACATCAACGCTCACGGTATTCCTCTGGAATGGCCCGGCCGATGGCGTCACCCAGAATGTGGGAGCCGCGAAAGTTGCGGTGCGTATCGAAATCAGCCCTCTGCAGGCAGCCGCAAACGACTACACGAACAACCTAATCTACGTAGCGACGCCGGTGTTCTAAGGATTAGGGGGTGTTGACAACAATGGAAATAGGTTGTGGATAACTACCCTTGAAATGTTGACAACTTGTTATGATACAATTATTACAAATGGAAATCGGGTCGATTTCCTACATAAAATAAAATAAAAATATGTTAGCCAACTCGCGGAAACTCAGAAAAGACTTAACGGTCGCAATCACCTTCGGACTTCTCATCAGCCTTATCACGTGGTCGGTTGGTTTTCGATATCTCCAAACTGTGCATGCGGCCAGTTTGACGTCGGTTAGCGACACTTTGAGCGACTCCCGCCCCGGATATCCGGCTAACCACACGATCGTCTTCACGAATCCGTCTTCAACAGCAGCCGGACTCACCATTTCATACACCTTCGACCCCAATACCAGCGCATTCGGCAGTGTCACTTCAACGAGCATCGCGAACGTTACTTCCACCGGTATGACCATCGTCTCCACCTGTTCGGCCGGCACCAACAATGTGAGTATGGCAACAACCTCGTATAACACGCTCACCTTCACGGTCTGCGCGAGTAATACGGTTGCATCCGGAACGGTGACTCTGAAGATTCTCGGCAATACCATCACAAACCCCACGAGCACCGGATCCTACATCATCCGCATCGGCGGCACCCAGCCGAGCTCGGCCGATACACGTGTTGCCATTGTGAACGGCGTCAATGTGACGGCCGCGGTCGCAACCACCTTCACTTTCACGGTTTCTCCGCTTGCGACATCAACCACGCTCCTGAATAATGCGACGACGACGGGTAATGATACCTCAACCACCCTGCCGTTCGGAACCATCAGTCCGAATACCCACAACGAACTCGGTCAACAGCTCAACGTCACAACGAATGCCTCAAACGGGTTCGCGGTTACCATGCATGAAGACCAGGATATGACGAGCAACAAGGGGAATATCATCCACGTCTTCTCGAACGGAAACGCAACTTCAACGCCGAGCCCGTGGACTTCACCGCAAAATATTATCAACCAGCCATGGACCTACGGCCACGTCGGTATCACGAGCGATGACGTGAGCAGTACTTTGGTGGGTGGACCAAACTTCGGAACCAGCACCCCGCTCTACGCAGGAAGTTTCAATCCGACATCAACGCTCACGGTATTCCTCTGGAATGGCCCGGCCGATGGCGTCACCCAGAATGTGGGAGCCGCGAAAGTTGCGGTGCGTATCGAAATCAGCCCTCTGCAGGCAGCCGCAAACGACTACACGAACAACCTAATCTACGTAGCGACGCCGGTGTTCTAAGGAAAAGAGGGTCTTGCAGGCGGGTTCATATATGCTAGACTCAATTCATAACCACGATGGATATATTACGATCGGTGGGCGGATGGGCGGGTCGAGTGGCAGCTGGAGCAGCAATGGTTTTTGTTGCGAGCGTCGTCTTCCCCGCAGGTGTTTCGCATGCTCAGACCGCCGTTTCAATGAAAATTCAACCGGCGCTTTTCGAGCAAACGGTTAATCCCGGCGATAAATTTTCGACATCATTAACAGTCACAAACCCGGGAACCACCGCGAAGCAATTCTCGGTCGGTGTGCAGGATATCACCGGAATCGATCAGGCAGGTGAGCCGATCTTCAGCTCATCATCCGTTCCGGAATATGGCGTAAGCTCATGGGTGCAGCTTGGCGATACGGCAATAACGATTCCCGCGGGAGGGAGCGTTACCGTGCCATTCACGATAATGGTTCCGAAGAACGCCGGCCCCGGAGGGCATTACGGTGCGATTTTCATTTCCTCCGGCGCGACCCGGCCGCAATTTAACGGAACAGGACTTGGCTATGAAGTTGGTTCGCTCATTGAGCTTCGGATCGCCGGTGACGCGACCGAACAGGCGGAGATCAAAGAATTTTCAACCGACAAATCGTTGTATCAAACCCCGAATGTGACTTTTACCGCCTCCGTCGCAGATGAGGGCAATATTCTTCTTCAGCCGCGGGGTCCGATCGATATCGTAAATATGTTTGGGCAGAAAGTGGGAACCGTTGTCATAAACGACCAGGGTTCATCAATCTTCCCCGGCGATCAGCGCGCCTTCAATGTGACGTGGAACGGTGGCGGATTCATGTTTGGCCAATACAGCGCCGTTATGACCTTGAATTATGGTGACACCGTAAATAAATCCATCTCGGCGTCATTGTCATTCTGGGTTGTTCCGATTATGCCGATCGTCGCTGTTCTCGCAAGCATCATATTCTTTGTCCTGATATTCGTCTGGTCCGTTAAGGTGTATGTCCGCAAGCGCGTCCGATCCATGACCGGTGGTCGCCAGGAACGGTCATCTTCATCCGACGAAGAAACGTTGCTTTCGGGAGGCGGATTGCCACTCTCTCGCCTTGTATTCATCGTCATTGCGACCGCCATCTTCGCAGTCATTTTCTTGATCGCCCTATTCTTCTTCTTCGGATAATAATTTCATGAGAAAGCGGACGGTTTTGCTTCTCATCATGTTGGCGGGAGTCGCTTGTGTTTTCTTTTTTGTCGCTCGTGGGCGGGTTGCTTCACTTCCCAGCCTCATGGCGCAAATCGGCATAACGGTTGGCGTGGCACCGAATCCGTACAACACTTTAAACGATCAGCTTAATCAGGAACAGAATCAGCTGAATCAGCAGGCGGCCGATCTTGCGGCTCGCGAAGCGGCGCTCGCCAGTTCAACGGCCGCCGCCGATGCAGTTTCCTACACCGACTGGTATTTGAGTGCCGGGATTGCGGCCGTTGCGATTCTTGTTTCCCTGAATTTTTATCTTGATTGGCGGCGCGCCAAGCGGGAAGAAACACCTAAAGTGTAGTTTTCATCATATATAATAGAAGGGTGAAGCATCGACTCCAAAGATTGAGTATTCTCACGGCGGCGTGCCTCGCCATTTTTTCTTTTGCGAAAGCGCTTCCGGTCGCGCATGCTTCCCAATTGTCGTTTGTGAGCGATACCATCAACGACTCCAGATTATCATGGCCCACCAACCACCAGATCGTTTTTAAGGTCCCGAGCGGCATACCGGCCTCCGGCCAGATTGTTGTCGCGTTTGAAGGGGCGCCGTTTTTCATCGATCCCTCGTTCAGCTATACCGACGTGGATCTTGCCGTATCCACGGTTTCGCCAACTTCCGGCTTTGTCGAAAGACCTCTCGCGGGCATCCCCGGTTTTTTAAATGACGGCGTTGCCATAACTCCAACGACGGGTCCCATCACTATCACATTGGCATCCAGCGTGGGTATTCCAGCGGGTGCGTATGTTCGAATTATGCTTGGCACGAATGCTCCCGGCGGTGTGTACCAGATTACCAATCCGGCAACGACGGCGTCCTATCGCATTCTTCTTAATACTTTCGATCAACTCGGAGGCAATCTTGATTATGGTGCGGCAATGGTTGCAATTCTGCCCGCGATTGGTGTTAGCGCAAACACCGATGTGGTAAATCCACCAGTACTATCTAACGGCATGCCCTCAGGAACGATCCCTTCGAACGTTTCGGGAGTGCTCGTTTCTTTCAATACCGATACGTACGCGACGTGTCACTATGCAACGTCGTCCGGAATTTCCTATGACGATATGACAAACGTCACGGCCGACGATGAGCTCGGCACAACGCATACTTTTAATGTCGACGGCATCACGCAAGGGACGACCTATACGTTTTATGCCCGGTGCGAAGACTTTGCAGGAAATAAAAATCCGAGTGATTATATTATTTCTTTTACCGCCGGTGATCCAACAGGCGCTCCCGGTTCGGGAGGAGGCGGAGGGGGAGGCGGCGGCGCACCATATCCACCCGGCGCGCCAGGGCCCTCGCTCACGTTGAGTGGTTTTACCGTGCCCAACGCAACCATCGTCGTCTTGCAGGACGGATCGAAGATCGCGCCAGCCACCACTGCGGATAATGGGGGATCATTTTCAGTGAGTATCGCATCTCTCCCGCAAGGAACTTATTCCTTTACCATTCAGGCATTGGGAACCGGCTCAACCGTGATTTCTTCGTACACGGCGACCATAACGCTCATTACCGGAACGTCGAATAGTATTACCGGAATCGTGATGCCCCCGTGGATCGGATTCGCGACAAGCTCGGTAGCCCTTAATAAATTATTTGCAATGTCGGGTTTGGCCGAGCCTTCATCAACTATCGATATTGTCGTTACGAGTCAGGCGGGAGTGCGAGGCATTTTCGAGGCAACAACTTCCGCAAATCAAAGCGGCGCATGGGCGTATTCGCTTTCGACGGCCGGATTCCCGATGGACACGTACCAGGTGAAAGCGCGAGCATTCATAACCGGGCTCGCTGCAAGCAATTTTTCCACGATATCCTTCCTTGGCGTCGGTGAAACTCCGGTGCCGAAACTGAAAATAGGGGATTTAAACGGTGATAACAAAGTGAATCTTGTGGACTTCTCAATCATGCTCGCCCATTGGGGGACGAGCTATGCCCCGGCCGACTTAAATGACGATGGCATCGTCGACCTTCCGGATTTAAGCATTTTACTTTTCAACTGGACGGGCTGATTTGTTATACTGTCTTATATAGAGGTGTCTATGTATTGATATGAGCTCTTTCTACGAAAAATTATCGGTGAAATTTCAGGATGGCGGGATCTCGGCACCCGGCACCGGCACCGCGCCCGCAAAAACGGTCACTTTTAATGCGACCGGAGACCGAACTTCGCCAAAAAAAGCTGACGTCCCAGCCGCAACTCCACCGACTGACGTGACGCCGGACGGCGCCGACCCGATTGATGTCGACCTTTTTCAATCCGAAACGCGGACCGTTGTTTTTATGCAATTGAGTGGCATTCCGGCGAATGAACTTGCGGTGACGGTAAGCGAGGAATCAAACACGATCATTGTTGAGGCAGCGCAAAAACGTCCGGGTCTGCCTCCGTTACCCGGCGCAAAAGAAGGGGAACCGCCAGAGAAAGGAATCTATGTTAAGGCGGAGGTAAAGTGGCGCTCGCTGTACCGCAAGATCTATCTCCCGGCACCGTTTGATATCAGCGAAGCGACCGCCACGCTCGACAAGGGCGTGCTCATTATAGTGTTGCCGGCAAAACATCCGGGCGTCGGCAAAAAAATGGTGGTTCAGGAAATCCGGCACGATGAACAGAAAAAATGAGGAAAGGGACATATCTTATTCTCGTCGCCCTTGGGTGGCTCATCGTTAGTCCGGGCATTTTTAATATCGCGGCGGCGCAAACGGCAGGAGGAAACGCCGCGCTCTCACTTTCACCTTCGAGCGGCTCGCACGCCGTCGGAGAAACGTTTACGGTGAGTGTCATGTTGGATTCCGGCGGCGGCGTGGGCGTAAATGCCGCCAATGGCGAATTGAGTTTTGACCCGACTCTCCTTGCGGTGCAAAGCGTTTCAAAAGACAATTCTATTTTTAATCTTTGGACGAGCAACCCTTCATTCTCGAATTCGCAGGGCACCGTTGATTATAGCGGCGGCAGCAACAATGCTTACACCGGAAATTCCGGGGATGTGGTTGATGTGACGTTTAAAGCGCTCGGTGCCGGCTCTGCGAATATAAAATTTGCATCGGCAAGCGCGCTTGCAGCCGATGGCCAGGGAACAAACGTCCTCGGCGGCACGACGGGCGCCGCCTATACCATCGGAGGGGCGGCCGCAAAGCCGGCGGTGCCGGCATCGAATCCCGGATCCTCGCAGTCGCTCGCAAGCCCGGCGCAGGCTCCGTTCACGGTGACGATCGCGGTCACATCTCCGACGCATCCGGATCCAAGTGCGTGGTACAACAACAACAGCCCGAATTTCACATGGGTACTCACGCCTGACGTTGCAGGCGTAAGCACTGCGCTCGATCAGAACCCGGGCACATATCCGAAGCGATCTTCTGCCGGCTTACTGTCGTCCAAGCAATATTCCGCCGTGCCGGAGGGGACATCGTATTTCCATGTGCGTTTTGAAGATGCCCTTGGCGATTGGAGCGACCCAGTCAACTATCAGGTAAACATCGACGTGACGCCGCCGTTGCCCTTTACGGTGAGCGCTCTCACGGGTGCGGGTGTGAGCGGCAGGACCGAATTGATGTTCAATGCGACCGATACCGTTTCAGGGATCGATCATTACGTTGCAACGTTCGACGGAACCATGTCGTCAACGATTGCATTGTCGGATGTCCAGAACGGCATATATACTGCTCCGCCGCTCCTGGCCGGCAAACATATTGTTGAAATAAGTGCATTCGACAAGGCAGGCAATTATACGAGTGAAAATACCGAATTCACGATTTCCGGAGTTACGATGCCGGAGATCACTAATTTCCCAGCGACCGTCATCGAGAAATCTCCGATTGTTTTCGAAGGCATCGCCGACAGCGGGGCAAATGTTACGGTTGATATCAACGATGGCACCGGGAAAACGGTATCCGAGGGCAAGATGGTTGCCGATGAAACGGGCCATTGGCTGTACGCCGTCGAGAGCGGACTTTCAACCGGCAAGTATGCTCTCGGCGTTTCGATGGTTACAACGCAGGGTGCGTCCGTGAGTTCGACCGACAAATTGTTCCTCAATGTCATCATGGCCCCGTTCCTGGATCGATTCGGTTGGATCCTCATCATCCTTTTGCTGTCGTGCATCGGTGGACTTCTAACGTACGGCATGTACAAGAAGAAGATCCACGAAATGCAGCTCGCGCTTGCGAAACGGGAAAACGAAGAAGCGCGCGAAAAAACCAGGGCAGTGTTTGAAGCGCTGCGTGAGGAAATGGATGACCAGATCAGCCATATGGAAGGCGGTGCGGCGCAGGCGCAAGGTGAGGCCAAGCTTGAACCAGAGCGCGTCCTTGATGAAGTGCGCAATGCGCTGGTGATTTCTGAGACGACCATTCAGAAGGAGATCGAGGACGTCAATAAGGCTCTCAATGAAGAATAAAAAAATAAGCGACTTTGGGCCGAGTTCGAAACCGCAAATAGTTATGTTGCGGGAGAGAATTTGGCGATTTGAAATCAGCCAAAGCAAAGTGAGGCGGTTTTTCCGTGACCACAAGCTGGGATCTATTATCGGACTTATCATTATCCTTTCCCTGATTGTGGTGCGGTTTGCGTTTGTCGGCTTTGCGAGCACGGCCGATTTTTATCCGTCGTCATGTCTTGGCAACTGGGAAAATGTCCAAAACGCACTCGGAAAACCAGACCTTCCCCCTGGGGCGTCACAGGAAGCTTTTACGATGCTCAACTCGGCGTATTTCGGTACGAGCACGGCACAAATGTTCTGCGGAAATTTTACGGGCGACACGGACATTGCGGCGCTCACCGGCAAATCATTTCAGGAAGCCGACCTCATTCTCTCCTGGTCGTTTGTATTTCCGCAGGAAGCGACCACAACTCTTGCAACAACGACGGACTCAAGCACTGACGCAGGAGGGGGTGACGGCGGAGCCGATGAGATCGCTCCTGAAGCAACATCAACGACTTCGACCGATCTTTCCTCCGCCTCATCTGACGCAAGCAGCATCTCAAGTTCAACAGATGAAAGCCTTCCGGTAGTAACTAGCACCGATGCAAGCGATTCACAGCCATTGCCACAGGATGTGAGTTCCAGTGATGCAACCGCGAGTGATGCGAGCGATGCCGCTCCTGCGGTAGCACCGCCGGCGCCAGCGCCAACGACGACACAGGATGAATCTCCTGCGCCGGCTCCGGCTCCTGAACCTGCGTCAACGACCGATTCCGACGGGTCGGCTTCCGACAGTCAACCAACTTCGTGGTTGTGGAATTTTGTTGGCGTTGCATTTGCCGACGACTCGTCGTCGCTCGCGATCGATACGAGCACAGCAAGCTCCACCGATTCATCAACGTCAATCGAGGCGACATCTTCGGCGGAAATCGGCGTGCCGGTGGAACCTCAGCCCGCACCGATCAGCGTGAACACTTCCCAGTTTCAAAATATCGTTTTGCCGTCGAGTACCGCGAATGCGATTCTTGGTATCGTTTATTCGACGGACGGAGTGACATGGCAACCTGTCGTGAACATCGATGCTTCGAACTGGCAGACCGCGCGTTATGTCATCCCCATACACTCATGGGTCGAACTCGAACATCTGCAGGTGGCTTTTGTCGGACTCGGTGCTTCCAGCTCGCCTCAGATATTTCTCGATTCTGCGGGCGTCGAAGTGAGCTATGCCGACGCTCCACCGGATCCGAATACCGATACACAAGCAACCGATACGGTTTCGGAGGCTCCGTCTTCGACTGCCGGTCAGGTTATGCCGCCAACGCCGGTGCAACTTCCGCCAGTCCAGGCATTTAGGCAGGTTTTTTATCCTTTCGCCGGTCAGCAATGTTCCGTCATGCCTTTTTCCGAATCCATTCCGCCCGGCGGTGGCGGATCGTTTATTCTAAAACTCACTCCACCGGCCGCCGCAACGTCGTCGCTCAAAAAACCTCAGCAAAATAGCCCGCCGCTATACGACGCTTCACTTGGGGCGCTCCCCACCGGTATTTCCGCAGACATTATCCAGACGGGCCCCGGCATGGACACCGTTGGGGTGACAACAGCCCCCGATGTTCCACCGGGTTCTTATAACGCGGTCGTTGTATATAAAGAGCGACAACACGACGGAACGGTTGAGCCGAATTTTTGCCAGTTCAACATCGTGATAACGAGTCCGTCATAATTGGGGGCGTTGTATACGTGGTAGAATAATTGGGTAATCATCCGGTTCTATGACCCGCTATTTTTTAGTATTTCTCATACTTGGCCTGTTTTTTTTCGTTCCACACGCCGAAGCGGCAACCTGGTATAACACGGCTTGGGGTTATCGAAATTTATTGACGATCAACGCTTCGAAGGTTTCATCGTCAAGCGTCACGACCTCAACTTACGTCAATTTTCCTGCCTTGGTGAGTTTTGCCACGAGCAGCCAGCTTGCATCGGCGGCGCAAGCGAGCGGTACCGACATTCTTTTTACCGACAGTGACGGCGCAACCTTATTGAACTTCGAAATCGAGCACTATACGAGTAGCACGGGAGAACTTGAAGCGTGGGTAAAAATACCGCTGGTTTCAACTTCCACGAATACAAATTTTTATATGTATTACGGGAATCCTTCCGCGACATCCAGTTTGCAAAACGTGACCGGAACATGGAATAGCTATTACACATCGGTTTGGCACTTTCCGAGTATCAACGGCACCACAACCTTTTCGGCAAAAGACTCATCTGGAGACGGTAATAACGGCACCATCGTCGGCGGTGCGACGAGTACGGTTGGGCAGATTGACGGCGCGGCAAATTTTAACGGGAAAAGCCAAGATATTACAACTCCCTATGTGCAAGTTTCGTCAACTGCTTACACCGTTGAAGCCTGGATAAAAATTCCTTCGACTGCAACGACAACTCAAGTGATAGTAAATGACCGAGGCAGCGGCGCTGGCCACTCGCTCACCCTCGCCCTCGACGGCAACCTTGCCTGCGGCAGCACATCCTGTGGCGGCACGCTTGGCAGCGTGGGAAGTCCGACCGGTAAGCTGATGTTCGGTGACGACTCAAATAACATCTGGATCGGCACTGAGGCAAGCAACACAGCGATCAATGACGGTAACTGGCATTTCGTCGCCGGATCATGGACAGCGACTTCCGGCGTGGCCATTGCTCCAAGCCAGTTTAAGGTTTATGTCGACGGTGCGATACCGGTGACAGCGACATCAGGCAATACGGGAACCGACAGTTCGCCGCTGACCGGTCTTGCAAGTACTACGATCGCATACCATGCGCCATGGACCGCCTACTTCACGGGTGCGATCGACGAATTGCGCATCGCAGAAAAAAATTTGTCGGCCGCATGGATTGCGACCGAGTATAACAATCAAAAATCGCCCGCAACGTTCATCACGACCGCTCCGCAGGAGACCCCGCCGGCTTTCACGCAGTCCGATTTTCGATGGTTTGCAAACATTGCTTCGAGTTCCGTTGGATCGCCGCTTGCTGCGCAAAACACAACGACAACGGCGCAGTTGGTAACCAGCTCGACTTTTCGATTACGCATGCTCATACGGGTGACCGGCAGTCAGCTCAATTCCAGTTCGCAAGCGTTCAATCTCCAATATGTGGATGCCGGGACCGGCAGTTGCACAGCTCCATCCGGGGGAAATCCGGCGAGTTATTCAAATATTTCAACATCAACCGGATTATTCCAGTATTTCAGCAATGCAGGCGTCACGGACGGTGGCCCTCTCGTGCCGACGAGCACCGATCCGGTTGACGGAACGAGCACAGTCGTCAACGAAACCTACGACCAATCCAATCCGTATTCGGATTCCCAGGGAGCGATACCGGCGACCGCGGATGGAAAATGGGATTTTTCGCTTACCGACAGCGGGGCAAAAGTTGGGACAACCTATTGCTTCCGCGGGGTTACGGCGAGCGGCACTGCGTTTTCTTCTTATGCCGTTTATCCAACGGTTGTGATTGGTAACGTCGCTCCAGCGGTTAGTGCGGTCACCTTGAATGGGAATAACAGCATTACCCTCATCGTCGCAACAACCACTTTGATCCAGGCAACGGGGACGGTGAGTGACGGCAATGGATATACTGACATCGCGACAACCACTGCGGTAATCTATCGAACGAGCCTTGGCCAAAATTGTTCGCCTGATAATAACGACTGCTATATAACACCTGCTTGTTCTTTGAGCTCGTGCTTCGGGACGACGTGCAATGCCACGTGCGGCGCCCAGATATGGTATTTTGCCCAACCAACCGACTCGGGAACACCGTGGTCGGGCGATTCATGGTCGGCGGCGATAAACGCAACCGATTTTTCAAATGCCACGGGGACAGCGACAAGCACCGGCGTCCAGCTTTTGTCGCTTCTCGGACTTCAGGTTGCGTCGTCAATCAGTTACGGATCTTTTATCCCCGGACAAACTATGGCTTCGCTCACGGTACCGGTCGCCATAACCTCAGTCGGTAATGTTTCCTTAAATGTCACATTGTATGGCACTAATATGACGAGCGGGGCAAACAGTGTTGCAGTTGGAAATCAACACTACGCAACATCGGTCCTGTCTTTTGCGGCGGGCACTGCGTTGCTCGCCAATCCCGGCACGACTGTGGCGCTTGCAATACCCAAAACAACCTCGACGAATCCTGGAAGTACGCTTATAGATTGGGGAATTGCCATCCCGAGCCCCCAGGCGTCAGGGAATTTTACGGGAGTAAATACGTTTATCGGCGTGGAGAATTCGCTGCCGTGGCCATAATTATGCATGGTAAAATGAAAGTATTATGCGTTTGCGTTATCTGATTGCCGTGGTTATCGTGGTGTCGGCGCTCGCCGCCGCTCCGTTCGTCTTTCGACGGGTGAGCGCCGACTCTTCGCCGACGATTTCAGATGTCTCCTTGGCGAACGTCGGCGCCACGTCCACCGTGCTCACGTGGACGAGTGACGTGAAGACAGACAGTTATGTTGATGTGAGTCAGGATACCAATTACTGCGGAATCCGGAATTCCGGAGGGTTGGACACATCTCACAGTGTTGCCGTTCCAAACCTTGAACCCGATACAACCTATTTCTTCAGGATCCGCTCGACCGATGCGAATGGTAATCAGAGTTTTTCGGGCGATTACACATTCACAACAACAAGTACGGGGAATACGCCGAGCCTGAGTTCGATCGCGAATCCGCAGCAACAAAGCCTTGCCGCCAAGGCAATTTCAGCCATCCAACAGATCGCGAGCCCGCAGGCATTGAGCGCCGTACAGCAATCACTTAATGCGCAGGCAAGCCAGGTGGTTGGGCCGCCAAAAATTTTAGGAAACCCTCAAATTGACATTGGAACCGATCAAGCGACGATATCATGGAATACGGATGAGAATGCGAATGGGGTGGTTTATATCGCTTCAGACGCGGAATACAGTCCGGGTTCCTCGAACCCTTATTCGCGCGAAGAGCAGGACACGAACGACAGCACTCAATCGCACCAGGTTGTCGTGTACGGGTTGAACCCTTCAACGCTCTACCATTACCAGGTTTCCTCGCAGGGATCGCTTGGCGATGCCGGAACAAGCGGAGATCTCACATTCACAACGAAAGCGGTTCTGCCAAACATTTTGAATCCGCACCTCGTAAAGGTGGGCGAGCATGATGCGACAGTGAGTTGGGGCACGCCCCTGCCTTCTGCCGGGACGGTGACTTACGAAAACCTCTCAACAAGACAATCGGCCTCCGTTGGCGACCCGTCATTCCTCGTGACCCACATCATCCAGCTCACCAATCTCATTTTCCAAACACGATATTCATTGACGATCCAGGCGACGAATCAGGCGGGGGATATTGTCACGAGCCAGCCGCTATATTTTGTAACAACAAAAAATATTATCCCGCCGATTATCTCGCAGGTTAATAACGATTCGACGCTCTATCCGGGGCAGGATACGACGGTTCAAACGGTGATTTCCTGGCAAACCGACGAACCGGCATCATGCAATCTTTCCTACGTGACGGGCGGCGCGACTGCGGAGGCGGATGTTGTCTCGTCAACGCCGGAAGCTGCATTTCTCACGAAACATGTGGATGTGGTCACTAACTTCGAGCCGGCAACCGTTTATAAGTATTGGGTTACGTGCACGGATACCGATGGAAATACGACAAGCTCGGAGGATTTCGTCTTGCTTACGCCGGAACAGCAAAAGAGCATCGTTGACCTTATTATCGACAACTTTAAAGGTACGTTTGGCTGGTTGAATGGTGTCGGCGGCGCAAAAAAATAATATGATTGAGCCGATAATCAAAGTTAACAATATCAAGGTTATTTACAATGAGGGTAAGGCAAACGAATACGATGCATTGCGCGGGGAGAGTTTGGAAATTTATCCGAATGAATACATTATTCTTTTCGGGCCGTCTGGCTGTGGCAAATCAACGCTTCTCTACTCTCTGCTCGGCATTCTCCCGCCGACATCCGGCGAGGTGCTCGTCAAAAATGAAAATCCGTACAAGTACAACGTTAAGCAGATGGTCCGATTCCAACGGTCCACGGTCGGAATCATTTATCAATCGTTCAACCTGATTCCATCGCTCAGTGTGCTCGACAACGTTGCGTTGCCGCTCATCTTCGCCGGCATTCCGAAGGCGGAACGCGACCGGCGGGGGATGCAACTTTTGAAACGGTTCGGCGTTGACCAGCAAGCGCATAAACTTTCAACAAATCTTTCCGGAGGACAATCTCAGCGCGTGGCTGTCGCGCGGTCGCTCGTGAACGATCCGGAAATTCTTTTCGCTGATGAGCCCGTCGGAAACCTGGACTCGTTGTCATCCGACCAGGTTATGGGCACGCTTGAGGAGATCAATATAAAAGATCGGAAAACGGTTATTCTCGTAACCCACGATGCAAAGTTATTGCCTTATGCCCATCGCGTTTATTATCTGCGCGATGGACAGGTGGAACGCGAAGTGATCAACCCCGAGAAAAAACAAATCAAACAGACCGACCCGGGGACATCGGTGCTTTCTGAAATTGAAAAACTTGCCCGTATTTATCCGTATGCGTCGCCTCAGGAGCTCCGCGTGAAGAGCGTTGTTAATTTTTTGACCCAGGACGTCGGCTATGACCAGATTGAGCGTCTCGAAAAATGCGTGGGAATGTATATAGACGGCAAGTTGAACGACGCCGGATTTGTCGAACATCTCACGAAAAACATCGAAATGGGCGGCCCCGAAATTAAGAAAGATCGGGCTGATTTGTTTTTGGAAAAAATTAACATTATCCTGAAGGAAGCTCGGGAAATCAGGGTTTACCGAGATAATTTCAGTGCCCGAGTCGCTTCCCCCCGGCAGGCCGACCGGATTGCCGAAGTCCGACAGGAAATTATGCGGGAATGCGGCTTCTCCCTGTCGCCGGAACAAATTGCCCGGTTCGATGAGTTGTTGAAATTCCGCATCCGCGGATTTATTCAGCAGGAGGATATGCGCAGACGGCTTGAGGGAAAGTTTGAAGATGACGGCATCGGCCTCAATCCCGACATTGCAAGAGAATCCTCGCGTTACCTTGAAAAGTTATTGGGCCAGGGCATGTACATATAATTTTTATATCATGAGAGCAATTGATGCATTAAAACTTTCGACGAGAATGTTCAAGACGAATCCTGCGAGGACCTGGCTTACGATTCTCGGCATGGGCGTCGGCACGTCGGCCGTTGTGATGCTCGTCGGTCTTGGTTTTGGCTTGCAAAACATTCTTCTCGAGAAAATTGTTTTCGGGGACACCTTGCTCAGCCTCACGGTGACCAATCCGCCCTCGAACGCGGTCACGCTGAACGATGCGACCCTCGCCGAATTCAAAGCGATACCAAACGTGAACGATGTTTCACCGCTCGCGGATTTTTCTTCCGTTGTGACGTTCAACGGGTTGAGCGCCAACACGGATCTTCAGGGCGTCCAGGCGTCATATTTTAAATATGCCGGCATCGCGATGGCGGCAGGGAAGTCATTCACAGACAGTCCCGGTGACGGAAACGATATTATTCTTTCGAGCGCCGCACTTCAGTTATTCGGTGTCACCGACCCGAATCAGATTTTAGGGAAACCGGTATCATTCCGTGTCATCGCGTCGGCGGTTGGAACGTCGGGCTCGGCTGACCAGGTTCCGTTAAACGGCAATTTTACCGTGACCGGCGTGACGAACGATGCAGCGGCAATTTATGCCATGATTCCGCTTGCGACGCTTTCGTCGCAAGTCGGCATCACCTCCTATGATAAGGTTCAGGTCCGCGTATCGGCTAGCGGTTTTTTGAACGACGTGCAAACGGCAATTGTCGCGGCTGGATTCGTTGTTTCTGCACTTTCAAAGACCGTCGATCAGGCAAATCAAATTTTTAGCGGTGTCCAGGCGGTGCTTGCCGGCTTCGGTGGTATCGCTCTCGTCGTCTCCGCAATCGGTATGTTTAACACCATGACCGTTACGCTGCTTGAGCGTACAAACGAAATTGGTGTTATGCGCACGCTCGGTGCGTCTCCGCGCGACATCCAGATTCTGTTTTTGTCGGAAGCGGTTGTTGTGGGATTCCTTGGGGGAATGACTGGCATGGCTATGGGCATCGCCGGAGGTCTCATCATAAATTACCTTCTCAATCTTGTTGCTGCGCATTATGGGGGGGCAGCAGTAGCCCTTTTTGCCTTCCCGGGAACGTTTTTGGGGTTTATCACATTCTTTTCCGCAATCGTCGGCTTTATCACAGGAATTTTCCCTGCTCGCCGCGCGTCATCAATTAGCCCACTTGAGGCCATCCGCTACAAGTAAGCTGGGCTTTGTGGCTCACTTGTGGATAACCGGTCTTTTTCTGGGGATAGCATAGGGTATAATTATAGTAATTATGAATCCTTTCGGATCACGAGGGAAAGTTGCGGTTTCAATCATTGTTTTTGCGTTTATGGTGGCCGCCGCTATTTTGGTTACCACTTTTTGGGGGAGCGATTCGATTCGGCATGCCCGGTTTGCTTTGGCGCAAAGTACGGCAACAACAACCGTAAACATTCTGAATACGCCGCCGAACTGGACAGAAAATCCGTTTGAGAATCCAGTATCCTCAACTTCGTCGCCTACGAATGCCGGCAATCCTGTCACGTGGTACGCCATCGGCACCGATCCTAATAGTGATGCCTATTACCTGCTTCTTTGTAAAAATAGCAGTACGCCGACCGCGGCAAACGGCGCGGCTCCGAGTTGCGCTGGCGGCGCAGGAAATCAATGGGCGGTTTCCACTTCAACGGTGAGCGGATCCACCTCAACGGTTTCATACGTCACGTCTTCAACCGATCCTCAGATCGATCCATGGTTTGCATGGATCTGCGATGGCAATGCGGGCGGTGCGCAATGTAATGGAACCTACCAGCAAGGCTCAGGCTCTTCCGGATCTCCGTTCGTGGTAAATCATCGGCCGAACTTTTCAAGTTTTTCAAACAATTCTCCGGCGGTTCCTGGAGCGGTAGTGACATGGTCAACGACTGCGTCCGATACCGATAACTTTACGGGAGCAACCGACACCGTTCAGCTTTTCGTATGTAAAGCAAACGATTTCACGGGAACGTCCTGCGGTGGCGGAGGAACATTCTGTTCTTCGACGGCGTCGCTGGTGAATCCAAGCTGCTCGAGTACAATTGCAATTCCTACTCAGGACAAAGGATATTCATCTTACGGCTATGTTATCGACCAGCACCAGTTTGCGGCTTTAGGTGGAGCTGAAGGAACGAACGCAACCGAAACGGTAAGCGCGGTCGCGCCAACCATCGCTTCTTCGAGTATCAACCTTTTGAATGTCGGAGGTTCAAGCACTCCGCTTACGTTAACGAATCCCGGCGGACAAACAACCGGGTTTCAGGTGACATTCACCGCGTCGGACAATAATAGTTGCTTGAATCCGCTTGGTGGCCAGGAAGTTGCAACGGCGAGCATCGACGTTTTCCGAACCGGGGTCGGTCTTGGAAGCTGTTCGTCAACGGGAAATTATAATGCGAATAATTGTTATCCGGCCGCCGTCGGTACAACAACATGGGCTTTTAGCTGTTCGCAGAATGTAGGTTCGTGTTCGGGATCGAGCTCTATAACATCACAATGGACATGCACGTTCCCGCTCTGGTATGTCGCTGATCCAACGGATGGAACAGCCACAAGCACTCAATACTACAACCAGGCTTGGGCGGCAGCCGTGCAGGCAACGAATTATCTTGGCACCACAAGTACGATAACGCAGGGCGCAACCACGAATACCGTCTTGAGTTTCCTTGCGTCACAGCTGAATACGCCGGCGATTAGTTTCGGAGCTTTGCCTCCGGGTTCGACGACTCCGACGCTTGCCGCCACAACTACGATGTCCGAGCTGGGTAATCTTGGCTTAAACGAGACGTTGTACGGCGTTGATATGTGCCCGACCTATCCTGGTTGCCCGTCTTCACCGACGTCAACTATTCCGGCTGGATCGATTGCTTATGCAAGCTCGGCTGTTGCATACGCTTTGGGAAACAGCCTGGCCTATAACCCGGGCAACCTCTTTGCAATCCAGATTCCGAAATCAACCTCAACCGCGACGTCATCGCTTGGCACGACATTCTGGGGACTTTCGGTTCCGGGAACGATCCAATTATCGGGAGCCTACACCGGCCAGAACACGTTCATCGCAGTCCGCAGCGCGCCGGGCGCATGGTAGTCTTTTATACACGGGATTTCCCCATTACAGAAAAAGCGTGTGTTTGTGTGGTATTATTACGTGAGGAGTCGGACGGGCTTGGAAGCTGACCCGGTTTTATTTTTTTCGGCGACGTCGCGATGAAAAAAAGCTTTTCTATAATTGCAGGGGTGCTCACTGTGACAGGATTTTGGGCAGTGGCGTTGATGCCAGCCTTGCGCGCGCAGGCGGACGGGTTTGGAATTACGCCGCCATACGTGACGAATGACCAGCTCACGCAAAATTCTGAATATGATCAGACGATTATTTTGGTACGGAGCAATCCGACACAAGACCTTCAAGCGAAGGTCTCTATTAATGTACCGGGCGCAAATAACTGGATCACGATAGATCGAGGTACGCAATTCGTGCTTCCCGCAGGGACTCAGCAGGAGCCCATGATTGTGAGCGTGAAAGTTCCGGGAGATGCAAAGCTCGGAAATTATTCGGGGAATATTCAGGTGGTTGTTTCGCCGCTTGCAGGACCAAGCAAGGGAACGGTAGGCATCACGATCGGCGCTCAGATAGATGTGAATCTCCAGGTGATCGATAGCCACAGCGCAAAGCTCGCTGTCCGGCGGGTTATCATGCAAAATACCGAGGTGGGACACACGTGGTGGTGGATGCATTTTCCGGGAAAAATCATTTTCTCAATGGATTTGAATAATTCCGGAAATATATCCGGAGCACCTGGTAGGGTGGTGTTCCAATATCAGGTTTATCTTACGGGGAACACGCTCGAAACCGAACAAAACACGAACGGTCTCGATTCGGTTGCGCCGTTTCAGGCAAAGACCGTAATAGCCGAAATGCCGACGTATTTGCCGCAAGGCAGTTATAGGGTTTTTTATCAGATTTATGGACCAAACAACACGGATATTATCGGCCAGGGGAATTTGGATCTCGCTGTTTTGCCGGCCGGAACGCTTGCGGGATATATAGGATATAATTTCTGGGGACTCCGGTGGAGCGAGAAGCTCATGACCTTTGGTATCATCATCCTTATTCTGCTCGTCCTCTACGGTATCTATGCGGGCATCCGCCTGTTTATTCGAAAGACTCGGCGGGGCGGGAGAAAAGGCAGGATACCAACGCCGCCCTCACCTCCGAGCCATTATCGTTAGGTGCCTGTTGTAAATAAAAAAGACGAATCATGTTGAGCGGCTTTAAGAAGCTTTTGGTTTTATTATGCTTTGCGGTAATTTGCACACTTTTCACTGTGCCTTTTGCACGCGCCCAGTTTACAGCTTCAACAACAGTCAATATCAGCGTCTGCGGCAACGGCATCGTGGAGCCACCGCTTGAGGTTTGTGATGATGGCGTGAACAACGGGCAATACGCAACGTCTGCGGCCGGCCGAAATTGCTTGCCCGATTGCAGCGGCTGGGGACCATACTGCGGCGACGGAATTCTGCAGCCTTTGTTCGGTGAACAGTGTGATGACGGTAATAATATTTCCGGTGACGGATGTTCTGCAACATGTCAAATTGAGTCACTCCAACAAACCGGAGGCGGCGGAGGCGGCGGGGGAGGCGGGGGAATTTCCGGCGGCACATTTACGGAACCGAACCCCACCGAAGTGATCATTAAAGGGAAGGCATATCCTGGCTCGAGCGTAAGTATTCTCGACGACGGTACAACGATCGGCGTTGTCCAGGCGGATACCAGCGCCAATTTCTATTTTTCAACGACTAACATTTCTCCGGGCGTCGCAACGTTCGGATTTTGGGCACAGGATTCGCAAGGCCTAAAATCAATCGCCCTCACGACCACGGTGACCATAACCGCCAACGCGGCGACAACGATCTCGGGAGAGTTCTTGCCGCCGACGATTGCGATTGATAAGCGCCAAATAGCGAAAGGTAATATTCTTACAATCTCCGGGCAATCGGTGCCGTCGGCAACCGTCGAGACCTATATCCATTCCGGAAACCAAATTATGCTTGCGACGAGCACTGATGCAAGCGGCAATTGGAAGATCCTTTTCGACACAAAGCCGCTCGATAACAACCAGCTCCATACCGTGGATGCGGATTTTGTAACCACCGACAACGGCGCCGTGGCGCGCAGCGAAATAAGCCAATCGCTGTCGTTTTTTGTCGGTTCAGGCAGTGCCGGGAAAAGCTATCTCGCCGACCTGAACGGCGACGGCAAGGTGAATCTCGCCGATTTTTCCATATTGCTCTATTATTGGGGCACAAGCACCCCGCTTGCCGACCTCAATGGCGACGGTAAGGTGGATTTGCAAGACCTGAGCATATTGCTGTATTACTGGACCGGCTGATAATCCAGACTTGAAACTTTTCGGACCGCTCGTACGTATGTACTGATGCGGCAGAGCTCGTTTTATGATTAGGGTCGATGCCGTATGAAAAAAAACTATATAACTCTTATGAACAAAAATATCGCTATACTTTTGACAGCAGTGGGATTTGTTGCGAGTTTTGCGGTGGTTGCCCCGGTATTCGCGCAAACGCAGGCTCAGGGACATCTTAATATACCGAACGGTATGAATTTCCGCTTCGGGATGCATGGCGGTCTCACGAACGGATTTATGCCGGGCGTGTTTGGTACGGTGAGTGCCATTAATGGTACGACGCTTACCGTGACAAGCAAGGTGAGGCCGAATGCAACAACAACGTCACCGATGGTGTATACCATTGATGCGAGCAATGCAACGGTAATGAAGAATGGCACCAGCTCCAGCATCTCAAGCGTCGCTACGGGGGACATGGTCATGGTGCAGGGTACGGTGAGTGGATCAAACGTCACGGCGACGATGATCCGGGACGGCGTCGGTATGACGGGCAGGGGCGGTTTCAGCTTTCCGGGAAGGGCAACTTCAACGGCAACAAACGCTACGCCACCTATCCAGGGCAACGGTGAGCCCGTAATCGGAGGCAGCGTGACCGCGATTAACGGATCGACACTGACTGTAACGAACGCAAGTAATGTCACCTATACGATTGATGTATCAAATGCAAAGATCGTAAAGAACGGCGTGACGTCAACGGTCTCGGCTGTCGCGACTGGCGACAATGTTATCGTGCAGGGCACGGTAAACGGCACGTCTGTAGTTGCGTCGTCCGTTATTGATCAAGTCAAGACGGGTGGTAATGGAAACGGAACGCCGAACACAGCTCTTCCAGCCAACGCCTCGCCGACCCGCATCAATTTCGGATTCTTGGGATCCATCGGGAGTTTCTTCAAGCGCATTTTCGGCTTCTAGAAACAAAATAAAAACCGCCGTCCCCGCGCGTGAGGCGCCGCCGGACGGCGGTTTTTTTATTTTAAGAGAAGTGTGGGCGGGGAAATGGCAATCGATTCCGTATAGTATAATGAATGAAACAATGACATATAAAACACTGATAACCAGGGAGTGGGTGAGATCATTTCTCGTTGCCCTGATTCTCTTGGGGCTCGCGATTGTGTTCCAGTTTTATGCATCCAACTATTCGAGCCGCGTTTCGAGTAATTTTGTGCACGATATCCTTCTCGACAACCTTCCAATCGTTAATTTGAATCTTATCATCATCGAAGGAGCGCTCGCAGCCATTGTCGTGAGCATCATCCTCTTGCTCTATAAACCCGAATATATCGTATTCACTATTAAAGCGGTTGCCATATTTATAGCGACAAGAGCTGTCTTTGTCGCTTCGACTCATCTTGGTATTTATCCCGGACAGATTAATCCCGATACGGGTTTTTTTGATCGCATCTATACCGGACTTGGCCTTGAGGCCGGGTTTTTCTTTTCAGGGCACACAGGATTGCCATTTCTCATGGCGCTGATTTTCTGGGACGAGAAAATATGGCGTTATTGCTACCTTGCCATCTCGATTATTTTTGGCATATCGGTGCTGTTTGCCCACGTGCATTACACGATAGACGTCCTCGCCGCCCCGTATATGACCTATTCAATTTATAAGCTATCCCAATACTTTTTTGCCGAAGATTTTAAAGCATTGCCTTAGGGGTTTGCTCGAGCATAAAAAAACAGCCTTCATCAAAGGCTGTTTTTTTATGCCGCAGGGAAGAAGCTTAGAGTCCAAGCTTGGCTTTCAGGATTGAAATCAACTGCTTCATCACCTGAACTTCCGTAGCCATCAAATTAATGCGGTTCTGATCAATGGGACCGGCAACCGAAGTATTTACGATGCTCGCTCCAAGGACGGAGCCCGGAACGGTGATCGCGTATGTTTGTGTATCACCTCCGCTCACTGCGACTTTCACGGCATACGATTTTCCGCCGATCATATTGAAAGTTGAATAGGGGAGGTAGGTGTACGAGCAAGTTCCCGGAGCGATAGTCGAGCCTGATTGGCTCGGAACCGAAACGCCGTTCGCCGTAACCACTACGGAAGCCGCCGTTGTCTGCGCTGCAGTTCCGTTATTGCAAACGGAGAAGCCGAAGCTCGACGCATCATTCGCCCGCTGACCGAGGGATCCATTCACAATTACTGCGCCTGCGGCGAATGCAATCGCCGAAACGCTTACGACCGTTATGACCGCAAAACTGAAACCGACGATTAATTTGTTCATGATAACAGTATAACACAGAGACAATAATAACGCAAGTCGGTGGAACTGCCTCGTTTGGGCTATAATTGAAGCATGCCTCGGATTGACCGCGCCATGAAAGCAATTCTTGGGATAATAGCCTTTTTGTCCATTGTCATCGTGGTGCTTGTTTTCTTTTTTGTCCGGCAATCGATTATCCTCCGCCGTGAGCAGGTATTGAGCGCGCGCGAATTGTGGATTTCAAATCTTTTAAAACAGCACGGTTCGCCGACGCAAAGCGACGTAGTATTCATTCGACCCTGGATGACATTCGATTATGTAAACCAGCTCTTTAAGCTTCCCCCTGGTTATTTGGAAGCTCACCTTTCAATCACCGATTCCGGGTACCCCCACGTGACCTTATCAAGTTATGCCCAGCACAATAATCTGAATACGAACGCATTCCTTTCGAGCGTCGACGACGCGATCGTCCAATATCTCACGCCTGCGGCAAGTTCGACGACACGGGGATAACGAATTCGATGACCGAGATTCTAGCACCTCTGCTTTCGTACGTTTTACTCTATAAGTATGTCGCGGTCGGTTTGATTGTTTATACGAGTGCGGTGATATTGCCCCTCCCGACAAATGCCATGTTGCTCGCGGTCGGCGCATTCGCAAGTCAGGGATATTTTAACTATTGGATTTTGGTGCCGCTCGCCATCATTGCGAATACGCTCGGCGACCTCACCGACTACGGGCTCGCGCGTTATTACGGCGACGCCGCAATCAGGCTCTTGCACCTGCATAAAATAAAATTTTACAACGAATTAAAAGAAGAGCTCCGAACGGACGCCGCGGTAACCGTTTTTATTACGCGGTTTGCAGGCTCATTAAGCCCCGTCGCGGCGTTGCTGGCGGGCCTTGTCGAGGTTCCGTTCGGAACGTTCTTTTTTTATGATCTTTTGGGCAATATTATTGAACCTGGAGCCGCCCTAACCATTGGGTTTGCCGTGGGAAATTATTGGAGCGATTTTTCAAGCTCATTCGATTTGTTCGCCGGGATAGCCGCCGCCGGAATCGTGCTCTTTGTTTTGATGCGCATCTACCGTAGGATGATGAAGCATCGCAATCTGGAATAAAAACATGGACACTTCATGGGAAAAATCGGCCGGTTGGTATGATGCCTTGCTCGCGGGCGAGGGGACATACCAAAAGGAATTGATATTGCCAAATATTTTGCGGCTGATGGATATCCGCGACGGGGAAACCGTGCTCGATCTTGCTTGCGGGCAGGGCTTTTTCGCCCGTGAATTTGCAAAGAAAGGGGCTATGGTAGTTGGCGTGGACGCCTCCCGCTCGCTTATTGAAATTGCCCGAAAGGCGATTCCCGCGACCGTTGATCCGGAAAAATTTTCATTCCACGTTGCAAAAGCCGAATCCCTGCCGTTTTTAAAGAATAAAAGCGTTCAGAAGGTCGCAATCATCCTTGCTCTCCAGAACATCGAGAATGCTGCCGACGTACTCCGCGAATGTTCGCGAATTCTTACGCCCGATGGATCGCTTCATGTCGTCGTGAACCATCCGGCTTTCCGAGTTCCGCAGGAAAGCGGTTGGGGGTGGGATGAAAAAAAGAAAGTGCAGTTCCGGAGGATTGACCGCTATCTTTCGGAATCAAAAGTAAAAATTCAAATGCATCCTGGTGACAAACCCGGGGATTTTACATGGTCATTTCATCGCCCCATGCAATTTTATATAAAGGCGCTCCACAAAGCGGGATTCGCAGTCTCCGCGCTCGAAGAATGGAATTCGCATAAGAAAAGCGAGGCGGGGCCGCGCGCGAAAGCCGAGGACCTGGCGCGTAAAGAAATCCCGCTCTTTCTCTATGTGGAAGCGCGTCATTTGGAAAGACTAAGGAACGGATCCAAATAATCTATGGCGATTCCGCCGAAAGAACCGTCTGAATTGAACGCTCCCGCGATCGCAGCGGCTTGAGTGGCGAGTTCTGTTCGGGAGGTGCCGTTAAAGGTCACGTAGCTCGGTGATACCGGCCCCGTTTCCTGCGCGACGAGAACTTTTACGTTAGTTGCGTCGGCTTCCGTCACTTCGGTTTGAGCGAGCGAAATCGAACCACCATCGCCGCCTGCAAAGTTTCGATACGCCATCACAATCATGCGATTGCCCGCTGATTTATTTAGAAGGGCAAAGATTAGATTATCCACATAATTGGTGGAACCATTAACCGTGATTTCCGGCGTCCACTTCACCCCATCGTCAAAAAAGTGGGGGACGACAATGGTGAGCGGGAGGCGGCTATTCGCAGTTTGCGTAGCTAAAGTTGCAATTAGCTGGACGTAGTTTGTGAGGACGATTGGTGTGTTCGTGTTATAACCGGGGAGCAGATATGGCTCGATATCGAATTGAACGCCGCGAAATTTTTGTGTGTGCGACTGATTGTAAGAAGCTACGAAGGACACGATTTCCGGCGCTTCATACGTATCGCCGGGTTGACCCCAGACTCGTGCGCCGGCTTCGGCGTCAACCGCAATATTTTTTTGTGCAGCGAGGCCGATAAAAGTTGCAACGTTTTGTTCGTAGGCGTTGATCGCTTGTTCTCCCTGGGTCTCAATCGAAAGATATTCATCGACGGTGATATAGATGGCGTTGAAATTATTTTCAGCCGCTTCGTTCACGATCTGCTGCATCGCCGCAGGCGACATCCCGCTTATCGGCGTCCAGACCCAGACGCCGAGTTCTTTGCCAGGCGGAACTGAGAGCACGGTCGTTGCCGTTTGGGTTTGCGGTGTGGCTTCGGCAGCCTGCGGGAGCGTTTGTCCCGTCGAAGCATTACTGCATGCGTCGGATCCGTTGCCGGCGGAAAGACAGGCTTCTATGGTTGCATCGCCAGGCGCGAGCGGCGCTGTGCGCTCGGTTGCGAGCGAAATATCTAATTCCCGCCCGGGGGCAAGGCTGCCAAGATTCCAATAATAGCCATCGGCCGTCGCTTGTGGCGCCGAAGAAACAAATGCTTCGTTTGTTGCATAGTAAACCGAAATGCTTGCTGACTGGCATATGGTGTCGCCCAGGTTTTTAGCGGAAAGCGTATAGTGCATGGCGCTCGCGGTCTGAAGATTGCCACCGGTTTGATTAAAAGCGAGCGCCAAAACACAGCCGCTCGTTGCTTCCGGTGTCGGTGAGGGTTTTGCCTGGGGGACGAGGGAAAGATTGGTGTCAACCTGCTTTTGGGTTTGAGGTTTAATCGTCGAAAGAGGAGCCGTTCCCGACGGCACGGTCATTGCTGTTGCTATTGTTGTCGAAGTCGGTTCCGTTGACGTGGCAGCCGGCTGTTGCGCCGAAGCATCGGGAGAGATCGTTTCGTTTCGTTTGTATGACGCAATCATAATAGTGGCGATGGCGCACATACCGGCAGCAGCCGCAAGGATGAGTCTGGTTTTTTTGTTCATGCGTCATTTACGCCTTTCCGTTGCCAGCGTTGCCACGTGACTTCACGGCGCGTCATAACTGTCCAGAGCGACTTTAGAAGGGCGTTATGTTCGACATAGGTTGATAGATAGAAAAGGAGCCAGCCGATGGGCGCCATGATAATGAATGACAGCTTTCGAGCTTCTTCCTTTTCATTGAATATTTGTATTGCAAACATGGATCCGACAACAATAATGCCCGATATAAAAACCGAAAAATTATTTGTCCAAAACGAATAAGCATACAGAAATATGATAAAAAATATCTCTACGGACAGTTGCATATCGCCAAACAGCGCGAGCGGTAAAATAATCCAACTAACCAGTTTGTTGATGGGTCCTTCGGTTTCGAAAAATAGGGAGCGATATTTCCAGAAAGTCTGGACGCGTCCCTGCCTCCATCTCAGGCGTTGTTTCATGAGCCCGCGGACGTCGCTTGCGCCTTCAGTGTAGACAATGGAATCCGCAGCGTAGACAATTTTCATTCCGGCAAGCTGTATGCGCATGGTCAGCTCGATGTCTTCGGTGATAACCTCCGTTGTGTAGCCGCCGAGCTGCTCAAAAACTTCACGCCGGAACGCTCCGGCTGCACCGCCGATAATATAAACAGTATTCAGGACGGAGTCGGCTTTTTTGCAATAGAATGAAAAAAGATACTCCAGATATTGAACGGTGCCGACAAGGGTCCGGGTATTGCCAATCTTTACATTGCCCACCGCTGCCATGATCTTCGGGTCGGCAAACCAGGCGACAAAATTTTCAACGGCATTCGGCATCACACTGCAGTCGGCGTCAATCGACATGATGATGTCGCCCGTTGAAAGCTCGATGCCGGCGTTCAAAGCGCGGGCTTTGCCGCCATTCTCTTTATAGTGGTATACGATGGATTTTCCGGGATGGAGATATTGCTCGGTTTCGTAGTCTTTTAAAAATCGGCGGATAAGAGCATCGGATTCGTCCGTTGAACCGTCGTTTACAATCACAAGCTCGATGAATTCATAAGTATTCAAAAGCACCGATTGTATCGTTCCGATAATACCCACCTCTTCATTCCAGCATGGGATAATTACCGAAACCCGCGGACGGTATGTTGCTATGACGGAGCGAAATTTTGCATCATGCCTTGCTTTGATGATGTCGTAAATCGGCGAGAGGACCATGTAGGCAAAATACTTCGTGAGGAGAACTGATGCGAATATAACGATAATAGTTCGAAGCAGCGGGAACGTCGGGCGAATGATCGGGTGGAGAAAAAAAGTCGAAACAATCATGCCGATCGTTATCGCATAGAGACCGATATAGACCGCGATTTTAATTCCGTTTCGCATTTAGTGATGGATGCACCACACCACATATTTTCCTGCGACGTTTGTCGCAAGAATCAGCATAAGAAAGAAAACGACCGCCTTATAGGAAGCATTTGAGAACATGGCGGCGAAATACCAGATCGCTACTGCGGTTCCAATGCAAAAAAGGACGAATGCGATCGTAAAAATAACGTGGAGTGCCACGAGAAGAGCATTCGAAGCGTGGGAACGGGGGATCGGCTGTCCTTCTTGCGAAAGCTCACGCGGAGAAGCCGGAATATATACGACACGCGTTTGATTGAGGGAGTCTGTCTTCATGTCGGTGCATTACGCAATAGTACATACGGTTTATGCACCACAATTTGTTACCTTGTTTGAATGAAACAAAAACCCCCGCAGATGCGGGGGTTTTTACCTTCTGAAGTTAAAAATGTTGTGCGATTCTGTAGAGCGCGATTGCACCGGTGACGCATCCGACGAAAAATACAATAAGGTAAGCCATGAAGTTACCATTATATCGCACTCCGTTTATTTTCCAAGGCTTATCCTGTGCGTTCGCTCGTGCTTCCGCCGCGCCAGGTTTTTCCTTTCCAGATATCGTAGATATGAGTTGCGGAGACTTTGAAGCGTACGGCAAGCTCCCGCGCGGTCAAATTCGGATTTTCCCGCTTTAGTTTGCGTATGGTAGCGACTTCTTCCGGGGTGAGCCGGGACGCCATGCGGCGGAAGCGCCTGCGCTCTTCGGTCGGCGCCGCGGAGGGGTCGTTATGTTCAGATCGCCACGAAAGGCCGTTGAGGATGTTTCTCATATGGCTGATCGAGACGCCAAACCGCTCCGCGAGTTCATGAGGGGAGATATCCGGGTCATCAGCCTTCATTTTGCGGATTGCAGCAACCTCGTATTCGTTGAGGCGGGAGGGCAATCGGTGATATTGCCTCCGATCTTTTTCCTTTATCGGCTGGGTGTCCATGGTATTAATAATAATACAGCTTGGGATAGATGTTTGTTACATGTCTGAATATGGTTTCCGAGGCTTGGAAAAGCTACGTATTTGGGATACTATCAAGATTCATGGAAGACCAGGAACTAATCAGATATAAAAAATACCTCAAAGAGCGACTTGCGTCGTTTAACGGAATTTTTACAAAAGCATCCACCGGTGATTATTCCGAAGACGTTGTCATGCCGCCGGCAAACGATGAATTCGTGGAGCTTTCTGCCGGCATACAAGTGATGATCGAAGCGATCCGCGGAAGAATCAGTGCACTCGAGTCGGAGGTCGCGGAACGCAAATATCAGGCTTCGCACGATTCACTCACCGGTTTGCCGAACCGACATTCATTTGAGGAGCGGGCAATAAAATTAGCCGCGGAAGCGCATCGCGACGACAAGAAGATGGCGTTTTTATATTTCGACATAGACCGGTTCAAGCAGGTGAACGATGTATTCGGACATCTCGTCGGAGACGTTCTTCTCCAGGAATTTGCGCGGCGGATCACTTCATGTATGCGCGAAGATGATATTATCGGACGCCTTGGCGGCGACGAATTTGTCGTGATCCTCAAGGACATCAAAGCCCGTTACGAAGTTGTGCGGATCATGAAGAAAGTTATCAAGGCGTTGGAGTCGCCCATACCATTCGAGTCGCGAACCATATTCCTTTCAACGAGTATCGGCATCGCCATGTTTCCGCGCGACGGAAGAGATGTGCGGTCGCTCATTGCCAATTCCGATGTCGCTTTGCTTAATGCAAAACAGTCGGGCAGAAACCACTATCGGTTTTATCAGGCCGCCATGAATAAGGAGGCGTCGTCACGGTTGAATGTTGTCCAAGAATTGCGGCAGGCGTTGCTTGCGCGGCAGATTGAGGTTTATTATCAACCCGTCGTTGACTCAAGCACTCGGAAGGTGATAAGCGTGGAGGCGCTGCTTCGATGGCATCACCCGGAGCGAGGCCTCGTGTCCGCCTCCGAATTTATTTCTATTGCCGAAGATCATGGAATCATGAAGATGCTGGGAGAGGAAACGCTGAGGACTGTTTTTGCCCAGCAGGGGAGGTGGCTGCATCAGGGCCTTCCTCAAATGAGGATTGCGGTGAATCTTTCCCCGCGGGAATTTACCGACAGTCGTTTCATCGACAAAGTCAAAAAACTGCTTTCGGAAAATAACCTCCCGCCCTCCTTTCTCGAATTTGAAATTGTGGAAACCCTGGCCATGGAAAACATTGAACTTGCAAAAGACCGCTTCAAGATGCTCCACAAGCTTGGGGTGCATATTGCCATAGACGATTTTGGCGTCGGCTACTCTTCGCTCGGCTATCTGAAAGATTTGCCGATCGATACGTTAAAAATCGACCAGTCGTTTATCAAGCACGGCATTAAAAATCCACACAACCAGGCAATCGTGCGATCGATCATTTCTCTTGGGCACAACTTGAACGTAAAAGTCATTGCGGAGGGCGTTGAAACGGAAGAGCAATTGCAGTTTTTGCGGGAGCTCGGGTGCGACGGGGTGCAGGGGTACTACATTGCCCGACCGATGCAATCAGAAAAATTAGCAAATTGGGCGTCCGCCTTCGAACCGATTATTTAGGTTTGTTATCATTAGGGTATGCATCCACGTGGATTTACGCTCATCGAAATGATGATTGTTCTTGCGATCATTGTCATAATTGGCACGACCGTAACGCTCAATCTGTTCGGCAATCGATCGCATGCCGATCTCACAAACACCGCAAAGGAAATTGCGACAACCCTAAGACAGGCTCAAAGCGATTCATTGTCAAGCGAACAGGGTGGCGCTTGGGGCGTGCATTTTGATAATACAAGCTCAACCCAGCCATATTATTCTTTAGTTTATACGTCGTCGACCAACATTGGTGGCGGCCTTACTGGCGGGAGTAGTGGTAGTGGATTCGTGATTACTACCGTGGGTCAATATAACCTG
Source organism: uncultured bacterium (assembly GCA_963696395.1). GTDB lineage: Bacteria > Patescibacteriota > Minisyncoccia > UBA6257 > 2-01-FULL-56-20 > JAKAGE01. Next base: position 768,331 of record CAVOJZ010000002.1, read on the forward strand.
CCTGCCGATGTTTGTTATGCGTCATCGAGCATTGCGATAGGATCATCCACGAATATTTTTTTTAGCGAGGTTTCGGGTGCGCCGTCGGCAACGGCAACTATCGTTTTGGATCTGGTATTTGGCGGCGGTTGCCCATCGGTCACCGGAGGATCTTCCTCGACCATAACCAGGAGCGAAAGCGGGGAGTTATTTTTTGATGACTTTAATCGGACAGTTTTATGATGCCACCATGGGAAACGCAAAACAAATAATCATATCAGTTCTCGTGGTGATTCTGGTTGCTGTCGTTGGGACGATGGTGTTTATATTTTCGAGGAAAGGGGGTGGCGCCGTTACGACCGTTGTTTCTGCGCCATCTTCATCTCCAGCTGGCATCTCCGAAGTCACGCTCAATAAAAGCGATTATGAGATCGCTTTAGCCGCCGCCGCCGCGTGGCAATCAGATGCGGCGCTTTCAAAGATGACATTGGTTGATGAGCCGAGCGACGCCTGGGATTTCATTTTCGTTTCGCCAAAGAAAAAGAACGCTGGGTTTGAGATTGAAGTATCCGAGCAAACGGTCGTGAGCTCAACGCCCATTACGCTTGCCGGTGGCGGAAACGCCCTGCCGGCAGATCTTATCTCTCCCGACCAGGCGATTGAGCAGGCACGCGCGGTTCCCGGGTATGGCAAGGCCGTGATCACTTCCGTTGAATTATCGTACAACGCTGCGGCGAAGCAATGGTACTGGGGAGTGCGAACGAGCGCCGGTGTCACGCTTACTATTAATGCCACGCAATAAGATGACCGCTAAAAAATATTTCATTTTTCCCGCAGCTCTTGTGATGATGTTTGCTGTTTTTGTCCCCAGGGCGCATGCTGCGATCTCATTGGATGCGTCTTCAACGTTCGGATTTTCGAGCCGCGCAACAGCCACAACAACGGCAGTCGTCCACTCGGGCAGTAATGAAATCTTGCTTATGTGTGTCGCAGCCAATGCAGTTACTATCACTCCTCCAACGGTGAATGGAACTCCGATGACGCTTCTATCATCAAGCACCCATTCCACCAAACAAGCCGCCTTGTTTTATCTCTCAAGTGCGCCTGTTGGAACCGACAACATCTCGAGCACTTTTTCAGGGGCATCTGCGGGAGGATTTGTTATTACTTCGCTATTTGGCGTTGCCTCAACGCCGGTTGATGTCACTTCCACGAACACTGGAACGAGTGCGAATCCTTCTTCTTCAATCACGACGACGGTGGCGAATGACTGGGTTGTTGATTGCAATGCCCACCCGAATACGAGCGCCACTACGGCGCATGGAGCCGGACAAAATGTTATTGGTCAAGATATCTCTTCGTCCGCAACGGAAGCAAATTCGAGCTATGTTACGTCAACGTCTCCAACAACGATTGTGAACAGCTGGACCTATGCGGGGTCGCAGCTGTGGGTTTCAATACAGGCAGCGCTTGTGCCAAGTGGAGCTCCTGACGCCACTTCTGTTTCTACGACGATGGGCGGCGACGGAGGGCGAAGCGGCGACAGCATAACTGTGTCTGGAGTCAATTTTGGTACCGTTGCAACGAGCAATGCAGCAACGTGCAACGGCGGGGCGGGAACCGGATGTGTTGAATTCATTACGGGCGGGACTGACATAGTGCCGAGTTCGAGCATCACCTCTTGGAGCAGTACGTCGATTGTTTTTACTATTCCAGCGACATTAAAATCGAATGGAGGGGCGGCGGGTCTGCAGGTGTGGGCCGCGAATGCAAGCGACACGACGCCGCTCACATTCTATATTTATCCGAGGATTTCCACGGTCCTTTCAATCCAATCGAATGCCGCGCGCATTTATAACGCAGGCGATACCGACGGCGTCATCATGCTTTCCGGAGATCACTTTGGCACCACAACAGGAACCTCAAGCATTCTTGGTTTTCTTGCCACCTTATACAACACGACCGGCGGTTCATGTTCCGTTGCGGGCTTCGCGTCAACAACGGCCTGTTTCGAAGTGCCTACCGGCATTGCGACGAATACCTATACCGGGAATATTATTTTGACCCGGGCGTCCGACAGCAAGCAGGCGTCAACAACCGCTAACTCATTCAGTATCCTGCCAAGGATTTTAGCCGTGAATCCCGTGAGCACCTCAACGGGGAACATTGTGCAGATTATAGGCGACCATTTATGCCAATCAGGAACGTGCCCCCTGCTCCTGAATCGCTCAACGTCGACGACGAACGTTGCTTTTGGTTCGACGATCGCCCTTAATTCAGATTTTGTTTCGCAGACCGGCGGGTCGGGTGTGTGTAATGGCAGTGGTGCAGCCTGGCAAGACGGAGAGATCTGCGTTAAAGTTCCTGTCGCGGCAGCGACCGGCTCTGCGCCTATTGTGGTCACCTCAAATATCAACACTTCCACGGCCGCATCATTTACCGTGACGCCGCCGGCGCCACCGGGGACGACGACGGCTCCAACCTACACCTCAGTGAGTTCGAATTCGCTGACAGTGAATTGGACGGCTGCTTCCGGTATGCCGACGTATTATAAAATCCAGCGGGCAACTTCAACGCAGGTGTTTGTTCAAATAGCCACAACGACTGCAACTTCATCGCCTGACAGCGGCTTGTCGCAAGGTACCACTTATTACTATCGAATAGTGGCGACAAACGCCGGAGGCGATGGATCGCCGAGCGCGAGTTCGAGCGTCACCACATCGGCAGGAAACTCACCGCCAAATGCCCCGACGCTGGCCGCGCCCTCGAACGGTGCGCAAGGCGTGGCAACTTCGCCTGTTTTTCAGATGACGGCCACCGATCCGGATGGTGACGCGATTCAATACGAGGTCGTTTTATATACCGACTCGGGATGCACGGCGACGTCGTCCATATACAACGAGAGTTCCACCCAGAGTGGTTGGTCGGGGCAGAATGCCACATCGAGTTCGCAGGGGGATTCGTACCTGTCCGGTTCGCAAGGAACATACACATTACAGTCAACGCTTCCAACCGGAACCGTCTATTATTGGGCCGCAATGGCGAAAGACCCATTGGGCACGAATAGCTGGGGAGCCTCTTCTGCTTGCTACGGCTTTACGACTACTTCAGGCAAATGGACGGTAGATTCAGGGAATTGGAACATTAGCTCTGGAAGTCTGGGGGTGAGCTCAACCGCGTCAACGGTTCAACTGCATGTTACGGGAGCAAACTATGCCGATGCCGTTGTCGAATATCTCGCGGAAAGAGGGGGGATACTAACTAATGGAAAAATCGCGACAATTACCCACGCGAGTGGTACAAATAATTACTCGTTTAATTATTTTTCTCAAGATTTTATCTCAAAAACCGACAATAATGTATCTACAACCATCGCTTCGTCATCCTATGGTTATAGCGGTGAGACCACGTATGATTTTCGGCAGTCAGTTTCAAGCATCGGAGGATCTCAGACGTCACTTGCATCCTGGATTAATGGCGGAACGCCTCTTTCAAAGACTGATTCAAATACCGATCTTTCTGGTGCAGGCAGTGTCGGTTTAACGGTGAACGGGTCAAGTCTTTTTTCTTTCTCCGACTTCGCTATTTATAAAAGCACCGTTATTTCTGTGAGCGGTCTGCAGGATGGATCCTCTTGGGCGATTCTTGATTCACAAGGCAATAAAATTCTCGGATGCCAAACAGGAAGCTCTCTCGATCTTTCCACGTATTCGGGCCAGATACCTATTGATTATGCCCGCGGTGGAGGAAGTATTGTTGCGTGGCTCGGCGCTTCAAATTGTCCAACAAGCGGAAGCGGTCCTAGCAGTAGTGTTAAAATTGCATATCCGTCCTCCGGTCTCGCAACTGATATCTTTGGAGGGGATTCGTATTCGATCAACGTTAACCCCGGTGGAACGGTCGTCGGGGGAGGGACGATTCTTGCAACGTCTTCGATCACGGTAAATTCCGCCGGTTCGGTGAGCTTCTGATTCGCTGTGGTAAACTGAACAAATGGAACGGTTTGCATCAGAAAAAGCCCAATCGCTCATCGAGGTCTTAATCGGAATTGCGCTCGGCGCACTCTTTGTTATTGGGACCGCCACCATTATCGCGCCTTCCTTGCAAACCAATACCGGCGTTATTCAGGTACAGGTTCGTGCTCAGCTTGCAAACGAGCTTGCGGGAAACGTGAGGAGCTGGGCCGCCGGGAATTGGAACAGCGTGCTGAGTCTCGCTACGGGCACATCGAGAAACTATTATCTGGGTACTGCGACGTCATCGTTTTCCGTTGCGAGCGGAACCGAGCTAATCACCATAAATTCGCAAGCTTACAATCGTTTTTTTTACGTGAATGACGTATATCGCGATTCGAATGGGAATGTCACGACAACGATAAGCGGCAATAGCTACGATCCTTCGACAAAACTAATTTCGATTTTCGTTGCCGCCTCAAGTACGCAGCTGTCGGCATCCACGAGCATAGCCATTTACGTCACACGCAATACTGACAATATTATGAATCAAACGAGCTGGGCCGGTTCGTCGAGCCAAAATAGTGCGGTGACCATGATTGGCACGGGATTTGCAACTTCAAGCAATATTTCAATAACCGCAAGCGGATCTCTCCAGCTTGCACCGCCGCCCGGTGGCGCCTGCGTACTATGACCATAAAAAAAATAACATTTGCAATAGTGTTTTTATCGGGACTCGCGTTGTCGGGCGGAATTTCTCGCGCCGCAACTATAACGTGGACCGCAGGAGGTGCAGGCACTTGGGCGAGTTCAACGAACTGGACGCCGGCTGTCGTCCCGACGTCAACCGACGTGGTTATTTTTTCTGGTTCAAGCACGCAAAATTGTACTATTAATACGCCGGCTATCGTCACCGGAATAACCATTACTTCCGCCTATTCAGGCACTATAATTCAAGGTCCCGGGCAGGCTATCACGGTCGGCAGCTCCGGATATTCGCAGGCGTCAGGTACTTTTTCCGGAGCTTCATCGCCGATCACCATAAACGGGCCATTTACATTGGGCGCCGGTTCGACGTTCCAGAGTACGTCAAATAAACTCACCCTTGACGCATCGTCAACGTTTTCCGGGACTTTCCAAAATAATTCGAGCACTGTTGTTTTTAATGCGACATCGTCCGGTGCGACAATCACCGGATCGTTAACTTTGTACAATCTTCAGTTTGGCGACGGAACGGGTGGTAATAATATTTTGACCATCCCCGCCGGGACGGTACTCACGGCCCAGAATTATCTTTATATGGACACAAATTCGACTGCGATTCAGTTGCTTGGGGGAGGACAAGTAAAAGTCAACGGCAATATCGAAGCAGGATATCTGCCGACGTACGCAACCGGCACTGTCGGTATTTTCGTAAACGGTTCGTCCAGCCAGATAATCGGGGACGATTCGGTAGCCAATCACGGCGCGGGTGATTCCTTGTTTCTTCCGAGCCTCACGGTTTCAAATAGCGGGACGGTGGCGTATGTTGAGGGGACGGTAGTTATAACGGGAAGTTCGACTATTTCACAGGGAGAATTGGGTCTCGCCACCGGTACTTCTCCGACTTCATTTGAGGTTGACGGAACGCTTACAATTGGTTTTAGCGGGGTGCTTTCGGATTATCCGGTCACAACCTCAACCATAAAACTTGGATCCTCAGTGTCGAATTCCGGCCTTGTGTGGTTTGATGGGGGAGGCCAGGGATGCCCCGTGACAACGCCGAATTACGTTGTCATAAATTCGACAACAACCGGCCAGCAGGTTCCGTGGTCTGTGGGCGGATTGGGAAACTTTGTCATGCGGTACGTGAGCGTGAAAGACCAAACCGGCACGGCGTCGATATCGGACATCAACGGATCCTTTTCGAACGTGGGAGGCGGTTGGAATCTCATAACCGGCGCGCCGGAAATTCAGCTTGTACAGACGTCAACTGCGCAGGGTATTAATTCTCCGTTGCAGGTAAATCAATCATTCAATTTTCGTCCGCGAGCCGGCGATCTCATTCTCGTTGCAATCTCCGGTAAAGGAATTGGCCTTGTGATCTCGGCTCCAACAGACACCTATAACAATACGTACCAACTGATTGCATCTACCACTTTCGCCGATTTATACCATAATTTATCGCTTTATTATGCGCGGGATATTATGAGCGGCGGCGGAAATTTTATTATAGGGACGGGAGGAACGGCGACGTCGGGCAATATAAGTCTTAGCATTGCTGTGTATGATTATACCGGGGTTGCGCCATCGTCAACGTTCGATACGTCAAGCGTGAACGACGGCACTATTACAACGAGTACGCCGACATATACATCGCTTTCCGCGAATGGATCATCTCCAAATGAGTTGTACTTCGGCATCGCGAGTAACATCAATACGACAACACCGGTAACCTCCACGCCGGGCTGGGCCCAGGAAGCCGGTTTTTATTATCCACAAGCTGGCACCCCTCTCTATGCCGAGGATTTTTCAACCTCGACTATTATTTCGACATCAGCGCAATGGACGGCCGTAACATCGACCCAATATGCCGCTATCATCGGTATTTTCCGTGCCCCTTATCGGGAACTGTATCAACCGAGTGGCAGTTTGGATTCGCAAACATTCGATACCGGCGTCGCTTCCGGTTCGCAGATTAACTCAATTTTATGGCAGGGGACAGCGCCGGCGAATTCAAAGGTTGAGTTTCAGTTTGCCGGCAGCTCTTCGTCAAGCGGTCCGTGGACCTATTATGGTCCCGGCGGAAGCACGGCAACCTATTATGGCCCTGCGACACCCGGAGTTTTGCAAAGTGTTGATTATAATCTGTTCAGCGGCTCTCGTTTTTTCCGCTATCGAATATACCTTTTTGCAGACACAACGTATCAATATACCCCAACCGTTAACCAGGTAACGGTAAACTGGAGCCCGTAATAAAAAACCGCCCGGTGGGGTGGGGCGGTTTTTATTATCATTGCAGAATCAGGCTATTTAAGCTGAAGATACGGTTCGAGATAATCGACAGCAATGCCGCCGAACGATTTATCTGAAGCAAATGATTGCTTGACAATGGCAACCTGCGCCGCCATCTGTTCTTTTGTCATGCCATAAAAAGTGACATAACTTGGCTGAACATTTCCGGTTTCTTGGCCGACAATTACGTCAACGTTACTTGATCCTGCCGCCTGAATTTCAGGCGCGGCAATTTCAATCGTCCCGTCGGAGCCGCTCGCAAAGTTGCGGTAAGCCATAACGAGCAGGCGTCCATACGGAAGTTCGTTCAAAAGCCTCACGAGATGATTCAATGGATACGTTGTAATGCCGTCAACGGTAACTTGCGGAGCATGGGCATATGCAGAATAGAAGAATGGGATATCAAAGCCGAGCGGCATACCATAATTCTTATCCTGGTTCACGAGCGATTCCGCCATCTGTACGTAATCTGTGAGGACTCCGGCAGGATCTTGTGTGTATTGCGGCAAGCTGTAAGGTTCGATGTCAAACTGTACGCCGCGGAATTTTATCGTGTGCGTCTGATTGTAGTTCGCGACAAATGTAATGATATTCTGGGGGTTCGACCAATTACCGGGAAGAGCCCAGCTGCTGGCTCCTGCCTCGGCGTCAACCGCAATATTTTCAATCGCGGCGTCTGTGAGGAAGGTGTTCAGTGAGGCTTCGTAGTTTGAGAGTTGCGCACCGCTCAAATTAAGAGACGAATCAACCGTCAGGTAAATGACATTGAATCCATTTGCGGCCGCATTGTTTACGATTTGTTGCGCCGTAGCCTGCGACATGCCGTATGCGGAGGTCCATTCCCATACGCCATTTTCTGCAGGAATCGAGACCGGAGGCTGTTTTACGGATTGAGACTGTTGGGGCGCTTGAGCCTGGGTTTGCGTTTGAGCGGGTGCAGCTTGGACCGCCGCCGCCTGCGTTACGATGACCGGTGCTGTTTGCGATGTTACGCCTGATGCGTCACTGCAGGCATCAGCGCCATTATCTGCGGCAAGGCATGCTTCGTCGGGTGTCTGCCCGGTGAGGAGCGGTGCGTTGCGTGAGGTTGCAAGAGAGATATCTTCAATTCCTTTCGGCGGAAGGCTGCCCAGCCGCCAATAGTAGCCATCGGCAGCTGCCGCCGGAGATGCCGAACCAAAATGTTCATTGGCTGCGTAGTAGACGGAGATGCTTGCATTGGTGCACATCTCCGTCCCCAGATTTTTGGCCGTGAGGAGATAAGTTATGGTGCCTCCTTGCGAAGTATCACCGCTTGTTTTTAGAAACTGCAGATTGAGGGAACATGATCCCGATGCGGCCGAAGCACTTGCGATCGGGGGAATTTGCGATAGGGGAACGTGAGCGAAGAAAGAAGCTGATATACCGACGACTCCGATAAGGAGCACGGCTCCAGCCACTTTGCTGAATTTCATGAGGTTCTGGTGGATTTTGTGAGTTCGTAAGCCGGGCGCTGCGTCCTCACTCGACAAGAGAGGCGGTTCTCTTTAAAGATCTTAAAGAGATCCAAGCGCGGGGCTGGCCAGACCGATCTTACATGGTATGTAAATTTAATTTTATATTGCGCAGGCGGTTATCACGCAAAGCAAATAACTCGACGAAAGTTAAGAAAGCGAGTTTTCACCTGACGTTCCTTACTACAGCAGGCGACCTGTGGATATTTCAGATCTGAATTCGGCATCGCCGCAGAATGCTCTATAATTGATTAAAATGCATAAAGACCGGTTTTATCTGATAGGTGCCGTCGCTTTTTTCGCGATAATGATTTTAGTTCTTATCAAGCCAGGCGCTTCTTCGCCGAAAGCTTTCACGGTTTCTCCGAATAAGGAAATTGGCGCATGGATATGGGATCCGGTGGATCAAATGTCCACATCAACCATGGCTCAGCTCGTGGACGCGGCTGCTGCGAATCATTTTAATGCCCTATATCTTTCGATTGATGATTATTTGTCATTCGAAACCATGGCGCCCGGCGTGGAACGGCAAGCCGCTCTGCAAAACCTCTCCACCTCCATTTATAATTTTATTTCGCTCGCGCACCAAAAAAATATTTCCGTTGACGCCGAGGCGGGGGAAACGGATTGGGGCGAACCCCAAAATTACAAATACGCCGAGGATATTTTCAATTTTGTTTCATCGTTTAATGTGGCGCATGATGGCAAGTTCCGCGGGGTCCAATACGATGTTGAATCATACAGTTTGCCGCAATATGGAAGTGACCCGGTGACGGTGCTAACGCAATACGTCGGGCTTGTTTCTGACCTCGTCGCCCGCGACAATGCACTTGCTTCGCCAGCGCCAATTCCGCTCACGATGATCGTTCCGTACTTTTATACCGCCGAGAATGGCTCAACGTCACCAATCACCGTGAACGGCGTGAGCGATTACGCGTATGGACAGATCGTTCGCGCGCTGAATGCCTTGCCGCGCGGCGACGGCCGCGTGATGGTGCTCGCATACCGAAATACAGCCACCGGTTCCGATGGATCGGTCGCGCTCGCCCGTCCGGAAGTGCAAGTCGCGGGCGGAACCAATGTTTCCGTGGTGATTGCCCAGGAAACCGGCAATGTTCAGCCTGGTTCAATTACCTTCTATGGAATGCCAAAGACAAGTCTCTTTTCTTCAATTCAACAGATTGATAGCGCGTTTTCTTCCGAAACGGCCTATGGTGGCGTTGCCGTTGACTACCTGAATTCGTTTCTCGCTATGGGTGGATAATAGCGACGAGTTTTGAAAAGCCGAGATCCGGCATGGCGGGCTTTTTGATGCCAACTTCTTTTTCCCAGAATGTTTCGTTCCGCAAAAGCTCTATGATCCAAGGGAAGTGTGCGTCCTGTGAAAAGATGATGCCGCCGGAAGAAGTGATCGGGTAAAGATAATGAAGGCAATCCCGTGTTGACTGAACGAGGTCAACATTGATGCATGCCGCCGCGACGGGCTCGTGGAATTTTGGCATGGTATCGCTGAAGAAACCTTTGTGAAATTCTACACCCTTCAACGAGCCGAATTTTTCAACGTTGCCTCGCACTTCGTCAAGGCCAACGGCGTGGCTGCCTTTCGGGAAGTGATGTTCACGCCCGTAGATGCTCTTGCCGTGCTCTTCGGTGTTCTCCGGCATGCCTTCAAAAGAGTCGAAAACATGAAAATCCCGCTTTGCGAGTTGCGCAACCAGGCTAAGCTTTGCCGTGCTGCCTCCATGGAATGAGCCGGCCTCGGCTATTGCTCCCGGAACATGAGGGCCAAGGTCAAGAATTTTTCGGGCAATCGTGATCAGCTCGTTTTCGGTATGGGGACAATCAACATAATATGAGATGGCGTAAAACTTTTTAACGAGGCGAAACCGTTCGCCGAATGTGGTCGTTGATTTTGTTGCGTGGAATAAAAATCCCATCGCCGCCGGAAAATCCTGCGGGAAATAATAAATTTTCCGATACAAATAATGAAGCGGCCACGGCGTGAGTCTTTTGATGCGGCTGCGGAGGGTCATATTTTTGTCCGTTTCACCTCCGTATTTCTTGGAGTCCCTTCGGGCGCGGTGCCGATTCTGCGGACAATGACAAATGGAGTCATTTTGTTTCCTTGGCCGAGCGGGTTATCGAGTAAAATTCTCCGTATGATTGCTTTATCAAGGCCGACGCCTCGACTCACGCCTAGAATCTTCACGTCAATAAAATTGGCGTCGGCAGTTACCGAAGGGATGCCGATCGTGGTCTCCACGTCGTCGCAATCGCGCTGCGGATTTGCCGGAGGAAGGACAGCCCATTCGGTGTAGGGGTACATGTCTTCCGGAATGAAACCGTCAATTTCTGAAACACGATGTCCGGCTACAACCCAAAACCATCCTCGCTGGCCGATCAATTTTCCGAATGCGCCGATCGCCATCGCGGGAATGATGCGCCACCAGCCTGCTTCTTCTATGGCAACCTGGATCTTTTCCGGATTATTCCATGCGGTCATGGTCTTATGTTTTGTGACGCCTTTTTGGACGAGGCGGGCGAGCCACGTCACTTTCACGGTTGAAATATGTCGCACGCGGTTTTGGCTGATGGAAATTAATTTTTCCGACAGTGCCACCCAGTCGCCGGGCTGCCAGTGAGGCTTCACGAACTCTTTTAAGATGTTTTCAAGATTCTCGCCGAATTCAAGGAGCCGAGGAACCTTGATGGGGAAGCGTTCATAGATAATGCCGTCCACTGTGATGAGACGTCCAGGTTGGATGCCTGGCGGCGTTGAGGTATCGGGAAGATTCGAGGGAAGCATATGCGCTTTATTATAGAGGAAGACGCGCCCAATTTCCACGGCAAAATTTGACACAGGCCTCCATTTTGAGGCAGAATAGGGGCAGCAACAAGGGAATTAAATTAAAGAAAAGAGGCGAGAGATGCTGATCAAATCAGTTTACAAGAACGAAGGGCTCGAACGAGTTATCAATTTTTTCGAGTGTGGTCTCCCGCCGCTGACCATGGCGAGAGCTCCATTCGACGTTCGAACGTCTGAGTGGTATAAGGATTATCATCTTGAGGGAATTGTCGAGGCAACACTGCTTGAGTTCGGCCGGATTCCTACGGGAAACGGTAAGGCGCTTTCTGCAATGCGGATATTTCTTGATAAGCAAGAACAAGGAATGTTCGATGATTATCCCGAAGTCGATCTCAGTTCCTCCGGTAACTTTGCCGCCGCTGCCGGTTTTTTACGAAAATTCTTTCCGATTCGGCGAGTCAACGCCATTATCGACAAGAAAGTTCTTCGCGGAAAACGAAGGCAGTTGGAATTTGCGAACGTTAACATCGTTGATGCACCGGAAGGTGTTTCCCCGATACAGTATGCCCATGAGTTGGCTCAACAACCTGGACATCTGGAAATCAACCAGTACGTCGAGAAGGGAAGTATCAACGCCCAAAAGTGGACAGCAAACCATATAACTCGATGCTGCAGGCGGCTCGGCATAGAGCCGAGACTCTTCGGTGCAGTGACCGGTACGCGTGCCACGGTAATCGGCGGAAAGAAATTTCTGCTGAATGATTGGCCCGACATCAAAACCTTCGGTGTTGCGTCGATGTGGACCGAAGGAGACAAAGAAGACCGGGAAAAAGTTGACGGTAGCCGTTCGCGAAAGGGGCTGAAGGAGCTCGAAGGGATCGAAGGTTTTGAATTAGAAAAAGCCCTCGATTTTGAACTCGTGACATCCGTCACTAAGAAGCGTGCTCTTCGGACGAACGTCGAGCTTGTGAGAGACTGGATTCCGGTTGGCGGAACCGGAGCTCTACTCCTTGCAGGATCTTACGACCTTATCCGCGACATTTGTTTGGGCAAATTCCCGGGTGTAACCATTGACTCAATGAAAAACGAGAAGGGAAAGATTCCTATGGTGATGCCCGTGATTGATGCCTATCAGATGTATAGTCAGGATCCCGCCTACGACGAAGCTTTGAAAGAAGCTGAGTGATAGCAACAGGCCGAATGCGCAAATAACCGCGCGTTCGGCCTCTTTTTATTTCCGCACTTTTAGCTCCACAAGCAGTTCGTCTAAGTTTTTAAAAAATGCTTCTGCCGTCCCATTGTTTTCGATAACCATATCAGCCGCGGCAAGAACCTTATCCATTTCATGCGCACCGACGTCATCGCGGCGCTCCCGATCTTCTTCTTTTTTGAATTGCTCGAAGCTCGTGACATCTCCTGGCCGCTTGCGTGCAAGCGCTCGCGCGTAGCGCAATTCAACCGGGGCATCGATTGCGAGAAGCAAAAAATTACGCCCAAAATGTTTATTTAAAAAATCAACGGCCGATAAGTTGCGCAATCCGGAGACAACCGCGTTGCCAGTGATGCGTCGTACGATTTCCTCGGCGGGGAAGCGGTTGCCGTGCAGAGCGCGCATCTCGCGGACAAACGCATGAGTTTGAGTTCGATCGGTTGGAATATTCCGCTCATGCATCAGTTCGCGGATGATGTTTCCACTGGAGACATGCTGGAACCCTTTTGCGGCAAGATAATTTGCGGCAACATCCTTTCCCGCGGAAGGATGCCCGACGATTGCAATGACCATTAACATCACTATAACGTGAATTTGACAAACTGTAAAATATTGTTATAATTACATCAGCACCTAAAAACTTTCTCCTGCGACAAGCGTCGCTTGCGATCTTTGTCGCAGGAGGAAGGCTCGCATAGGGCCAGCGGCTGGTCGGGCTGCCAAAACAACCCTTCCTGCCACATGCCCATGAGACAAGCGATCGCATTTGTACTGATAATGATCGCCTTCGGCATCTTCATGCCGGAAGTTCTCCATGCGTTGAGCGTCTTCCTGCTGACGCTCTTTACCAAGAGCACTGCGTTCCTAAACGCATTGCCCGTTAGCCCTGCTATGGTGAGTCCGGCCGCGGGCCACTAGCAGAAAGGGCATCTACCATTTTGGTAGGTGCCCGTTTCTTTTTAATTGATTTTTAATCACTCGCGGTTTTTCTTTCTCAGTGAAAAATGAAAGAAAGCGTCAAACCCAAGGTATTGGCCGGCCTTCGCTGCAATTAATAGCAAAAGGCAGATGATGATGACAAGCTCGTCATTAATGAATTGTGCGATGCTCGAAAGAGAGTAGTTAAGATTGAGGCCAGGCAGATAACTTGCGAGCAACAATATGATTGCGGCAAACGAAGATAAGCGCGTCAGGAAGCCGAGTATAAGAAGAGCGCCAATCACGAGGAATGCCCATTCGGCGAATGGATGCAGCCATGTCATGGAGGCCGCCGCGCTCAGATTTCCCAGCCAGTTGTAGAGACCCGGTACGGATCGTCCCTGAAGTACGAGGCCGAGTTGGGGATTAAAAAGGCTGGTAAACCCAAGATAGAAAAAACTCAGGCCGAGCGATATGCGCAGCAAGAAGATTATCATGCGCAAGGAATGGGGAATCTTGGAGTGCGGTTGGGCACCAAACATACTATAATAATAGCATGAAGGCCGAGTTCACCGGATTTGAAAACAATAAGAAGCATCGTCTTGGGCATCGGGCATTCACTCTTTTTTTGTTTCGACGGGTGAAACTCTTTTTATTTCTCGTCGCGTTGAGTTTCGCTGCGTGGTACGCCGAGCGTTGGATGCCACCCGTTTACGCCCCGTGGGGAGATTATGCCGTGAAAATGCTTGGCGTGCTGTGCGTCGCTTATTTTGTACTCATCTTTATTGAAACCTACCTGGAGTACCGCTATTACACCTATCTTTTTACGGACGAAGCATTCATGATGACGTCGGGGTATATGGTTCGGACCGAGATGGCGGCCCTCTACCATCAGATACAAAATGTGAATATTATGCGGTCGCCGCTCGACCGCCTTATTGGCGTGAGCCGGATTGTGGTTTATATGACAGGCGATAAAGCTTCTCCTCACAATCAGCTCGTTTTGCCCGGTGTCGGGAAAACAAAAGCGAAACACGTGCAGCAGGAGCTGCTAACCCGGGCGCGAAAGCATTTTAACATGGAGGAAAGGGGCTAGTTCGGGAAGTCGAAGCGGTTGATGGAGCCCTGGTTTAACAGGTAAAGAGCATTCGATTGCGGGTCGTAGGAAGATATCGTCCCCGCCGAGATGGTTGTGACGTTGATGAGACTTGTGTCGGCGAGATCGAAGAACGCAACGCTCGATGGATAATTCACAAAAAGATGAGTTTCATCTTTGTACCACGTGAGACTTTTTACGTCGGCCATATCCGGAAGGTTGAAACGGTAATAGTCGTTGCCTGCGAAGTCAAAAATTTCAACGCTCTCATTTTCCAATGCCGCGATCAGGTTTCCGTCAACCGTCGGATAAAATGCCTTCACATCACTCGCAAGCTGGCGAAGATTGTTTGATGAAACAGTATAAATATAGAGGGATCCGTCGCTCTGCACGATGCCAAGCTCGTCGTTCGTGATCCATGCGAGCCCCTGGGTGGCTCCCGCGACATTAATGGGGCTAACCGCGATTCTTCCCGCAAACTTGTCATAAACCGAAATTTTGGAGCTGTCGGCCGTGGTTGAAAAAGCGCTCCACGCAAGGAATGGCTGCGAGGCGGCCATGAATGGGGCAATGGTGCTCCCCGAAGACGCCGTTCCGATCGTCGACGCAATTCCCGTGCCAAGATCGATGCTCCAGACACGTCCCGGCAGGACCGCAAGCGCTGTGGTGTCGTTGTATGGGTCAATTGTGATCAGGCTGATGGTCCTCGGGACGATATGCTGTTTCTGAAAAATGGCTCCAAGGCCAAGCGTTTTCTGTGTCGTGAAATCATACACCAAATAATTTCCTTTTGGATCCTGATAGATCATATTTTTTAAATCGGTGCTGTGGCTCATAATGGTGCCTGTTGCAATCGCAAGATTTCGCCAGGTGATTGTTCCGTTTGCATGCTGATCGACGTGATCGTCGCCGATTTCAAAGAAGTTTACGATATTGCTTGTCGTTGCAACAGCGGTGCTGATTTGCGGTACAAGCACGGCATATTTCATTTCAACGACGAGCGACGGTTCCACGTCCGCATTTTCACGCCATACGTCGTAACCGGGCATCGATAGGCCAAGAATATAATTTTTCGGGAAGAGATTCGAGAGGAGCGTCCCGTGACTCAGGAAATTGGACTGGTTTTGCAGGGACTTTCCATCAAGCGTTATGGACGCGCTTTGCGGGAATGCGCGGACATAGATACCGCCTACTTTTTCGGTCTGGAAATTGGAAAGATTAATGCGCCACCCTTCGGCATAAAGGACGACGGCGCTTCCGACAAGAACAAAGAGAACAACAAGAACATAGAAGATCGTTTTTCGGGTCCGCCTTGTCATTATGCTAGTTTATCATATTCGCGATGGTTGTTCGTGAAACAAAAAATCCGACGATTCGTCGGGTTCTTTGATGATCCGGCTGGAGATCTCTGGCGGTTAGCCAGGTGGGTGGGCTCAACTGCGGTCCACGGACTGCAGGGATATCGCCCTCCCTGATAAGATTGTTTGATCCGAGATCTACAGCGGGATCCAATTCATTATACCATGCGACCGGACAAAAACTTACACACACCCTAAAACGTCCGATCGCCGGTATGGAAGACTTTGCCGACAACGGTGCCGAGCGTGTAGGTTGCAAGGGCTGTTCCAAGCATGAGGGCCACCGACTCGCTGATTTCACGCCAGAATTTGCGGTCAAATACTACGGCTCCAAAAAAAGTGAATGCGCCGAGCAGAATGATACCGATCGTTGTTGAAACTGCAAATGCCGTTATCATCGTTGTGATAAAAAAGTATGGCATTGCAAGGAAAATGACCGAAAGGAAATAGGAAGCCCATGTGGTGAGTCCGGAGATGATTGCGGATTTTCCCGTATCCTGCTTTGCCTGTATATATGCCGCCGATCCCATGGAAATGGCGGCAGCGAAGCCCACGATAACCCCGGAAATGCCGGCAATGAATGTTGATCCGGTGACGCCGAGAAAGCCCGCGTGGACACCCGTGATTTCCACGATTGCATCGGCCAATCCAAGAGCGATGAAACCGATGTAGGCGATACGACCCTCTTTTAAGCCGCCGATGAGACCCTTTTCGTGCGAGCGCTCGTCTTCAATGATTTCACGGAGCCTGGCTTTATGGTCTTCAGGCATCGAAGCGAGCATCGAAGTGTAGGTTGCGATCGATGCATTTTCATGGGTTTCGAGAAATTTTGTCGTAAAAGTGACGCCGAAGAAAGTTCGCAAAAGGGGAATGCCAAAGATGCCGAGCTTCCGGGGCCTAGGATCCGATCCGGGAACGAGCGATTTCCAAAATTCATAATGCGTTTTTTCCTGGGCCGAAAGTTTTTCAAGAAGCGCCCGGTTCTCGGGATTTTTTTCCCGCTTGGCGAGCTTCGCGTAGACGATGTGCTCCGTAAGCTCGTTCTGTGCGCGGGAGAGATAGGTTGCTTGTATCGAGTCCATGACAGTATTATACACCCTCGGTTTTTTATCTTGTCGGGCCGCCGGGAATCGAACCCGGTCTAAACGCACCCCATGCGCTCGTACTACCGGTATACTACGGCCCGATTTTTGAACTCAATTATGATACTTCTTTTGCCTTAGCTGAGCAATTTCGCCTCATCCATGATCATTCGAAAAATTTCGTCATCCGGATTTTTTATCAGCGGTGCCTGACTCGCTGATTCCTTTTCGTGGATGATCTCATCGATAACCGTCGAAACTTTCTTATAATTTTCCGCTACGCGAGGCTGGTCATTGCGCTCTGCATAATTTTGAAAAGCGTGAAGTTGCTCGCTTATCTCAGTAAGAACTATTCCCTGAAGGGGATGCGAGGAGAGTTCGGCGCGAATCTTGGCGAATTCTTTGGGGAGGTTTTTCGCCGCAGCTGACTGATCTTTCGTCTTGCGGCTTTCAGCTATGCTTTTTTTCATCCGGATAAAGCGAAGAAGAAGATCGGAGATATTTTCTACGGTTGAGTGATCTGCTCCGATAACGACACGTGGCACGTTCCGCAGCTCTCCCCGAAAATTTTCAGATTTAAAATATTTAACCCGCGATAGCTCGCCTTCCTCAATCGAAGTACGTATGCGCTCAAATTTTTTTTTAAGTCCTTCTCTCCCTTTAGTTACGTCAACCGCAAGCGCAAGGTGAGAGGTTGCGCCCTCCTCTTCAAATTCAACAATGCTATCAACGCCATTCGCTACGTCATCAAATCGAGACGGCACAATGACGCTCGCATTGGGACCCATGAGATCTGCGTCTTCTATCTGGCTATCGACAATAGCTTCAAAAAGCTCTCCAAATTTTGTTGAAACGCCACTTTCAAAGCGTGTTTCGAGATTCTTTATATACCGAAGGTCTGCCTTGATTGCATTTTCATCATAAAGATCTGCGAATTCCTCGAGGCGGATTGCGTTTCGCTTGGTTTCCGGCACCAAAACCTCATATAAAGCCTCCTCCATTTCCGGGAGCCGTTCTTGCGAGCGTTGCCGTGCAAGTTGCCCCTCTGGATTGAAGGATTTCATTATTAAAGTCTATGCCTTTGCTCCGGCAACTGCCGCAACGGATACCTTCCTAGCCACGCGATGAGCCGTTTTGTGGACGGTTTTCATGCAATTGGTGCAAACAAGCATCCGCTTGCCATCAATGCGGGCGTATTGGAGATTGGGGTATTTGCGGGACCAGTTCACGGGATTATAGTGGCCACGAAGCAAGCGCCGCGCGCCCTGCATTTGTGAACCTTTTCCGCATTTTGCACACTGTCTCATAGTTAGAGAGTATAAGCGACTTCCGCGGATTTTGCAAGCTAATCGATTCGCACGCGGAGCTTCCTTGTTTTCTTCTTGTTGGCTTTTGGGAGGGTTACCGTGAGGATCCCGTTCTTGAAAGTGACTTCGGCGCTTTCCGGATCAACCTCCTGCGGCAAAATGAGCGATCGTGCAAATTTCCCCCAATAGCATTCCTGATAGAGATAATCCTCGTCACGAACATTTTTTTCACGAGCACGGGTTCCACGGATGGAAATCGAATCGCTCGTTACCGTGATGTCGAGATCGTCCGGACGGACGCCGGCGATTGCCGACTCGACGACGATATCGGTCGGAGTCTGGTACACGTCAACCGTGAGCTGGCCTTCCGGTTCGCCGTTCGCCCAGTCCGCGTCGTCGCGTTTTGTCTTTACGCGTGGCTTCGCCGAAGAGAGGACTCCGCTGTTTGCGCGGGCAAGCTCAACTTCCGCCTCGGGCTGTTCTTCGGCGGCGCTTTCGTAGTTTTCATCGGCCTCCGCTTTTGCCCCCGACAATTGTTCAAAAAATTTTTCGTCGTTTTGATCCATGGCTTTTAGTTTACTGGGATTGGTTGAACCTTTAATTTTTCAAAATCGTGCAGCACAAAAAATCCTATTATCAATAAGAATACCACAGCGTAGCTTACGTCGCCATAGTTCAATACTAGGTAGTTGAATGTTGCATGAATGACGGTGGCTGCAATAAGGCCGGGGATCAGATAGCGCGCCACTTTTTTCCTGGCGATGCCGAGCGCCCAGTAATAACCGACAATCGCCGATGTGAGCGAGTGCAAGAGTGTTGCCCCCACGAACCGAAGCGAAACGGTTTGAAAAATGGTCGTGACGAGTGCGGTTTGGGATGAGCCGACATTGGCAATCGCCCCGATATTTTCGAGCGTTGCAAAACCAAGTGCCGCAACCACCATATAGATCATGGCATCCACCGGTTCGTCGAACTCCGGATTTTTCGCGATAACAAAATGCGCCGCCGCGAATTTCATGATCTCTTCAATGAGTGCGAGCGCCACGAGCGAGAGAAGCGAAAGTTCCTGGATGCCAATCCCCGCGGCAAATCCGTTAAAAACTTCTTCGATGCCGATAGTGAAAAATCCGAACGCGATGCCGACGATGAAGACAAGCGCGATCAGGCGCTTGGGTTCCGGATGAGGATCTTCCCCGAGATAAAATACAAGCCACGCGAACCCCGGCAAGAGTCCTATGACCAGTGCGGCGATGACCATTAGCCTTATCTTACCATTTCTCAACCATCAACATCGTCCCCGGACGGAAGATCTGGTAAATCTCCTCGGTGATGAAAGGCATAAACGGATGAAGCATTCTTAACGAGCCGAGGAGCAGATGCTCAAGCAATGCATACGCCTCAGCTTTTTCGGCGTCGCTTCCGTCGCGAAGCTTTTTCTTTTCCTGTTCGACAAGCTTGTCCGCCAGGGTATGCCAGACGTAGTGATAAAGCTTTTCTCCGGCGAGGTGGAATTCGAAAGCATCAATATGGGCCGTAACGTCGCGCTTGAGCTCATCAAATTCTTTTACTTCCGGCCGGTCGCCGGAAAATGAGCCACGTGCCACGGTGACGGGCGGTTTATTCATCTGGATGAATCGTGCAATATTCCAGATTTTGGTGGAAAAATTGCGATAGCCGCGGATGCGGTCTTCGGAAAGTTTGATGTCGTTTCCCGCCGCCGCGCCAATGATAAGAGAGAGTCGGGTCGCGTCCGCGCCATAGGTTTCGGCCATCTTAAGCGGGTCGATGCCGTTGCCGAGTGATTTGGACATCTTGCGGCCCTTGCTATCGCGCACGAGTCCGTGCAGATAAACCTTGCGAAAGGGGACGTTTCCGGTAAGTGCAACCGACATGAGGATCATGCGCGCGATCCAGAAAAATAAAATATCATAGCCGGTTTCGAGAACCGAGTTCGGGAAATAGGTTTTGAGGTCCGGCGTTTCATTCGGCCAGCCGAGCACTGAAAACGGCCAGAGGCCCGATGAAAACCACGTATCGAGCGTATCCGGATCCTGAACCCAAGTCGGATCAGTAACGTCTTCCACGGAAACTTTATATGCCTCGTCAGTGGAACCGTTCGGATGAATCACGCCCGGATGCCATACGGGGACGCGATGGCCGAACCAAAGCTGCCGTGAGATGCACCAGTCGTGGAGGTTATCGATCCAATTGAAATAAATTTTCTCAAAATGTTCCGGGATGATGCGGATTTCGCTTTTTGAGACAACGTCACGCAGATGTTGTTTGAGGGTCGCCGTGGTGCCGGCAGGCGAGGTGAATGGTTTATCGACGGCAATAAACCACTGCAGTTTTGGCAGAGGCTCGATCACGGCACCGGTTCGTTCCGCGGTGGAAATATTTTGTTTGATATCCTCTTCTTTTTCGAGGAGGCCGTTCTTGCGAAGGTTTTCCACAACCCATTCCCGCGCCTCAACCACTTTCAGTCCGTGCAACGGGCCGGGAACCGTCATCCGCGCATATTCATCGATCACTTGCTTCAAGGGGAGCTTGTGTGCTTGTGCCATCTGCCAATCAACCATACTGTGCGCGGGCGTGACGCCCAAAGCGCCCGTGCCGAAATCTTTTTCGACGGATTCGTCGGCGATCACGCGAATGGTGAGCGGTGTGCCAAGAAAGTCCACTGAAAATTCCTTTCCTATATATTGTTTATAGCGTTCATCGGTCGGATGCACGGCAACTGCCGTGTCGCCAACTTTGGTTTCCGGCCGGGTCGTAGAGATGGGGATCGGGAAGTCCTTAGAATAGCGGAACGTGTAGAGTTTGGCGGAGCGTTCTTCGTAAATCACTTCGTCATCCGAAATAACCGTCTGGCCTTTCGGATCCCAGTTCACTACGCGATTGCCACGATAGATGAGGCCAAGGTCGTGCATTTTTTTGAATGCGGTGCGCACCGCGAGTTCGCGCGGAGCGTCGAGCGTATAGGCTTCACGGCTCCAGTCGAGTGACGCCCCCATGCGCTTTATCTGCTTCACGATATAGTCGTGGCTTGTTTGCGCAAATGCGCGGACACGTTTCAGGAACTCTTCACGTCCGAGATCGTGGCGGCTTTTTTTCTCTTCCTTCGCAATTTGCTTTTCCACTTTGGATTGCGTGGCGATTGCGGCATGGTCGGTGCCCGGAACCCATAGGGTGCGATGCCCGCGCATGCGGTTATAGCGGACCATGATATCTTCAATGGCGATCATCGCGGCATGACCCATATGGAGTTCGCCGGTCACGTTCGGTGGCGGAAGAATGATCGAAAAAACCTCCGCGCCGCCCGCGACGACGCCTTTTTCAATGCATACGTCGGGGTTAAACAAGCCCGATTTTTCCCATACGGCATAAATGCGCGCCTCAACCTCGTTAATATCGTATCGTGGCTCCATATCGTGGAGTATAATATAATTATTGAAAGGTCGCGACCTTATTTATTATTCCCCCAAAATTATGGAAGAACAAAAGAAAGATGGAAAAGGTGTGTGCACATGCGGATGCTGTGGTTCCCATATGGGTATGGGCATGGGCTGCGCCTGTGGCGCACACGGCGGCACGCGCATGTTGTTTCGCCTTCTCTTGGCGATTATCATTTTAATCCTTGTGTTCTGGTTCGGCGTTAAGCTCGGCGAACTCCGGGAAAGCATCCGTGGATACAACGGATACGGTTCCGGAAGTTATTATCCTGTGCGGATGATGCAGGGATACGGAGGCGTTACGTCGCTTCCGAATCTCGCGACCCCGCAGACGCAGCCGGCCACCCCGGGCGCCGGTACGTCGTCGAACTAGTTGACTCCTTGAAAACAAAAACCGGAAAGCAAAACGCTTCCGGTTTTTGAACACCATGATCGAATTCACCGTCACAAAGAAATCGAAGCGAAGTGCCGCACGGCTCGGCATTTTAAAGACGCCTCACGGGGAGATCGAAACGCCGAGTCTTGTGCCGGTCGCTACGCTTGCCGCGATAAAATCACTCCGGAGCGACGAGGTCGCGGCAACAAAAACGCAGATCGTTATTTCGAATACTTATCATCTCCATCTTCTTCCCGGAGAAAAAATCGTTCGTGCCGCCGGCGGCTTACAAAAATTTATGAATTGGCCAAAGCCGATGATGACCGATTCGGGTGGGTTCCAGGTTTTCAGCCTGGGGTTCGGCAGGGATCTCGGCGTCGGTAAAATTGCAAAATCATTTCAGGGTAAGCTCGAAAAAGCAGTCGAGAAAAACGACCAGCCGAAGACGGTGAAAATTACGGATGACGGCGTCCGGTTTCGCTCGCCGCTCACCGGCGAAGAATTATTTCTGGGACCGAAAGAATCGATCAGAATTCAGGAGGCTCTTGGTGCGGACATCATGTTTGCTTTTGACGAGTGCACGCCTCCCGCGGTATCGCGCGAATATATGAAAATTTCATTAAAGCGGACGCACGCGTGGGCCAAACAGTGTCTTGCTGCAAAAAAGACAAAGCAAGCGCTCTATGGGATCGTCCAGGGCTCACAATTTAAAGACTTGAGAAGGGAAAGCGCCCGCTATATTAATAGTCTTGCGTTCGATGGTTTTGGGATTGGTGGCGACCTGGGCGATGCCGCCGGTGGAGGCGAGCGCGGCAAGGGTGCGGCAGTGGGTACGCGGGATATTTTAGGCTGGACCATACCGTTGCTCGATGAACGGAAGCCGCGCCATTTGCTCGGCATCGGTTATCTTGAGGATATGGAACCGATTGTGAAACGCGGCGTTGATACGTTTGATTGCACGGTGCCGACGCATTACGCCCGGCGCGGTATCGCTTTCACGAGCAAGGGCAAGCTCGATCTCGGCAAAGCAATATTCCTGAAAGATAAAAATCCAATCGATCCGGCGTGCGGTTGCATGGTTTGCTCCGAATACCGCCGCAATTATATAGCGCACCTTGTCCGCGCGAAAGAAATCACGAGCGCGCAACTCATCACGTTCCACAATTTGTACTACTTTAATTCATACGTAGAAAAAATCCGCGAAAAAATCAAAAAAGGGACGCTGTAGTTTTTTCCGGCGGCGGCCGGTGGAAAAAAAGCCACCGCGGGGGATGCGGTGGCAGGGGAGGGCTCATGCCCAGATATTGTTTCCGTATTTCTTGATCAGCCCATTGACGCTTTCGCGCACATGATCGAAATCTTCGTCCGACAGAAGATTGCCGTTGACGTTCGGACTCTTGAGTGCAGCGTTGAGAAATGTAGTCATCGCGCGAAGTTCTATCCGCTCCCTATCTTTGAGGAGATCGCGATCCATCCTTTCTATGCCATCGAGAATGAACTCACAGCAATCTCGCTGGTCGAGCGGTTCAGGAACATACTCTTGCTTCGGTGCGCCGTTTTCCATCTTCCAGCAGCTGAATGGATGCGTGATAACATCCCTGCCGACACTCGAGACGTGTCCTTCGATGAGTGAAATGTAGAAGAGTTTCGGTTGGCCGAAATCCCAATCAACAAATCCTACGGTGTCGTGCACGCATCCAAAGCGGAAAATGTTGTGGCCCACCTTGTAGGGGAATTCCGGTCTCAGGATCTTATGTCGCAAGTTGCCGTGGAAATATCGGATGTTGCCGTTAAAAACATAAAAGTTGGGACCGCGCAGCGCGCTCTCAGTTGGACTCGACAACATTTCCATTGGCCTTCCTCCGGGTGGAATAGTTCTTGTTCGGTCATAGACCGTACTAGCTTCACCATCGCGCTAATCGATTATTGTGTCAAGATCTTATATCTCGAGTCCGCCATTCGCCTCAAGCTTATATTTCTTCTTGCGCCAATAGGCCATGGTTCCCGCGGCGCCGATCATCGCGGCGTTGTCGAGGTTGTAGGCAAAGTCGGGAACAAAGAATTGTGCGCCGATGAGGCCTGCGGTCCGCTCGAGTGCGCGGCGAAGGTGCTTGTTCGCCGCAACGCCTCCGCACAAAAGAATCGATTCCGCGCCGCATGCCTCAGCTGCGCGGCGTGTTTTCCCGACGAGCACATCGATCACGGCTTGTTCAAAGCCGGCTGCAACGTCTGCTGCTCGCACGGTTTTCCGCGCAGCCTTCGCATCGCGCAAATAATAGAGGACGGATGTTTTCAATCCGGAGAAACTGAAGTCATAATTTTTCTGGTCGAGCATGGGTCTAGGGAAAGCTATCGTGAAAGGATTTCCTTTCGCCGCAAGTTTTTCGATCTCCGGACCGCCGGGGTAGGGAAGATCAAGAAGCCGCGCGACTTTGTCATACGCCTCACCGGCGGCATCGTCGCGGGTTTCACCGAGGCGCGTCCATGTGGAAAACGAATCCATGAGCAGCAAAATTGAGTGACCGCCGGAAACGATAAGCGCAATGGCGGGAAAGATCTTTTTCGGGAGAAGTGCTGATGCATAAGCCTTTGAAGATCGCGATGGCAAAAGAAAACTGTAGAGATGTCCTTCGAGATGATTTGCCCCGACGAGCGGTTTTTTGTGTTCGTGTGCAAGTTTCTTCGCAAATTCGATGCCGGTCCACAATGCCGGTTCAAGGCCGGGGCCAACGGTTACCGTGATAAGATCGATTTTTTTCCATAACGCTGTTTCGGCTTTCCCGCCTTCCGCTCCAAATATTTTTTTATAGAGAATCGGAAGATTTTTCAGATGCTCCCGTTTTGCAAGATTTGGAACCACGCCGCCGAACGGCCGATGGATCGCTATTTGAGAAGCGACGAGGCTCGTAAGCACCCGGAATCTCGGCGCACGCAAGCCGCCGCGCGCTTCGAGCACGGCAATGCCGGTTTCATCACACGATGTTTCGATGGCGAGGACGGTTAAAGGCATACCGATGATTGTATAGATTACTTGTCTTTCTCGTCAATTTCTTGTTAAATCAATAATGCTAACTGGCTTCATCGTCTAATGGTTAGGACGGCGCCCTTTCACGGCGCAAATGGGGGTTCGATTCCCCCTGGAGCTACCAAACCATCTTTTTCTCCGTTCGACTCCTGATTTAACCTGTAAATTGGGGCTAAATCAGCGGTTTTAAATCCCGGATAGGAATAGGAGAGATTTTTCGGAAAAAGCAGACCTCTCAAAACCCGAAGGTCTGCAGCTTCAAGTTCTTTCCACTTCAAAGGGAGGCTCTGAATAAACATCAGAGCGAAATCCAGAGCATTCTTCACGTTCTCTTCCGATACGATCGCAAACCTACCCGACGCTTATATTATCTATAATATTCCCGATGATTTGCAGCAATCTCTAGAGTTAAAGCTTGGAATGGTGGATAAGATTCATTTCCAACTTGACTCTGCCGCGGGCTCGATGCTATACAGCTTCTAGTGTTCGCTGTTATTTTGAAGTGCGCCTGAGAAGCGCTGGAGGATGCCGTGAAAGGAAAATGGTTTGCTGTCCTGGTGGTGGTGACGATCTTTGCCCTGTGCGGTTCCGGCATTTCGCAGGAGGAACAACTCAAACTGCTTTCAGTCGATATCGTCATGACGCACATCCTGCTGTACGATTACGAAAATTTTAGTGCGACCGGGTGGGATGTGACATTCGCCAAGCTTAATGAGACGAAAGGCGACTCCGGCAAGACTCTCGAGTATCTGGCGACGGTTAATAAAGGAGCGGTGACCTTTCACTACTATGTCCGTGATTTTCTCGGCATGGATTCGGAGAACAAATGTTTCGGCCGCGAGATCAACGTGAAAGTGCCGCTGTCCGAATTTGCCTCGCACATTAAATGACAACGGAGAAATATCAAAAAGCCCCGACTGCTCGGGGCTTTTTTCTGCATAGCGGGGTCTTTAGGGATTCGTTATGTTGCCATAGTTCATCCAAGACTGATCCGGCGTATACGTTTCGATCCATTGCTGGGTGTGGCTTTTTGCACCGTATTCCCAGACTTGGTTCTGGCTCATATTCGAAACTCCGACGAAGCTGTCTCCCATCCAGTTCCAAATGTCGGTCCAATTGGTGGTCGGGGCGACGCTCGCTGCGTTGAAGGAATAGATTTCAGAACCGACAAAATCTCCTGCCGTCTTTCCGGTGATGGTGGACGTAGGATCGTTAACGTTCGGTCCGGCTTCGGTGCTGGTCGGGGTCACGTAAGATCCCGAAAAGCGCACGATGCCGCAATACTGGTTTGATGTGCTGGTTCCGATCTGGTAGACATTCAAGTTCCAGTTAAATGTGTCGTTTGCCCAGATGCTGCCGTCGAGGCGGGCGTCCGGGGCATGCTGGCCCTTGAGCGTTCCTGACCCGATGAGCGTCATGTTCTTGAAGCCGGTGAATCCGACGCAAGACGATGCATCAGCAAACGTGGCGATGGGTTTTGCCTTCTTGTCCATCGTCCACGTAAACGTCTGTCCAGCGCTGCTCACGGCGGTTCCTGAAAGCGTTCCATCGTTTGCGATGGTGCCTATGGCATCGATCGTGTAACCGGCATTGCTGCCGGTGTAGATCGCGTGGAATGTGATCGCGCCGGTTGCGTCGCTATTCACGGTCGTCGTTCCGTTAGCGGTCCACGTATAGGTGGGGTCCGGAATGTACGATCCTGTTGCCGTAAAGGATCCTGTGTTTTGGTTGAAGCTGTCTACCGTCATGCTGTGCGCGTAGGTGCCGTCACAGGTGCCTCCCGTGCAGGTGAAACTGATTGTGTAGGGGACCGATATTTCGCCCGGCCGATAGAACCCCCAAACAAATCCCGGATCGCTGATCGGCGTTGCCGGAGCAACCAACGCACTCGGGGATGAGTTCGTGTTTGTATTAACGGTTGCACCGAGCGGTGCTGCCAATGCAAGCATCGGCAGAAAAACGGTCAAAACTGCTGCAAAATATATTTTTTTCATAGTTCGTAAGTTAAGTAATTTAATGCAAGTCTGAATCGACCTTTCCAATTGTTACGCTTTACAAAGCGTTATGTTTCTCGCTGTTAATTCGTTGTATCCGAGATAACAACGAAAGTCAACGTATTGCTTGTTCCGTTGTTATTGCTAACCAAGACCGGATATGAGCCCGGTGTTACTTGCTGCAAAAACAATGCACAGGGAGAGCCCGGAGCCAGAAGATCGCACGGTCCGACGTTGCTTGGCACTTGGAAGGTGAGATGGGTTCCGTCGCTTGAGCTTACATTGGCGATGCCGCCGACTCCAAAGTGGACGTTGTTGCCGGTTGCGCTGAAGCCGGTTCCGGTGATGGTTACGGATGCTCCGACGGGGGCGCCGCTAGGATTCAAACCCTGGACGAATACCGTTGTCGGTACGCATCGAAAGAGATTGTTTAATGTGGAGCGTGTTGCGCTGCCCACAAACCCGGTTCCGGTGGAAAGGCCGATCGGGGCGAGGATCTGCGCTGAATATTTTTGCTGGAAGGCGGTTACTGCGGCCGCTGTCGACGAATCAAATATCCCGGTAATATTTACCGAAACATTTTGTTTCTGAAGAGCCGTTTGCAGCGCCTGTACTTCCGAACCTGAGTTGCCGAGCGAGAGGTTCGTCGTAAAAATGTGGCACCATCCGATTCCCGCCGATGTGGTGTTTCCTGATTGAATAGCTTGGGCAAGTTCCTGTTGGAGAACTTGTACCTGCGCCAAAAGCGCCTGGATTTCTCCCTCGAGGCCGGCATTCTGCGTTGCGCTCGTATTTGTTTGGGCGAACGTGACTCCGGCACCGCCGATCATGACTGCAATGGCAATCGCAGCTCCAATAATTAGATTTTTTTTCATAGCTTTTAGTGTACTTTAATTTTCTTGCTGATGACGACCTTGTACAAATGAAGCCGCGTCCGGGCCAGGGGTATTACAATGGCAAATATTCAGCCTAGGCCGGATTATACAGGAGTTTCAGCTTTTCAAGCCCGCGATGGGCCTGTACGGCGAGGGTGCTGGTTGATAGACCCGTCACGAGCGCCATTTCTTTCAATGAAAGGTCTTGCACGTAGCGCATGCGCATAATCTTTTGATATGCCACCGGGAGGCGTTGTATTAAAATGAGCGCCCTTTTGCCATCGAGGATGTCAACGATATGTTCGGAGCGGCCATCACTCGGCTCGAATCCTTTTTCGATGAGGGTATCTAACGAGTTGTTCTTCCGTTTTCTATATTCATCAATAATAAGGTTGTTGAGCACATGATAAAGAAAAGCCTTCATGATATCTATTTTCCCTCCGCCCACAAGGTAGCTCCAGGTTTTTGTGAACGTTTCCTGCACGAGATCTTCTCCCGTCCCGTGATTATTTAACTTCAAAAAAGCATGCAAATTGAGCCCTTTTTCATAATCTGTATGGGCCAACGTTAGTATTGCCCGACGACGCATCTCTTGTTTTCGAGTCATCCTATAGAGTAAGACGGAATAAATAGCTTTCCGTTACGAATGCATTACCGAAACTTAAGCCTAGCACGTTGTAATGGTTTATGCCCACGTGCGTCTTCCATAGTATGAAAACAACCGATAATGATGTGAAGCAGGTTATTGAGACCGTCGGGGCCGATTTTTTCGATCGTTTATGGGAGGAAAGCTGGACATATATAAAAACCGTGGTTGATATCGTTCGTGAACCGGTGCTCGTCCTTGATAAAGACCTCCGCGTGATGGTTGCGAATGATTCTTTTTACAGGACTTTTCAGGCGGAGAAAAAAGACACGGAAAATAAGATTGTATATGAACTTGGCAATGGCCAATGGAACATTCCCGCACTTCGCAAGCTGCTCGAAGACATCCTGCCAAAGAACACCTTTTTTAAAGGTTTCGAGGTTATCCACGAATTTCCTAGCATCGGTCGTAAAGTGATGATATTGAATGCACGACAGATCCACTCCAGGGCGGAAAACGATGAAAGTAGCGCGGAAATATTTCCGCCAATCATTCTGCTTGCCATGGAAGACGTTACGGAGATGATGGTGGTCGCAGAGACACTTGCGGGGCATGCCAATCAGACCGAGTCAAAATTTGCCGCACGGATCAAAAAACTGGAAGAGGAAATCAGCGACCTCAAAAAAGGTTCGTCGTAATACATCCGGCTTCCGCACGGCATCCTAGGTAAGGGTATGCATGCGAGGTCGACCATATCAATTGTAATAATTAAAAAAATAAAATCATGACAAAAACAGTAAAAGCATTACGCATCAGTCTTATAACGGCAGGGGCGTTTCTCGCTCTCGTCGTCGTTTCTTCGGCGGGCATACCGCAAGCTCATGCCGCACTCACAAGCCAAATGAGTGTCGGTTCCACCGGCGGTGACGTGACTCAACTTCAGCAGTTCCTAGCGACAAATTCCCAGATCTATCCTTCGGGAATTGTGAGCGGTTACTATGGGTCTCTCACGAAAGCCGCAGTCACCCAGTTCCAGGTTGCCTATGGCATTTCGCAGGTCGGTCAGGTTGGTCCGATAACGGAAGCTAAAGTGAATAGCATTATGGCATCCGGCTTTGGGTTGAATACCAATGCCGCCACGTTGAGCAATCTCTCCGTCCAACAGATCAATCCGACCACGGCGACCATCAATTGGACGACGAGCGAGCCTGCCGTGGGCCAGGTATTTTACAGCACGAGCCCGATCCTTGCGAATGAAGCGACGGGAGTGTACCAAATTCCATACATCGGCGGTACGCCGTCAAACGTAAACAGCGATCCGAGCGTGAGTAATAATCATTCGATCCAGCTGAACGGTCTTCAGCCGAACACGTTTTATTACTTTATCGTCCGCTCGATCGATAATTCTTTGAATGTTAGCATGAGCCAGTCGCTGTCGTTTCAAACGAATTAAAATAAGCGCGAGGGAAAAAATGCCGAGTTGACCTCGGCATTTTTTTAATTTATAATCCAGTGAGCAAAACAGCGCTATCTAAGGCTATTCCAAGGAGGAGCCGTGCCCGATTTACATGTGATACCGATTATACCGATCGTGCCAATCGTCGTGATGTCGAGGGACCCAGTCGCTCGGAAAGATATCCATCATGCGTTCATAAAGGCGACCTATCGGAACGATACCGATTTTGTCATCACGAGTTGCCCTGAGCATGCCCTGGCGAACATCTTCACGAGAAGACCCCAGCTTCTTATTCTTGGCTCATTACATCGGACGGCTGTCAATGGAGATGAGCTGACGATGCGCTTTGTCCGTAGGGTGAAAGCTGCAAATAAATATCACTGGATCATCAGCTATTCACGAGTTCGTCACAACGCGAGTGATCTCTTTGACGCTGTAATCCCGAAACGTGAACTGATGGGCATCTCAATGCTTCTCGATTACGTTAAGGATTTTATAGATAACGTCTAGAACCGGGCCGCGACTAACCGTCGCGGCCGTTTTGTTATATCGTAATATCGGGAGTATAACTATATACGACCTATGAAACGTTTTTTTGAAATAGTGCCGGGCGCGCTCGCATGGGGCACCATCATTCTTATGGTGCTTTTCTCGTGGCTGTTGCCGGTCTGGGTTTCCATCTTTATTATCCTGTTCGACATCTACTGGCTGCTCAAAACGATATACCTTTCCCTGCACTTGCGGGCGACTTTTAGCACCATGCGGGCGAATATGAAGATTAACTGGCTCGGCAAGCTCGAAGCCATGGATGGGCATTCGGGGTCATCGTGGCGCGATGTCCGCCAGCTTGTGATTCTTCCAATGTACGACGAGCCGTATGCGGTTGTGAGGGAAAGTTTTGAGAGCCTGGCTAAGACGCACTATCCGCTCGAAAATATGATAATCGTTCTCGCGCTCGAAGAGCGCGCCGGATCGCGTGCGCGCGGGGTGGGGGATCTGATCGAAAAAGAATTCGGCGGACGATTCGGTAGTTTTTTGGTGACCGTACACCCGGCGGGTCTGCCCGATGAAATTCCGGGAAAGGGATCTAATGAAGCCTGGGCCGGACGGCAAGCGAAAGAAAAAATAATCGATCCGGCGAAATTGGATTATCGGAAGATTCTGGTTTCGGTTTTTGATGTTGATACGCAGGTTTTCCCGGAGTATTTCGGAAGATTGACACACGCATTTCTTTCCGCCGAGGATCCGCTGCGCGCCATTTACCAGCCGGTTCCGTTTTTTACAAATAATATATATGAAGCGCCGGCTCTCGCCCGTGTCGTTGCATTTTCAACAACATTTTGGCAGATGATGCAGCAATCGCGCCCGGAGCGGCTGACATCGTTTTCTTCCCAATCCATTCCATTCCAAACGCTCGTTGATATTGGTTTTTGGGATAAAGATATTGTTTCCGAGGATTCACGCATATTCTGGCAGGGCTACCTCCTCTATCATGGCAAGTTCCGCGTCGAGCCGCTCTTTTATCCCGTCTCCATGGACGCCAATGTTGCGCCGACGTTCTGGGGCACGATGAAAAATATTTATAAACAACAGCGTCGCTGGGGCTGGGGCGCGGAAAATATTCCCTACATGCTCGAGGGCTTCCGCAATGATCCGGAGATTCCGGATGCAAAGAAGCGATACTGGCGATTTAATACCATTGAAGGATTCCATTCCTGGGCAACCAACTCGCTCATGATCTTTGCGCTTGGCTGGCTTCCGTTGTTGCTTGGCGGACGTCATTTTGGTTCAACGTTGCTTGCGTATTATCTGCCGCACGTCACCCGGTGGATTGTGACGTTCTCGATGCTCGGCATCGTAAGTTCCGCAATTCTTGCCATCATACTATTGCCACCAAAACCGGAAGGATTGCGCGCGCACGATTATTTCATCTATTTCCTGCAATGGATATTCATGCCGATCACGCTGATTATCTTCGGTGCATTTCCGGGTCTTGAAGCGCAAACACGCCTGATGCTCGGAGGAAAATATCGTTTGGGATTCTGGGTCACACCCAAAACGCGGAGGGAGGCTCGTCCGGTTGCGCAGTAGTTACTCGCGGTGGATTTTCTTGCTGAATGCTTCCATTTTGGTGCGGAGCGCGGGGTATTTGGTGAGCCGTGGTTCGTCCTGAAAAATTTTCAGTGCCGCGGCGCGGCTGCCCTGCACGAGTTCCGGATTGCGGAGCGCTTCCATGGCGACGTCGGGCAGGCCGGTCTGTGCCTGGCCGAAGAATTGTCCCGGCCCGCGGAGTTCGAGGTCTTTTTCCGCGAGTTCGAAGCCGTTATTTGCCTCAAGGATCGCGCGAAGCCGGGCATTCCCGGAATCCGATTTTGAGTCGGTCATGAGGAAGCAATACGACTGATGTTCACCACGGCCGACGCGGCCACGGAATTGATAAAGCTGGGCGAGGCCGAATCGTTCCGCTCCTTCTATGAGCATGATTGTGGCGTTCGGGATGTCCAC
Organism: uncultured bacterium; assembly: GCA_963696395.1. Lineage (GTDB taxonomy): Bacteria > Patescibacteriota > Minisyncoccia > UBA6257 > 2-01-FULL-56-20 > JAKAGE01. The sequence continues at coordinate 800,796 of CAVOJZ010000002.1, forward strand.
ACCAACCTCAACAACCGAGGTGGCAACGAGGATGTCGAATTCCCGAGCGGCGAACCGTTTCATGACGTCCTCTTTTTCTTTTCCTTTCATCTGGCCATGGAGCATCGCGATGCGGAGATCGGGGAACACCTTTTTTGATAATTTTTCAAATTCCGCTTTAACAGATTTTAATTCCAGTTTTCTTATGTCGGGGCTTTCCGATTCCTCACTCGGATCAATGCGCGGACAGATCACGAACACCTGTCGGCCGCTTTGAACTTCCTTGCGCACAAACGCGTAGGTCGCATCCCGTTCAATGGGTGAAACAATTTTCGTTTCGATCTGTTTGCGTCCCGCCGGAAGTTCGGTAATAAGCGAAAGGTCAAGGTCGCCGAACACCGTCAGCATGAGTGTTCGCGGAATCGGCGTCGCCGACATGCTCAAAAAATGAGGGATCGGCACCTTTTTATCCGCCTTTTGCCCGAGCAGTTCGGCGCGTTGCCGTACGCCGAATCGGTGTTGTTCATCGATGATGACGAGCCCGAGCTTTTGGAACGCAATCGATTTCTGGATGAGCGCATGGGTGCCGAAGATAATTTTGATCTCACCTGATTCGACTTTCTTCCTGAACTCCGGTTTTGAAACTTTGGTTTCAACGTCTTTTTCGTAAAAAATAACGGCGTTTGTTCCCGTGAGGAGTCCAACGGGCGGCCGATTCCGCGCGTCGCTGTTCTCGAAGCGCACGAAGAGTTTTTTCATGGTTTCAAAGTGCTGCCGCGCGAGAATTTCCGTCGGTGCCATAAAAGCCGTCTGGAGTCCGTGGTCGGCGGCGACGATTGCGGCGATTGCCGCCACAACTGTCTTTCCGGATCCCACGTCGCCCTGCAGGAGGCGGTTCATCGGCCGCTCGCGTTCAATATCTTTGGCAATTTCCCAAAGCGATTTTTTTTGTGACGGCGTGAGTTCGAAAGGCAGCTGGGCAAGCAATGCTTTGATGCGCTCGATATCGGTTGTGATCGCCGGCGCTTTTTGCGCGGCGAGTTTTGATTTCTGCCGGATGTTAAAAAGTTGAAGCAGGAAAAGTTCCTCGAAGGAAAATCTTGTTTTGGCGCGGGTGGCCTCTTCGATGTCGTTCGGAAAATGTACGCGGTGGATCGCCTCCTCAAGCCTCGGAAAATTAAATTCCTCGAGAATAGGGTCGGGGATCCATTCGTTAAGTTTTGGATTCCGCTTGAATACCGACTGCACCACAAAGCGGATGCCGCGCGAAGTGAGCCCCCGGGTTTCGGGATAGACGGGCACGAGGCGCCCCGTGTGGCGCATGATTTTTACGCGCCCGTCGCTTCGCAGAAGTTCGTGGACGGGGTGGCTTAAATAAACCTCACCTTCATCCGAGATGGAAACTTTGCCGGAAAAATTCGCCATGCGTCCGGCTTTGAGGACATTTGCAAGATACGGCTGGTTGAACCACACTGCGCGCACGGAACCGGTTTCATCGGCGATGAAACCCTCAACAATTTCCATGCCTCGCCGGAAGCTGTGCCGTACGTGCACTTCCTCGATCGTTCCCTGGATCGTCGCCTGTTGGCCGGGTTCAAGTTCCGCGATCGTATAAATTTTCGAAAAATCGTCGTAGCGAACCGGGAAATGAGAAAGCAGGTCACCGACGGTTTTAATGCCGAGCTTTTCCAACCGCCGCAGAAACGGAGCGCGGGCGCCAATGATCTCGAACAGTGGTGTCTCGAGCGCGAGTTGGACCATTAGGTTTGCCCATATTGTACCATAGCGTAGCAATAAGCAGAACGTTATGGCTCAAAAGTACTATTCAAATTCGTATTTGCCCGGGAGGTGCTATTTATAAAAAGAGAGCGTGCCGGACGCGCGGAGGCGCGGAGGCGTAGCGCGTTTTTAGCAGAAAACGATGCGACCCTCGCTTTGCAAATATGATTCGTCTGTGCCCCCACGAGGATTCGAACCTCGGACCATCTCCTTAAGAGGGAGTTGCTCTACCAACTGAGCTATAGGGGCGAATGCAAAATTATTGTATTAAGGATGGACAAAAAACGCAATCGCGATGATGAGATAGGCGATGAGGAGCTGTGCGCCTTCGAGCCAGTTCGATTCGCCGTCCACGACCACGATGTTTACGATGGCAACCGAGAGCAGGATGCTCACGAGCTCGAAAGTATTAAAAATAAGATTCATCTGATTTGCAAAAAATAAACTGACAAAGACAAGGACGGGTGCGACGAACATCGCGACCTGCGTTGCGGAACCGATCGCGATCTGCATGGCAAGATCCATTTTATTTTTTACCGCCATCGTTATCGCCGATGCATGTTCGGCTGCGTTGCCGACGATGGCGACGATCACGACGCCGATAAAGAGCTGGGTCCATCCGAGTGCAAGGGCAATCGGGTTGATTGCCGACACGAGGATGTCGCTCATCCATGCCACGCCGAGCGTTGCGGCTAAGAGGACGCCGATGCTCGTCGATAAGCCCCAGCGTTCCGCAAGGCGTTCCGCGGTTTGCTCATCCTCGACGGCGTAGAGGTGCTTGTGCGTGTAGAGGGAAAAAATAAGCGACATCGCATACATCACGAGCATGCACACCGCAACGAGCAAGCTGAAAATTTCAACCGTCATGCCGTTCACGGTTGGCACGGCGATCGGAAATATCGCCGGCATCACAAGCGCAGCCGCCGCAATAAAAAGAGTGGATCCAGCCGCGAGTGCGCCGGTGCGGTTGAACTCCTGTTTTTTAAATCGCAGGCCGCCGGCAAACATCGCGGTTCCGAGCACCAGCAAAAGGTTGCCGAGAATCGACCCGGCGATTGAGGCTTTCACGACTTCAATGAGACCGGCGTGGATCGCAAAGATGCCGATGATCAGCTCTGTTGCGTTGCCGAACGTTGCGTTCATAAGTCCGCCCCACGCCGTCGAAGTCCGGGCCGCGAGCTCTTCGGTCGCCTGCCCGATGAACCGTGCAAGGGGAATAATGGCAAGGGCGGATAAAAAGAAAACGATCACCGGAGAATAGCCAAGAAAGGCAGTGATTGCCGCCAGGGGAATAAAGACGAGGAGGCAGGCGAAGAATTTATCCATGATATTAAGTATAATGGTTTCATGGCATTACGAAAGAAAGAAGACCAGGAACGCCTCAGGATTGTGGGACGCGTCTTGCAGGAAGCGCGGCAGAAGCGGGGACTGACTCAGCAAGAGGTGGCTCGTCGGCTTCGTAAGACCCAATCATATGTGGTAAAGATGGAGAACGGTCAGCGCCGCGTCTGCATCGTGGACATGGTTGGTTTTTTGAGGGTGTATAAATTATCGCCGAATGAGTTCATTCGCATGTTTCCCAAGAAATGGCAGGTGCCATAGCCTGGGGATATTCCATATTGGAATACCTATCCGATAAGATGTATGATGATGGAGTACCATGGGGTCATCATCTTCTGGCCATAACGGCGAGTCCGGAAGTATCCAGTGGATCAAAAAACATCTGTGGCTGGTTCATATTTTTTTCTGGGTTTTAATCGCGTTTTTGATCCTTTTTCTGGTGGTGCGGGTTAATGAACCGTGCCCACCGTCCCTCTCGACAATGCAGATGACTTTCTTCCAGAGCCTTTTGCCGTGCAATCCTCCGCCGCCTCCACCGCCCATACGGGCAACAGAAAAAAATGCTTCGTTGGTGCTCGCGCCTCCAGTGACCCTCGTAAAAGTGGGGGATCGTTTTCTGGTGCCGCTCATCGTGCGCCCTTCTGATTTCCCGATTAATGTTGTTTACGCTTCGCTTGCCTATCCAACCAGCGTCCGCTTAATTGCTCAGGACGCATCAAGTTCTCCGTTCGCTATACGACTTCACGATCCGGATGATGACGACTCTCTGCAGGAAACGATGCAAATGCAGCCCGGCCCCGGTATCAATTGGCCCGCGTCGCTCGCGACGTTTACATTTTTAGCATTGCGTCCAGGCGTTGTTTCCATAAGCATCACGAGTGGTTCTCAGGTGCTCGCGGATGACGGGTTTGGAACGAATGTCCTCGGGTCACTGACAAACGCAACGATCACCATAGTTTCAGCTTCAGCAGCTCAATAAAAAATCAACGCCCAACCAGAAATGATATAAATGCAAATTACTTGCAAATAATTTGCCTGTTTTCTGCGCAAATGATAGGGTTGTCGATATAATAACTTTCACCGAAAATGCATAGAACGTTTTTGATATGGGTTGCCATTTTTCTCGTTGTCATTGGCGGGATCATTTTTCTTTTCTTGCGTTCTGGTTCAGGCGTCAGCACCAGTTCGCCTCATTCCGGCACCTTGCAGGTGGTTGCAGCCGAAAATTTCTGGGGCAGTTTGATATCGCAGATCGGTGGATCGCACGTGCAGGTTCTGAGCGTTGTTTCCGATCCGAATGCAGACCCTCATGAATATGAAAGCAACACAACTGACGCGCGCGCCATTGCTACGGCAAATTATGTTATCGAAAACGGTGCGGGATATGATAGCTGGGCAGATAAACTGCTTGGCGCAAGTTCTGATCAAAGCCGCAAGGTACTTAACGTGGCGATGTTGTTGGGAAAACAAGAAGGCGATAATCCTCACTTTTGGTATAGTCCCGATTACGTAAACCGGGTGACCGCCCAAATGGAACAAGATCTTATCGCGCTCGATCCCGCGGATGCTTCTTATTACGAAGCAAATTATAAAACGCTTCAAAGTTCACTAGGACAATATCAAAACCGCATCGCTGCCATAAAGCAGCAATTCGGGGGAACGAAAGTCGCGGCCACCGAGGATATCTTTGCGTATCTTGCGGACGCATCGGGTCTCGACCTTGTCTCGCCGCCCGCCTTTATTCAGGCTGTTGCAGAAGGCAATGATCCTCCGGCGTCAAGTATCGTGGAGTTCGAGAATCAACTCAGGAGCGGAGGCGTACAGGTGCTCGTATATAACCAACAAACGGTGACTCCTCTCACCGAGAACATGAAGAAGCTCGCTGCAGACCAAGGCATACCGGTGATTGGTGTCACGGAAACGATTCAGCCACCCGATGCTTCTTTCGAAGATTGGATGAATGCCGAACTGATAGAATTACAGAATGCCCTCAATGCAAAAACTCTCGGACAATAGTCTTATAGTCGCCGAAAATCTTTCGGCAGGATACCCGTCAAAAATTATTTGGAAAGACGCGAATTTTTCGATCGGCCGTGGCGAGTTTGTCGCCGTGCTTGGCCCGAATGGTGCCGGCAAGACAACGCTGTTTCGAATGCTTCTGGGACTCACTCAGCCAACCGGAGGCTCGCTGACTGTTTTTGGTAACATGCCTCGCCGCGGTAATTCCCGAATCGGCTATGTTCCGCAACAGCATCCCATTGACGAGGAAACGGGCGTTGAAGCACTTCAATTAGTCCGATTGGGGCTTGACGGAAACCATTGGGGCATCGGTTCTTCAAAAGGAATCGATGAGGCATATGAAGCCCTTCAGGTCGTTGGCGCACAAGAACTGGCACATCGGCCGCTCGGGCTGCTTTCGGGTGGTGAGCAGCAGCGAATTTTTCTTGCAGAAGCCCTGATCGGAAAACCAGATCTGCTCCTCCTTGATGAGCCCCTTGCCAATCTCGACATGCGCCGCGAGGCGAATTTTGTGCAACTTATCAACGACGTTGTGCGTTCACGCAACGTCACGGTTCTTCTTATCGCGCACAATATTAATCCGCTTTTGCCGGTGCTGGATCGGGTGATCTATGTTGCAAACGGCAACGTTACCGATGGCAAACCGTCTGAAGTTTTGACGTCGCAATCACTCACCGATCTCTACGGTATTCCTATCGAGGTTCTCAAAGATTCGCGGGGACGGATAGCCATTGTCGGCATGGATGACGCTCCGGAACACCATCACCATGAATAGCGTTACGTTCAGTTTTAATCTTGTCGCCGACCTGCAGTCGATGGTGCAATACGATTTCATGCGGCATGCTTTTGAGGCGGGAACGATTGTTGCGATTGTTGCCGGAATCATCGGCTACTTTATTGTCTTGCGTCGTTCGTCTTTCGCGGCGCATGCGCTGTCGCATATTGGTTTCGCCGGGGCCGCCGGTGCGGTCCTCTTTGGAATTAATCCGATCGTAGGATTGCTTGTCTTTACGAGCGGCGGCGGTCTCGCGATGGCAACGTTAGGGAGGAAGGCGGCAAGCAGGGATGTCCAAATCGGAACCGTGCTCGCATTCATGCTCGGCCTTGGCGTTCTTTTCATTAGCTTATATTCCGGCTATGCCACTGAAGCGTATTCGCTTTTGTTCGGGGAGATCCTGGGGATCTCAAGCGGCGACGTTTTGGTAACGTTTGTTGCCGCACTTGTTCTTCTCGGCGCGATCGCCGTCGTCTATCGTCCGCTCCTTTTTACGTCGCTCGATGAAGATGTCGCAGAAGCGAAAGGCGTATCCACTTTCTGGATGGGGGTCATATTCATGCTGCTCGTCGCAATCGCAACATCCATAGCGGTGCAGGTTGTCGGAGTCCTTTTGATTTTTGCGCTCATGGTGACCCCGGCTGCGGTGGCGCAACGGATGGTTCGACGGCCCGCTCAGGGCATTTTCATTTCCGTAATGATCGCATTGCTGGCTACCTGGTTTGGACTTTTCGTATCTTTCTATGTTTCGTATCCTGTGAGTTTCTTTATTACCACCGCCACATTTGCCGTCTATCTTGCCACACGGTTATTTCAGGCCGTTACGACGCGCCACGTGATCGTTTAACGCATCATTTTTTTTACCAAAAAAGCGGGAAGCGAGAAACGTGGTAAAAGGAAAGCAACATGCACGAAAAAGGGTGTATCGGACGAGCGTAGGCGAGGAGATGCAGCGCGTTTTCAGCAGAAAACGACGCGACCCTTTTTCGTGCATGTTGCTTTCCTGGTGCCCCCCACGGGACAGATTTTGAACCAAATTCTCCAAGAAATAGCCGCGCTTTCTGAACTTTTGGGAATGGCGACAGCCAAAGGTGACGAAGTTGACGGTTCTACGATCGCCGCATGAGCCCCACCTCGCGGGATGAGTTTGAACCGTACCGAGGGCAATGTAGCGCGTGCACAGTACGCCACCCTCGCAACTTAAAAACTTATCGTATCAAGATCAATTCCGAGAGAATTATCTTGGGGCAAATTATCGATTTTTAGATATTTTGTAGGGCTCCTGTCGTCAAATTCGAAATAAGGAGCAGGGAATCTAAAGGCCGAACCGACAATTGAGCCGCAGAGATAGTCGTATTGCGAACCACCGGGAAGGCCGCCATTTTCCTGAAAAATTGTTTGTACGATCTCAGGCTTGATGTCGATCTTAAGCCTAGTTTTATGAGAGGTGGGAAGGGGAGGTTCGGCGAATGGAGAAGATGTACTATTGTCGGCATTTTGTATCGAGCAATCGTTTTTCTGCTGAGGAGTGAGTTTTGCATACCATTGGTTCATTATTATAGTCGGTGTGCTAGTGGCGTTTTTCCCGAAGATTTCCATGGTTAGTACGTCGTGAGTTAAATCTGATGAGCGGACGATTTGGCTAGAGCTCGTTTCGGTATAGATCGGAAAGTCATAATTTGGAAAGCCGTGATTCTGACAGTCCTCTTTGAAAAAGCTGACTCCCATCTCGGCAAATGACTGTCTAAACCAAACGCAGCCTTTGTCCGGAGCATAGCTTGGAAAACCCTCGGTGCCGTAAGGGGGAAGTGAAAAAAGATTGATCACGCTGAACATAATCATGCTGAGCACAACCCCGATCGCTATCCCGAACTGTATTCGGTACTCCTTCTTTCTGATCCAAGAGTAAAGCCCCAGAAGAAGGAAAAAGACTGCCGATGCTTCAAACGATTCAAAATCGTGCAAGACATAAAGAAATATGACGGTTGCGATGGCGAAGCCGACTATGGAGCCCTGAAGGAGTTTCTCAATCGACTTACTCATTTGTCGTTATAAAAATAGGATTTTCCTCTTCTGGCCAAGGCAATACTTTTCTCTATTCTCTAAACAATAGAACCGTCTTTCGACAAGCTTTCTCTCCATAATTCATATTGTGCAATTTGTTCACCGGTCTGGCCGATGAACGAATATGTGGCTTGTGTGCCAACAATTGCCGCGATTGGATCAGCCGGCGGCATCGTTATGAAATGTTCCGCCGGAAGATCGTACTCTTTCTTTTTGTCGAGAGTGAGGGTTAGGTAATAAACCGCGCCTGTGGCTAGTGTGAGCGTTAAAAACGCTTCAGCTCCTACTTGTTTTGATTTGAAGGTCATTGCGAAGTGGTTGTTCAATATAAATCCTACTCTGGGGTATCTGGAAGTCAAAGATCCGCGGATTCTCTCTTGGTTCGCTATCCTTCGCCCCAAAGGTCGAAATCAATCACAACACATATGGGGCACAAAAAGAAAACACGGTACACACGACCGAGTAGGCGAGAGATACGGGAATTCAGAAAATTCTTGGGAGCAATAGCTGACCAATATAACGACGCCCAGATCGCCCAGCTTCGATGGGAGATGCATGAGTGGGCTGTACTCCTTCTCGATCTCTGGTTGCAACGTCAAAAAGAGTAGCGGTGCCGCGCTGGGGTTGTGGAGAACTCAAAAAGCGCTTGTGGCATAAGCGCTTTTTGAACATCAAGACTAGAAAATATGCCGGATGCGGCAATTTTCCGATACTGGACAAACTTGTGCCCCCGTAGGGAGTTGAACCCCAACTTCGTGGTTCGAAGCCACGCGTGATATCCGTTTCACCACAGGGGCGCTTTCGGCGCCGCATCCGGCTGTGCGGGCGTCCGGATGAGCTACTCATATAGTATAGCGCCATCATGCTACAATTATTTTTATGAATATTCCAATAACGATATTCGAGTTTGCCGTCCTCATCTTTTCCGCCGTGTTGCACGAAGTGGCGCACGGATATATGGCTCAGCGGCTGGGGGACAATACCGCCGAGCAAGCCGGACGTCTTACGCTCAATCCGCTCAAGCATCTCGACCCGTTCGGGTCGGTTTTGATGCCGATCCTTCTCTACCTCGCATCCGGCGGGGCGTTTTTCTTCGCGGCGGCAAAGCCGGTTCCTTATAATCCGAACAATTTGCAGAATCCGCGCACCGGATCCGCGAAAATTGCGCTCGCCGGGCCGGGCACTAATTTTTGTATCGCGATCTTCTTCGGTCTTCTTTCGGTTGCAACGCCACTCGCCGCAGTTACGAAGCAGATGATCATTTCGGCGATCGTGAACGGTACGGCATTCACCGCAAGTGGATCGCTCGCAGGGCTTTATCTTTTCTTCCTGATTATTGCCTATATCAACGTTTTACTCGGAGTTTTTAACCTCGTTCCCATCCCGCCGCTCGATGGTTCGCGCGTCCTCTTTGCGGCGCTTCCGCAAACGGCGGCGACATTTAAGGCAATGTACTTTCTGGAGCGCTGGGGCTTGCTCATTGTTCTCTTGTTTGTATTTTTCGGATTCCAATTTATTATGCCGGTCATCGGATGGCTCTTTGCACTTTTCACGGGGCAGCTATTTAGGTGATTTGGGGCTGTTTATAACTCAATATTCCTTTATTTATAGTCTGCGGTAAAATTTACATAAAGGCATGAATTCCCCTAGATTGCGCGCGTTTTTTGTGGCCCTCGTTTTGTTTTTGGTATTGCTTGTGGTTCCGATTCTTTTGACAGCAAGCTTTTTCAGAACCAGTGATTCGATGACGACGCAGGCGATTGTTCAGCAGCAGACATTGTCCGACATTGCGGTGAGAGCAATCCAGACAAAAGTGGAACACCTGACATCGATCGCGACTTCGATGGCTGCCTCGCCGCAGCTCATCACGGATTTTTCACAAAAAAATTGGACGGCGGCCTCTGCCGTTGCGAGAGACATGCAGAACAATGTGGATTTTTATGATTCGTTCATCGATCGGATAACCATCCTCGACAATTCAGGAACTCAGCAAGCGGCGTTTCCGAAGCTCTCGGGCGGGATCGGTGCGAGCTTTTCAAGTTCATCATGGTTTGAATCCCTGGCATCCGGTGCGCCTTCCGCAGTTTCCGGTGTGGTGAAGCGGGTTTCTACTCCACAGATACAGGTGATAAATATCGCCGCCCCGGTGAAACAAAATGGAGAAACAGTCGGGTTTGTGGTTTTACAGATTCCTACCGATGATTTCCTTGCATTTGGACAAACCATCTCGCTTGGAACGTATGGGTTTGCATACATGGTGGATAGTTCGGCGAATATAATTGAGCATCCTCGATACACTTCGAATAACGACAGCGGCGTTGTGAATCTTTCTTCGGACCCCATCGTACGAGCAGTTCAACGGGGAGGGTCCGGCACGGTCATCTCAAACGATGGCGGCGAACCGAGCGTGTTAACCTATGAACCAATTTCACCTTACGGATGGGGATTGGTAACTCAAGAACCGTATTCGGAGGTGTTTGCAACGCGGGACGATATCCTGGCGTCAATTGCATGGGAAATTGCTATCACGGTCTTCGTTGATTTGCTTCTGTGCTACTTAGTTTTCCGCATCATGATCGGAAAAAAATATGAAAAACAGTAAACGCGCCTTCACGTTAATAGAACTGTTGGTCGTCATCGCAATCATTGCGGTCCTGTCCGTTGTCGTCATTTTATCGCTGAACCCGGCGGAACTGCTTCGGCAGTCGCGAGATTCAAACCGGATCTCCGATTTCGCAACCATAAAGAGCGCCATCTCGCTCTACTTAATTGACGCGAGTGCGCCGAACCTCGCTTCATCGAGCGCAAGCTACGGTGGTTGTTATGTTTCAACAATAGCCGGAAACGGCACGACCTCCGCAAGGTGTGGCGTCTTCACGAATACGTATGCAACTTCGGATGTCAGTGCGACCGCAGCAACCTATCGCAAGACCGATTCAACCGGCTGGATACCGGTTAACTTTTCAGCATTGAGTTATGGGTCGCCGTTCGGGGCGCTCCCGGTTGATCCGGTCAATACTTCAAGCTCGTATTACGCCTATGCGGCAACGTCAACCGGCGGTTATTATTTCGAACTTGATACTTTTTTGGAGAGCAAGAAATATGCACCAGATCTTACGAACGACGGGGGAGATAATCCAAATACCTACGAAGCTGGGAATCAGCCGGGGTTAACACTCTAGTGGACCATATCGGGGGACTTGTCGAACTCGGGAACAACTATTCATAAAGCATCTCCCCGGCGATTTGGAGTTTCTTGTCGGAGAGTCCTGGATAGAGATCCTTGAGAGCCACAAGATATCCCCAAGCATCTCTTACCCCCCCCAGAACAAGGTAAACTGATAGGTAAGAAACTCCATGGTTGGCTGCCACAGATCATATACAAGACCCCTCTATATATTACTGGCCCTTGGGGTGGTCTTGTTTGGGATGCAGGGGAGGCAGGCAAAAGCGGCGATTATAGCCGGAACAGTTACGACCAGCACTTCTGCCGCGACTATAACTTCTTCGACTGTTAGCGTGAATATTGCAAGCAGTTCCAGTAGCGCGCTATTTGTCACGGTTGCTGATCAGTTTGGGGCAGTAGCGTCAGCAAGCTATAATGGTGTCCCAATGGTGAAATTATGGGGCGTTTTGGATGGAGCTGGAGTGACGGAAGATGCGGGGTTCATTCTCGGGAATCCTGCTACGGGAACCCATAACCTCATAGTGCAATGGGCGACGAATAATGGTGGCATCGACGCAATCATGGCGCAGCCCTATTACGGCGTCGCTCAAGGCAACACTACGAACACAACGTATCGCGCGCCGACATTTGGTAACGATGGAGGAAATACCACGACCACAGCAAAAGAAACGGTTTCAAATGCGCAAAGCGGAGACGTCGTGATAGATGGTATTGGTAGTTATAGCGGACCGGCGTTGACCCCATCGTCCTCGCAGACCGTGAATTACGAAGTGACCAATTTATTGAGCGATGGTTTTTCTATGGGCTCATCCTATGAGACCGCATCTGGAGCGACCACGATGTCTTGGACATTAACGCCGGCTGACTATTGGTCAATGGGCGCCGTGCCGCTCATACCGGCGACGATCCCTCCTACAATTTCTTCTTTTTCAGCAGCTCCTACCATAGTTGCCAATAACGGCACGTCAACTCTTTCGTGGAATGTGTCCGGGGCGACATCTCTCTCTATTAATAACGGCATCGGTACGGTGACAGGAACCTCGACCACGACCCCCGCGCTCGCAACGACTACCCTGTATACCCTTACCGCTGTAAATTCGAACGGCACGAGTACGGCAACAACAACCGTGACGGTGGATTCGCAAGCTCCCACCGTTCCTCAGAATCTTATCGCCACAAACTCTACAAAGAATTCCATTTCTCTCAGCTGGGCGACCTCGACGGACAATATATCCGTTGCCGGCTATAACATTGATCGCTGCCTTGGTTCTTGTACGCCAACCTCGACGGTCGCCACGACGACGCAGACGTCCTATACGGACAGCGGCCTTGCCGCTTCAACAACCTATACCTATGCCATTTCCGCATTCGACGAAGTCGGAAATACGTCTGCGCTTTCTACTTCAACAATGGCATCCACTTCTGCATACGATGTCGCCTGTTCGGGAGATATAACGACAGCTCTTCAGAATGTCATTTCTGCTGCGACCGACGGGAATACCATCATCATCGGGCCAGGTACATGCACCATTTCGTCCGTAGTCACGTGGACAAACAAAAATATCACCGTGATGGGTTCGGGTATCGACGTAACCGATATCAACGCAGCACAGTCGGCATTCAAAATCACCATTACAAATCCTGCGGAAGCTGCATGGCGACTTTCTGGGTTCACCCTCCAAGGAACAAACTCTTCTAATACACTCATCAATGTGGATGGGACGGGCGCGGGTCAATGGACGTGGGGTTGGAGAATCGATCACGTCAAAGTTAATTATAGTGGTGTTGTGAGTAATGACCCGATGACTATTGATGGCGTCACCTACGGTTTGATTGATCACGATGACTTCATCGTCGCAGGCGGGGGTACGTTCATCCTCATGGCCGGATATATGAGTCCGGAAGACGGAAGTTCCATTTCAAAACTCCTTGGCCTTTACGACATGTCTCTTCCTTTGGATCTCGGCACGTATAAAGCGCTGTATATAGAAAACTGCACTTTCTCAGATAATGGATCTGGAAATTCATATTCTTCATTCGATTCCTCCGCCGGAGGAGCACGGGTTGTTTTCAGATACAACACCCTGCAGGGTGTTGTCTACTCACACTGGACGAGAGGCGGCGAAATCGGTGGATTCAAATATGAAGTGTACAACAACGTCATGACCGGAGATTCTGGTAACCAGTTGCCTTTGCGGATGGAGGCGGGGACCGGAGTCATTTTTGATAACACAATCACTGGGTATGCCGATCAGCAATTCTGGATAGACGAACGACGTGGGCAGCAAGCACAAACCAGTAGCCCCACGCTCGCATGTGATGGTACCCACGCTTGGGACGGAAACATTGAAGCGAGCGGATGGCCATGTCTCGGACAAATCGGGCGGAGTCCAGGTTCTGCTCCCGGCAATCAGACAACATCGCCTCTCTATGCTTGGAATAATGGAACGAGTACGGGATGCTCTACGGGTGGAAGTTGCATCAACTCAGTCAATTTAACAGTGTTTGATTTGGGAACCGGGATAGATCCGACTCTTTTTCTTAAGACGACGGGCAGCCCGCACACCAATGGAAATGTTGACTATGTGAATAACGGCTCGACACCGATGCCGGGATATACTCCGTTCACGTATCCATATCCTTTGAATGCAAATGGAATGCCATCATCGAGTACGATTCCCACCATCTCCTCCTTCTCTGCTTCTCCCCAAGAAGTCCTCTCCGGAGGAACCTCAACCCTCTCCTGGAGCGTCTCCAATGCTTCTTCTGTTCTCCTCACGGGTACCGGCCTCAATCTTTCAACGACCACCCAGATCGGTTCCACAAACGTCAATCCCACAAGCACCACGATCTTTACCCTCTCTGCTTCAAACAGTAATGGCACCTCAACCGCTACGACGACGGTTACTGTGACGAGCGCTGGCCAAACCATCTCCTTTGTCCAGTCAACGAGTTCCGCACCCAACTTTTTAGGGGGTGCCGGAACGACCACGGCTACTTTTGGCTCGAATACGACTGCAGGAGACTTCATTGTTGTAACGGTGGGAGGATCGGGTATCAGTTCTTTCCCAACGGGAACTATCTCCGACACCGAAGGCGACACGTTTACTCTCGCCACTTCTACCAACTGCGGCTGCGGCGGTTTTTACGTCGATAACTATCTCTACTACGCGGCTAACATTAGAGGAGGGGCCGATGCCGTTTCATTCCACTGGAACACTACGAACTGGAATATAGTGGGTATTGATGAATATTCCGGCGTGGCGACATCGAGCCCGCTTGATCAAATCAATCAGGGGTCGGGAGCCAACCTAACGTCCATAAGTAGCGGCAACGTCACCACGACACAAGCGAACGAATTGTTATTCTCGTCATTTGCCGGGACCAGCGGTGGAACTCCTTCTGTTTCGGCAGGTTGGACCACGGAACTCAGTAATAATGCGAACGGTAATATCGATATTGACTCCGCCAACGAAATTGCCTCCACAACAGGGAACTACTCAAATACTTTTTCTGGATTGGCAAGCTATGGGACCGGCGGAGTCTATATCGTGGCATTCAAATCAGGTGCACCCGCTCCTCCAACCATTTCTTCTTTTACTGCTTCACCTACCATAGTGGCGTTAGCGGGAACAAGTACTCTTAGTTGGAGTGTCACCAACGCCTCTTCCGTCGCCATCACCCCGGGCAATCTCTCGACAAGTACGCTCGTCGGTTCAACCGTGGTAAATCCTACCTCCACGAAGGTCTACATTCTAGCCGCTGCCAATTCGAACGGAACAAGTACCGCGACGACGACGGTGACAGTAGACAACACTCCGCCAACCACCCCCACGAGTGTCGTCGCATCCGCGACGGGAATTTCGAGTATATCGGTCAGTTGGGCAAACTCCACTGATTCTGGAGGATCTGGACTCGCGGGTTATAACATCTTCCGATGTACAGGAGGGTCGTGTACACCGACAGCGAGATTAGCAACGTCCTCGAACAATTCGTATAGCGATTCGGGCCTCGCTGCCTCTACTACGTATACCTATGCCATATCTGCTTTCGATGGTGTGGGTAACACTTCCGCTACGTCATCCAATGCTGGCGCGACTACGCAGGCAGCGGGTAGCAGCACGATCTATGCCGCCACTTGTGCCGTGGCAGACGTGCAGGCAGCGGTGAATTCTTCAACGAACGGGGGTACGGTGATTATTCCTTCGTGTTCCTCCGGTGTTACGTGGAGTACCGGATTGACGATCACGGACGGTATCACGCTTATCGGCCAAGGGGCCGGAAATACAGTGATCACCGATGGCACCAGCAAAGGTGATAGCAATTGCCAGGGGACAACGCCGCTCATCAACGTCAGCGAGTCTACGAACGTGCCAGTGAGGATTTCGGGATTCACGATCAACGGGGAGCCTCCAGCCTATAACTGCGGAGAAAGCGCCGATCATATTTCGATTAATGGCAGCACGCATCAATTTCGTGTTGACGACATTACGTTCAACCTAGATGTCACTGGTGTGAACACGGGCGGCGACGTTTGGGGTCTGATTGATCACAACACCTTTAATGACGCGGCCGACGTTTTCCCGGTTGCCGTGCACCACGAATCGTGGCAAGGAGTCGGAGCTTGGGGAGATAATTCTTGGGCACAGCCCGACACCATGGGTACTCCCGCCGCTGTCTATATCGAAAATAATTCCTTCAGTTTCACTTCGGGAGGGAGCTTTCCTGTAGGTTGCTTCGACAGCGAAGAGGGTGGTCGCCTTGTTTTTCGCGACAACACCGGATGTCCGTTTGTCGGCGTCCACGGAACGGATTCCAGCGGTCGTTACCGGAGTGTTCGCGAATATGAGATCTACGGGAATACGTTTGTCGCACAACCCAATCCAAACGGGAATATGTATACCGGTGTTTTCCTTCGTGGCGGGACCGGAATGATTTTCAATAATAATTTTAGTGATAACGTGCCCTCATCGACACCTTATAACACGTTGATACTGCCGACCAATTACCGGGATACCAACGATGCTTGGGCACCATGGGGAAGTAACGACGGCAGCGGCGGATGTGATGGCCGTGCGCCATTCGATACCGATACTGGAATCACGTATGCGACTGGTACATATAACGGCGCGGGGGGAACGACCGAGATTCTGACCGATACAACAAAAAATTGGGCGACCAATCAATGGGTCGGCTACTCAGCGGTGGATATCACGGCCGGGTGGGGAAGCGCTATAGACTCAAATACGGCGACAACGGTTACCACTGAAGCGGCCGCGCAAGGAACAGCTCACGCATGGACAACGGGAGATAGTTACGAAATCCTCAAAGCGTATCCGTGCATCGATCAAATCGGTCGTGGGATGGGTCTCCTGGTGAGGGATTTAGTCAACGGAGATGGACTCCCCGTTCTCAACTCCACGGGCAATCCCGGACCGGTTGATGAAAGCTCCGATCCTCTTTATGAATGGGGGAATGATCACAATGGCATTGAACAGGCTGCTATCGTCAGTGAAACCCCGCAGCACGTTGCTGCCAATCGTGACTACTACGATTGGACATCCTCTTTCACCGGCACCTCCGGCGTCGGCTCCGGCCTTCTTTCCGCCCGTCCTTCGACCTGTACGGCCGGCGTCGGGTATTGGGCTACCGACACGAATGTTCTGTATCAATGTTCCACAACCAATGTCTGGTCTCCGTATTATTCTCCCGCTCCGTATCCCTACCCCCTGACGACCGGCGGTTTTCCGAATGATCCCAAACTCACGGCCACAAGTTCTTCCTCGAATGATGGTTCCATCTCCCAGTTCCCCGCGGGAACCAATTTTGTCGCTGGTACAAATGTAACCCTCACCGCCAATGCCTCCTCTGGCTACGTCTTTGCCGGTTGGACGGGAAGCGTTTCCACGACAACCAATCCCGTGACGGTTACCATGAATAGCAATATGACGGAGACGGCAGATTTCAGCTCAGCATCTTCTTCTCCTCTCATCTCCTCCTTCTCTGCTTCTCCCCAATACACAGAACCAAGCGTCACAAGCACCCTCTCCTGGACGGTCTCAAATGCCTCTTCTGTCAGTATCACCCCCGGAGGATTCAGTACCTCAACCCTTGTGGGTTCCTGGTATGTCGCCCCAACGTCCACCACCATCTATACCCTCACGGCAGGATCTCCCAACGGTACCTCAACCGCCCAAACCACGATCACCGTCCAAAGCATCCCTCCCTCTATCCCCCAGAATCTCTCTGCAAACCCCGTCTCTCCCTCAGAGATTGATCTCTCTTGGACTGCATCTACGAGCACCATCCCCATCGCTGGCTATGACCTCTATCAGAATGGAACCAAGATTGCATCAACCAGCAATACCTCCTATGCCAATACCGGCCTCAACCAAGCCACCACGTATACGTATACCGTTGATGCCTTTGACGCCGCCGGGAATGTCTCCCCGCAGAGTTCTTCTACCTCAGCAACCACGGAAACCGAGCAATCTGGCGGAGGGGGAGGAGGTGGCGGCGGGGGTGGTGATGGTGGTGGATATTACTACGAGCCTCCTGCGACGACCACAGCGTCAAGCACTCCAGGAACGGCAAGCGAGTCGTCACTCCTTGCAACCCTCCTCGCAGAGCTTGAAGGCCTCATCAAACAACTGAATACAGAGCTCGTAGCATCCTTCACGAGAAACCTCACCATTGGCTCCACGGGAGCAGACGTCAAGAACCTTCAAGTCTTCCTGAATGACAACGGCTACACCATTGCCTCATCAGGACCAGGATCCCTTGGCAAAGAATCTACCTACTTTGGCGTAAAGACCCAAGAAGCTCTTGCCAAGTGGCAGAAGGCCAATGGACTTCCTGCTACGGGATTCTTCGGGGGACTGACGAGGGGGGTGATGAAGAAGCTCTACTGAGCCGTCCCCGTTTTGGAGGCGATACTGAAATTAAGTCCCTAATTAAAATCCGACTCCCCGTAGGTCGTTCCCGAAAATCTGATGATTACAAGGTTTTGGTGAAAAAAGTCAAATCAAAAACCTCGAGTTCATCGAGGTTTTTGAGTGGTTCGACAGTGATGCTAAGGGTGGACCTGGGGGGAATCGAACCCCCATCTATCGGATGCAAACCGATTGCTCTACCACTAAGCTACAGGCCCGAGCGAGAAAAGAGTAGACGCCTTTCGCGTCTATTTGGTGATTTTACCCTAGCTTGACAAAAAATGAAAGGGGGCTTATAATAGCGAATAGTGAAGATATTCATTTAGCTCGGATGCGGCTGCATGGCGGAGAGCCATCGGCAGACACGGTTCCGCATCCTTACCGGGCGGCAGTTGGGCCGAGCTCATCGGCGGGCGATGCTCATCGCCCAACTGGCCGCTTTACGGGTGGGATTGTTCCTCCGGGAGGAGACTTGTGGACAATCCCACCCAGTCTGAATGATAAATACGTTCATAAGAACGTGGCCGCGGAAGATGCAGTTGCATCCCGCGGCTTTTTATTTGACAAAAAAGCAGCCTCACCCTACAATACACAGTGTTCGGTGGTTCAATGCCGCCGGATATTTTTTGAAATCATCTTATGCCAACGATTAGACAGTTAATCAAAAAAGGACGTCACCCGCAAAAAGCGAAAAGCAAATCGCCTGCGTTGTCGTTCTATTTCAATTCGATCAAAAACCGCCCGGTTGATTCCGGTGCGCCATTTAAAAGAGGAGTGTGCGTGAAGGTTTTCACAACCACCCCAAAGAAGCCGAACTCAGCTTTGCGTAAGGTTGCCCGCGTGCGGCTCACGAACGGCAACGAAGTGACTGCCTATATTCCCGGTGAAGGCCACGCGTTGCAGGAACACTCAATCGTCATGCTTCGCGGCGGCCGCGTGAAAGATCTTCCGGGTGTGCGCTATCACATTGTCCGCGGCGTGCTCGATACCACCGGCGTTGAGGGCCGCAAGCAGCAGCGCTCAAAATATGGAGCGAAGCACGGCAAGAAATAGAAAACATTAAATTTTGATTAAATTTCCCCATGAGAAAAAAGCGCGTATATAAAAAATTTCACGAAGCGGAGGGCGTTCACGGACGTGTTGAGTTGGCACGCTTCATTAACTACGTGATGAAAGACGGAAAGAAATCCACAGCAGAGCGGTTGGTGTATAGCGCCCTCGACAAGATAAAAGAAACAACCAAGGAAGATCCGATGGTGGTCTTCGACAAGGCACTTGAAAACGCATCGCCTTTGCTCGAAGTCGCTTCAAAGCGCGTTGGCGGAGCAAACTATCAGGTTCCCCGCGAAGTTCGCCCCGAACGAAAATTCATTTTGGCTTTGCGTTGGATCATCGGCGCTGCCCGTTCCAAGAAAGGAAAAGGGATGGCGGATAAACTCGCGGAAGAATTAATCGCCGCTTCGAAGAACGAAGGCGCTGCGATCAAAAAGAAGCAGGACATGCATCGCATGGCCGAAGCAAACCGCGCGTTCGCGCACTTCGCCCGATAGACCACGAATATGCCCCGACAGTATCCGATCGAAAAGATTAGAAATATTGGCATTATCGCACACATTGACGCAGGCAAGACCACGGTCTCCGAGCGTGTTTTGTTTTACACCGGCGTTTCGCACAAGATCGGCGAAGTGCACACGGGCGACACCGTGATGGATTGGATGGAGCAGGAGCGCGAGCGCGGCATCACGATCACGTCCGCCGCAACCACCGCCTTCTGGTCGCCGACGTACCACGCCCACGACAAAAAGTACGAACACCGCATCAACCTCATCGATACTCCGGGACACATTGACTTCACGGTTGAAGTAAAGCGATCGCTCCGCGTTTTGGACGGAGCCGTTGTCGTTTTCGACGGCGTCGCCGGCGTTGAACCCCAATCCGAAACCAACTGGCGCTATGCGGACGAATACAAAGTGCCGCGCGTCTGCTTTATCAACAAGCTGGACCGTTCCGGCGCGAGCTTCCAGAAGAGCTTCCAATCCATTCTTGACCGCCTCACGCCGAATGCCATTCCAATCCAGCTTCCGATCGGCAGTGAATCCGATTTTAAGGGCGTCGTGGATCTCCTCAGAAACACCGCATTTGCTTTCGAAGGGGAGCACGGTGAGAAAATCGTTGAAATTCCAATCCCGGAGGATATGAAGGCCGATGTCGAAAAGCATCGCCATGATCTCATCGAAAAAATCGCCGAGAACGATGACGCCGTGATGTCCGCCTATCTCGACGGCAAGGAAATTTCTCTCGATGACCTTCGCAAAACATTGCGCAAAGCCGTCATCGCAAACACGATCGTCCCAGTGCTCACGGGATCCGCCTTAAAGAACAAGGGCGTGCAATTCATGCTCGACGCCGTCGTTGAATATCTTCCGTCACCGGCTGACCTTCCGCCGATCAAGGCGCACGACGAAAAAACCGGAGATGTGGTTGAAGTGAAGCTTACCGACGAAGAGCACTTTACGGGCCTTGCATTCAAGATCGCAACAGATCCCTTCGTCGGCAACCTCGCATTTTTCCGCGTCTACGCCGGAGTCTTAAAGCGCGGTTCTTATGTCTATAACGCAACCAAAGGTGCCCAGGAGCGCGTCGGCCGCATCGTGCGTATGCACGCAAACGACCGCGAAGAAGTTGATGAGATTTATTCCGGGGAAATTGCCGCTATCGTGGGATTAAAGAGCACGACCACGGGCGATACGCTTTGTGATCCTGAACATCCGGTGATTTTGGAAAAGATCACGTTTCCAGAACCGGTTATCGGTTTGCGCATCGAGCCGAAAACCAAGGCTGACCAGGAAAAAATGGGTACCGCTTTGCACCGCTTGGCGGAAGAGGATCCGACCTTCCGGGTCGCAGGCGATAACGAAACCGGTGAGACGATCATCAGCGGTATGGGTGAATTGCACCTCGAAATTATCGTTGACCGTATGAAGCGCGAATTCAATGTGGATGCGAATGTCGGACGCCCTCAGGTGGCTTACAAAGAAACCATCATGGCGGACGGCGATGCGGAAGGGAAGTACATCAAACAATCCGGCGGCCGCGGACAATACGGCCATGTGCGTTTGCGCGTGAAGCCGCTCGAACGCGGGACGGGCTTCGTGTTCCTCGATGAAATTAAAGGAGGCGCGATCCCCAAAGAATTTATCAATCCTACGGAGAAAGGCGTAAAGGAAGCCCTCGATAAAGGCGTCGTTGCCGGCTATCCGATGGTGGATATCGAAGTCACGCTCTACGACGGTTCGTTCCACGAAGTGGACTCATCCGAAGCGGCATTCAAAATCGCCGGTTCCATGGCTTTCCAGGAAGCTGCAAGACGGGCGAAGCCGGTGATTCTCGAACCGATCATGAAAATTCAGGTTATCGTCCCGGATAACTTCATGGGCGAAGTCACGGGCAACCTCAACTCCAAGCGCGGACGCATCGAATCCATGGACGACCGTCCGGGATTGAAGGTGATCAACGCAAAAGTTCCGCTTTCTGAACTCTTTGGTTATGCAACGGAATTGCGTTCCATGACGCAGGGCCGCGGCAGTTTCACTATGGAGTTTGACCATTACGAGCCGGCGCCGAACAATGTTGCCCAGCTGATTATCGAAGGAAAGAAGCGATAAAGAGTCTTGTATAAAAAAGGGGCCACCGCGTAAGCGGTGGCTTTGTTATTTGTAGTCAGGGGATTCGAATGACTCAAGAGTCAAACTGAGAGCTGTGGCAATACACTCGCGGACGTAGTCGTCCGTTGAAGTTTTCCCGTTCTCGATGTTTTCGATTTCGGACTCTTCGAGATTGAGGCGCGTGCTCAAGACATCCAGACTGACCCTTTCGAGGGTTCGCCAGTACCGAAGCCTGTTTCCAAATTCAATCGTACTCAGCCGGCCGATACGTGTCTTACGCGGCTTTTGACCGAGCGGTGGCTTTGGGTAAAGACCGGATGCCGAAGTTGAACTTGAGTTCGCAGGTTTTTCCGGAAGCTTCAGAAGAGATGGTCTCCGATCTTCGCCGTCGAAGCTGTTTCCACAAGCATGGCACGTCGTGCGATCTTTCCGTTGCGGTACGCCTTTTGCCGGACAACCATCTCTCTCGCAAAACTTTGTATAGCCATTTGCTATTGATTCTTCACGCGTCCATGCAGGCATCGTGTGCCCTCGCTTTCTGTTTTTGACTGGATTGCTGGCCGTACTATATCACAGCTTGAGCCAGTTGGCAAAGACAACAACGCGAATTCAATCTTGAAATGCAACATCTCCGCGGGTGAGAATATCGGTACGTCGAATACCAAAAACCCACATAACGGAGATGTCGCACTCGCATTTTACGCGCGACGACCGTGTCGCGCTAGCCCACCTGCTCTTGGTGGGCAAAACACAGTCATGGATCGCGGACCGGCTTGGCAAGAGTCCGGGTACAATCAGTCGGGAGATCAGGAGGAACCGTGATGATGACGGCGTATATCGCGGCGGCAGCGCCCATCACAAGACACAATACCGAAGGTTTGCTGCCAAAGAACCGTCGCAGAAATTGAAGCATGATCGAACGCTCCGCCGCCATGTCATGCGAAAACTCAAGCACTATTGGTCGCCCGAACAGATCGCGGGACGTTTGCAGCGAATGACGAAACACACCGTCGTCTCCCATGAGACGATTTACCAGTTCGTATACCGCGACCGGTCGGACCTCAAAAAATATCTGCGGTATCAAAAGGGAAAGTGGCGCAGGAGGCGTGGCACGAACACGAGGAAAGCCAAGCGGAACGCATTGAAAATCAGGCGAATCGAAGAACGCCCACCGGTGGTTGAGGAGCGCAGGCGAATCGGCGACTGGGAAGGCGATACGATTCTTGACCGCACCAAAAAGCAACGGATGCTCACCCACGTCGATCGGGCGAGTGGTTTTGGTGCGGCGGACAAAGTCGAAAAAGTCACTGCGGAGAACGTACATGCGATCACGCGCGATCGGTTCAAAAAGATCCCGAAGAAAAAGCGGCACACCATGACACGTGACAACGGTCCTGAGTTCGGCGATTACGATCGTTTGCTTGAAAAAGATATTGATATTACCGTCTACCGCGCGACGCCCTATCACTCTTGGGAACGCGGATCGAATGAGAATTGGAACGGCCTGCTCCGGCAATTCTTTCCAAAAGGTATGGATTTTGCTATCGTGAAACAATCCGATATCGACCGAGTCGTCCGACTGCTCAATGACCGTCCGAGAAAACGGCTCGGCTATCTCACTCCACGAGAGGTGTTCAATGGTCGTTGCGATTCAAACTAGAATTCAGGCAACCTTTCCATCATTTTTTAATAATGCGATAATTACCAAATGGAATCGCCAAAAAAAGTTTTCACCGTGCTCGAATATGTTGAGCTTTTGAACATTGCCTTTAAAGGACGCGAGGATCGCATCCAGGGCGAGGTTTCGCAATGTAAATTCGCCGTATCCGGACATGTATATTTCACCATCAAAGATACGACCGGCAATGGTGTACTCGACTGCGTGATTTGGAAAGGCGTGTACGCAATGTGCGGCGTGAAACTCGAAGTCGGCATGGAGGTGATCATCACAGGGCATCCAAATGTGTATGGCCCGACCGGACGGCTTTCGATCGTTGCGGACGCAATCGAGCTGGTTGGCGAAGGCGCCCTGAAAAAAGCCTACGATGAGCTCAAGAAAAAACTTGAAGTGGAGGGATTGTTTGATATGTCCCGCAAGCGCGTCCTGCCGGAGCTTGCGAGTAAGGTTGGCGTGATAACGTCGCGCGAGGGCGCCGTGATCCACGATTTTTTGAATAACCTTGGCAAATTCGGATTCAAAGTGACGCTTGTTGATTCGCGCGTGGAAGGACAGACCGCCATCAAAGATCTCATTGCCGCCATCCGGACGATGCGCAAAGAAGCGGAAGACGGCGCGATTGAAGCGCTCGTCATCATCCGCGGCGGGGGTTCGCTTGAATCTCTGCAGGCGTTTAACAACGAAGCGCTGGTTCGTGAAGTGGTAGCTTTTCCGGTGCCGGTGCTCGCGGGCATCGGGCACGATCAGGATGTGCCGCTCTTGGCGCTCGCCGCGGACTATATGGCTTCAACGCCAACGGCAACGGCGCACATTCTGAACCGTTCATGGGAAGATGCGTATGCAAAGCTGAATCGTGCCGGGCAAATCTACGTTCGCATTGACGAGGCGATCAAACGATTGCATGCCGACCTCGACCTCGCGTGGACGACGGTACTCGACCAAACGGCCGGCGGCATCAAGTGGGCGAAAGAACAGATGGACTACGCCGAGCGCTCCATTCGCGTGAACGATCCGACGCGCCAGCTCAAGCTTGGCTACTCCATCGTCCGCCAGCATGGTAAGATTCTTCGAAGCACCCGCGATGCACGGTTCGGCGACAAGCTTGAAACACAGGTGAGCGACGGCACCATTCATTCGCAAGTCAACCAGCTGTAATATTGTAGTAATAAGAGCATCACGAACTATGGCACCAAAAAAAACGGAAACAAAAGCACCAAAAGATTTTAAGGCTCATCTCGCCGAGATTGCGGCGATTCTGGAATGGTTTGACTCACAGGAGGAACTCGACATCGAACTCGCGCTCGAAAAAGTGAAGTCAGCTTCGGATCTCATTAAAGCCAGCAAGAAACGTCTCGGCGAAATCGAAAACGAATTCAAGGAAATTAAAAAAATCGCCGAAGCATGAACAGGCAAAACGTCGGACTTTTTATTGACGTCCTTTGGCTTGCGTTTTGGGCGTACTGGCTCATTTCGGCCGCGCGATCAAAAAGGACTGTCCGCAGAAATGGATTCAGCATCGTTATGCGCCTTTGTATTTTCCTGGTGGTTGTGATTGCGGTTGTTGCGTCGGGCAACTCATCCCAATTCATAAACGCTTCCTTTTCGGCAAATCCTGCGGTTCTGACTCTTGGTGCATTGCTTACGTTCCTCGGCATCGGCATTGCCGTATGGGCGCGCGTACATCTTGGACGAAACTGGGGGATGCCGATGTCGCTCAAGGAAAATCCGGAGCTCGTCACGACGGGACCATATCGCTACGTACGGCACCCCATTTACTCGGGGATCATTCTCGCCTTGCTTGGTTCAGCGCTCATCGGCGGCCCTTTTTGGCTGCTCGTTGTCGTCCTTTTCGGCATCTATTTCATCTACAGCGCAAAGCAGGAAGAGAAATTAATGAGTAAGGAATTCCCCGATCAGTATCCGGCATACATGAAGCGATCGAAAATGCTGATTCCGTGGGTTTTCTGAAAGCGTCAGCGCACCGTTTGGAGATAAGCGATCACGTGTTCCCAGGCGCCATGCACCTGCGGGAAGATAAGTGATGCAACATAGAAGAGAAGAATGAGCACCGCAAGTGTCCAGATTTCGCCGACAAAACCTCCGCCGTGATGATGTCCGCACGAACCGTGCCAGCCGTTTGAGCCGTAATTGCGATATCGCATTGACCACATCGCAGCCTTAAAAGGAAGCAGGATGAGCCAGAAGATGAGCATCATAAAGAGCAGCGTCACCCAAAGTGGATGTCCGCCGCCGATTGCGTGTCCGAGGATCATGCCGTGCGCAAGGAATGACCAAACGGCGAAGATAAAGGCGATCCAGAGTGCGGCGATTATGAGACCAATCAAAAGACGGAAAAAGATGATGCCGCCGCCCACCGATTCGTCTTGCCACGAACGGTTCTGCCAAGGCTGATTCTGCCATGATTGATTTTGCCAGCCGTGGCGCGAAGCATATCGCTCGGCGTGGCGTGCGTGGCGCTCACTGCGCAATTTTTCTTTGAGCTCACGCTTCCAGTCTTTCATGTCCTGTTTCCATTTCTGCCAATCCGCAGGGCTGGCTTCGGCGCCCGGCGTTTCCGGCTGTGGCGGCACGTTGCCATGATGTTCGAATTCCTTGCGGAACTCCTCGGCGCGCGCTTTTGCCTGTTCAATAAAATCGTGCGCGTTAAACGGTTTTGTGCCGTGTGCCGCCGCGTAGTCCTCTTCGGTGCGGGCGACCGGCATGACGACTATGAGGACAATATACGCCGCGATCCAGAATCCATGCGTGAGCGCGCCAAGAATCACAAAGATTACACGCACCAAGGTAACGTCCACATTAAAATACGCCGCAAGTCCGTTGCACACGCCTGTGATCCATTCACCTCGCGGGATCCGAAAGAGGCGCTTTGGGGCGGTGGCGGTGCCACCGGAAGAAGTGCCGGAAGAGCCTGTGCCGTTTGAATCTGCCGTGCCGTCCTCTGCGCCGACGCCTGTCGTCGCGGTCCCGCCCGTTGCGTCAACCGGTCCCATGGCTTGAATAATTTCTTCTATTTCCATCGCCGTCATCACATTTTTGCGCGGCGAAAGGCGCGCGTCGCATTTGTCGGCGATGGCCTGTTCAAAGTCCGACATGAGTTCGTCTTTATCCGGATTGTCGTGAAGTTTTGCCGCCGCTTTATCCAAATATTCCCGCAGGAGTTCGTATCCTTTTTCTTCCAGCTGATAGGCCCTGCCGTTTAAATTGATGGTTATTACTTTGTTCATGATTTTATTTTTCTTGCGACTTTTGTTTGAGTGTTTTTGAAAGCTTCTGCCAGTAGTCACGGAGGGCATCGAGTTGATCTTTGCCTTTGTCCGTGAGGCGATAATATTTGCGCGGAGGTCCCGCGTCCGACTCGACCCATTCATATTCAACCGTCCCTTCGCGCCGCATCCGCGAAAGCAGGGGATAGAGCGTCCCTTCCTGCGTTTGGAATTCCGTTGCGTTTAGGATCGCCAAAATATCCGCCGCATATACTTTCTTACTTGCAATCACGGTAAGTACGGCAAATTCAAGCAGGCCTTTGCGAATCGGGTCAAATTTGTCCTCGATTTTTATGGTTTCCGGTGGCATGACTTAACTATAGCAAGCTACCTTGCTCTGTCAAGGTAGCAATTTCCACAGGGGGAAAAGCCGCGCGATTGTGTTTTTTTGCGCCACAATTCTTGCAAAATTTCAGCGGAGTGGTAGAATATGCTAACGCAAAGTCGGTCGTCCCTCTGGGGGAGGGGGAGCCGCACCTAGCGAAGGGTCGTCGCTTCCGCCCGGGCGACCCTTTTTAATAATTTCTTAATTGTTGTTCAAATATGATCTCTGCGCGGTGGGGGTGGCGCAGCGCTGAACTCTGGATCGTCACCCGAGTTCACGGGGTGCAATTCCCCGCACCTCCACCGCGAAAAGAGTATTTAAAAAATAACTTGACGACGGTTTCCGAGGCCTTATAATTATGGTCCGGGTGACGAACCAGAGTCAGTGCTACGTTTGAACTTACAAAAAGACCGCTCGCAAGAGCGGCCTTTTTGTTTTAAGATGACGTTTTTTAATGATTTCTTAATCAACACGGGAATATGATCTCTGTGCGGTGGGGGTGGCGCAGCGCTGAACTTCGGCTCACCATCGAAGTTCACGGGGTGCAATTCCCCGCACCTCCACCGCGAAAAGAAATTTATCCGGAAACTTGACGCACATTTTGATGAGATTATAATCAAAGTACGATGGTGAGCCGGAGACAGCGTAACGTTTGAACTTACAAAAAGACCGCTCGCAAGAGCGGCCTTTTTGTTTTAAGCTTGTAGCAATGGCTCTCTTTGAAGATCGCTACAAAGTCCTCAATCCCGAGCAACGGGAGGCCGTAGACACGCTCACAGGGCCGGTGATGGTCATTGCGGGTCCGGGGACAGGGAAGACGGAGATTTTGACGCTGAGGATTGCGAACATATTGCGAGGCGGCGATGCGGCGGGCAAGAAGCCCAAAACCCAGCCCGAAAAGATCCTTGCTCTCACCTTCACGGAAGCCGGCGCGATCACCATGCGCCGCCGCCTTGCGGAACTTGTCGGGCAAATCGCCTACCGGGTGGAAATCTCAACGTTCCATGGCTTTGCGAATCGGATCATCCGCGACTATCCGGATTATTTTCCCGAGATTATCGGCGCAACGAGCATCACGGAAATTGACCAGATAAAAATCCTCAAAAAAATCATTGATGGCGCCGGTATCAGCGTTTTGCGTCCGTTCGGCGACCGTTACTATTATTTGCGCAACATCCTTGCGGCTTTGAACGAGTTAAAACGCCAGGGCGTTGCGCCGGATACGTTCAAAGAGATTGCGGAAGCGGAGAAGAAATCATTCTACGCAAATCCCGACCTTGTGAACCAGTCCGGCAAATACGAGGGAAAGATGAAAACAAAATATGCGTCCCCGGCAAAGCATATCGAAAAGAATCTCGAGCTCGCCGCAATCTATGCGAGCTATCAGGCCACACTCCGCAAGGCAAAGCAATATGACTTCAGCGACATGATTATGTACGTTGCGATTGCACTCGAGAAGAACGAGGAGCTTCGCAATGTGCTCCAGGATGCCTATGAATACTATTTGGTAGACGAGCACCAGGACACGAACGACGCCCAGAACCGGATCATCGAATACCTTGCGGCAGGCGATGCCCCGAATCTTTTCGTGGTGGGCGACGAGAAGCAGGCAATTTTCCGGTTTCAAGGAGCATCCATCGAAAACTTCCATTATTTTGAAAAGAAATATAAGAAGGTGAAGCTGATTTTCTTGCGCAACAATTATCGTTCCACGCAGGCCATCCTGAACACCGCGCAAAATATTTCGCCGCGCGAAACCGAGCTTGTGGCCAAGGCGGGGCATTTTGCCTCGACCAAAACCGAGCCGCCTGCGCATCTTGCCGTGCTTTCCGCACCGGACGTGGAATATTTCTTTATCGCGGAGAAGATTAAAGAGCTTACTGCCGGCGCAGCCGGTCACAAAAAAAGTGATCAAAAGTCCGGCGCCGTTCCGCCCGAGGAAATCGCCGTCTTATATCGCGACAACAAAGACGTGACACCGCTTGCGCGCATGCTCGAGAAGGAAAAAATCGCATTCAACATTGAATCCGATCAGGACGTTTTGGGCGATGAAGAGATCAGGAAGCTCGTCCGCATCCTGCGGGCCGTCCAGCATTACGGCAGTGACTATGCGCTGGCCGAGGCTCTGCACGTTGATTTCCTTGGTCTCGCGCCGTTTGATATCTACGGCATGACGGTTTCCGCCCGCCGCGAAAAGTTAAATTTATATAAATTCCTGGAACGCGAACAACCGGAGCTTTTTAACAAATTTTCATCCTGGAAACGTGCAGCAGAGAATCGGGGAGCGGCGGAAGCTTTCGAGGAGATCGTGCGTGATTCCGGATTTCTTGCGCATGTGCTGAACCATCCCTCGGCCACGGAGAAACTCGCCAAACTTCACGCGCTCTTCGACCTCCTTAAATCCTTCGTGGAGCGGGACAAGAAATACACCCTCCGCGATTTCTTTGAATACCTGGACCTCATGGAAGAGCATGGCGTGGCGGTGAAGAGCACGGACACCGTGCGGTTGCCGGGCCGCGTGCGCCTTATGACCGCACACCGCTCAAAGGGGCTCGAATTCGATTATGTCTTCATCATGAATGCCGTGGATCGCAAATGGGGATCGCGCTTCCATCGCGAAAACATCAAATTGCCGAGCAAAATTTATCGTGCACTTGCGGTGGTTGAGACCACGCTCGACGAAGGCGAGGACGATGAGGATGAAGAAAAAGTAAACCAGGACGACGCCGATGAGCGGAATGTGTTCTATGTGGCGCTCACCCGTGCGCGGAAAGAAGTTTTTGTCACGCGGAGCCAAACGGATCGCGAAGGCAAAGAAATCCTGTCCAGCAAATTCATCCAGGAGTTGAAGCCGGATATCCTAGTGCCGTTCGACGTGTCGGCATACGAAGCGGATTTTGCATCGCGCCGCGGGGAGATCGAATTTTCTGCGGGCGCAGGCGCGGGCGTCGGCTCAGGCGCGGGAAACAAGGGCGCAGAACCGCACAAGCTGCCCGAGCTCAAAGACAAGAAATTCCTGAATGAGATTTTCGACGCCCAGGGACTTTCCGTGACTGCGCTCAATAACTATCTCGAATGCCCCTGGCATTATTTCTTTGTAAACCTCGTGCGCATTCCCGAAGCACCGAATAAAAATCTTTCTTTTGGCAACGCGGTCCATGCGGCGCTCAAGAGCTATTTCGACGCGTTCGATGCCGGAAAGAAGATGAGCGCGGCGGAAGCAAAGGCATATCTTGTTGCACGATTTGAAGATGCACTTGCCGAGGAACCGATCAAGGAGAGTGATTACGAAGAAGCGCTCGAAAAGGGACGCGTGGCGTTGCCCGGTTTCTATGACGAATATCACGAGAGCTGGTCGCGCCCGGCGGCAAATGAAGTTCGCATTGCGGGCGTCGAAACCACAAAAGAAAACGGAAGTATAAAGATCAACGGCAAACTCGACCGCGTGGAATTTTTGGATGGAAAGAACGTTCGCGTGATTGATTACAAAACCGGCAAACCAAAATCCCGGAACGACATCGAGGGCAACACCCAATCAAGCGATGGCAACTACAAACGCCAGCTTGTGTTCTACAAGCTCCTACTCGACAAGGAAGGAAAAAACGACATGCAGGAAGGCGTGATCCAGTTCATTGAGCCGAACGACCGCGGCAAATTCGTCCGCGAGGCATTCGAGATAACAGGAGGGGAAGTGAAGGTGCTCGAAAAGCTTGTCGCCGACGTTGCAAAAGACATCAAAAACCTTGCTTTTTGGGACAAAGGCTGCAAAGAGCCGGATTGCCGGTATTGTGAGTTGAGGGAGGAGATGGAGTAGTCGCGCAAAGTGGCAAAAATATACCTATCGTGATCTAATACTTGTATGTCACAAATTAGCCAGCAACGGAGAGGCGAATACATGCAGGCGGTTTTGAAGGTATTGGTTGAAAAAGGTGGCTCGGCGCCTGCCCGAGAGGCAATAAAAGAAGCTGAAAAAAGATTAAACCTTACAGACTTTGAGAAAGAGCCAACTCCGAAAAATCATAACGAACGATGGTGGGCAATTCTTCAGTTGCACTCAATCGATCTCGTTAAGGCTGGTTGGCTGCAAAAACATAATGCTGTTTGGTACATCACTGACGATGGACGCCAAGCACTAAAATCGACTCCCGAACATTTTATTCGAGAAGCTACTCGTTTGTATCGAGAATGGAAAAAGATAGCAGAACCGGATGAGGCTGCAAAGGAAGAGGGGCGCGATGAAATTGTAGAGCCTCTTGCGTACGAACAGGGGTTAGAAACTGCGATAGAAGAACTAAAAACTTACATTCGAGGAATGAATCCCTATGTCTTTCAGGAATTAGTCGGAGCACTTTTTCGGGGGATGGGATATTTTACTCCGTTCGTTGCGCAAAAAGGACCCGATGGAGGTATCGATGTTATTGCATATAAAGATCCTCTTGGAGCCGAAGCTCCTCGTATTCGAGTTCAGGTAAAACATAAAGAAGGCCCTCTTGGAAGGCCGGACGTTCAAAAGCTTTCAGGGGTTTTACGGAGCGAAGGATATGTCGGAGTGCTCGTTTCGAGTGGAGGATTCACTCGTGAAGCGGATGACGAAATTCGTACTGCGCCTCATCACATCGACAAGATTGACCTTGAGAGATTCATTGATCTTTGGACTCAGCATTACGATAATCTTAGTGAAGAAGATCGTGCTCGCTTACCCATTCGTAGGATTGCGTTTCTTGCTCCAGAAGGCTAGATTGATTTATTGATAAAAAGTTAGAAAAAGCATAGGATTTAATCAATATTTAATCTTATGCCCGATGCCAAAAACGCCGGGAATAATGGTGATAATCACTTCGCGCGCGAGACGGACGCGCGTATCTGAATGTTTAAGAATTTTGGTTTGAATGACGAAGATGCGCACCGCGCACTTATCATCGTTGGTGAATTAGGGAATAATGTCTTTGACCACAACCTTGGAAATTGGCCAACCAATTTTAGCGGCTCGATTATCGCCGCACAGAATTATCCACGATTGAATCGCATCGAAATGATCGTGGCCGATGCTGGGGTTGGATTTCTCGGTTCTTTGCGAAATGCATTTCCTGATCTTACAACTGATATCGCGGCTATTAAGAAAGGACTGGAAGGTAACACTGGGAGGATTGGAGAAAATCGCGGTAATGGACTGAAGACGATTCAAAAATGGACCATCGGAAATTTTCATGGTATCCTCACCATCCATTCCGGCGGCGGCTTGGTGCAAGTTGATGAGAATGGTACTCAAGAAAAAGAAGTTGCTCCAATCGTAGGAACGTTGGCACAGTTCGTGATATACTATGGATAAAGGCATGACGCTTGAGCTAAAAAAATTCGGCAGAATATTAAATAGTCGCTCGTTTGCGCGAGAGGCTATTTTGCGCGTCAAGCAAATCGTGAATGGCGAAAAAGATACTGCTGATGATCTCATGCTTGATTTTGCCGAAGTTGATGTAGTTACGCCATCGTTTGCCGATGAGTTTATTCGCGGTTTAAAAAAACAATATCCTCGGAAGAAAATTAAGATTCAAGGAGTGACGGACAATACCGTTCTTGAAGAGGTGCTAAAAATAGTGGAAGAAAGTGAGGCAAGTAAGAAAGAAGCTGAATAATTGGAGGGAGGGCGGTATAATTTCTCCATATGACCCAATCCACCGCTCTCTCCATCCTCAAGACCGGCAAGAACGTCTTTATCACCGGGGCGCCGGGGGCGGGGAAGACGTATCTTTTGAATGAATACATCCGCTTTTTAAACGAACGGAACGTAAACGCGGCGGTCACGGCGTTCACGGGCATTGCGGCGAGCCACATCAATGGCCGTACGCTTCATTCGTGGGCGGGGATGAGTATTGAGCAAATCACGCCCGAGGAACAGAGAAAGCGCACGCTCGGCAACGAATTTATTTCGGCAAAAATCCAGAATGCAAAAGTGCTCATCATTGATGAGATTTCCATGTTGCATCCGGAGGATTTCACGCGCGTGGACTTCATTTGCAAAACGGCACGCGGATCACTCGAACCTTTTGGCGGACTCCAGCTCATCTGTTGTGGGGACTTCTTTCAGATTCCGCCGATCGGGGCGCCCGGTGAATCGCTCGAGGAAAAGTTTGTGATTGACTGCCCCGCATGGAGGGAAGCCGGGCTCATCACCTGCTATCTCCACGAACAGCATCGGCAGGGCGATCCGAAGCTGCTTGGCATTCTCGACGAAATTCGTGCGGGCCAGGTTGGCGCGCAATCTATCGCACTCCTCAAGTCCCGTGTGAATGCGAAGGTCACCTCGAAGGTTGGCCTTGCGCGGCTCTATACGCACAATGAAAATGTGGATGAGATCAATGCTGCAGAGCTCGATAAG
Source organism: uncultured bacterium (assembly GCA_963696395.1). Lineage (GTDB taxonomy): Bacteria > Patescibacteriota > Minisyncoccia > UBA6257 > 2-01-FULL-56-20 > JAKAGE01. Next base: position 834,200 of record CAVOJZ010000002.1, read on the forward strand.
CTCAATGAAGCGCCGATCGTGTACGACATTCTGCAACGCGGCTCGGCGAAGCTCGTTGAGAAACTGCAGAAAGATTATCGCATCGAGGCGAAACTCGTGTTAAAGAAAGGCGCCCGCGTGATGTTTACCCGGAATAATCCGGGGGAGCGGTATGCAAACGGGACGCTCGGTGTGGTTGTGGATTTTGTAACCTCGGAAGAAAAAACCGCCCTCGATCCTATCGTCCTCACGTTTGGCGGACGACGCATTATTGTTACCCGCGAGGAATGGAGTTTTGAAGAAGACGGCCGGACGCGGGCGCTCGTGAGCCAGTTGCCGCTCAAACTTGCCTGGGCGATCACAGTTCACAAGAGCCAGGGGATGACGCTCGACGCCGCGGAGATTGACCTCTCCCGCGCCTTCGAACGCGGCATGGGATATGTTGCGCTCTCGCGCGTGAAGAGCCTGGATAACATTTCTCTGCTCGGTCTGAACCAGACGGCACTCGAAGTGAGCGAACGGATCAAAAAACTCGATGAAGATTTTCTTGCACAATCGGTGGAATCCGAAGAATGGCTCGCCGGGCTGGGTGATGCCGGCGTTGCTCGGGCGCAGGAGGAGTTTTTGGCTTCCGTGCGGGAGGACGGGGATGCGGACAAGGCCGCGGAAACCGCATATCGCGCAAATGACGACATCCATTATGAAATTGACGAGATTCCGGTGGTGGATTTTGCCCCGGATGAGGGGGCTTGACACCATTTGACCGCCGGGGGTATAGTTGCTTTCAGCTGCAGCTTGAGTTGTCGAGGTTGTGCTTTCTTCTCACAAGGAGGAATTTCTATTTGACTGTCGCAAGGCAGTACAACGCTTGATTGCCTCAACGAACCGCCGGCAACGGCACGAGGGCTCCATCCGCGATTCACCCAAGCTGGAAAGCGGTGGCTCGGTGCGCGGATAGGCGCTTGGCAGTAGGTAGTACCTTTTTAACGAACGGTCCATGGCTCCCTCAGGGGAACCATTAGCAACGGCCTACCGGCAGTTGCAGCCAGAGCGTCGCACATGTGCGCCGCGTCAAAACTTCTCATAACTGGGAAGAACTGACGCACCGCGCCATTGCCGCTCACGGCAACAAGGTCCCCACGCAGTGTTCGCACTGCATGGGGCCTTTTTTAATATATAATGCCAAAGACCACCCACCCTTCATGAAAATTTTTGTTCGGGCAAAACCGGGCGCGAAAGTGTCGCGCATCGAGGAGATAACCGGCTTATTCAAAACCAAGAATGAGCGGCAGTTTGTGATCGCCGTGAAGGAGCCGGCCAAAGAGGGAAAAGCAAATCGCGCGATCGAGCGTGCGCTCTCGGAATATCTTCACGTTCCCATCTCGAGCATACGGATTGTCTCCGGACAAACCTCGCGGGACAAAGTGGTGGAGATTGCGGAGGAGTGAGAAATTTTAATAATTTTTTAACGGGAGATACCTTAAGCTTCACCGGTCAGTGCGGGCCCATGGTGAAGTGGTATCATGGCGTGCTTTCACCTCGCAGTCCGGGGTTCGATTCCCCGTGGGTCCACATTGGCAAATACTTGACAGTACTTTGGCGAAGCGTAAAATTGTGAATAGGTTGAAAGCACGCTGGGAGTCGAACTCCCGAGAAATCCGCTCGCAAGGGCGGCTTTCTTTTTGATCAAGCGGTAGAGCGGTTTGCTAATCTAACTTACTTTCAGAATGGTATATTCTTTTTTGCCTGTCGCCGTTTGAATGGCGACAATATCACCAACTTTGTGCCCCATCATTGCCGCGCCAAGCGGGGAGAGGTGGGAAATCCGGCCGCTTGTTGGATTCGTCTCCGTTGGGCCGAGGATTTCATAGGTGGTTTCCTTTTTGGTCTTGCCCACGCCGGCGGTCTTGCCCGCAATTTTGCCGCCGCCGCCGCTCGGTGTCGTCCCGGCCGGTGCGATCGTTACGGTTGACCCGAGCTGAACGATGCCACCTTTTCCCGCACCGCGCTCGATCGGAACCACGCGCTTGAGCTGGTCTTCGATCCTGTATGACTCATACGTTGCATAGCGCAGTGCACCTTTGGCTTGTTTATATTCGGCGTTGTCGGACCGGTCGCCGTACGCGGCGGTGCGCGCGGTTTCTTCCGCGAGCTTTGGAAGGTTGCGCTTGAGACGCGCGAGTTTCTCGCGGAGGCGCTCGATGCCTTCGGGGGTCATGTAAATCGGTTCCATGTTCACACTCTCCGGTTTAATGCGCTTGTGCGGCGGGATTTTCATCAGTATCACTATAGCAGAAAGAGCACCACGGGCGGTGGTGTATTCTTAGCATATGCGCATCATCGGCCATCTTGATATGGACGCCTTCTTTGCCTCGATAGAAGAGCGTGACAATCCGCGTTTGCGCGGCAAACCGATCGTGGTCGGGGCCGATCCTTTGAATGGCCGCGGGCGTGGCGTGGTTTCAACTGCCAATTATGCCGCACGGGCGTACGGCATCCGATCGGCGCTACCAATCACGAAGGCCTGGGAGTTTTCGGAAGCGGCTCGCCGGCGCGGATTGCCGCCGGCCGTTTTTATGGCGGTTGATATGGAAAAATATGCGGACGTGTCTCGCCGGATTATGGAAATTATGCGTGATTGCCTGGCTGCGGCGGCCAAGGCCGGCCATGCGGCGGTGCTCATTGAGCAGGCGAGCGTGGATGAAGCCTATTTCGATCTTTCGTTCCTGACCGAAGCCGCCGAGGATCCCTATTTGGCCGCGCGCACGACGGCAGAAAAATTGAAGCAGGCGATCCGTGACCGTGAGCATCTCACGGCATCCATCGGCATCGGTCCGAACAAACTTATTGCAAAGATTGCATCCGACATGCAAAAGCCGGACGGACTCACGGTTGTCCACGAATTCGACGCCGAGGATTTTCTTGCGCCTATGAGTGTGCGCAAGATTCCTGGGGTCGGACCAAAAACCGAAGAGCAATTGAAAAAGCGTGGCGTAAAAACCGTTGGCGATGCGCGCGTGTTTTCAAAAGAGGAACTGAAAAAGACGATGGGAAAATTCGGCACGGCGTTGTACGAAAAACTGCGCGGCCGTGATGAGGCGCCGCTCGTCACGGAGTATGAGGCAAAATCCATTGGCCGGCACGCGACCTTTGCGAAAGATATCCCGGCAGGGGAGAAATTGAAGGATCGAAAAACACTTGAGGCCGCTCTTACGGCACTTGCCGATGACGTGTTCGAAACCTTCTGCGCCGACGTTGCACGCGGGACTTCGTATAACGCCTTCCGCAAGACGACAATCACGGTTCGCTTTGCCGACTTTAAGACGGTGACGCGGACAACCACGCTTGACCAGCCGGTTCGCGCGGATAATCCCAAGGGTCGGGAAGCTCTCCGGTTCCAGGCACTGCGCCTTTTCATGCCATTTCTCGACCGCCGCGAGAACCCGGATCGGAAATCATTCCGCCTGCTCGGCGTTCGCGTGGAGGATTTGACAAGAGTTGACGGTTTAGACTACAATAGCTTGGGTAAACCCTTTCTCTAAACCGGTCGATTGGTTTAGGTTTTTCACAGCTCACGTAGCTGTTTTTGTTCGAGAAGGGGGAACAAAAATTGCCGGCTCGTCCAACCTGGGATGTGCCCAGGGTGCCGCAGAAATATAAATAATCAAAAAATAAAATTATGGCCGAAAAAGAAAAATTTTCCCGAACGAAGCCGCACTTGAATGTCGGCACGATCGGACACGTTGACCACGGCAAGACGACCCTCACCGCCGCGATCACGCACATTTTGTTCAAGAAGGGTCTCGCAAAGAAAGAGGAAGCTGTCGACCAGATCGACAATGCTCCGGAAGAAAAGGCTCGTGGTATCACGATCGCTCTCCATCACTCTGAATACGAATCAGAGAAGCGCCACTACGCGCACATTGATGCTCCGGGACACGCCGACTACATCAAGAACATGATCACGGGTGCCGCCCAGATGGACGGTGCGGTGCTCGTCGTTGCCGCAACGGATGGTCCGATGCCTCAGACGCGCGAACACATCCTCCTGGCTCACCAGGTTGGCGTGCCGAAGATCATCGTGTTCCTCAACAAGTGCGACATGGTGGATGATCCGGAACTCATTGACCTCGTTGAATCCGAAGTCCGCGAGCTCCTCAAGAAATATCAGTTCGACGGCGACAACACGCCGATCATTCGTGGTTCCGCTTTGAAGGCATTGAATGCCGATTCAGCCGATTCGCCGGATGCAAAGCCGATCCTCGACCTCGTGAAGGCCATGGATGACTACTTCCCGGATCCGGTCCGCGAACTCGACAAACCGTTCCTTATGCCGATCGAAGATATCTTTTCGATTGAAGGCCGCGGAACTGTGGTCACCGGTCGCGTTGAACGCGGCAAGGTGAAGGTGAACGAGGAAATCGAAATCGTCGGTCTCCGCCCGACCGTGAAGACGGTTGTGACGGGCATCGAAATGTTCAACAAGCTTTTGGATGAGGGTATGGCCGGCGACAACGTCGGTGCCTTGCTCCGCGGCTTGAAGAAAGAAGACGTGGAGCGCGGTCAGGTGCTCGCAAAGCCCGGAACCGTTACCCCGCATTCCGAATTCGACGCAGAAATCTATGTGCTTTCAAAGGAGGAAGGTGGCCGCCACTCTCCGTTCTTTAAGGGTTACAAGCCGCAGTTCTACATCCGCACCACGGATGTGACGGGTGAAGTAACCTTGCCGGAAGGCATGGAAATGGTGATGCCGGGCGACACGGTGAAGATTGGCGTCAAACTTATCACGCCGGTTGCGCTCGAAGAGAAAATGCGCTTTGCTATTCGTGAAGGAGGCAAAACCGTTGGCGCAGGTGTCGTCACCAAGATCAGCAAATAACCCATGGCAAAAACCGAAGTACCCCAAAAAATCCGCTTACGCATCAAGTCGTACGATCACAAATTGATCGATAATTCGGCGCGCATGATCATTGAGGCCGCCGAGCGCAACGATGCGAAGGTGATGGGGCCGATGCCGCTTCCGACGGAGATCAAGCGGTATACGGTGAACCGTTCGACGTTTGTCCACAAGGATTCGCGCGAGCAGTTCGAACTCCGGGTGCATAAGCGCCTTGTGGAGATTCTCAATCCGAGCCAGAAGATCATCGAATCACTTTCGAACCTGAATCTTCCCGCCGGCGTTGATATCGAAATTAAAATGGTCTAGGCGAAAGCCGCCGTTTGCAAAAATCCCCGCGCATTGCGGGGATTTTTGTTTTGGTGTACGTTGTTGATAGCTTCATTTTGCGGAGGAATTATGGACGGAGAAATCAGAAACATTGCAATGGATCGGGAACATGCTGAAGCGCTGGAGTTCATCAGATTGAGCGGAGCAGAAGCGCGCCGCGAATTCGATAAACTCCGGGCATCCTCGAGAATTGAATGCAGAAGCCCCTTTCTCGAAGATATCGAATACCTGCTTTGGCTTCGTCCTATCCGCGCCTGCGCACAGCTCGATATATTCGATTTAGCAAAGGCAACGCTCTATTATTCAACTATCGAGGGCCGCGCGCTTGGTGCAAAAGGGAATCCCATAGCCCGGCTTATCGTCACTCGATCACGAAAACTTCGATTGAACTATACGATTCCGGGAAATCGAATGGGCCGGGGGACGCGCGAAAGAGCCAACCTCACCGTATCATAATTAAACAGCAGAAGATTTTCAGTAAGCCGCTCGCACTATGGGCGGCTTTTTGTGACGCGAGATTGACAACGGTATTAAAATTATTTATACTGTAATGCGGTTGCTATTAAAACTTGGAGGCACCATGGTGACGTCGGTGGCGATTGATCTTGAGGAAATTTCACACGTGATCCAGCGGGAACTGGCACATCACTCCTGCGAAGCGGTTGAAAAAGCGAAACAAGTACAGCTGGACGGCGGTTGCGAAATATTTATCGGCCGTTTGAACGAAGCACAGATGTTAAACCTCGGTATCGTTCTTCCGCAAGCGCGAACGTTGCGTTTGTCGATCATGATTATGTCGGCTGCTGACGACAGCAACGGTGTTGACTGGACCGGCAAGGACTGCCCGCTCGAGACCTGTCCGCGCGCGCATTATTATGTGCTTGGGCTTAACGTTGGGTTCATGGAAGCGTGCTCCGCGCGGAAGGCTTTTGGAAGCGAACCGATGAGTGCTGTTTTCAGCAAGCAGTCATTCGAGGTTCCTTTGGGCGATTATCGCAAGTTCAGAGTCGGGCCGGGCGGCACGTTGGCGCTTCTCATCGTGGAAGAAGTCTGACGAAGTCGTTCTATCATTCCGGCGCGAGGCAATCCCTCGCGCCGTTTTCTTTTCCCATTTGACATCCAAGCTCGATTTGCTATACTCCTATCCAAGGTTCCCTCGGACGTTTTATGCCAATAAACACCTATTCAGGAAGACGGTTATCGTTTTCTCTGGCTGATCCCGTTTAAAAACGGGGGTAGTGCGTTGATTGTGCCGAAAACTCCGGGGAAATACCCGGTTTTTTAAATCCCCACCTGGATTTCCCCGTGCGGGCACGAGGGAACGATCAAGAATATGCCATTCATTTTAGGCAAAAAATTTAATATGACGCAGATCTGGAAGGATGGGAAAGTGGTTCCCGTTACCATGATTAAGGTTGAACCGAACAAGGTTTCCACCGTGCGGACAAAAGAAAAAGATGGCTATGAGGCCGTCCAAGTTTCGTTAGGAAAGAAGAAGCGCGAATTTCGCAACCGAATTTCGCAGCCGATTGACGTTGCGCAGTTCGCCATGGATTCAGAGCTCACCGTTGAGGTATTTAAAGAGGGCGACAAAGTCCGCGTTTCAGGACTCACGAAGGGCCGCGGATTCCAGGGCGTTGTAAAACGGCATAACTTTGGCGGCGGACCAAAAACGCACGGCCAGAAAAACCGTTATCGCGCACCGGGGTCAATCGGTTCAACCGCATTCCAGCGTGTTGTTCCGGGACGCCGCATGGCAGGACATATGGGTACGGAACGGGTGACGATCAAGAATCTTGTTGTGGCGGCAATCGATAAAGAAAAGAACATCCTCTTTTTGCGCGGCGCAGTGCCGGGCGCAAAGGGAGGACTTTTAGAAATCGCCACCGGCCCGATGGGCAAGGCAACCAAATAACATGAAAGCCGACGTCTACAATTTGAATAATGAAGTGGTTGGTACGGTTGATTTGCCGGACACCGTTTTTGGTACGCGCTGGAATGCCACGCTCGTGAAACAGGTGATGGATGCACAGCTCGCAAATGCGCGCCGCCCGTGGGCGCATGCAAAGGATCGCGGCGAAGTGAGCGGCGGCGGCAAGAAGCCGTGGCGCCAAAAAGGGACCGGCCGAGCGCGGCACGGTTCAACGCGTTCGCCGATCTGGGTTGGCGGTGGAAAAGCTCATGGACCCCGCAATGATAAGAGCTATGCGCAAAAGGTAAACAAAAAGATGAAGCGCGTTGCGTTGTTCTCGTTGCTTTCCCGTAAGGCAAAAGACGGCGAATTGAAGGTTTTTGAATCGCTCGCAGTTGAAGCCCCGAAGGCAAAAGTCCTTGCGGGAGCGTTGCATGGCGTTCTTGCCATGAAGAAAACCGCAAAGCGCTATGATGTGCTTTTGGTTTCGGACAAAGAAAACAAGAATTTGTTCCGTGCGTCGTCCAACTTGGAGAAAGCAAAAGCCATCGATGTGACTTCGCTCAACGTGTACGACATTTTGAATCACAAGAATTTTTTCATAGACAAAGCGTCGGTCGGGACGATTGAGAAACACTACAAAGTATAACCGCCATGAACGACGCCTTCATTGTTAAGCAACCCTGGATCACCGAAAAAGCCACCGACCTCACGGCCATGAATAAGTACGTCTTCCTCGTAAAAGAGAAAGCGAGCAAGCCGGAGATCAAGAAAGCCATCCATGCGCTCTATAAAGTAGACGTCACGGCGGTAAACGTTGTGAATCGTCCCGCAAAGACCAAGCGCTATATGAACAAGCGTGGTTTTCAGGAAGGCTACCGGAAGGCGATTGTCACCATCAAAGACGGCCAAAAAATTGACCTTGTCTAACCATGAAGACCTATAAACCAACAAGCGCCTCGCGGCGCAATATGACGGGAAGCGACTACAGCACGCTCACCAAGGGCGTCCGTCCATGGAAGCCGCTTTTGAAGCGTTTGAAATCGAATGCCGGCCGCAACTCGCAGGGCCGCATCACGACGCGTCACCAGGGTGGTGGCAATAAGAAATTGTATCGCGTTATTGATTTCAAGCAGGGCAATTTGAATACAAAGCTGTTCGTGGAAACCATCGAATACGATCCGTATCGCACGGCGTTCATCGCCCGCGTAAAGAATGCTAATGGAAGCCGAAGCTATATCCTGGCACCGGAGGGCATGAAGGCTGAAACGGAAATCATGATCGCGGAAGCGGCTCCGTTCAAAACCGGCAACCGCATGTTCCTCAAGAATATTCCGGTCGGCCAGCAGGTTCACAACATCGAGATGCATCCGGGTCACGGTGGCCAGCTCGCGCGTTCCGCGGGAGCTTATGCCGAAGTGCTTGCGAATGCGGACGGTTACACCGACCTCAAGCTTAACTCGGGCGAAGTCCGCCGCGTGCAGTGGACGTGCCTTGCTTCGCTTGGCCAGGTCTCGAACGCGGAATGGAGTTTGATCTCGCTCGGAAAAGCAGGCCGCTCGCGCTGGCTTGGCATCCGGCCGACCGTCCGCGGCAGCGCTATGAACCCGGTTGACCATCCGTACGGCGGCGGCGAAGGCGCACAGCCTCGTGGTACCCGTAAACCGAAGACGATGTGGGGCAAGGTGACCGGCGGACACAAGACACGCAATCCAAAGAAGAAATCGTCGCAATTCATCGTTAAGCGCCGCAAGAACGCCCGCGCCAAATAATTATCATTAACCTAAAACCATGAGCCGAAGTTTAAAGAAAGGACCATTCGTTGACCCCAAGCTTCTCAAGAAGGTTGCGGCCGACAAAGCAGGCAGTGGAACCGTCATCAAGACGTGGTCCCGCGCCTCGGAAATCGCACCAGAAATGGTTGGCCATGTTTTTGGCGTGCACAACGGAAAGACCCACATCGAAGTTCGCGTCACGGAAGAGATGGTGGGACACCGTCTCGGCGAATTTTCCCCGACCCGCAAGTTCACCCGCCACGGCGGCAAGATGCAGAAGGAACTTGAAATGAAGTCCGCGGAAGCGGGCAAGACGGCTGCCGCAGCAGCGAAAGCCGCGCCGGCTAAATAAAAGAGCGAACCATGGAACACCAAACTGCAACATTACGATATCTCCGGATGGCACCGCGCAAAGTGCGGAGCGTTGGCGATCTCGTAAAAGGTCTTTCAGTGAATGACGCTGAAGCTCAGCTTCTCATGCAGAGCCGCCGGCCCGCAAAAGCCATTCTCAAACTCTTGCGTTCGGCGGTTGCGAATGCTAAAACCAACAAGAAGTGGAATGCCGATCATCTCTTCGTGGAATCCGTCCGTGTTGACGGAGGACCGATGTTGAAGCGCGTTCTTCCGCGTGCGCGTGGTTCGGCTTCGCCGATCCAAAAAAAGATGAGTCATGTGACGATCACGCTTGGCGTCAACGAAAATCTCAAATCCAAATACACCATCGTAACGCCGAAGAAAACAAAGATTCCAAAAGTAACGAGCACGAAGAAAACGAAAGACAAGCGCTCGCCGGATTCATCCGAAGATAAGATCGAAACGCCGAAGCAAAAGCCGGGCTTCTGGAAACGGACCTTTAACCGCCGTAAAGCAGGTGACAAATAACCATGGGACAGAAAATTAATCCAAATTCATATCGCTTAGGAATCACCAAGAACTGGCCGGTGCGCTGGTTCCTTAAGGGCGGCTATCCGCAGTTCCTCGAGGAAGATGAGGCCATTCGCAACACCATCAATAAAATGATCGTGCTTGCAGGCGTCGCCGATATCCAGATCGAACGCACGCAGGGTAACCTTCGCGTGTTCATCCGTGCAGCCCGTCCGGGCCTCGTGATTGGCCGCGGCGGCAAGGGGATGGAAGACCTCCAGAAAGCCGTTTCAAACGCGCTCCAAAAAGTGCGCAAGACGCGTTCCAAAGTTGCCTTGAGCCTGAACGTTGAAGAACTCAAGCGTTCCGAAGTTTCGGCGAAATATACCGCACAGCAGATCGCATGGGATCTCGAAAAGCGCATGCCGTTCCGCCGGACCATGAAGAAATATATTGAGCAGGTCCAACAGAACAAAGACGTGAAAGGCGTGAAGATCTTTTTGTCCGGTCGCCTTGATGGAAACGAAATCGCCCGCCGCGAACGCCTCGTACGCGGATCGCTCCCATTGCAGACGCTTCGCGCTGACATTGATTACGGCCGCGTCACGGCGAAGACAACCTACGGAACTATCGGGGTAAGCGTGTGGGTGTACCGCGGCGAAATTTTTGAAAAAGAAGAAAAGAAAAACAATACCGAAAACCGGTTCAGCCGCCGCGATCCGAATCCGGAGCCGCGCCGCGATGAACGCCGTTAATTTTTAAAACCATGTTACTCCCCAAGAAAGTAAAACATCGCAAGTGGCAGAAAGGACGCTCCAAGAAGCGCACCGTTGAAACGCGCGGTTTGGAACTGAGCTACGGACAGTTCGGTCTGAAGTCACTCGAATCGGCGTGGGTGAATTCCCGCCAGATCGAAGCAGCGCGCAAGACGATCACGAATTTCCTCAAGCGCGAAGGACGCCTTTGGATCCGTATCTTCCCCGACAAGCCGATCACGCTTCAGGCGCCGGAAAAAACGCTCGGCGGCGGCAAGGGTTCGGTTGACCACTATGTGTTTCCGGTGAAGCCGGGTCGCATCCTTTTTGAAATCGATGGTGTCCCGAGTGCGAAGGCGCGCGAAGCATTGCGCCATGCGTCGTACAAATTGCCGGTGAAAACCCGCATTATCGATAAAACAACTTCAGCACGCTAACATGAAAAAGAAAGACATCCAGGATTTAAAAACGCGCTCGATCATTGACCTCACGAGTCTCGAACAGGAAAGCAAAGAGAAATTGCGCGCCCTTCGATTTGACCTTGCGGCCGGAAAAGTGAAGAATGTAGCGGAGCTTCACGAAGTCAAAAAGAAGATCGCCCGTATTAAAACGTTTATCAAAAACCATGCCTAACGAATCAAAACACCGAAAATTGACGGGAACCGTCGTGTCCGACAAGATGCAAAAGACACGCGTGGTTGCGGTTGAGCGCCTTAAGAAGCACCCGAAATATGTGACCTATTACCGCGTGACGACCAAGTTCAAGGCGCACGACGAAAACAACGAATACAAGACGGGCGACAAGGTGGTCATCGAAGAAACGCGGCCGTTGTCGAAGGACAAGCGCTGGCGGATCCTCAATAAGATAACGAAATAACATGATACAGGAACGATCCATCTTAAAAGTGGCCGATAACAGTGGTGCCAAATTGGTGCGGTGTTTCCGTATCCTTGGCGGCACACACCACCGCTATGCGGGTGTTGGCGACGTGGTTGTTGCATCCGTGCAATCAGCCGAGCCGCGCAAGAACGTCAAAAAGAAAGACGTTGTGAAGGTGCTCGTGGTCCGCACCCGGCAGATCATGCGCCGGAAGGATGGTTCGTATGTCCGCTTCGACGAGAACGCCGTCATTTTGATTGATGCCAAGAAAGAGCCGGTGGCGACGCGCATCTTCGGCCCCTTGCCCCGCGAACTCAAAGAGAAAGGTTATGAAAAATTGATGACGATGGCGGAAGAAATTGTTTAACTACCATGAAACTCAAGAAAGGCGACCAGGTACGAATAATGTCGGGTAAAGATCGCGGGAAAACCGGGACGGTGTTAATCGCGTTCCCGACCGACGAAAAAATTATTGTTGATAATCTCAACCTCTTCAAGAAGCGATCCAAGCCAAAGAAGCAGGGTGAGTCGGGCCAGATCGTTCAGGTTGCCCGTCCGATGCCGGCATCAAAGGTGATGATCGTTTGCGGAAACTGCAAAAATCCGACCCGTATCGGCTACCGAACGGAGAGCGGCAGCAAAATTCGCTTTTGCAAAAAGTGCAAAGCAAATCTATAACCATGGCACACGCAACCAACAATCAAAGCAAAGAACGCAAAGAGATCCGAAGCTTCCTCGAGAAGATCGTGATTGACGCGGGCGTCGGCCGGCTCGGCCAGCAACCCAATTTTGAAGATAAGACCCTTGTCCAAGTGATGCGTGACCTCGCTGCCATGACCGGCCAGAAGCCGGAAGTGCGCCGCGCGAAGAAATCCATCGCCGGATTCAAGCTGCGCGAGGGGCAGATCGTGGGTCTTCGCACAACACTCCGCCGCGAGAAAATGGTTGATTTTTTCGAGCGTCTGATTACAATAGTATTACCTCGCGTGCGCGACTTTAACGGTCTTGAGCATTCCGCGATTGATCAGGGCGGAACGTTGAACGTGGGCGTACGTGAACACCAGGTGTTCCCGGAAATCTCACCGGAGGCTTCGCCTGTTTCGTTTTCCATCGGCGTGAGCATCGTCCCGAAGAAAAAGAACCGCGAAAAGGCTGTCGTGGAATTCGCAAAGTTCGGCGTACCAATGAAGAAAGATGCGCCGGCGCCGAAAGGAAAGAAGAAGAAAAAATAACATGGCAAAAGAATCCGTCATCGCACGAGGCAAAAAGAAACCAAAGTTTTCATCCCGGATTGTACGGCGCTGTTTCCGCTGCGGCCGAAAACGGGGCTTTATGCGTGATTTTGGATTGTGCCGCATCTGCTTCCGTGAAATGGCCACGAATCAACAGATCCCCGGCGTCAAAAAAGCATCCTGGTAAATCCTATGTACTACAACATCCTTTCTGAATTAAAAAATGCAGTGCGGGCGCGCAAAGAGCGCGTGACGTTCCCGTTCTCGAAAATGGACTACGCAGTTCTCATGGCGCTTGCCGAAGGCGGCTATGTGAAGAACGTCGAGAAGGAAACCGTAGGCCGCAAGAATTTCATCACCGCAAAACTTCCCTCAAAGGAAAAGGCGCTCAATGATTTCAAATTGATCAGCAAGCCAAGCCGCCATTTTTACGCCGATTACCGGAGTATCCATTCGGTGAAGCAGGGACACGGTCTCGGCGTGTTCTCAACCTCAAAAGGAATCATGACGCACCGCAAAGCCCTCAAGGCCAAGATCGGCGGTGAATATCTTTTTGAAGTCTGGTAATTATCACTTTCATGTCACGCCTCATCAAAAAACCTATCGCTATCGAAACCGGAGCAACCGTCACCAAGAACGGCGACGTTCTTGTGGTGAAGGGGCCGAAAGGGGAGCTTCAGGTGAAAGTTCCTGCAAGCGTTGCCGTCGCCATTGAAGGCGCGAATCTTGTCGTCACCTCGACCGACGTGAACGGATCAACGGCGCTTGCCGGGACGCTTTACGCGAACACCAAGAACGCAATCATCGGCGTCACAACCGGATTCATAAAAGTTTTGGAAATTGAAGGAGTCGGTTATCGCGCGGCAATCGAAGGCAAGGCGCTCGTATTGCACCTCGGATATGCCCAGCCCGTTAAGCTTCCGGTTCCGGCCGATGTCGTGATCACGGTTGAAAAGAACATCATCAAAATATCCGGCATCAATAAGGAATCCGTCGGCCAGGCGGCCGCAGAAATCCGCGCGCTCAAGAAACCCGAGCCATACAAGGGAAAGGGAATCCATTACCAGGGCGAAGTGATTCGCCGCAAAGTCGGTAAGAAAGCCGGTGCAACCGCCGCGGCATAATATTAAAAAACCATGAACTCCCGCAAAAAATTAAATGCAAAGAGGACTCGCCGCGGTGCGCGAACGCGCAAAGCGATTTTGGGTACCACCGACCGACCGCGCCTCGCCGTTCGCCGGAGCAACCGCTATTTCTACGCCCAGCTTATTGACGATGTGAAGGGCCATACGCTGGTTTCTGCTTCAAGTTTTCGCGGCGCTAAGGCCGGCGCGAAAGCAAAAGCGGCAAAGTCCGCCGATGCCTACACGGTTGGTGAAGCCCTCGGCAAGAAGGCGGTTGAAAAAGGGATCACGGCAATCGTTTTTGATCGGAGTTCATACAAATTCCATGGTCGCGTAAAACAATTCGCCGACGGCGCAAAAAAAGCCGGCCTTAAATTCTAACTACCAAATTCATGCCAATGCCAAATCCAGCTTATCGGCGCCGTGATGCGCTCCCAAAGCCAAGAGAGGAATTTCGTGAACGCGTTCTTGATATGCGTCGCGTAACGCGCGTCGTTGCCGGAGGCAAACGCTTCCGTTTCCGTGCAACGCTCGTTCTCGGCGATGAAAAGGGCCGCGTCGGCATCGGCGTGGCGAAAGGCCTCGACGTCCAGCAGGCGGTTGCCAAGGCAAAAACCGAGGCAAAGAAGAATATGCTCGTCGTGAACCTGAAAGACGGCCGCACGATCGCGCATGAAGTGCTCGCAAAGTACAGTGCCGCGAAGGTGCTTTTGAAGCCGGCAAGCAAGGGACACGGTCTCCGCGCCGGTGGCAGCGTTCGCTTCGTATTGGCGTTCGCCGGCATAAAAGACGCGACAGCGAAGATTCTTGGCCGCACACCGAACAAGCTCACGAACGCCATGGCAACGCTCGAGGCGCTCAAAAAATTGAAAGCCTAACATGATTAATCTTCCTTCCATACAAAAGAAATCCCAGCGCATCGGACGCAGCGGAAAGCGCGGCAGCTATTCCGGCCGTGGCGTAAAGGGACAGAAGTCCCGCTCCGGTCATCGCATCCGTCCTGCCGAGCGCGATCTCATCATGCGCATTCCAAAGATGCGCGGTTTCCGCAATAAGCCGAAAGATGCAATTCCGGAAGTATTCAATCTCTCACTCCTCTCGGTTCGCTTGAAGCCGTATATAAAAGGATCCACCCCGGTTGAGCTCACGAACGAGCTTTTGCGCACGGCGCGGCTTGTCCGGAAAGATTTCAACGGCATCGTAAAGATTTTGGGGACAGGGGAGATGGCATTCCCGATTACCGTTTCCGGCATCAAGGTTTCGGCAGGCGCCCGGAAAAAAATTGAGAAAGCTGGCGGCAGCGTAAAATAAATGGACCGGCTCCTCCAAATTTTCAGAGTTCCCGAACTTCGCAAAAAGATTCTGATCGTTGCGGGGATTTTGGTGTGCTATCGCGTGCTCGCGGCAATTCCGATTCCGGGCATCAATGCCGTGGCGCTTCAGAATTATTTTAATTCCAACCAACTTCTCGGATTTTTGAACTTCTTCTCCGGCGGCGGTCTCGTCACGCTGTCGGTTGTCATGTTGGGCGTGGGACCGTACATCACCTCCACGATTATCATGCAGCTCATGACGATCATCTTCCCGAGTATGAAGGAGATGTACTACGAGGAAGGCGCCCGTGGCCAGGCAAAATTCAACCAGTATTCGCGTCTGCTTACGGTTCCGCTCGCGCTCGTTCAGGCCTACGGCTTCCTCACACTCCTCATTTCGCAGGGTGTTATTCCGCGGCCAGACCCGTTCCATTTTGCAACCAACGTCATCGTGATCACCTGCGGTTCTATGATCGCCCTCTGGCTTGGTGAACTCATCACCGAACAGAAAGTGGGCAACGGCATTTCACTCATCATCATGGCCGGTATCATCAGCCGTTTGCCTTCAGCCGTCGGCACGGCTATCGCGGCTTATACGCCGTCGATGCTCACTCCGTATCTCGGCTTCCTCATCATTGGCATCGCCCTCATTGCCGGCATTGTGTACCTGAATGAAGGCGAACGAAAGATTCCGGTTGCCTATGCCCGCCGTGTTCGTGGCAATAAAATGTACGGCGGTGCTTCGAGCTACCTGCCGCTCAAAGTGAACCAGGCCGGTATGATTCCTTTGATTTTCGCGATTTCGGTTTTACTTTTCCCGCAATTTCTTGCCCAGCTGCTCACCCTCGTTTCAACGAGTTGGGCGTTGAAAGTAAACGCATTTGCGACCGGATTTTTGAATAACCATTTGTATTACGGCATTTTCTACTTCCTGCTTGTTTTCGCCTTTACGTATTTCTATACGGCGATCACCTTCAACCCGGAAGAGGTTGCGAAGAACCTCCAGCGGAGTGGTGGATTCGTTCCAGGTATCCGCCCAGGCGAGAGCACAGAAAAATTCTTCGGCTCAATCGTTAACCGCATTACATTGTTCGGCGCAAGCTTCCTCGGCTTTATCGCCATTCTGCCGCTCATCGTGCAGGCGTTGACGGGCATCGCCGTCGTGACCATCAGCGGCACCGCTTTGCTCATCGTGGTGGCCGTTGCACTTGAAACAATGCGTCAGATTGACTCACAGCTCACGGTTCGGGAATACGAAGGAATAGAATAGGGAACTACGCGCGGAAATAAAAAATCCCGCCCAAGATATTTTTTTGGGCGGAGTGGGAGCATTGGACCATGGGCGTCCAAACACTAAACGATGATGTGGGATTTGTGCCGGGCGATGGGATATTGCATCACTTCAATCTCGTTCTTCACCAGGTTCAGGCCATAGACGCAGTCTTCGAATTTCTGCGAAAGCAGAGCAAACGTAGGTGCGACTTTTGCATGCTCGTATTGGTCGAATCTGGAAACGATGTAATAGCTCTCCTTCCCGGCCTTCATCCAGTCAACAAAATTTTCAACGCGCTGGCGGCGCAAACGGAAATGATTGATGCTCTCCGGATACATCCCGGCGAAAAACAAGGTGAAATCGCCGATATGTTTTCGCACTTCCCGTTCACGCTCAAAGGAAGGGGCAGGGCCGTAAATGGGGTCCGACTCGATCAGCATCTCGCCGAGATCGAAGATCGGGGTTCCATCGTTGCCGTAGGCCCTCTTGAGTAATAGCTCTTTATAAGAACAGAACTTGGCAAGCAGGTCGGTGATATACTGCAAAACCGCCGGATCGTTAAACCGAAGTTCGTTCTTGAAATGTAGATTGATGAGCGGGGCGAACAATTGTTCCAGCAGTTTCGGTTCGGTAACCTCGTTAATCATCAACGGCCTCCCTTGCTGCTTTTAGCATAGAGGAAATCAAATATTGCGCAAGTACCGGTCTGGCCAGTCCGGTTTGTTAGGATTAAAGGAATCCATGCCCGACCTTAGCCTTGGTATTGTCCTTGTCCTCATCACTCTTTTTGGCGCATTTAGTAATTATTTAAACTGGCGGTATTTGAATAACGGCATTATCCGTCTTTTATACTACGTCGGCGCTTTTGTGCATGAGATGTCGCATGCGGTGGTGTGCCTGCTTACGGGGGCAAAAATTAAGCAGATTGCCATTTTCTGCGAACAACCGCAGGTTGTGCACCAAAAATCAAAGATTCCGTTCCTGGGAGAACTTTTAATATCTGCTGCACCGATAGCCGGGGGATTGCTATTTTTGTTTCTCATGAATCGTTATGTTCTGGGAAATTATTTCGTATTACCGGCGATTGCGAATGTCAACGATTGGCGATCCATTCTCATGGAGCCGCTTGCCATCGTCTCGCAGATCAATCTGCTTCAATGGCAAAGCTGGGTTATGATACTGTTATTTTTTAATGTCGGCGCCATGATCGGCCCTTCGCTCAGAGACTTGAGGAACGTTTGGCCCGCACTCATCGTACTTTTCTTTGTGCAGTCGTCTTTGCTTGCGGGTATCGGACTCATGGCGCTCGGTTTGATATTTGTAAACATTATTCTGCAGGTTCTTGTTATTGTTCCCTCGGAAATCGGCTCTCTTGCGATGCGGGAGCGAGTGAGTTGACGAATTGGCTTGAATATAGTATGATAGTTTTAGTGGCAGCCCCAAGGAGGGGATATGCATAAACTTTTTGGCACGCTATGGTTTGCGATGTTTTTCGTCGCATCAGCCCTTTCCGCCCAGGTTTTGTTCCCCCCGCAGGGTGCAAATGGTTGGATCGAAGGAGCGTCCGGGGAAAAAGGGTTTTTTACGGAATTTGTTTCAGAGGACAAGAACTGCATCGTGAGTGTCAGTAAGAACGGGAAGAAAGTTCGGATTCAGGCATCCGAAAAATCCAAAAACGATTTTCTCGTGGAGAGCGCTACCGTCACGAGTCGTTCTTTCCTGAAGCTGATTCCAAGGAAGTCCCGGTTCGATCTTGTTTTTCGTGAACAGCACGACGGCAATCCCGTACAAGAAGTGCGTGGCGACGACGGTACGCCCGACATCATTGCACTGAAGTACGCTCAGCTTGCACAGCGGCTCCCGGCATGGGTCAAAAAATCATTTAAGAACCATTTTGACCTCAAGTGAAACAGAGTAATTTCGTTCCAGCCCGCGATTCATCGCGGGCTTTTTTTGCAAAAAAACCCGGCAGGGAGGGATTGGACCTCGCTGCCGGGGACGTTGATACGCAGTGCTTACTGCGTAGTGCGGGGCTGTTGCTTGAGCCAGGCTTTCTTGAGTGCTTCGACTTCTTGTTTAAGCCGTAACCTCTCAGGATCGTGGCCGGGTATGCCGCCGCGCGGCCGGACAGATAGACGCATCTTCCGGTCTTGAGCCAGGCGCATTGCCTGACTTGCGATGCCGTTCGGTTGGTGAATACCGGCGGGCGCATCGCAGCTGTTCGCCAGAGCCATTGGTCCGTCGCGGAGCCGTTTGTGGTCTTCCATGAAGAGACTCCAATCAGGTAATGTTTGGCTGAACGACCACAGATTACCATAATTTTTAAATTTAAGCAACGCAATCACCATTTCCAAAAATCGATTTTCTTGTTAAACTATTTGCATGCGTAAGATTGTTGTTGTACTCTACGGCCCGCCCGGTGCAGGGAAGGGCACGCAAGCGAATTTGCTTGCCAATAAACTCGACCTCATCCATTTCGATACGGGGAAATTTTTGGAATCAATCGTTCACGATCCGCATCGCCAGCATGAAAAAATTGTAAAACGCGAACGGAAGCTTTTTGACGGTGGAAAATTGATGACGCCAAGCTTTGTGACGGGCGAAGTGATGCGGGAAGCGCAGCGCATTTCAAAAGCGGGCTGGGGAATTGTCTTGAGCGGTTCGCCGCGAACCATGTACGAGGCGCAAAAACTGTATCCACTTTTCTCAAAGTTGTACGGGAAGAAGAACGTGAATATTTACGTGCTTGATCTTCCGGCTTCGGGATCCATCACGCGCAATGGCGCACGCATGGTGTGCGGCGAGTGCGGCTATCTTTTGCTCACGGCGTTTTATCCGCATCGGAAGCCGAAACATTGCCCGGTCTGCGCAGGCCCATTTTATAAGCGCAGTTTGGATAAGCCAAGCGTCATTAAAATTCGATTAAAAGAATATGAAAAGCGGACATTCCCGATTTTTGCCTATGTAAAAAAGCACGGCTATACGCTTCGCCACGTTGACGCCCGCCCGGCGCCGTATAAAGTGATGGAGCACATTTATGGTCACTTTAAAAACGAATGAGGAGATAGAGATCATGGCCACGGGAGGAGTAATCCTCGCGGGCGTTCTTCGGCGACTTGAAGCGGAAACCAAAGTTGGCGTGGCGACCATTGAACTTGACCGTTTGGCACGCCTGCTCATCACGGGTGCCGGAGCAAAGCCGGCTTTTTTGCACTACCGTCCCGCGGGAGCCAGCAAGTCATATCCGTATACGTTGTGCGCTTCGGTTAACGACGTTGTCGTGCACGGCCAGCCATCGGTGTATAAAATTCGCGAAGGGGATCTTGTAAAACTCGATCTCGGGTTGAAATATCAAGGGCTTTATCTTGATGCGGCGATTACGGTTCCGGTGGGCGATGTCGGTGCGAAAGCAAAGAAGTTGATCGAAACCACAAAAGGCGCGCTCGAAGCAGCGGTGAAAGAAGCCAAGCCGGGGAATTCGCTTGGTGATATTGGCTACGCCGCGCAGAGAGTCGTTGAGAAAAATAAATTTTCGGTGGTCGAAGGGCTTACCGGTCACGGCATCGGAACCGCGCTTCACGAAGATCCGACAGTTTTTAATTTCGGACGCAAAGGACAAGGCGAGGATTTGGAAGTTGGCATGGTTATCGCCATCGAACCTATGGTCGCCATAGGGGATGGCGCGATCAGGCAATTGCTCGATGAAAGCTATGGAACCGCGGACGGCTCGCTCGCCGCGCATTTTGAGTATACGGTTGCGATTACGGCAAAGGGCCCGCGCATTTTAACAAAAATATAGCGAGGGGTTTGCTATACTAGTGGTATATCCCCATGGCTCAGCCATACCTCTCAATCATTATTCCGGCCTATAATGAGGCCGAGCGTATTCCGAAGACGCTGCTTGATATTGACCGGCGCCTTGAACACGCGGAATATTCCTACGAAATTTTGGTGGTGAATGACGGTTCAAAAGACAATACTGCCGAGATCGTGCGGAATATGACGAAGGCCGTCCGGAATCTAAAAGTCATTGACCTCAAAGACAACCTTGGCAAGGGCGCCGCCGTACGTCAGGGTATGCTCCTTTCGAGTGGGAAGATCCGGCTTTTCACCGACGCAGACAATTCGACATCGATTGATCAGTTCAACGGCATGATGCCGTTTTTTAAAGAAGGCTTCGATGTGATCATCGGTTCGCGCGCTATTGCCGGAGCAAAGCTCGATCCAGCGGAGCCGATTTTCAAACAGATCCCCGGCAAACTCGGAAACCTTTTCATCCAGGCACTTTTACTTCCCGGCATCTGGGATACCCAATGTGGTTTCAAGGCGTTCACCGACGAAGCCGCCGAAAAGATATTTACCATTTCAAAAATCACCGGCTGGGGATTTGACGTAGAAATCCTTTCGCTCGCAAAGCTGAAAAGCTATAAAATCAAGGAAATTCCGGTCTATTGGGTGAACGATACCCGGTCGCATGTCGGCGCGTCCGCCTACTTGAAAGTTTTGTCCGAAACGATTAAAATTCGCCTATGGCTGTGGAGGAAGCAATACGACCCTCCAAGCACAGTTCAAACCTGAGAAAAGTCGCATTCCGGCCTCCCCGCCGGAATTTCTTAACCTAAATACGAATCATTAATTACTATGAGCAAGCAATATGTCACCAGGGAGCGGCTCGAGGAATTTAAAGCCGAGCTCGAAGAACTCAAAAACACGCGCCGGTTGGAAGTGGCGCAGCGGTTGAAGCAGGCGAAAGAATACGGCGACCTTTCGGAAAATTCCGAATACGTTGAAGCTCGCGAAGAGCAGGCAAATGTCGAAACGCGCATCGGGGAGCTTGAGGATCTCGTGAAGAATGCCGTGATCATCGAAAAGTCCGAGGGCGGAGACACGGTGCAGGTCGGTTCGACCATAACCGTGAAGAAGGGAGATAAGACGGCAACCTACACGATCGTCGGTGCGTACGAAGCAAAACCGGAAGAAGGAAAAATTTCCGATGAGTCACCGTTGGGCCGTGCATTCCTCAAGCGCAAGGCGGGAGATTCGGTGAATATCGCGACGCCGGCCGGCGCCATGACGTACGAGATCAAGGAGATCAAATAAGCGATGGTGGAATTTTCCCACGTTACGAAGACTTTCAAGAAGCGCAAAAGCGCGGTGAATGATTTTTCCCTGACGGTTGATGTTCCGATTTTTGGATTTCTTGGCCAGAACGGCGCAGGGAAGACGACGATCATGAAAATGACGGTTGGGTTGCTCGCGGCGACGAGCGGTACGATTTTGATTGACGGCAAGCCGTCAACGGACGAAGACTCCAAGAAAAAAATGGGCTTCATGCCGGAAACGCCGTACTTCTACGAAACGATGACAGGTTTGGAATTTCTGCGTTTTAGCGACGAATTGTTCGAATCCACTGACGGCAAAAAGAAACAATACGACGACCTTCTGAAGAAAGTGGGTATTTTCGACGCGCGGAACTTCCAGATCAAGACTTATTCAAAAGGCATGCGCCAGCGCCTTGCATTTGCCCAGGCGCTTGTTAACGATCCGCAATATCTTTTTCTCGACGAGCCTCTCGACGGCCTCGATCCGCTCGGCCGCCGGGAAATGAAAGAGGTGATGCTTGCACTCAAAAAAGAAGGGAAGAATATTTTCCTCAACACACATATTCTGTACGACGTCGAAGAGATGTGCGATGAGGTCGGCGTGATCCATGCGGGAAAACTTCTCTACGCAGGATCGGTGAAAGGCTTTTCGCAGGGGAAAACCCTTGAAGAACGCTTTACGGAAACGCTCGCCGAGCACGAAGGAAAAACACTTGTCCATGCGTAATATTTGGATTATCGCCAAGAATACGTTCAAGCTCGAGGTTCGCGAGAAGATTTTATATGCGATCGTGGTCTTTGCCGTGCTCTATATGCTTTCGTCGCTTTTTCTTGCGGACCTTGTCTTAAAGGAGTTGCCGATGGTGAAAAGCTTTGCACTTTCGGGCGTCTATTTCTTTAACGCTATCCTCGCAATATTTCTTGGCACGACATCGTTCTTTAAGGACATCGACCGTAAAGTGGTTTATTTTATCCTTTCAAAACCCGTCTCCCGCGCGCAATTCCTGCTCGGTAAATACTTTGGACTCTGTATGGTACTGCTTGCAACGACGCTCATTTTTATGGTTGCTTATCTTGGCGTCGTTGCCTATGAAGGCGGCGGATTCGATGCGATGGGCATTCTTGCCATTGCGATGCAATATCTCGAGATGATGCTTTTCCTCGCGTTCGCAACCTTCGTTTCAACCTTCTCAACGTCCTTGCTTTCCATCGTTTACACGTCGGCGGTTTTCTTTGCCGGTCATGTGGTGAGCGCCCTCCTTACGGATGCGAAAGCGGTAAACATTGTCGGATTTAAATATCGGATGGTTCAGGTGCTTTATTATGTTTTCCCGAATCTCGAAAAATTCGATATCAGGGATTTCGCCGTACACAGCGTTGCCGCGCCGCTTCAGTCAACGCTTCTCGCGATTGTTTATGCCGCGGTGTATATCGTTCTTCTTCTCACGGCCGGAATCTGGATTTTTGAAAAGAAAGAAATCTAGCGATGGCGAAACGAAGCCTCGGAGCTGTTTCAAAAACGATAATCCTTGTCCTTCTCATAATCGTCATCGTTGTCGTGCAGTACGATTACGATCTTTCGAGTTCGCAGGTTCCTGCCGGTCTTGCGGGCTATACGTCGCCGGAATTTATCCGTATGGTTGATATGGGCTTCAACTCGACGATTGCTTCGGCTTTGTGGGCGGGAACCATGCCCGAAGTGCTCGATCTCTTTAACAACAAAACGGAATACCTGAACGACGTTGCCTATGTGATTGCCGTTGATCCTAGGATGAGCTATCCGTATGCTTTTTCGGTGCTGACGCTGCCGGCGATTCCGAAAGCCCGCTGGGCAGGGGATGCGAGCGATACGCTCGCGCTCGCAATCGGACAGCAGGGCATTCTGAATGCGGATCCAGACTGGCGCATTCCTTATTACATGGCCATCGATTATTATCTCGACGTTAAAGATACAAAAAGTGCTTTGGAATATTTTGATATCGCCGGCCGCACGCCGGGAGTACCCGAGTACGCCGAACGTTTTGCCTTGAACTTTGGCATCGGCACCAATGACCGGGCAAAGACGGAAGAGTTGTGGGCGACCATCGCGAGCTCGACGAATGACGAGGCCACTCAGGAGCGTGCGAGGGCATACGTAACCCGGCTCCAGATTTTCGATTACCTCGAAGCCGCCGCAAAGCTTTATAAGGCTCAAATTGGAGTGTATCCAACGTCTACCGGGGAGCTGGTGACAGCAGGAATTATTCCCTACGTGCCCGATGATCCTTTCGGTTTCACTTTTATTTTTCGTTCCGGCGGTCAGGCTGACATAGATTTGAACAAAGCACCGACGGTTGCGCCGCCGGTGCTCGATCAGCTGGAAGCTCCGAAGTAGCACTAATACGTGGTCGTGCTACCCGTGTAGGGGATCATCAAGCCCGTTGTCTGTGACCAGTTACTCAGCTTTGCGTTTATCCAGTTTATGAGTTGTTGAAAACTGAGCGTTGCGCCGACGTGGATATAATTCATGTAGTTCGGCACGGTGAATGTCTGGCCGTTGCTCAATTGCACAACGAACGATCCGTCGCTATTCACTTGAGTGATGGTGCCGCTCAAATTTTCATAATTTGAGATGTTTATATTACTGAGATCGGGGAAAAGCGCAGTGAGTCCGGCGGGAAGACCGGTCGTTGTGGTTATCGGTAAGGTTGTTGGTGCAATGCCAATCTGCGGCTTCGAAAGGTCTCTTACGACGGTCGCCTGAAGTGTGCCGTCTGGGGTGTATGCACCGTAAGCATTAATTTGATCTCCCGGAGTGATATTTGCGATTACACCCGGAGTCCGATTCCGGAGCAGGACCTCCGTATCGGCGTTAATTTGGATTTGGTACGCCGTCCCGCTTGCGATAGCCGGACATGTGGTTGGAATGCTCGACGCCGCCGTCTGATCCGGGAAAGAAAGACAGATAGCCGCAGCGCTTCCGTTTGCCATCTGTCCCGGATCGATTGCCTGAATTACGGCCGGTGCCTGATTTGAGGTAACAGCGGTCACGATGAGGCCGTCAAATTGCACCCAATTTCCAGCTGGCAACGGCAAAGTTATCGTGGGCATTGTCGGTAGCGATGCCGGAGGGTAGTTCCCGGTTGAGCCGCTCGTGGAGGAGGCGGATGAGGAACTCATTGCCGAAGTGTTTTCGGTACTCGTCCCGGTGTAGGAGAAGAGTTGGGCATTTGCGGTGAGGCCGATGCTCGCTGTGAGGGAAGCGATCGCGAGCGCAAGAAAAATGTTTTGTTTGTTTTTCATGATGTTGCTGTTAATTTATTTTTAACACCCCGAGGGCCATGGATTCCCGGGCGCATTCTTTGATACGGCATGTCGTTTTATTTATTACAAATCAGCATTATTCGAGCTCTGAAATGCTTGCAAACAAAAACTCCGGCGACATGCCGGAGTTTTTGGGAGAACGGGCGATTCAGCTACTGATTGGTCGGATTAACGACTGCCGGCACGGGTATCATCGGGGGCATACTCACTGTGGAGTTCCCGATGGTGATTTGCGAAACAGATGAGATCGTGTTGTTAAGCGAGCTCATGAGTCCGCGAACCGTCACGGTCGCGCCTACTGTTATCGGATTCTCGACGGTTACCGTGGATCCGTTGTTCATTTTGATGACGAACGAACCATCTGCATTTATTGCTGTCACCGTCCCCGTATAGGCAGATGCCGTTACCGGAAGCGAGAGGTCGCGGATGATGTCTGCGGTGATCGTTTGGCCGTTGTCGCTCGATTCGCCGTACACATTCAGCATGTCGCCGGTGTTAAGGCTCGAAAGCGAAAGCTGGTTCCGATTGCGATCAAGGATAATCGTCCGTGAATCAACAGTCACGACATATTTATGGAGCATCATCCAGTTCGGTGCAAGCGCCGAAGGGGCTGTTACGTTTGCCGTCGCCGGATTGGCGGAAAAATCTGAAACACCCATCGGGCACGCAATCGCCGCACCGGAGCTGTTGGCATCAAATCCAAGACAGGGCGAACCAACGGCTTGCGTTACAGCGAGCGTCGCAGAGGTTCCCACGCCCGATTCGGCAATCGAAACCAAAGTTACGTTGTCGAGCTGCATCGTTTGCGTCTCTGCCGGCTTTGATATGTCGCGCACAAGATAGGCCTGGATGCTGCCATCGGCATTGTAATAGCCGAAGACGTTAATTTGGTCGCCCTGCGAGAAATCGCTGAGCGATGCCTGAGTTCGGTCGCGAAGGATCAGCTGCGTTGAGGGAGAAACTTCAATGGTGACCGTATTCTGGTATACCGGAGGGACCGGCATATAGTTCGTACTCGACGTGCTGCCGTTTGCTACAGCCGTCGGCGTTCCGGGGGCGGTTTGAGCCTGCATTGGGCAGGCGATGGACTCGCCTTGCGCATCGCTTTCCGAATTAAAACGGAGACACGTGCTTGCTCCGGTAGCCGTGATGACTCCGGTGGTATTTGATACCGTAGCCGCAACGCTTTGGACCGTTAATGTATTAAACTGCACGAATCCCGGAGTAATCGGCGGACTGACGGGTCCCGGGGAGATAAGCGCCGGACCATCTGTCGGAGCAGCGGTCTGAGCATGCACACCGACTGAGCTAAACATAAGCACAACTAATGCTAAAAGGGCACAAGAAGTTATCTTTTTCATTGTTTTAGGGTTTTTTATAAGCCTCGCGAGGGCTATACGTTTTCGACCTGTACCTTATATGATACCAAACAGAGTCAGATCTGTTACACCATAAAAAAGCCCCCCTAATCATAAAGAAAAGAGGGGATATTAAGGGATCGAAGCTTGAGCTATATTCGAATAGCCGCTTTCAGCCCATCCACTAGCGTTAGGGCATGAACCGCTGTTCGTATAATCCCCGTAAAACGTGACCACATAGTAGTAAATGAATCCAGGTTGCTCGCTGTCGTCGGTGTAACTTGTTGTTGTGACTAGACTGGCAAGCTCACTGAAGGGAGGTCCATCTAATGTACTTACATACACGTTGTATCCCACGTTGCTATAGCATGGATCCGATGCCGATGGGCTCGGATCCCAAGTGAGATTCACGACGTACCATCCGGTTCCTTTTACCGACAGCTTCGGCGAATTGGTAGCGGTGCTTACCACGGTTACGGTACCGGTTGCGAGACCTCCGGTTGTGGGACTGAAAATCACCGTGAAGGTGGCTTTGCCTTTCCCTGGGATCGTCTTCGGGAGGGTAATTCCTCCGATCGCGAATTCACTGCTCCCGACGCCATTGATCGCTTTGATGGTCACCGGAGCGCTTCCGGTGTTTTTTATCGTGATGGTCTTTGCGTTTTGGCTACCATCGTCGATGATCCCGGCATTCCACGATGTTGGACTGAATGCGATTGTGCCGGCATTGCCGAAACAATTCGCCGAACAGGCAAACAACCAAAATGCGATTGCAGCGAAATTGATATATTTCGGCATGCAGGCTCTTCCT
The DNA here is from genome assembly GCA_963696395.1 of uncultured bacterium. Lineage (GTDB taxonomy): Bacteria > Patescibacteriota > Minisyncoccia > UBA6257 > 2-01-FULL-56-20 > JAKAGE01. Next base: position 861,108 of record CAVOJZ010000002.1, read on the forward strand.
TTCCTGAATTTGAAGTTGTGCTGGTTTCAGTATACTATAGGGAAATGCAATCGAGAACAGCCGCCTTCACCATCATTATTTGGGCTGTTTTTAAGATTTTTTTCGTTCCGTTTTTCGCGCGCGCTGCCCTATATAATGCCGATAGTCTTTTGGGGCACATCGATCAGAGTAATAACCCTATCTACACCGTCGAAGGGGCAAATAACGGGCCGAACAATCTTGGCTTTGATAATCCTCTTGATATCGCAATTGACTCCATCAACCACCGAGTTTTCGTAATTGACCAAAACAATTCCCGCATCCTCGTTTACGCGCTCGACTCAAATGATAATATTGCCGGCACGGCCCCAATCTTTGTCCTCGGGCAAAGTAATTTTATATCTTCGAACGTTGCTACAGCGCAAAATACACTCGCTTATCCGGATGGCATCGCTTATGACGCGTCTAATAATCGTCTTTTTGTTTCGGATCAATTTAATAATCGTGTGGTGGTTTTTAATGTTGCACCCGGCACAATTACAAACGGCGAGAACGCCACGAATATTTTGGGCCAGGCTAATTTCGCCGCCTCAAGTTCAGCAACGTCGCAGAACGGGTTCAGCGCGCCGAGCGGCCTCGCTTATGACGCGACAACGAGTCGTCTCTTTGTGGGCGATCAAAACAATAACCGCGTTCTGATTTTCAATGTCGCCACGTCGACGTTTGCGAACAATGAGAACGCCTCGAGTGTTATTGGCCAGGCTAATTTCACCGCCTCAAGTTCAGCAACGTCGCAGAACGGACTAGCCGGTCCATTCGGTCTCGTCCTCGATGGCAACAATCGTCTTTTTGTGGCGGACAACGGCAATAACCGGGTAGTTTATTTCAATGTCGCCACGTCGACGTTTGCGAACAATGAGAACGCCTCGAGTGTTATTGGCCAGGCTAATTTCACCGCCTCAAGTTCAGCAACGTCGCAGAACGGACTAGCCGGTCCGCAGGGTATCAGCTACGACGGTGTCGGCAACCGTCTTTTTGTGGCGGACAGCGGCAATAACCGCTTGATGGTTTTTGCGGTTGGCACTTCGACGTTTACAAACGGTGAAAACGCTTCAACCGTTCTCGGTCAAACTGATTTTAACGGATCGAACTCAAGCGTTTCACAGAGCAGCCTCAATAATCCTTATGGCGTTGCTTACGACACCATCAACAACGGCCTTTTTGTATCCGACGCCGCCAATAACCGACTTCTGGTTTTTCCTGCGGCCACTTCGTCGATATCGAACGGCGAAAACGCTTCAGGCATTCTCGGCGAATCGGTGTATACGCTTGGTGGCGCAAACGGAGGTCCAAGCGGAGAAGGTATGGATTCCCCGGTTGATACGGCACTTGACACCGTGAACCATCGACTCTTTGTTTCTGACCAGAATAACAACCGGGTGCTTGTTTTTACCCTGGATGCAAACAATAAAATTTCAGGCACTACAGCGGCATTTGTTCTTGGGCAAAGTAATCTGACGAGTGGTGCCCCGAATACGACGCAAAACGGTTTGACCAATCCTTATGGCCTTGCCTATGATGCCGCGAGCAATCGTCTTTTTGTTGCGGACAATGGGAACAACCGGATTCTTGTGTTTAATGTTGCCCCCGGAACACTCGCAAATAATGAGAACGCAATGAATGTTCTTGGCCAGAGTGGATATACGGCTTCAAGTTCCGCGACGTCAAACACTGGGTTGAACTCGCCGTATGGTCTCATGTATGACGCAGCCGGCGGCCGCCTCTTTGTCGCTGACGAAGGGAACAATCGTATTATGGTTTTTAACGCGGGAAGTTCGACCATAATCAGCGGTGAGGGCGCGGTGAACGAACTTGGCCAGACAGATTTTAACCATTCCCATTCGGGCACATCTCAGAGAGGATTGAACGGCCCTTCCGGGCTCTCTTATGACCCCGTTTCTAATCGTCTCTTTGCGGTGGATGAAAACAATAATCGTGTCATGATTTTCGCGGTCGGTACGTCAACATTTACGAGCGATGAGGTTGCCTCAAATGAGCTCGGTCAATCAAATTTCAGCGGATCAACTGCCACCACAACTCAAAACGGTTTTAACGATCCCTATGGCATCGCCTACGATACGATTAACGGACGCCTTTTTGTAACAGACACCGGAAATTACCGCATTATGGTTTTTAATAATGTTTCGACGTCGAGCATCTCAAACGACGAGAATGCATCTAATGATATCGGTCAGGCGGACTTTGTTTCTTCGGGTGGACCGAATGTTTCCCAGACCGGGATAAATTCGGATAATGCAATCGCCTTCGACCCGGCAAATAACCGGCTCTTCGCGGTGGATAATTCTCTGAGTCGCCTGATGCAACTTTCGTTTGTAAAGATTACAACAGCGTCTTTACCCACCGGCACGGTTGGCTCTTCGTATTCACAAACCCTTATCACGACTTCCACCCAAGGGACAGTCACGTTTGCCTTGAAGGCCGGTTCGTTGCCGCCAGGATTAGCACTTTCGAGTTCGAGCGGAATTATTTCCGGAACTCCTTCGACGGCAACGACGACTACATTCACCGTCGAGGCGGACAATACATTTTCCACGGGATCCTTCTTTGATCAGGCAACATTGTCGCTTACCACCGCGAATGGGCAGGCGGCGATATCGCTTGCTCCGACCCTCTTAAGCTACACGGCATCTTCGACGGCAACCTCAACGCATGAAGGAACTCAGTTTGTTATTCTCACGAACAGCGGTAGCGGATCGTCAACGCTTAATTGGACGGCAAACTCGTCGCAATCTTGGCTCAGTCTAACAAAGTCAACAGGAACCCTCGCAACGAACGCTACGACGAGCATTGGGTTTATGATAAATCCTTCGTCGCTCGCAATTGGGGCATATAACGCAACGGGAACTTTTTCAGATGCCTCGTCTTCCAATTCACCACAGACTGTTTCGGTCACCCTCACCATAGCGTCTGCTGCAGGACCGGCAATCTTCCTTTCGCCGACTTCATTAAACTACACCGCAACGGTGGGTGCTTCGTCTCCAAATGAAGGGATATTGAGCGTTACGGTAACAAACAGTGGGTCCGCGTCAACAACGCTTCACTGGGCAGTCGCTTCATCCCAGTCGTGGCTTACGTTTACCGCGGCGAGTGGCACTTTGGCAACAGGCGTGGCAACGAGCGTTGGGTTTGTGGTCGATCCTTCCTCGCTGGCTGTGGGAACATTTAATGCAACCGGTACTTTTAGTGATGCATCGTCAACGAATTCTCCGCAATCGGTAAGCGTTGTACTCACGGTTTCGGCGTCGGGTGGAGGTGGCGGTGGTGGAGGTGGCGGTGGTGGAGGTGGAGGTGGAGGAGGTGGCGGTGGCGGCGGTGGCGGTGGCGGAGGTGGCGGTGGCGGCAGCGGTGGCGGCAGCGGCAGCGGCAGCGGCAGCTCTTCTACTTCAACGAACGCAACAAGCACCGCAACGAGCGCCAATGTGAACACCGCGAGCTCAACTGATCTAATCGCAATCCTTCAATCGCTTCTCGCCGAGTTGAATGTGCTTATCGCAAAACTTAACGCAAAACTCATACCACTCCTTACAAGAAATCTTACCGTTGGCAGTTTTGGCCCTGACGTGAAAGCTTTGCAGACACTGCTCAATGATAACGGCTATCCCATTGCGACGACCGGATCTGGATCGCCCGGGAACGAATCGCAGTATCTTGGACCGAGAACATCGGCGGCGCTTGCCAAGTTTCAAAAAGCAAACGGTCTTCCGGCGACAGGTTTTTTTGGTTCGCTGACCCGGGCGTTACTGATCAAAAAGTGGGGCGGGGAATGAGCTGGACTTACGGCCTAATCCGTGATATAAACAGCACAGTTGTTCCCAAGGAGGAATCTCATGTTGATGGAAGTTATTTCAAGAGAGAAATACGAGAAGAAGTACGGACCTATACGCAATAGCTTGCTGGCCGAAGAAACGATTGCCCTTCGTCAGAAGATCGTGGCGTTAAAAATAGGCGAAGGTTTGATCGTGATTCCTGCCGATGGCAAAAAGCTGAAGCACTTGAATGAGTCCATGCGGCAACGTATGCTCAAGTGGCGCGAGAAGAGAATCTCGATTTCATCCTGAAAGTCTCGTGCAACAAAAAGCCGGTCACAGGAAAGCCTGCTCATATTGTCATATGGAAAATGAAAAAGGAAGGTTCAGGTGCGGAGAACCCATCTGCGGAGCAGTCCTCGTCCGTAGCGACAGCGCGTAGAAAACCTGGCCGGCCGCGAACCAAACAATAAGTCTTACTCGTCAGATCCAACGCCTCGCAGCACGTATTGCGGGGCGTTTTGTTATTGGAATTAGTGGATTAATCGATTGATTTATGGTATAACCAGAAAAGCTTGCTATTGTTATGGAGACTAAAATGGAGACAAGAATTGCTCTGTGGGCAAAAGTTTGCCAGATGTCGCCGGGAAGATTCTTGATTCTCACTCCCGAAGACAACGAAAATTTATCAAGGCTTCGCGCTCGCGTAAACAGATATTTAAAAAAGAAAAACTCGGATTGGAGGATCGGCTTCGGTGTTCGGGTTTTGTCGAGAACTTGCAGAAACCATCTCGTGGTGGAAAAGTGGCGTAGACCGATAGTCGTTCCCCGTAACGGGCTCGTTGATCAATTAGGGGAGCGAGCGGATCGAAATGGAGCTGCGATCGGTCTCGATCAGTTGGAATACCAGATCGTGATTCTCGCGATGCACGGGCACGACAACCCGGAAATTGCGAGCGAGCTCAATATGACTGAACGAACCGTAAAAAAATATTTTAGTTGTATGTTTGAAGATTTCAACATTCCCACTAAAATATCGGGACGTAAAGTCATTAAGCGAATTGTTCTGCTTAGTGCGATCGCAAAATCACTGGCGAGGATTCGTAATAAAGATGGCTTTTGCCCAACCGTGACCACTATGCGTATTCGACGGCTTGGTGAAATGTTTGATCAGTCGTCTTGTAATCTGCGGATCATCCGTCTCGTGGCCAAGGGATACAAAAATGAGGAAATTGCCGTTATGACCGGAGATTCAGTAGGGGTCGTAAAAAATAAACTTCGAGAGATATTTGCGATCGTTGGTTGTGAAAGTCGGACCATGTTGTCGCAGAAATTTCTTGAGGATCAATTGATGAGCCGGAAAGTTAAATCCAAGCGTACCCCACGACAAAATTAACGTCGTGGGGCATTTTTTTCTCGTTTCTGCTAGACTTTATGCATTATGAAACTATCCATCGGCATCGTAGGCCTCCCGAATGTGGGAAAGTCAACGCTCTTTAAGGTTCTCACCAAGCAGGATATCACCATTGCGAATTATCCTTTCGCCACCATAGACCCCAATGTTGGCGTCGTTTCGGTTCCCGACGAGCGGCTCGAAAAGCTGAACGTTTTAAGCAAGTCCAAGAAAAAAATTCCTGCCGTCGTCGAATTTTATGATATCGCCGGCTTGGTGAAAGGGGCGAATAAAGGGGAGGGTCTTGGAAACCAATTCCTCGGCCACATTAAGGAAACCCAAGCGATCGTTATTGTGCTGCGCATCTTTAACAATCCGGAAATTATTCATGTTGAAAACTCGGTGGACGCGTTGCGCGATCTGGAAATCATCAACTCGGAATTAATTTTGAAAGATCTTGAGCTTGTGGAAAAACGTTTTAATAAAGCTGAGGCTGAAGCGCGAACCGGTAAAAAGGAAGCTGTGCTCGATAAGGATCTGCTCGGGCGATTAAAGCATTGTTTGGAAGCGGGCAATCTGCCGTTGTCAGACGCATCGCTCGTTCACGACGTTACGCATGAAATGAAGACAACGGGGCGCCTCCTCGATCTCAATCTGCTTACGCTCAAGCGACAAATTTATCTTTTAAACGGAGTTCCGAATGAAGCTCCCGCGCCACTCATCGAAAAAATAAAATCGCTTGGCGCTGATTATGTGATCGTTGACCTTTCGCAGGCGGACGCCATTCCGGAGCTCGTGAAAGAAGCCTACAAAGTTTTGAATCTTATCAGTTTCTTTACGACGGGCGAAGACGAAACGCGCGCCTGGACTATCGAGCAGGGGACAAAAGCGCCGCAAGCTGCGGGCGTTATCCACACAGATTTTGAAAAGAAATTCATTCGCCTGGAAGTTGTCGCCTGGGACAAGCTTCTTCAGAGCGGCAGTTGGTCTCATGCCAAGCAAAAAGGCTGGCTACGCGTTGAAGGCAAGGAATACGTTGTATTAGACGGGGACGTGCTCGAAGTTCGGCACGGATAATAGGGTCTTTGCGGGGTCAGCGTCGTGATTTGACAAAATAAGGCTATATGCTATAATATAGCCAGATCGTTGTTGGATCGCGAAATCTATAAATCACTCGCGGATATATCCGCCGAAGGAGTCAGTATGCCAAATGCTGCGGTATCCAGAATAACCTTCGTTCTTGTGGCGCTCGTGATAGCAACCCCCTGTTTCATTGCCTTCTTGCATCAGCATAATTTTGCCGCAGAAGCTTCCGCTAATATGGCTGTGGCAAAAATCATGGTGCAAGACAACATCGTCGCGGGGGACGTTGGAAAGTGCAAAACACTTGCCGACTGCTACAGCGTCGACAAGAATGTCAAAACGCGCGTTCAGCGAGTGGAAAGCGCCCGCAAGTTTTTATGGGCTCCTCTATACAAGCAGACCGCGAAAGAGATAGACGAGTTCATATGTGAGGCCGATTTCGCCCATTGCCCATATAACGACTGAGGGCAGTTCGGTCGGAGATGAATCCCGTGATACATGGCGTCACGGGATTTTTTATTTCTTTTATCCCCGACGGTCGAGTGCGCTGCCAAGCGTTTCGTCGTCTGCAAATTCAATTTCGCCGCCCGTCGGTAAGCCGCGTCCCAAGCGGCTTATTTTTTTAGTAAGCGGATAAAATTCTTTCACAAGAATTGAAGCCTGGAAATCGCCAAGCGATGTGGGGTTAAAAGCAAGAATGATTTCATCGGCGGTGCCACCCAAATCATTCTGGATAAAAGACTTTAAGCTTGCGAGTCGCTCTTTCTGCCACGGCTCGAGGAATCCGGTTTTTGGAATCGGACCCGCGATGAAATACCGACCGATAAATTTTTTGGTATCTTCAAGGGAGATGAGGTCGGTTTCTTTTTCAATCACCATGATTACACTTTGTTTTCGTGCGGGATTCTTACAAATATCACAAAGCTCACCTTCATTTTGATGAATAAAAAAGCATCGTGCGCATATTTTCACGCTTCGCAGGCCGTCGATGGCTTCAGCAAATCCTTTGAGTTCGCCCTTGCTTTCGCGGGAAATATAAAATGCCAGTCTGATAGCCTGGCGTGGGCCGATGGAAGGAAGTTTCGAAAGTTCCTCGATGACGTGTTCAACCGGTTTCGGTAGTTTCATTTAAAGGGGAGGCAATTCACTATATCGCTTTTCGAGCACCTTGAAACTGGCGCGTTCGGCATCGAAATAGAAATCCATATCACGGAGCGGGCCGTTGCGATGTTTTGCAATGCGGAGATGGACGATGTTGTCGGTTTCACTCGCCGTATCATTCGGGTTATGTTCGTCGCGATAGATAAACATGACGATGTCCGCGTCCTGTTCAATGGACCCCGATTCACGAAGGTCGGAAAGGCGGGGAATCTTGTGGTCGCGTTGTTCAACGCCGCGTGAGAGCTGCGACAGCGCCAATACGGGCACTTTCAGCTCGCGTGCGAGAGCTTTCAGCCCACGCGAAATTTCCGTGATCATGTTTACCATGCTATCCATGTTTACACGTGGGCGAATGAGCTGGAGGTAGTCAATAATGAGAAGATCGAGGCCGTGCTCAACCTGCAGGCGGCGCGCCATTGAGCGCATCTGTAGCACGTTGAGCGATGGCGAGTCGTCAATGAAAAGTTTCACCTGAGAAAGCCGGTCGAGCGAATCCTGAATCATCGGGAGTTCGCTGTCGTTTGCGATCCTGCCCGTCAGAATGTGCCAGAGCGGCACTTGTGATTCTGCGGCGATAATACGGTCCTGCAATTGTTCGCGGGACATTTCAAGCGAGAACATGCCAACCGTGAAGCCGGCTTTGGCGGCATTTCTCCCGATGTCGAGCGCGAGGGAAGTTTTGCCGACCGACGGGCGGGCGCCGAGAATAATCAATTCCGATTTCTGAAGGCCTGAAAGCGTTTCATCAAGTTCCGGAAATCCGGTCGGCACGCCGCGCAATTTTCCACCGCCGGCGTGAAGCGTCGCGATGCGTTCGTATGCCGTCACAAGATCGTCTTTTAGGGCGACAAAGTTTTGCGGCAATGAATGTTGTGATATCGCAAGAATTTTTTGTTCGTTGTCGTCGAGAAGGTCATCGATATCAACGCCTGTCGAAAAAGCGCTCTCAGCCATTTCGGCTGAAGCTTTGATGAGATCGCGCCGAACCTTCTTTTCTTTTACGATTCCGGCGTAGTGCGCAACATGGGATGCGGTTGTAACCTGGTTCGTTATTTCCGCAAGGTAGGTTGAGCCACCGACTTCTTTCAGATAATCGTTTTCTTTGAGGTAGGTGGTGAGCGAAAGGACGTCGATCGGTTGCCGTTTTTCGTAGAGATGGATGATGGCTTCATAAATGCGCGCATGAGCCGGCGCATAAAAATCGTTTGCCGTGATAAGGTCGGCCACGCGATAAATCGCATTCTTGTCGATCAACAAACTGCCGAGTACGGTTTGCTCGGCCTCGAGGTTTTGGGGAGGCAATTTCAAGTTCTGACTTTTTTGATGTGGCCATTATGCTTTCGGCCAGAGGAAGTATCCCTGTGGCGTGTCTTCAATTTCATATCCTACGCCACTCATCTGCTTTCGCAAGTCATCGGCCTGAACAAATTGTTTATTAGCTCTTAACTTCTCCCGGTCCTTGGCCATTTTTTCGACTTCGGAAGGGATTTTAGGGTTTTTTAATGAAATGCCGAGGATCGCAAGCATTTCTAGCAGGTGGTTCTTAATAGCTCTCGCCTCTGATTTTTTGAGTGTCCAGACGGTGCGCTGAAATTGTGCCATCAGTTCAAAAAGCGAGGCAATGGCCGCCGGAGTATTTGCGTCATCGGCGAGCGCTTCATGGAATTTTAATGAATATTTTTTAATGATTTCCTGCGCGTCAACAGTTTCTTTTCCGTTTACGCGATCAAGTTTTGCCATGAATGTCCCGAGGGTGTTTATGGCTGCTTTTGCCTGGTGGGTAAGCGACGGCGAATAATCGATCGGGGAACGATAATGATGGGTGAGCGTAATCCACCGAAGTGTTTCGGGGGCATAATCGGCAAGATAATTGCGGATGGTGATAAAATTGCCAAGGCTTTTTGACATTTTCTTTCCTTCGACAAGCAATGCGCCAACGTGCATCCATTCGCGAACAAACGGTTTCTTGCCGGACGCCGCTTCCTGCTGGGCGATTTCCGCTTCGTGGTGGGGGAACTTCAGATCAACGCCGCCGCCATGAATATCATATTGAGGCCCGAAATAATATTCGGAAACCGCGGTATCTTCAATGTGCCAGCCAGGTCGCCCTTCCCCGATCTGCGAACTCCAGTGCGGTTCCGTGGGTTTCGAAAATTTCCACAGGCAAAAATCTCCTTTATTTCTTTTGTCGTCGGCATCGTCAATGCGGGAAACGCCATCTTCCGCCTGGGCAACCGTTCGGCCGGAAAGTTTTCCGTAATCGGCAAATTTGGCGATATCAAAATACCATCCATCGCCATCAATGAGGTAGGCGTAGCCACCGTCAATCAATCGCTCAACCTGCGCCGCAATTTGGGTAATAAAATCGGTCGCCGACGCATATTTTGTAACTGCATCAACGCCGAGCGTTTTCATATCGGCAAGGTAGGCTTTCAAGAACTTTTCTGCAATCTTTGCCGGCGCTTCATTTTCGTCCGCCGCACGGCGGATGATTTTGTCGTCAATATCCGTTATATTTTGGAGATAAAAAACTTCATATCCTTGCGAGCGGAGGTATTTTGCAAAGAAATCGAAAAAAATATATGTCCGCGCGTTCCCAATGTGCAGATAGTCGTAGACCGTCGGTCCGCACACAAAAAGCCGAAGCTTTTTCTGTTCGGGCAGAAGTTCTTTTTCCCGAGAAAGCGTGTTGTAGAGCTTGATCATGCATTAAAACCAGCCTTTTCGTTTAAAGTAAACCGTCACCGCAATCATGGCGAACGCCATGGTTCCGAAGACGATCCAAAAAGCGCCGGGCAAATTGATGATGGGCGTGTCGCGCGTGTTCATGCTGAAGAGAGCGGCAAGTAGCATGAAAGGGAATGTGAGGAACGAAAGCGAGGTAAATGTTTTCATTACGCTGTTGATCTTCAGGTTCATCAGCTGATTGTTGGTGTCTTCAAAATCAGAAATGGCTTCCCGATAGTCTTCAAGCTGATTCACAATTTTCAGCTGGTCGCCCATGATGTCGTTCAGATATACTTCTGCGTCGCCGTCCCAGAATTTTTTGCCTTTCACGGCAAGCGACCGGAAAACCGGTTCCTGGAGCCTGATCACAATCCGGTATTCCGAAACGTCGCGCTTCACGTATGTGATGCGCTGGAGGATGTCGAGTTCATGATCTTTGAATATTTCTTTTCCGATCGTCTCAACTTTTTCGCGGATGTGACGAAGCTGGCGCTCTTCGAAATTCATAAGGTGCTCTATCAGCTGATACATGATTTCAAGCGAAGACGTGTAGCGGCGAACCTCGAGGCCGTCGTAAACGTCTTTCATGGTTTCATAATGAACCGTGATGACAGTGTCCTTTGTGACGATAAAATCTATTTCGGTTCGGATGGACGCCTCGTCGTCCTTATCGTAGAGAGGGAAGTAATAGATGAAGTAGAGATAATTCTTATACGCCTCGACGCGAGCTCTCGCAGAGGGACCGCGAAGTTCTTCGATGATGACCGGATGTACGCCGAATTGTTCGGTGAGCCATTTCAATTCCTTTTCCGTGGGGCCGTGGATATCAATCCACTGGACGCCTTTGCCCTTTTTAATGTCCATGAGTTTATTTTAGCATAGCGCGAAACGATGGCGGCGCAGTTTTGAGGGTCGCGTCGCTTTCTGCTGTACGCGTGTCTCGGCCTCGCCGCCTTTGCGGCTTCGGCACCCCTCAAAACTGTGCTGCCACTTTTTGCCCGTATGGGGCATTTTGTTCGAATCCAGCCCGATGCACAAAAAAAGGGCGAGTGAGGGACTCGTCCTTTTTGTCTAGTTCCGGCTGGCTAGCCGAAATCATTTTCGTCGTTGTGGCAATCGCCTTCGGTGATATCTTCTCCGCCGATCAAGGTTCACCACCTTTCTGAGCTACTACACCCATTATACCAATTATGGGTGATTCTTCGTGTGCGAGCGGTCAAAAATGACGTCGTAGTTGCCAGCGGGCAAAAAGGAGTCCCGCAAGGAGGCCGCCGGTAATCGATATATTCGGCGGGACTTCCAAGCCATATCGCAAGATCGATGAAATTATCACCCAGAAAATGACGCCGCCGAAAATGCCTCTCATATAGTTATTCCTCCGAAAAAGCTGTTGATATGATACGCCGCAGGAGCGGCTTGTCAATGTTTTTGCTCGGACTGGCAGTCTCTTGACGAGATTGCTAACGGGCGTATAATGGTTCATGATGAACGATCGAAGTGTGAATATTCTTGAGGCGGTGATCCAGGAATTTATCGATTCCGGCGAGCCGGTGAGTTCCGGATATCTCTATGACCGTTATGATTTCGGCATCAAACCGGCGATGATTCGTCTGGAACTCGATGCGCTCGAAGAAGATGGTTTTTTGGTTCAGCCTCATCATTCGGCCGGACGGGTGCCGACCGATGCCGGATACGAATTTTTTGCCAATCGCATGATAGTGAACGCGGCGCGGGCGCATCGGCACCAAAGCGAGCCGACCCTTAAAGAATTACTCGAAGAACGGGCGTGGCCGGACGCTCTCGCGCGATTGTCTTCGGAGCTTGGGCTTTTGGGTGTTGCTGCGGATCTTGCGCACGATATGGTCTACAAGGCCGGCTTGGAACAACTCATCAATAATCTTGACTGGCAGGATCGTGACGGGATCCGTTCGGTGATCCATGATTTCGAAGAGGTTGACGAACGCTTGCCGCGCGCCGCGGAGCGAATGGCCGCGGGACCAAATGTGTTTATTGGCAAGAAAAGCCCGGTCACGAAAAGCGAAAACCTCTCCGTTGTCTGCGGAAATTTCGATATCGGCGGTGCAACGGTTTCGATTTTCGCGATTGGCCCAAAACGTATGGATTATAAAAAAACAATCAGGATATTCAAAAATTTATAAATAAAACTATGGCCGACGAACCGGAAAATAAAATGAACGAGCAGGGAACCGATGAGAAGTTGGCAGCGCTAGAGAAGCAACGTGACGAATATCTGGCGGGATGGCAGCGCGCAAAAGCGGATTTCATCAATTACCGAAAAGAAGAGATGAAGCATTTGGAAAATGTCGCGCAATACGGAAGCCAGGATCTGATACGCGATTTGATCGGCGTCCTCGATAATTTTGATCTTGGGCTGCGGTCGCTTGAGAAAAACGGGCCGGTGGAAAAAGGAGTATATCTGATCCGGACGCAGATCGAGGATATTCTGAAGAAACGTGGGCTCACAAAAATTGACATAAAGGATGGCGATGCGTTCGATCCAAGCATTGCGGAAGCGTTGAGCGAGATATCCTCGGATCGGCCGCCCGGCACCGTAGTTGAAACGATAGAGCCGGGATATCGGCTCCACGAGAAAGTATTGCGGCCGGCGAGGGTAATAGTCAGTAAAGAAAACGTATAATTAAAAAAATATTAAACTAACATGCCAAAAATTTTAGGAATCGATTTGGGAACTACAAACTCTGCGGTTGCGGTGATGTCGGGCGGTGAGCCGAAAATTCTCGAAAACGCAGAAGGCAACCGCACCACGCCTTCCATCGTTGCGATTTCAAAATCCAACGAACGCCTAGTCGGTTTGCTCGCAAAGCGGCAATCGGTCACAAATCCCAAAAACACCATTTTTTCGGTGAAGCGGCTCATCGGACGCAAATGGAGCGATCCGGAAGTTCAGCGCGACAAAGCGTGGCTTTCCTATGATCTGCAGGAGGGGCCGAATGGCAGCGTGCAGGTGAAGATGGGTGATAAATGGTATTCCCCAGAAGAGATTTCCTCGATGGTGTTGGCCAAATTAAAAGCCGATGCGGAAGCCAAGCTCGGAGAGAAAGTGGATGAGGCCGTTATCACCGTTCCGGCATATTTTGACGATTCGCAACGCCAGGCAACAAAAAATGCCGGCGAGATTGCAGGACTCAAAGTGAGCCGTATCATAAACGAGCCGACAGCCGCCGCTTTTGCTTACGGATTGAACAAGGAAAAGAACCAGAAAATCGCGGTATACGATTTCGGTGGCGGAACGTTTGATATCTCGGTTCTCGAGATCAGCTATGACCCCGATTCAAAAGAGCAGACCGTGGAAGTTCGTTCGACGGGCGGCGATACGCATCTCGGCGGCGATGACTTCGATAAAAAGATTCAGCAGTATCTGGTTGACGAATACAAGAAGCAGGAAGCGATAGACATTTCAAAAGATGCGCTTGCGCTCCAGCGCCTGAAAGAGGCTGCGGAAAAAGCAAAGCACGAGCTTTCCTCGGCGACCGAAACCGAAATAAACCTGCCGTACATTTCTTCCGATGCAAACGGGCCGAAGCACTTCGTGATGAAACTTTCCCGTGCCAAGCTCGAATCGCTTGTCCAGGAATATATTGACCACTCAATCCAACTCACAAGAGAGGCCGTAACCGCGCAGGCGCCAAAGGGAGCCGGCTACCAACTTTCCGAAATCAATGAGGTGATTCTCGTCGGCGGACAAACGCGCATGCCGGCGATCCAGGAGGCGGTGAAAAAACTTTTCGGCAAGGATCCGCATCAAGGCATCAACCCGGACGAAGTCGTTGCCGTCGGCGCTGCAGTGCAGGCCGGCATTTTGCAGGGCGACGTCAAGGACATTTTACTTCTCGATGTGACGCCGCTTGGCTTGAGCATTGAAACGTTTGGGAGTGTTGCAACCCCGATGATTCCAAAGAATACGACGGTGCCAACCGCCAAGACGCAGGTCTTTTCCACGGCGGCTGATAATCAGACGTCGGTTGAGGTCCACGTTTTGCAGGGTGAACGCCCGATGGCGGCGGATAATAAGACGCTCGCCAAATTTATTCTCGACGGAATCCCGCCGTCACCGCGGGGCGTGCCGCAGATTGAAGTGACATTCGACATTGACGCGAACGGCATCCTGAATGTTTCTGCAAAGGACAAGGCCAGCGGCAAAACGCAATCGGTGAAGATTGAAGCTTCGACGAATCTTTCGAAAGATGAAATCGAACGCCTGAAAAAAGAAGCCGTTGAGCATGCCGCCGAAGATGCAAAAAAGAAAGAGTTCATTGAAGTTCGTAACCAAGCCGAGTCGCTTGCGTATCTTGCAGAGAAATCGATGAGAGAAGCTGGGGATAAACTGCCCGCCGACGTGAAAGCGAGCATCACCGAAAAGCTGGATGCGCTCAATAAGGCGAAGGAAACCGAAGATGCCGCCGCAATTCAGTCCGCGGCGCAGGCACTCTCTCTCGAAGTACAAAAAATAGGCCAAGCGGCATATAATAAAGAGAATGGTGGACCTGAAACAGGTAATGGCGGGGGAGTCGCCGACCCAAAACCTGATCAATCAAGCTAAGTTTGCTCCGATCATCAAGGGCCCTGGATTTTACAAATCCATCGTCCTTGATGTCCTGTCGGTGCTTTCTGCTGGGCTGTTCGGTTTCTCCTATTATCGCTACCTCGAGAATAATATGCCCGTATGGTGGTTGTTGGGGGCGCTTGCACTATGGGGGGTGCTTTCCGTGCTCCAGGTCTTTCTTGCGCGAGCCACCACGCGCCGCTTAAGCCTCATTCTTGTCGAAGCGATCGCCGCACTTATTTTCTTCTGGCGCGCCGATCCCGCGATATTATTAACAACCGTCGGCGTGCTCTTTGCATTCCTTGCGTGGGGATACCTCGCGAGCCGCAATGATCTTACGAACAGCGTTGAGATCCAGTTCTTCAGAGTCACGAGCAATGTGCTCGGGAAGCTTGTAACGGCGAGTCTGCTCTTTATGATCATGATTTATGTGCCGCAGGTAAACCAGGGATCGCTCTTCGTATCCCGCCAGAGCTTCCGTGAATTTTTTGACTGGGGCGCCGGGTTTGTGGATAACCTCTATCCAAACGTTTCGCTGAATGGATCATTCCAAACATTTGCAAAAGGCGTTGCAACGCTTGAGCTAAAGAATAATCCGAACTTCCAGACGATGACTCCGCAAACGCAGAGTTCAACTATCAATCAGGCGACGACTCAGCTTGAAACAAATTTCGGCACAACGTCATCGGGCGTTGCGGTTGCGCCGACCGATCCGGCGAGCGATGCATTCTATAACTTCATCGTAGGCATGCTTCAGGGCTGGAAGAGTCAGGGCTCTTCGTGGTTTATCATCGGTTGGGGTGTAGTACTGTTCCTGGCTCTCAGAACGCTCGGCATCATATTCGTTTGGGTTGACCAGTTTATATCACTGATCATCTATGAAAGTTTGCTCGCGACCGGATTTATGAAGATAACCGAGGCTACACAAACCAAGGAAATGATAGGCTATTGAGTAATACTTAATAATTTATTAATCTAGTGCGTATTACTATATTGAAATGAAAGACTATTACACCATTTTAGGCGTAACGCGAACGGCCACCGAAGATGAAATAAAAAAGGCCTATCGCAAACTTGCGCATCAATATCATCCCGACAAAGCCGGCGGCGACGAAACAAAGTTCAAAGAAATCAACGAAGCTTACCAGGTGCTTTCTGATAAGAATAAACGCGCCCAATACGACCGCTTTGGCAATGCCGGGCCGTCCATGGGCGGATTTCCGGGAGCGGGCGGAGGATTTCCCGAAGGTTTTGGCTTCGGCTTCGACCCTCAAAACATGGGCGACATGGGCGATCTTGGCGACATATTCGACAGCTTTATGGAGGGCCTCGGTATGCGTCAGCGTAGGAAGACCTATGAAAAAGGTTCCGACCTCGAAGTTCAGGAAAATATCACTCTCGAAGAAGCATTCCGTGGTGTGACCAAAACGCTCCGGTTGCGGACGTTTATCCAATGTGCAAAATGCAGCGGAAAAGGCGCCGAACCCGGCAGCACGTTCGAGAAATGTTCGACGTGCGATGGCCAGGGCGAGATTCGCGAACAGCGGCGGACGTTCTTCGGCAGTTTTTCGCAGGTGAAGCTCTGCACAAAATGCCATGGGTCCGGCCAGATTCCCAAAAAGCCATGCGCTGTTTGCCGCGGAGCCGGGCGTATCGAGTCGCAAAGGGAAATTAAATTCGAAATTTTGCCGGGCATCGAAGACGGACAGCTCATCAAGATCAACGCCGCCGGAGAAGCGGGTGAACGTGGTGCGGCTGCCGGTGATCTCTACATCCGGATCCGTGTGCAGCCTCATTCGACGTTCGAACGCCACGGGCGGGATCTTCTCGTGCATCGGGAATTGAAGATTGTTGATCTTTTGCTCGGGAAGAAATTGGAAGTGCCAACGGTTTCCGGCGGAAAGATTTCCGTTGAGATACCGGCAAATTTTAACTTGAAAGATCATTTGCGTATCCCGAGCGAGGGCATGCCACAGTTCGGTTCACGTTCGCGCGGGGATCTTTTGGTGAGCTTTATCATTAAAGCTCCAAAGCAGCCCGGTTCACGCGCGAAGAAGTTGCTCGAAGAATTGGAAAAGGAAATTTAGGGCCGTGAAACATTTGCATATTAAAATCTTCGGCCGCGTACAGGGCGTCAATTTTCGTAACTCCGCAAAGAAAGAAGCTGAAAAGCTCGGTATTATTGGCTATGCCCTCAACGAAGACGACGGGTCGGTTTTCATAGAAGCCCAGGGCGGAAGCGAAGCGCTGGATCAATTTCTGGTCTGGTGCCATAAAGGACCCTGGCTCGCAAAGGTGGAAAAGGTGGAGCATTTCGAAAAAATGCCGGAAGAGCGCTTTGAGGATTTTAGCGTTCGATAATCATTTTTCAACACTCTTCCAGAGCGCCTGGTTTAGTGTTATCCTTAGGGAAATTCCATAATCTTTTCCATGCGCCAATCAGAGCTATTCACCACCGTAGAACATAATCCACCCAAAGACGAAACAACATTGAATGCCCAGCTTTTGGCGCGGGCGGGGTTCGTTTCGAAGCTCATGTCGGGAGTTTATAGTTATCTTCCGTTGGGGCTTAAAACATTGCGGAAAATCGAGAATATCGTTCGTGAAGAGATGGACGCCGTTGGCGGGCAGGAAGTTCTCATGCCGATGCTCCACCCAAAACATAATTGGGTGACAACCGGAGGTTGGGATAAGATAGACGTCCTTTTCAAGTTAAAGAGCCGCACGGAAAAAGAATTTGCGCTCGGACAAAGCGAAGAAGAAGTTGTGACGCCGCTCGTTATGAAATACGCGACGACATACCGCGATTTGCCGAAAGCGGTTTACCAAATCGGTTGGAAGTTCCGGGACGAGCTTAGATCCAAATCGGGTCTGTTGCGCGGCGTGGAGTTCCTTATGAAAGATATGTATAGCTTCCATGAGACGCAGGAAGACTTCGATCGGTTCTATGCCACCGTCAAAAAGGCGTATTTTAAGGTGTATTCAAAGCTCGGCCTCACGGCAAAGGCCACGGAAGCCTCGGGCGGCGCATTTACCGAAAAAATTTCCTACGAGTTTATGGTGCTTACCGATGCGGGGGAAGATGACATCCTCTATTGCGACGCGTGTGATTTTTGCGTGAATGTTGAGATCGCAAAGGAAAAAGAAGGAGATGCCTGCACACGATGCAACAAGGGGAAACTCCAAAAAGCACGGGCATCGGAGGTCGGGAACGTCTTTGATCTCGGGCAGAAATTCACCAAAGATTTCGATTTAACCTTCACCGATAAAGACGGAAAGAAACAATATCCAATTATGGGATGCTATGGCATTGGCATCTCACGCCTTATGGGTGTTATTGCCGAGAAATATAATGATAAAAATGGTATACTGTGGCCGGAGTCAGTCGCTCCATTCAAGGTGCATTTGCTTGCTTTGAACGGTGCGGATGGCAACACAGCCTATGAGGCCTTGCAGAAAAAAGGCATCGAGGTACTCTTTGACGATAGAGAAATTTCCGCGGGAGCAAAGTTCACCGAAGCGGACCTCATCGGCATCCCATGGCGGATGGTCGTGAGTCCCAAGCTTGCGTCCGGCACCGTGGAAATTAAAAAGCGGAGCGAGCAGGAGGCAGAAGTGGTTGAGATCGACGAAGCAATTAAATTAATTAAATAATTATTAACGCTGGATGGCACTTTTCGACTCAATATTTAAAGATATCGGCATTGACCTTGGCACGGCAAATTCGCTTATCTATGTGAAAGGGAAAGGCATATTGGTGAACGAACCGTCGGTCGCCGCGATCAATACAAAAACAAATCAGGTTGTTGCGGTAGGTGATGAAGCAAAAAAAATGCTCGGCCGCGTGCCGCCGCATATCAGCGTTGTGCGTCCGCTTGTGAACGGCGTCATTTCTGACTTTGAAATGACAGAAGAAATGTTGAGGCACCTTTTGAGCCGCCCAAAAGCGGGTTCAATGATTTCATACCGCCGCGCCATTCTCGCTATTCCGAATAACCTTACGGAAGTCGAACGAAAATCAGTGGAAGATGCCGCGATCAACGCAGGTGTTTCGAAAGTGTATCTCGTAGAATCACCAACGGCCGCCGCGCTTGGGGCAGGGTTGCCGATTAATCTCCCGTCGGCCAGTTTAATCATAGACATCGGCGGTGGAACCACGGATATTGCCGTGATTTCCATGGGCGGAACGGTTGTATCCCGGACGCTGAAAGTTGCCGGAGATCGTTTCAATGAGGATATTATCCGTTTTGTCCGCGATGAGTTCCATCTTGCCATCGGTGAACCGACAGCGGAGTTCGCAAAAATTGCCGTGGGATCCGCGATGCCGCTCGATGAGCGCATGGAAGTCCCGATTCGTGGAAGAGATTTGAGCACGGGGCTTCCGAACGAGATCGCTCTCAAAAACAACCACGTACGTATGGCGCTTTCAAAATCACTCCGTGCAATCATAGATTCCGTCCATGAGGTTATTGAAGAGACGCCGCCGGAACTTTCGGGCGATATTTTGCAACAGGGGATTATGTTGTGCGGCGGCGGCGCTCTATTGCGCGGCCTCGATGAACTGATTGAAAAAGAAACCAATGTTGCCGTGCATATTGCCGACGATCCATTAACGTGCGTTGTGCGCGGCCTCGGCCAGATTGTTGATAATCTCGATGCGCACCGCGAGTTGCTTGATAATCCGCTTAAGCCGCTTTCTATAAATCTATGAGACGGCGCAGGCTGACTCTCGGTATCCTTATCCTCATTCTTGTTTCGGCGATCATTTTTATGCCAGCCTACGGCTGGAAGTTGCGGCAGTGGCTTAGTCCTGCAGCCTCGGACGATGCCGCATCGGACGCGAGCGCTGAAAATCTTGCTGCAGAAAATGAAACGCTGAAAGCTCAGGTGGCGACGTATGCGACTGTTGAAGCGCAATTGCCGCAGACACCGGCGCACTATATCCGCGCGATGGTTTATTCGCGTTACCCGCTCAATTTTAAAAATGAAATATTAGTGAATGCCGGTTCCGAAGATGGCGTTGCGACCGGTACTGCGGTGATGTTTCAGGGAATGCTCATCGGCCGCGTTACCGGCATTTTTGCCCACGAAGCGATCGTACAGACCATTTTTGATCCTGGGTTTGTTATGCCGGTGCGGGTGAGCCCCTCGAGTTATGATGGTCTTTTTGAAGGAGGATCATATCCAAAAGTCGGGTCGATCACGCGGACAGCAATTTTGCAGGCGGGTGATGTTATTTACGCAGCCGCTCCAGGGTTGCCATACGGCGCTCCGGTTGGAACCATATCTGCGACATCAACATCAGCCGACAGCTTATTTACGGAGGCATCGGTCGTTTTTCCATACGACCTGAACGAGATCCAAACCGTTCTGATCGCTCAGGCTCCATGATCAGATTTATCCTTGCATCACTTTTTCTCGCGCTCGCGATTGTTCTGCAGTTTTGGTTTGCATCGTTCGGTGTATATATCAACGTGATTCTTGCATCGCTTATGACGTTTGCATTTCTGTTCGACATTTGGGATCTTGTCATTTTTATTCTGGCCGCAATTTTTATCATCAACTGGCAACCGACGTTCAGTTTGGAAATTGCATTATTCATCGCACTGCCACTCCTCGCCTATTCGATCAACCGATATTCTTCCACCGAACCGTGGGTGGCGAGCCTTACGAGCATTCTTGTCGGCCTTGTTATTCTCTATCTTGCGGTTGCACCGGGCCTTTTCTTTTCTGAGTGGAAGGTGTTTGTGACAGATCTCCTTGCCTGCCTCATTTTTTCAAGCGTTGCGTTCGGAGCGCTTAACCGTCGCGAAAGTCGATAATCCAGGCCCATGTCCCGCCCCGCGAGAAAATATAACGACGTTGCATTTGAAGAATCTCTTGGTGACGATTGGGGTAAAGATCTCACCATGGTTGAGGTGCCGCTTGGGAATAAGCCGTTGTGGTCGCTTGGGGTCGTGCTGTTCATCGTCGGCCTTCTTATCGTTTCCCGCGTTGTCTTTCTGAATGCGGCCTCTGGCGCGTATTACTCCGGCCGTGCGGCTGCAAACGTTGCGCAATCGCAGGCAACTCCGGCTCCGCGAGGTGTTATTTATGACCGGGAAGGAGAGGCGCTTGTAAAAAACAACGCGGTTTTTGCGGCATATCTCGACCCGCACCAATTTCTCACAAACCTCTCTGCGCAAGCGGGTACGATGCAGGGGATACAGAATATTTTCGGGATGTCGTCGGATACCGTTTGGTCAATGTTAAGCCAAAGTGAAGCGCAAGATTTTGCTGTGCCGATTGTTTTGAGCGATGACCTCACGCCGTCACAATTGGTGAACGTGCAAGCCATCAGCACGTCATATCCGGCAATTCTGTTAAAGAGCGACTTCCAGCGGTCATATCCTGACGGCGCAATTTTTTCTTCGGTGTTGGGATATACCGGGCATGTAACTCAAGCCGATCTCGCAAACAACCCGGATCTTACCGCGCAGGATTTTGTCGGCAAGGCTGGTATCGAAAAATATTATGACAGCACGCTTGAGGGCAGTCCGGGTGTGGAGGTGCAGTTTAAGAACGCACAAGGGCAGGTTTTGAAAGCGCAACAACAATCAAACCCGACGATCGGAAGATCAATTAATCTCACGATTGACGGTGGCTTGCAGACGTATTTTTATAATCGTCTCGCATCCGGCCTCGCGGTGCTTGGGCGCCAGGTTGGCATCGGCCTTGCGATCAATCCTCAAAACGGACAGGTTTTGTCACTCATTAACCTTCCCGGTTTTGACGGCAATGTTTTTTCGCACCCGGCGTCGAGCAGCGCCGAAATACAAAACTTGTTGACGTCTTCCGACCGGCCGCTTTTTGATCGCGTTGTTTCCGGTTTTTATAACCCCGGTTCCACCATTAAACCGCTCGACGCCGTAGCCGTTTTAAAAAACGGGATCGTCGATCCGAATCGCGAGATATATTCGGCGGGATACATCATGGTACCGGATCCTTATAATTCTTCCACTCCAAAAAAATATATGGACTGGCGATATCAGGGGAATGTAAATCTGGCATCGGCGCTCGCGCAATCGTCAGACGTGTATTTTTATGTTGTCGTCGGCGGATCGCCGGTTTCAACGCCGATGCTGAATGACCCGAGCGATTACGGCATTGCAGGGCTCGGCATTGATCAGCTCCATTCTTGGTGGGAACAATTCGGGCTTGGCAAAGTCACCGGCATAGACCTGCCCGGCGAGGCGGAAGGTTTTTTACCAACGCCCCAATGGAAGCAGCAAAAGATGGGAACGCCATGGCTTCTGGGGGACACCTATAACGTGGCAATCGGACAAGGGGACTTACTGGTCTCTCCACTCCAGCTTTTGAGCTATATCGACGCAATCGCGAACGGAGGAACCATTTATCGTCCCTATCTGAATATGAGTTCGACGCCGGTTGTAAACGAGGATCTCACTTCGCTCCTTCCGCAAATTCAGGATGTTCAGGAAGGTATGCGCGAAGGGGTAACGTCGCCTCTCGGCACGGCGTATACCTTGCATGATCTCCCGTTTTCCGTTTGTGCTAAAACCGGCAGCGCTCAAGTGCAGAACAACCAACAGGAGAATGCCTTATTCGTCGGCTATGCGCCATGCGACAATCCTCAAATCGCTTTGCTCATCCTCATCGAAAATTCAAAACAAGGAAGCTTGAATGCCGTTCCAATCGCCAAAGATGTCCTGAACTGGTATTATGAAAACAGGCTAACGAGCCATTAACGATGTCAGAATTACGGCAAGATATAATTTCAGGCGATTGGGTGATTCTTGCACCCGGACGCGCGGCCCGACCGCAATTTTTGGATGCAAAAAAGGCGCCGCGGAAACCCCAGCCAAAAAACGCATGCCCGTTCGAAGACTTAAAGAAATCCGAAAACTGGCCGCCGGTTTTCACGTATCCCGAAAAAAATATTTTGGATGGCAAATGGAAGATTGCGGTCGTCCACAACAAATATCCCGCGCTTATGCCGAGCAATGTTTGTTCCGTGAAATTCGAAGACGGCATGTATCACGGGAAAACAGGCGTCGGTTCACATCAATTGATCATCACCCGCGACCATAACAAAAATTTTGCCGATCTGAGTCCGGAAATGGCTACGAAGGTTTTCGAAATAATTCAGGCCTGCCACGTGATGGCCGGAAAGGATAAGTGTGCGGAATACGTTTCATCGTTTCTCAACTGGGGAGTGTCGTCAGGCGCTTCGATCGCGCATCCCCATTATCAGGTTCTCACCCTGCCGATCGTGCCGGTGCATGCAATCAATTCGCTCCGGGGTGCGCATAAATATTATGCTAAGCATCACCGTTGCATCCGTTGCGATATCATCAAAAACGAAAAGAAAAGCAGGGCAAGGGTCATAGAAGAAAATGCCGAGGCGATTGCGATCGCGCCGTACGCATCAAAATATCCACTCGAGGTTTCAATCCTACCCAAGAAGCATATATCGTCATTCAGGAATGCTCCGCCCGCGGTTGTGAAAGGTGTTGCGTTGCTCCTGCAGTCGGTGATGAAGCGCATCAAGAAATATGCCAACGATCCCGATTTGAATTTCTATGTTCATGACGCCCCGCTCAGCCAGGGAAATTATCGTCGCAGGGATTATCAGTATCACCATTGGCACGTTGAAGTCGTTCCGAAGATTTCCACGACAGCCGGTTTTGAACTTTCAACCTGGATCGATATCAACACGCTCGACCCGGACCACGCGGCTGCTATCTTGCGCGGTGAGCAATGATCAAGAAAATCATACAGCATCGTATCGTTGCAACTCTTTCCGCTTCCGCAATCGCTTTTGTAATTGGCGGGTTTGCCTGGATTATGATCGCAATCAACCGGCTCGACGCGAGCGGACCTTTCATCCTTCATTTTAACGACATGGCCGGCATCACGTCCGTAGGGGATCTGAGCGTGATCGTATTTATGGGTATTTTCGGTATCGTTGCCACCGTCATGAGTTTTTTTGTATCGCTCGAGCTCGATGAGCGAGATCCGTTTCTCGGCAAAATTATGGCGGGGGGAGGCCTCATTTTTGCCATCTTGCTTTTTATCGCCTTTGCCTCTATACTAAACGTCAATTAAAGCCATGGCTGATTTCGCAATCATCAAGACCGGCGGAAAGCAATACAAGGTTTCCGAGGGTCAAAAGATTAAAGTGGAAAAACTCGAACCGAAGGGCGATACGGCCGCTTTCGAAGTCTTGTTGCGCTCGGTTGGGGGTAAGGTTGAAATCGGCAAGCCGACGCTTCCGGCAGCCGCCCAGGGCCGGTTTATCGGCAACGGACGCGGCGAAAAGAAGATCATTTTCAAATATCATTCAAAGACCCGCCAACGCAAAAAGAAGGGACATCGGCAGGAATATACCGAAATCGAGATAGTAAAGATATAGGGATCCGGATTGCCGGGTCCTTTTTTTGGCGCATAGGGTGTATAATGCGTCTGAACATAATTCATGGAAAAAATTTACGAAGAATCTCTTGAGTTACATAAAAAGCATCACGGAAAGCTCGAAGTGCACAGCAAGGTGCCGATTGAAACCCGGAATGATCTATCGCTTGCGTATACGCCGGGTGTTGGCCAGGTGAGCATTGAAATCGGCAAAGACCCGGCGCTCGCGCGGGAGTATACCCTCAAGCGCAATACCATCGGCATAGTTTCGGACGGGTCGGCTATCCTGGGTCTCGGCAATTTGGGCGCCGAAGCTGCCATTCCCGTGATGGAAGGCAAAGCGGTGCTTTTTAAAAAATTTGCCGATGTTGATGCATTTCCAATTTGCCTTGCTACGCAGGATGTTGATGAAATTGTGGAGACCGTAAAAAGGATCGCCCCTGTTTTTGGCGGAATCAACCTCGAGGATATTTCCGCGCCGCGATGTTTTGAGATTGAGAGGCGATTGCAGGAAGAGCTTACCATTCCCGTGATGCACGACGATCAGCACGGCACCGCCGTGGTTGTTCTGGCCGGCCTTATAAACGCGCTTACGCTAAAGAAAATGCCCAAAGCGAATGCACGCGTTATGGTGAACGGAGCCGGCGCGGCGGGAACCGCCGTCACTAAATTACTTTTAGAATATGGCATCCGCGACATTGTGGTTTGCGACAGCAAGGGTGCCATTGATAAGAATCGCAAAGATTTAAATGATGAGAAAATAGAACTCGCCGGGATAACGAATCCACGCGGTGTGAGCGGCGGCCTCGCGGACGTAATAAGAGAAGCCGAT
The DNA here is from genome assembly GCA_963696395.1 of uncultured bacterium. Taxonomy (GTDB): domain Bacteria; phylum Patescibacteriota; class Minisyncoccia; order UBA6257; family 2-01-FULL-56-20; genus JAKAGE01. Next base: position 886,109 of record CAVOJZ010000002.1, read on the forward strand.
GTATTCATCGGTCTCAGCAAAGCGGGAGTCCTTACCGAAGCCATGGTCATGTCCATGCGTAAAGGCCCGATAGTTTTTGCCCTCGCGAATCCAGTCCCCGAGATAATGCCCGATAAGGCAATTCACGCAGGAGCATTTGTTGTTGCGACCGGCCGTTCGGATTTTCCAAATCAAATCAATAACGTCCTCGCGTTCCCGGGGATTTTTCGCGGAGCTCTCGACCACGGCATCCGCCAGTTTACATCGGCTATGTTTATTGATGCCGCCAAGCGACTGGCCGCTTGCGTTAAAGAGCCCAAGCCCGATCTCATTTTCCCGAGCGTTTTTAATCTTTCCGTTGTCTCCGCGGTTAAGGAAGCAATCAGATAGCGGCAAACTTATCTTAATTGATCGTAAAGATTGAACTGCTTGGCGTGCCCAATGGAATCTGATCGGCTTGATCCGGCAACAGATAATGAATGTTGTGCTCGGTTTGGCCTTGTGCTGTGAACGAATCGGTGATGAACATGGTGGTTTCTGCGGGAACCGGAATGCCGCGAGCCAGAACGCCGCCGGCAGTCACGACCACATATTTCGGCGTGTTCAACGGAAGCGCGTTTATTGCCCGCCCGATCTCCACATAATTCTCGTTAAATGCTCCTGGGACATTCGGATTGTCCGCCCAGACAATAAAATAATCGGTGTAACCAACCGTGCCCACAAGAAGAATAAAGACTACGCCGACAAAAAGCGCAAATTTTTTATTGGCACGCTTCATCACGCCGTATAGCCACATGCCGGCAATTGCGGCAAAAATCAACGCGGGCGGCAGCATTAATAAGGAGCGGAGCGCATGCGGAATACCTTCGTCGGATGCCGCGGCGGGAATGGATGCAAAGATAAACCAAAGAAACGTAAGCAGTAAGCCGAAGGAGGAAAGGGATAAAAGAAAATTATTCTCTATCGCATTTTGAACTGCGCCTTTGCGCCGGCGCCATTTTTTCTGCAAGGTGTATATTCCCAAAATGATGCCCAATAAAAACAGGATGCCAACCGGCCAGAAAAGTTCAGGCGCACCGCTGATGTTTTGCCGCCAATTACTGTCTCCCCGGAAATTGAATTCAAGGGCCGTTTTCAAAAGATTGACGCCGAACTCGCGAACCGGATTGGCGTTATTCGTGACTGAGATTTCCGCGGTTCGTCCGAAGAAATCAGCTGGATGTGTGGCAAAGTAATAGCCGATCGGCGCGGCGACAATGAAGATGGCGACGATGAAAACAGCGGCACGCTTCCAGAATCCTGGATTTTTTCTAAAAAAAGGAATGAAAAGCAAAAAGATGAGTGGGGTAATACGGAAGGCGATGTATGTATAGAAGCCGAGACCGTAGATAATGCCCGCGAGGATCGCGTAGAACCAGGGAGATTTAAAGCACGACCAAAATGACGCGTGGCCAATGGCGGTGCTGGATTTGCCGGAGCGGATCGCTTTTATAAACAGATAGAGCGCCCACGTGAGCAGGAGCGGTGCCATAATCGCGCGGAAGCCGATGCGCGAGAAATTTATATGCCAAAAACTGGTCGCCAATAAAAACGCCGCGAGCAGGCCGATCTCATAACCGAAAAGCTCCGCAACCAACAGATAAAGGGCGAGCACCGTGAGAACGCCGGAGATTGCCGCCGGCAAGCGAATCACCCACGGTTCATAAATCGGCCAGACTTTCAGGAAGACCGCGATGACATTCACGTATAAACCTTCGCGCCCATTGTCCTCGGGATAAAAAACCTGGAAGTGCCCGGTCTGTGCCACCTCCGTTGCGTTGTTCCCGTCCATCGCTTCATCGGGATAGAGCCCCGGGGGCGTGGACGTTAAATGGTAGAAGCGCAGGAAGGTTGCTATAATGAGGATACCGGCAAGAAGCCAAACCCGGGTGGACTTGCTCATAAATTTATTATACATGAATCAACCGCCGTCATTTGAACAAAAGATTGAATCCGACATGCACCAGCTCGCCGCCGAGATTCAGCGCAACCGGGAGCATCCGGAATTTCGGCATGAAGGCGAGCGAGCGCTCGTAAAAGAATCCCTGCGAACGTTTCCGCAGGCAGACGCAGGAAGCCCCTTCACGCCTTCACCGAACAGTTCAGCGACACACGGACCACTGCCCGCGTACGTCGACGGATCATCGCCCGAGGTAAAGCTTGAAATTGAATATCTCTTGGATGTGGCGCTGAAGCACGGAATCAGTAAAGCGCTCGCAGAATCCCAAAAATCACCTTATTTTGTGCAGGATGCATTTCATGACGCACTTGCGGGAACGCTCTATCCGGAGCTGCAGAAGCGGGGGATTGTGAAATGATCTTCCAATGGCATTTTCTATATTCTTTTCCATCACGATCGGGACCGTCGCGGGCATAGCCGTTTATTTTATACTTCGTTCGATCACGCGCCGGGCAATATCCGCATCGCTTGCGACCTCAATTTTTTTGATCAAAATTCCGCATGCGGGGCAGGCCGGAGCGGCTGCCGGGTCGGGCAATTCAGAGCACGCCGATTTTAAAGCCGAACTCGCACATTTTGAACAATTGCTCGGAAGCCTGGCGTCGATCAAAAAACCCGTTATATTCGAACTCGCTGTTCCGCACGTCGGCGAAGAAATCCATTTTTATCTCGGCGTTCCCAAACTTTCCGCCGAAACGGCGGCAAAACAAATCCAGGGATTATGGAGCGGCGCAAGCGTTCAGCTCGTGCAGGACGATTTTAATATTTTCAACGTCAACGGTTCTACTGCCGTCGCGGTCATCACCCAAAAAGAAAATTTTGCATTGCCCATCAAAACCTATGCTGAACTCGGCGTTGACACCTTCGAATCAATTATCGGCGCGTTTTCAAAAGTGAACGAGGTCGGAGAAGGCGTGGCGATGCAGATGATTATGATGCCGGCATCAAGCAATATGAAAAAGACCGTGCAGGGCTATATTAATCTTTTGAAGAAAGGCGAATCTCCCAAAAAAGTTCTGGGCAAAGGCCTTTCGGTGAGCACGTCCGACGTGATCGAGGTTTTCAACCCGAAGACCAAAGAAGAGAAGCAGGAAGAAAAAGTGGTGGACGAGGAAGCCATCAAGGCACTCCAAATGAAAGTCGCGAAACCTCTTTTCAGTGTGAATGTGCGTCTTGTGGCATCTGCCGGTTCGCCTTTTCAGGCGAACGACATCGTTGATGGTTTGGCTGCGGGCTTCAATCAATTTGGCAGCCCGATGAGAAACGAATTCAAAGTGGTAAAGCAAAGGAATCCAAAGGGCCTTATCAATAAATTTATATATCGCTTATTCGATCCGGGAACCGCCATGACGTTATCTGCCGAAGAGATCGCAAGTTTTTATCACTTGCCGATTGCTTCTACCGAAACGCCGCATGTGAAATGGCTGAAATCAAAAGAAGCCCCGGCGCCGGATAATGTTCCCCGAAGCGGCCTCGAGATCGGGGAGAGCGTCTATCGCGGACAAACAAAGCCGATCTATATCACGGACGATGATCGCCGCCGGCACATCTACGTTATCGGGCAGACCGGCACCGGCAAATCAACGCTTCTTGGCAATATGATTTTGGAAGATATTAAGGCCGGGAAAGGGGTTGCGATAATTGATCCGCACGGCGATCTCGTTGAAAATGCGCTTGGCTTTGTTCCGCGCGAACGCCTTGATGACGTGATTTATTTCAATCCCGGAGACCTTGAGCGCCCGCTTGGCCTTAATATGCTCGATTTCAATTACGATCGCCCTGAAGAGAAGACGTTTATTGTGAACGAAATGCAGAGCATTTTTAACAAGCTTTTCAGTCAGGAAACGATGGGGCCGATGTTCGAGCAATATATGCGGAATGCACTTTTGCTCCTCATGGAAGACATGCCAAACGAGCCGGCAACGCTTGTTGAGGTGCCGCGCATTTTCACTGACAGCGCCTATCGCATGCGAAAGCTCGCGCGCATTCATAATCCGGTGGTCATCGACTTCTGGGAAAAAGAAGCCGTGAAGGCCGGCGGCGAGGCATCGCTCGCCAATATGACGCCGTATATCACTTCAAAGTTCAATAATTTCATTTCGAACGATTATATGCGTCCAATCATCGGTCAAGCAAAATCGGCATTCAATTTCCGGGAGGTTATGGATAGCGGCAAAATTCTGCTCATCAATCTTGCCAAAGGGCGCATCGGTGATATTAACGCGAATTTACTCGGCATGGTCTTTACCGGAAAGATCCTGATGGCTGCGTTATCGCGTGTTGATGTTGCGGACGCCGAGAAACGCCGCGACTTTAACCTTTATATAGATGAATTCCAGAACTTTACGACCGATTCGATCGCGACCATTCTTTCCGAAGCCAGGAAGTACAGACTGAACCTCACCATGGCACATCAATTCATTGCCCAACTTGAAGAAAAAATAAAAAACGCCGTATTCGGAAACGTCGGTTCGGAAATTGTATTCCGCGTCGGTGTTCAGGACGCAGAATTTCTCACCAAACAATTCGAGCCGGTTTTCGATCAAAACGATCTTTTGAATATAGACAATCTGAATGCCTATGCCAAAATCCTGATTAACGGCCAGACGTCAAAACCCTTCAATATTCATATCGGGACAGCCTCCTGGAATGGCGGCGATAAGGCGCTTGCGGCGAAACTAAAGGAGTATTCACGAACCAAATATGGCATGGATCGGCAGGCCATTGAAGGAGACATCTATAAACGTTTAAGAGAATGATCAAATATCTCAGGACGACCAACCCCAAAAAACTTCACGGAACCGCACTTTTGCGGCTCGATTTTAACACCGAGGATGACTGGCGCATGCAGGCCGTATTGCCAACCATACAATTTCTATTGAAACACGCCGATAAGATTGTAATCGTGAGCCATAAAGGGCGTCCCGACGGATTCGATGAAAAATTCAGCCTTCGGAGGAACGCAACACATTTATCTAAGCTCATCGGCCAGAAAGTACAATTTATCGATTATTTCAGGTTTGCCGTCATTCAGCGCCTGGTCGCTGACGCACCCCGGGGATCCGTTTTCCTCCTCGAAAACCTCCGTTTTTTAAAGCAAGAAGAAAATAACGACCCCGAGTTAGCCCATGAGCTTGCTCTACTCGCCGATTTTTATGTGAACGATGCTTTTGCCGTGTCCCATCGCGCCAATACATCGGTCGTTGCCGTCACGAAGCTTTTGCCAAGTTACGCGGGGTTTGAGCTTGAGCACGAAATTAAATCCTTATCACGGGCCATGGTTCGGCCCAGGCATCCGTTGGTCATGATTCTCGGCGGTGCCAAAGCCGAAGACAAGCTTGGCATAATTACTTTCTTTGAAAACAAGGCAGATTGGTTTTTACTCGGCGGCGGTCCTGCGAATACGCTGCTTGCCATGGGAGGCACGGACATCAAAAAATCGATCCGGGACACCGCGAAAGAAAGCCTTGCGGTGCTTGAGCGGTTGATGAGTTCAAAAAAAACTGCCGGCAGGATTTTAGTGCCATCCGACCTTGTATGGAACGATAATGCGATTTTGGACTTTGGTCCGAAGACGGCAAAACTATTTTCCGCAAAAATAGCGCAGGCGAAAACCATTGTATGGAGCGGGCCTCTCGGCTTTATCGAAAAAAAGAAATTTGCAAAAGGCAGCATTGCAGTTTCCCGAGCGATCGTAAAAAACAGACACGCGTTCTCGATTACCGGCGGCGGAGAGACGGTGATGTTTTTAAGAAAATATAAATTCGATAAAAAATTCAGTTTTATTTCAACCGGCGGCGGCGCCATGCTCGATTTCCTCGCCGGGAAAAAACTTCCCGGTATCGTAGCTTTGGAATCCGCGCGGCGGAAATAAAAATATGAAGGGAAAGCAAACGCTGATCGTGCTCGAGTTGTTGGCAGTGCAGCCGACGGGTTCGTACGATCTTTTGCAAAAATTATTCGAAGCCGAATATGAGACGACCTACCGGCGTGAAGTAAAAGAACGAGGACGTGTTCTTGCCGTAAAGCTGATGCGCTCCCGGTATCACAATTTTCTTTATAAGTTAATGCGCGATGGACTTATCGTTCAGAAAGAAGAAGGCGCCGGGAAGCATTTTGCCATTTCAAAAAAAGGCCAATCAAAACTCCTATCATTGCGGGGCAGGGGAACACTTCCCGATAAGAAAAATTATCCGAAAGAGGATGGAGCCGGTTTTACGGTGGTGACGTTTGATATACCCGAAGCTGATCGGAAAAAAAGGGATTGGTTGCGAAGCGTTTTAAAGCATTTGGGATTTACGATGGTGCATAAGAGCGTGTGGCTGGGGAAAACTCGCATACCGATTCATCTTCTGCGCGATCTGCAGACACTCAATCTTTTTGAGCATATGGAGGTATTCCAGGTGTCAAAACTCGGAAATCTCAAAAAATTTTCAGCGTCGAAGGCTTAAGCTGTTTTAGTGCTGCGGCCGGGAATTCATATAGATAAGAGCGAATCCATTCTTCCGTTCGTGGCAACGGATAATTGACGATGTTTTTGAAAAGAGACGACAGGCTTGTTGTCGTTTGTTAAAAAAAACGATTCGCATTTTATCATCCGAAAAACGGCAATCGGCTCCTTATGGTTCTGGACAATAATAATCTTGCTGGTATTGCAAATCTCCGTGCTAAAATTTAACTAAAGAGTATGAAAAGACGCCGCGGTTTCCAGAAAACTATTTCGATCGGGGTCGCCATTTTTTCGGTTCTGATTTTTTTAGCAACTAATTTTGATGTTGCGAATGCACTCACTTACACATTTTCACAAAGCAACTGGAGTGGCGGGGTGAATGGAGGAACCTTACAATCTCCGACGACAAGTTCAACCCAGTATGCTTCGGTAAGCAATGTGATCGCGGGAACGAATACTATTACGCTCGCAACATCTTCACTTTCGATTACGCAAACATCCGACGCGGATTTTAATGCAGGGACATTTGCGAGCACCACCGAAACTGGAGTCGCCGCATCGGGAAGCGTTATATTAGTGGCGGCGCCAGCGGCAACGACTACGCTGGTATATTCCTATACGGGCGCGACATCAACCTTTACGGTTCCGACCGGTGTGACGAGTATCACGATTCACGCCGTGGGCGCTGGCGGAGAAAATGGTTATGCGTCAGGTGGCGCTGGCGGATCGAGTACGGGAACTTTGGCGGTGACTCCTGGTCAGATATTTTACATCGTTGTCGGTGGCACTGGCGTTGCTTCCAGTAGTGGAAATTATATCGGAGGGTACGGCGGCGGAGGCAGTGGTTTTGGCGGCGCAGGCGACGGCGGTGGCGGTGGTATGACCTGGTTTGGAGCATCGAGCACAATCGGCACGTCAACGTCAACATCCCAGGTCATATTGGTAGCCGGCGGCGGCGGAGGCAGCGGGGAAAATTCCCTTTATAGTGGCGCCGCAGGCGGCGGTAGTAGTGGTGCCGCTGCTGGTACTGGCGGCGGTGGTGGCACCCAGGTCGCCGGAGGCGCCGCAGGTGCTGGCGGAGGCGATAGCGCAGGTTCTTTCGGACAGGGTGGCAACTCTCCACCGGCTGCTGGCCAGGGTGGTGGTGGTGGTGGTGGCTATTTCGGGGGCGGCGGCGGCAGTTGTAATTCGGGCTGTAGTAATAGTGCCGGCGGCGGCGGATCCGGCTTTATAAAAAACACGCTTACGAATGCAACGACGACTCTCGGAACTGGTGCGGCGTCCTCCACGAATGGATCGCTTACCATTACCTATGGACCAGCTCGCGTCACTTCGTATTCCTATACGGGCGCGACATCAACTTTTACGGTTCCGACCGGTGTGACGAGCATCACGATTCACGCCGTGGGCGCAACCGTAGCCGCTTCCGCTAGCGAAGGGGGCGCGAGTACAGGTACTCTCGCGGTAACTCCGGGACAAACATACTATATTGTTGTTGGTGGGCAGAATTCGGGGGCCAACGGGGGATATGGGGGAGGCGGAACCGGTGCTATCAATGGCGGGGCGGGAATGACCTGGTTCGGGGCGTCGAGTACGATTGGCACATCAACATCCACATCACAGGTCATATTGGTCGCCGGCGGTGGTGGTAGCGACGGTGTTGGTGGTGGCGCCAACGGTGGTAGCGAGGGTTCCGGCGGCGGTGGCGGCGGCGGTACTCAGTTAGCCGGTGGCGCTGGCGGCATTGATGAATCCGATGGCAATCCGGGATCTTTCGGCCGAGGCGGCAGTGAGTCAGGCAACGGCGGCGGCGATGGCGGCGGCGGCGGATACTTTGGCGGCGGACAGGGCGGATATTACGAAGATGGAGGTACAAGCGATGCCGGCGGCGGCGGATCCGGCTTTATAAAAAACACGCTTACGAATGCAACGACGACTCAGGGAATTATCGGTCCCTCCGGGAACGGTTCTTTGAGCGTCACCGATATTCCGCCGGGTCTTTACGTTGCCTCGGGCACATTCGTTTCTTCAGCAATCAATGCCACCAATTTTTCATGGGGAACGATCTCTTGGGTGAATAGCGGCTCGGCGTCAACGACGATCACCATGCAGGCGCGTTCGGCGGCTACGAGTGCGGGATTGTCCGCAAAGGCGTGGGGAAGTTGCGCTGCAATCACAAGCGGCGGATTGCTCACAAGTGGGAACTGCGTGACGAACGGAGATTCATATATCCAATACCAGGCAACGCTTTCCACGGCAAGTTCGACGCAAAGCCCATCTCTTGATAGCGTGACTATGACCTATGTAGGATACGTCGCTTCCGGAACACTCGTTTCGCAACCATTCAACACTGGTGATCCAACCGACGCAATTGGTGAGCTTGATTGGACCGAAGCAACATCGACTGGTGCGGGTGTCACGGTGTCGCTACGCTCGGCTTCAACCTCCGCAGGACTTTCGTCAGCGAGTTGGCAGAATTTCACCGATCAGACTCCGGGAGCGACAAATGTCGCCGTAACGTCTTCTATTTACACACACACCACTCAAGGAGAACAGACAAACGACGGTAGTAACTGCAATGATGAAATAGGCACACAATTCAACACCTCACAAAATGGAAGTATCACTGCGATTCAGTTCTATAAAGATCCAAATGACACCATTACTCATATTGGAAACATCTGGGATGCTTCCACGACGGCGCTTCTTGCCTCCACTACCTTTATCAATGAATCTGCTTCTGGGTGGCAGACGCAAAATCTAGCATCGCCCCTTTCCGTTACTGCCGGAAAACAGTACATCGTTTCCTATGGATCTAAAGTGTGCCCTTCAACTGCGTCAGGCGTATTACCCCTGACAAATGGCCCGCTGACACTTCCCGTAAGTGCGCACGCGTACTATGCTGGGCTTAATAAACTTGACGCTTTTCCAAACACACACGAAATCAATGGCATATATGATTTGACCGATGTCGTCTTTTCTTATCAGGTTGCATCAAATGTCACCGTCCCCAACGCCGTCATTCCCTCAGCTTTAGAGTCCAACTCTCAATACTGGCAATATATGGTGACTGAAAGTTCGACGGGTGCTTCAACTCCGACCGTTTCGAATGTGACGGTAAAATATGTTATCAATGCTCCGCCACAATTTAACACGGCAATTGGTGGCGGGACTGGCGTTGCCGTGAGCGAATTGAATGGCACCTCATCCAATCCGGGCCTGGTTCAATTCCAATTTTCCGCTCTTGATCCTGATGCAGATAGTGATGGTGCCTCCGGTGGGCACGCCACGTCTACGGTCACGCCAAGCTATCAATATTCGCTGAATGGCGGCGCAACATGGAATACGATGAACACGTTTATCACGCCAAATGCGACATCGGATATTGTCATGGCAACAAACACATATTCACCGACGTCCACTATTGTTTGGAACGCGGCGGCTGACGTGGGATCTCAATATACCGGCAATGCAGAAATCGCGGTCACGTTAAATGACCACCAGTTGGCAAACAATACGGCAACGGCGACGAGCACGGCCTTCGTGCTCGATACAAAAGCTCCCGTTATTAATTCGCTGACCATGGATGCGAGTCAGGGGACGATTAACTATAATTTCGCGGATAATTCAAGTTTTTCGTATCGATTGTCGGCATCTCCATTCGCGACGTCCACGCCGACGTCGTCACTGCCCTTCGTCGCAGTTAACGGAAATGCGACGAGTGTTTCAAATTATGCATTCAATTTCATTGCAACAAGCAGTCCGGTGATATCCATTGAAGTCGAAGACATCTATGGAAATGATGCGTATCAAACGTTTACCGGTCCCGTCGAACCGACAGGGCTTGCTGTTAAGGACATTTCGAACCGGCAGACAGGGGTTTTCGGCGTTTATCTTTCTTGGGCAACGAGCACTATTGGAAGTTTCAAACAGTACGATATTTTCCGTTCCACGGGTGGTTCTTTTTCGCAAATTGCGACCAACGTCAGTGTGGGTAGTACAACCTACGCCGATTACGGACTTTCGTCGTCGACGGCCTATTACTATAAAATCAGGGTAGAGGATACCAACGGCAATATTTCTGCGTTTACGCCACAATTTTTTATCACGCCGACCGGAAGTGGCGGTGGTCCGGCGATTTCATCCGTGTCGGCTAATCCGGGCGACACAAACGCAATCGTTAACTGGAATACGAATATTTTACCTGCGTCATCGTACGTGTATTATTCAACATCGCCGGTGATGGCCGCGCCCGTTTCGATTGTTGCCGCTGTCGCAACATCAGGGCCGCCATTTGTGAATACCGCGAATCTCATCAATCTTACGCCGTCATCAACATACTATTACTATGTGCAGTCAACCGATTCTCAAGGAAATACCACAATCGATAATAACAGTGGAAATTATTATTCATTCAAAGCCACTAACTCTCAGCCGCCTGTCATCAGCAATATCCAGATTACACCAACGCAGAACGCAGCCGACATTCGTTGGCAGACCAGCAAACCCAGCAATTCGGCGGTTTATTTTGGGACTTCTTCCGGGCAGGAAACAACCTCGGTTAGCAGTACTGTTTCTTTAACTACGACACCGGAAGTTTTGTTAACCGGTCTCCAGGCGTCCACCACTTACTACTATTACCTTTATTCCGCCGATTCGTTGAACCATGTGGCAACAACCACCGAATCGTTCTTCTCGACCTCGCAATTCGCGCCGATCATTTCCGGTGTGACGAATGCTGCTGTGACAACAAGTACGGTCACAGTCACTTGGACAACCGACAAATCTTCAAATTCGTTCATCTTTTATTCTGCGACAACAACGCCGAGTTCTTTTGTTGGCGTTGCGGGCAATAGCACAACCACAGCTCATACGGTGACGGCTACCGGTCTTACGCCGACCACCACCTACTATTATTACGTGCAGTCGACGGATCCGTCGGGCGACATCGGCACCGACAACAATAACGGCATGTATTATACGGTCAAGACCGCGCTCGACACTTCACCGCCCACAATTTCCGGAATTCAGACCCCGTCCCTTGGCCAGACGGTGGCAACGGTGACCTGGGATACCAACAAGCCGGCAAGCTCGCAGGTCTTTTACGGCACCTCGAGCGTGGCTTATGCATTTTCGTCGCCGATGGACGGAACGCTTCTTACGGCGCATTCTGTGTCTTTGAGTAACTTGGCGGCTGCGACGCCATACTACTTTATGGTGCGTTCAACGGATCAGTACGGCAATAGCGCAACATCAACCCAGCAAACATTCACAACCCTCACGTTGCCCGGCCCGCAGATTACGAGTGTCACCGTGGCTTCAACTTCCGACTTTGGCGCCACGGTTGCATGGACGACAAATACCAATTCCGATTCTCACGTTTATTACTCCACGAGCACGAACTCTTTTGCCAATTCCGCCGGTAGCGCTCAGCTCGTCGGGGGAATAGCTCCCTTCGCACATTCGGTATCGCTTACCGGCTTAACGCCTTCGACCACCTACTATTTCTACGTTCAGTCAACGGATGTGAACAATAATACGTCGATTGATAAAAATGGCGGCGTCTATTATTCACTCGCGACCACTAATAACGCAAATCCGACCATTTCAAATATCGCGGCATCCTCGCTTACGGCTTCTTCGTCGATTATCACCTGGTCGACCGACAAATTATCCAACTCGCAGGTTCTCTACGGAACCACATCCGGAAGCTATCCGTCGTCAACGATCATCCAGGATAATAATCCCCGCGTCACCGCGCACTCGGTGGCGATAACCGGACTTGCGGCAAATACGGAATATTACTACGTCGTTCGATCGACAGATTCCGCCGGCAATTCCTCCCAATCTGCCGAACAAAACTTTACAACCGTAACGCCGGCCGGCCCGCAGATTTCTTCCGTTGTTGCGGCATCCACGAGCGACTTCGGCGCGACGATAACCTGGATTACGAACACCAATTCGGATTCTCATGTCTATTATTCAGATAGTACGTCAACCTTTACGCTTTCCTCGGGTAGTGGGAGTTTGGTCGGCGGCACGCCGCCGTATCAGCATTCGGTAACGATATCCGGACTCTCGCCTTCGAGCACCTATTACTTCTATGTCCAATCGGTTGATGCCTATAACAATTCTTCAATCGATAAGAATGGGGGATCCTATTATTCATTCTTCACGACGAATGCGCAAAACCCGGTCATTTCCGGAGTTGCCGTAGTGGTTGAAAGCCAGACGACTGCCGGCATCACCTGGTCGACCGACAAATTATCCAACTCGCAGGTTCTCTACGGAACCACGTCCGGAAGCTATCCGTCGTCAAGCGCAATATTCGACCAGTCATATGTGACGACGCCGCACACGGTGGCGCTTTCAGGGTTAGCCGCGAACACAACGTACTACTTCGTCGCTCGTTCGGTTGACGACGTCGGGAACGCCGGCACCTCAACTCAGTCCACGTTTCAAACATTGCCGCCGACAGCACCTCAGATTTCAGGAATAAGTTCAACGACTTCCGATTTCGCCGCAACCGTCACGTGGTTGACGAACAGCGCCGCGGATTCCAAGGTGTACTACGGAACATCCAGTTCATCTCTCACGCTTCTTGCGGCAAGTTCGTCGCTCGTTACATCGCATTCTGTTCCAATTGCCGGCCTTGCACCCGGGACGAATTATTACTTCTATGTGCAGTCAACGGATGCGAGCAACAACACGACGATCGATAATAATCTCGGGGCGTACTATCCGTTTACAACCACGCATAGTCAGTTGCCGCTAATATCCGGGGTCAGTTCAAACGCGGTTACAACCACGAGCACTCTCGTAACCTGGAGCACAAATACGTCCGCAAATTCAGCCGTGTATTTTGCCACATCAACCGCCGGCGTGCTGGGATCGACGCCGATCGTAAATAGCTCATTGCTCACCAGCCATAGCATGCAGCTCACGAGCCTCATGCCGGGTACCCAATATTATTATGCCGTTCAATCGACTGATGGATTTGGAAATACAGCAACCGATACCAGTGGCGGCGCTTACTATTCGCTCACGACACTTCCGGCGGCAACGTTAATCACGGGTGTCGCGGCAACGTCAACGCCAACCTCGTTTATCGCTCAATGGACCACAAGCATTCCGGCGACTTCATATGTTTATTATTCCACGGCCACTTCGACCATCGGAACCGGAACTTCGGTCGGCAATGACACCCAAACAACCTCGCATTCGATAACGGTTCCGAATCTTACCGCGAGCACAACGTATTACTTCTACGTGAAGTCAACCGATGCAAACGGCAATACGGCAACCGATACCAATGGCGGCTCGTATTATGCGGTCACCACGCTTCCCGGAATCGCCATTTCGAACGTCGCGGCGGCTCCGGCGGACACAAGCGTTTCTATTACATGGGACACGCAGGTTTCCGCCGATTCGTTCGTTTTTTACGGCACCGCCACCTCATCTCTCAATACTTCATTTGGAAGCTCAACGCTTGTTGGCGGGGTTGCGCCGTTCGCGCACTCGGTGCTTGTGACCGGCCTTACCCCTTCGACAACGTATTACTTTTATGTTCAATCAACTGATGCGAACGGCAACATCATGGTTGATAACAATAACGGAAATTATTACACGTTCACCACGACGTTTTCACAGCCTCCGGTTTTGAGCAATATCAATGTTTCCTATCTCACCGGCGATACTGCGGCCATTTCGTGGACGACGGACAAACTGACGAATTCAGAAGTGGATTACGGGATCGCGAGCGGACAGGAAACCTCAAGCACTGCGTCATCGTCGCTTGCGACGAGCCATCAGATCTTCATTACCGGTCTTGCACCGCAGACAACGTATTATTACGTGGTCAGTTCTGTCGACGCGGAGGGGAATGCCGCATCATCAACCGAGCTCACCTTTACAACGCAGACGCCGGTCTTCTCGAACGTAACAACGACCTATGCGGGAGACACGTCGGCAATCATTGCGTGGCAAACGACCATGGACTCCAACTCGTATGTCCATTACTTTGATCCGGCAGCCGGCGGGTCGTTGGCGATCGGTGTTGGAACGTCAACATTCGTTGGAGGGTCGGCTCCATTCCAGCACTCCATAGAAATTGACGGTTTGAATCCGGGAACAACCTATGAATATTATCTTGAATCAGACGACGCGAACGGCATTACTCATGTGGATGACAATTATAAGAATTACTACACCTTCGCAACCACCGACCATAGGCCACCGGTAATTACCGATATCCAAACGCCGATCATAAACCAGAGCTCGGCCATCATAACCTGGGCTACCGATAAGCTTTCGACAAGCCAGATAAATTGGGGCACCGCCTCCGGTGTTTACGGAACAAGCACGACGGTTGATCCGACGCTTACGATTTATCACGCCGTCCCCCTCATGAATCTTGCGGCGTCAACCACCTATTATTTCCAGGCTGTTTCACAGACGAGCATCGGTAGCCAGGCGGTCTCGGGAGATAATTCGTTTTCAACGGAATCCGTTAATCAACCCATCATTGAAGGTTCCGGCGGTGGCATAATATATATTTATCCAGCTGTCGATACTACGCCGCCAGTCATCTCAGGCGTAACTGCGACAACGACGCCCTTTGACGCCACAATAAGTTTTTCGACCGATAAGCCGGCAATCGGTTTCGTGGAATATGGTTCGTCAACGGACTATGCGTATGGCGCTGCCGACGGCGCTTTTAATGCCAGCCATACCATTCTGGCAAAAGGACTCGTAATGGGAACAACCTATCACTTCTATGTAAAAGCGATCGATAAATCGGGTAATGTGGCAACGACGACGGATCAAACGTTTACGACGCAATATCTAACAGAGGCATCCTTGTCGCAGACGACCACATTCGAAAATGCCTATCAATTTCAGCAGGAAATTGAGAATAGCATCGCATCGGCATTGCCAAGCCTTGTCCCGCCTTTCCTCGGTACGCCGATTATCAGCAGTACAACGGAAAATAGTGCCACCATCAGCTGGACGACCAATATCAATTCGTATTCAATCGTTTACTATGCGGCGGACAGCGATTATAATAGTACGGCGAAAAATCCATATACATCTCAAACTTCGGACGTGAATACAAAAACAACCACTCACTCACTCACCCTGACCGGTCTTCAGCCGAACACGCTCTATCACGTTATGGCAGAGTCTTTCAGCATTCCTGGAGTTTTTGGCAAGAGTGGAGATATCACCTTTACGACAGCCGCTTCAAAAGTAACGGCCCAGGTGAGTGATATCACGCCCGCAAGCTTCCGCATTTCGTGGACGACTGACGAACCAACCAATTCTGTGGTTCAATATAAAGATATGACAACCGGTCTCACCCAGACGATTACCGATGACACGATGACGACACTTCATGCCGTGGATGTTCCGAATCTCGAATCAGCCAGGACGTATGAGGTTTCCGCCTCCGGTTTTACCGCCTCCGGAAATTCGGTGCCGGCGGAAAATCTGATAACCGTGCGAACCACAAAAGATGTGACGCCGCCGAAGATCGCTAATATCAAAATCCAGACGATCATCGATCCTCAATCACCGAATGTTGCACAGGCGCTGGTTGGCTGGACAACCGATAAGCCGGCAAACTCCACGGTTCGCTACGACGCAGGAGTGGGAGGAGCAACGTCAACTTTCTCGCACACCCTTCAGGATCTTACGAGCTACACCATGAGCCACGTCATTGTGGTGCCAAATCTTGCGCCGGGATCGATCTATCGTATCCAGATTTCCTCCACGGATGAGGCAAGCAATACCACGACGTTCCCGACGCAAACCATCGTGGTCTCGCAGCAATCACAGTCGATTCTGGATGTTATCCTCAACAATTTCGAAAACACATTCCAGTTCCTGCAAAACGTCCAACAACCCTAATGCCGAATGCAAAACTCAAAGTATTACTCGTTGACGACGATGAGATAATCAGGATTTACTTCCACGATATTTTTTGGATCTACGGCTTTGAAAGCCGATGCGATCTCGCGATTGCGGCAAACCTCGACGATGCTGATCGAATAGTAATGGATCCGGCAACCCGCCCGGATGTTATTTTCCTTGACCTCGCTCTTCCAAAGAAAGTCGGGGAGAGAACGCTTATCGATCCGAAGTACAGCTTCGAATTTTTGGAAAAAATAAAAAAAGATCCGGAACTGCATAAGATAAAGGTAATGATTTTTTCTGGCCACTCGGAAAAAGAATACGTAGATGAGGCAAAAGCACGCGGTGCGGATGGTTACATCCATAAAGAACAAAGCCTCCCCAAGGATCTTATAGCCACCATCAATAGTGTTATCAACGGTATCAAAAAATCATGACCGAGCCGATTATCAAGCTGGAAAATGTGAATTTCTGGTACGATCGCGGGAAGCCGAACGAATACCACGCCTTGAAAGATGTTTCGTGTGAAATTTATCCCGGGGAGTATGCCGCTTTTTTTGGCTCGTCCGGCTCCGGCAAAACAACACTTCTTTATCTCATAGCAGGCATCGAACAGGGTCAGGAGGGCAAGATTATGATAAACGGGCGCGATATTTCGACCTTCACCAAGCAGGAACTTGCGATTTACCGCCAGATTGGCGTCGGCATGGTGTTCCAGCAATTCAACCTCATTCCATCGCTTACCGTTGTCCAGAATGTTATTTTGCCGATGTCGTTTCTTGGTGCTGCGGAAAGCCGTGCCAAGAAAGAGGCGATGGAGCTTTTGAAGCGGGTCGGCATTGACCATCTTGCGGATCGTTACCCGAGTGAATTATCGGGCGGCCAACAGCAGCGTGTCGGTATTGTCCGGGCGCTCGCCAATAACCCGCCGATTATTGTTGCCGACGAACCGCTTGGAAATCTCGACTCCACAAACGCAGAAACCGTACTTCAATTCCTGAAAGAGTTGAACGAAAAAGATGGCCGGACCGTAATCATGGTTACTCACGAGGCCTGGAGTCTTCGCGATGCCAAGAAGGTTTTCTATATCAAAGACGGCGCTGTCACAAAGGAAGCTGCGGGCGATCCCAAAAAGGTCAGCGAAACGCTCTCACGAAGGATGTATGGTAAGCTTGCTCCCGAGCTGTCACAGAATCAGCTTACGGCGCACACTTTTTCAAATCTTTTTTTGCGCGGGTATTCCGATCCGGAACTTAAGCGCTTTGAATTTTTCCTGAACCAGCGCTTGGATAGTAAAATCGAACCCGATGTTTTTGCGATGGTTCTGCACCGGCCGTGGCGCGAAGGGGGACTAGGTTTGTGGAAACAAAAAGCGGCGCGGGTTGCGACGTGGGTTGAAGACGTGATCGAAAAGCGCCGCGAAGTGAGTGATGTATATAAAGAGCTGGAGCTCCACCCCGAATCGCCTCTGCGCGACGATGTCGAAAAATTGAAGGCGTGGCTTTTGGGAGAATATTCGGGAAAAGTTTCGGAATTACAAAATGACCAGTTAACGGAACTCGTAAATGAGCGGATAAGAGGGATCATAACGCCCGAGAACCTGTTTTCAATTTTGAGTTTGCCGCGCAGTAAATCCGGGCTGGGCTTTTCAACGCGAACCGCGAGGCGCATCGATGAAAAGTTGGAATTTATTTTAAAGGAAGGCCATCCGGATGTGTCATCATTTTCCACCGTATAAAACCCATGATACAAAAAGAAATCGTTCCTCATCAGCTTGGTATCCGTGATCTTGTGCGGCTTTCTGTACGAAGTTTTTCTGCAAAACCGACACGCACCATCCTCACGATTGTCGGAACGTCGGTTGGTATTGCCACGGTTGTGGTTCTTGTTTCGCTCGGATATGGGTTGCAGGGTATTTTGCTCGGAAAGCTCATTACCACGCCGCAATCGCTCATAACCTGCTGTGCCTCATACCCTTCGGACAGCAGCCTCGTTATAGATCAGGCGAAAGTTGACGCAACTTCAAAACTTCCCGACGTTGCCGAGGTGAGTCCGGAGGCCGAATTTCCGGGCGCCGTGGAGCTGCCAGGCGGCGCTTCCGGCCTTGTCCTAGTGGACATCGCCGATTCAAACTATTTCCCGTTGTCAGGAGATCTGCCCGATATTGGCAAAGGATTCGGACCATCGGGCGGTGTCATCATAACGAGCCAGGCGCTGCGACTGCTCGACCTCTCATCAACAGCTTCCACGCTCGGCAAGGAGGTTCTTGTAACCGCTTTCTATCCCGGTCCCGCAGGAGGCAATGCCTATGACGTCACTTCGACAACTGCAGTCCCGATTACCGGCATTGTTGTCAATAACGCGGAAACGCCGACCATTATCGTTTCGAACACTTCATTTCCGGTTGCCCCGCCTTATTACAAACAGGTTTATGTCGAAGCAAAAAATGATTCGGCGTTCACCGATTTGCGAAGCACGCTCGTCGGACAGGGGTTTGTGATTTCCGCCCACATTGATCTCGTCCGACAGGCTCAGCAAGTGACAAACATTATTACGATCATACTCGGCATCTTTGGCATCGCTGCACTTCTCGTTTCGGCGATCGGCATGTTCAATACGATGATCGTCGGATTTCTCGAACGAACATACGAAGTTGGAGTTATGAAGGCGCTTGGCGCCACAGATAGCGACGTGCGGCGTTTGTTTTTGACCGAGGCGCTTGTCATGGGCGTTGCCGGAGGTATTGTCGGCATCGTACTTGGCGTCGGGATTGGGTGGCTTCTTAATCTTGTCGTGAGCCTTGTCTCCCAGCATTACGGCGGCGGCGCTTTTACTTTATTTGTGTCGCCTCTCTGGTTTATACTGGTTGTTATTGGCGTATCGGCTCTGATCGGCCTCGCAGCCGGATTTATTCCCGCGCGGCGCGCGACTCAGCTTTCGCCAAAAGAAGCATTCGTCAGGAAGTAGTCGTTTCCCGGCATGAAATACGATATTTATTTTCATAATGATTTTGATGGCCGCGCGTGCGCCGCTGTTATGCTCGCTTTTTTACGCAGTCGCGGGGACGACATTGAGCACTGCACGGCAGTGAATTATTACCTTCAGGCGGAATGGTTGGACGAGCGTTTTTTCGAAAAACACACTTTTTTCAAAGGAAAGCGGAACCCCGCTATCGTCGTGGATTTCCTTTATCATCCGAAAGCCGCATGGTGGTTCGATCATCATCCGACCACGTTTAAAAAAGAGGCATGGGGAAAGAACTATAAAGCCGATAAACAGCACAGCCTGAAACCGCAGTATCCTTCGTGTACACATCTCGTTCTGGCATCGCTCGAGAAAAATTTTGCCTGGCACCCGCCGAAGCATATCGTTGAACTCGTGAAGTGGCTGGATGTCATCGATGGCGCCAATTACCGATCCGCCCGCCAGACGATAGAAGTAAAGGAACCTGCTTTACAGGTGGATGAATTCATTGAGCGGAAAGCGCATAGCAGCGCCGAGGACGCCCGCATAATTGATTTGCTTTCCCGTCTCCCGCTTAAAAATATTGCGGCCCTGCCTGAAGTCAAGAAGTTTGTTTCTTGGATCAAAAAGGAAGACAAAAAGGGCCTCGTCTTTTGCCGGGAGAATGCCAGGATCGTTGGGGGAGTTTGCTCATTGGACCGAAGCAAATCTGCGCTGAAATTTCCGCATTTTGCTTTGCAATATCTTTTCCCTCGAATTGTGTATTTTATCAGAATAAGCGAACGGGACGGACTCTATCACATCAATCTCGGTGTTAGTCCTTGGAAACGGGATAAAAGCACAATACGCGTTGATAGAATCCTAAAGCAATTCGGCGGTGGCGGACACAAAGATGTCGGAGGTGTTGAATTTAAAACGCACAGCGAAGCTCTTTCGGCAATGTCCGCCATAATCGCAATCATTAATCGTTCTCCGGAGCATGCCTAAAAAACAAAAGTATTACGCCTATTTCATCCCCGGCAAAAATAGTTCCGGCGTGGTGTCTGATTGGAAGGAATGCGAAAAGATGGTTAAAGGGGTATACGGAGCGCGGTTTAAGGCATTTGAAGCAAAACCAGAAGCGGAGGCATGGCTTCGCACCGGCGCGCGGTATGAACTAAAAACGCAGCCTAAATTGCGACCGGGGATCTATTTTGATGCCGGGACGGGGCGGGGGGACGGCGTGGAGATCAGCGTGACGGACGAGCATGGTAAAAATCTCCTGCATAAAGTGCTTTCAAAAAGGGCAGTTAACCGTTTCGGAAAGCATGTGATCGGAAATGAGGCGGCTACGAATAATTATGGCGAACTTCTTGCGTTGAAATATGCGCTTGAAATTGCGCACAAGGAAAAAATCAAAAAGGTATTCGGGGACAGCAAGCTGGTCATCGAGTTTTGGTCGCAGTGGCGTATAAAGCGAAACGATCTTCCGGAGGATACTGTTGATCTCGCTGACGAGGTTTCCGCATTGAGGGAAACATTTGAAGCCAATGGCGGCGTGATCGAACGGATTTCCGGCGATTATAATCCGGCAGATCTCGGATTTCACTCGTAGTTATAAAAAATCGCCGACGCATAGCTATCGCGTCGGCGCGGGTATTCTATTTTCGTACCTTGCTCCGCCTTTTGCCGAATGTGCGGAATTTTTCGGGCGGGTTAATGCGGGGTTTGGTTTGGTGGTGGGGAAGAATACGTCTTGGGACTTCTTCAGGAGGCTCGGCAAAAGGACCATCGGCAGCATGCAGGTGGGACTTGCGTTTCCACATCGTTTTCTTGTCTTCTCCTTTTACGAAAATAATAAATCGCACTTGTAGCGCGATGGAACTGTTTCTTATGATACGCCGGCGTCGTATCGCGTCAATAGATTTTTTTCCACAGGCATGCTATCATGACTATCGGCAATCCAGACGATCGCTCTTCGTTCCGCAAAACGGTGGCGAGGGGAGGAAAGTCCGGACACTCACATTGCGAAAGCAGTGATAACAATGTAGCAGCTAACAGCTGTCTGCCGTAAGGCAAGAGATGCGATCAGTGACGCCCGTGCTTGAAAAGGCGCGGGGAGCCCTATCCCAAGCTTGATGGCTCAATTCCGCCATAGGGATGACAAAGCGGAGGTGAAACGGCAAAATTCTTACAGAGTGCAAGGCCGCGCCTCATGCGCCGCGAAAGCGATGCATGAGGAGTGCCGCTCGAGTCCGCGAGTGATCAAGGACCCAGATAAATGATCGTCCCTCGCGCGTTGCGAAGCAATGTGCGGGCGACAGAATCCGGCTTACGGATTGCCGCATGCGAAACCCGCCCAAAAGGCGGGTTTTTGCTGTGCGGTGAATGTTAGACTAATAGTATGGACGAAACTCTGGACCTGACCGTTCTCGCAAAACAAACCAACGACGAAATCTTTAAAGCTCTCAAAAGTTCGCCGGCAGGTCTCACGGCGCAGGAGGCGTCAAAACGACTGAAGCTGTACGGTTTAAATGAATTTGCCGGAAAGAAAAAACTTCAGCCGGTTGAGATCTTTTTTTCCAAATTCAAAAGTCCGCTTTTGCTTTTACTTATCGCCGCCGCGATAATTTCCGGCATTCTCGGTTCCCATATTGAAGCGACGGTGATTTTGGCGATTGTTCTCGGCAGCGCGTTCATTGATTTTATTAATACCTATAAATCGGCTCAAGCGGCCGAAGCGCTTCAGGAGCAAGTTACAATCACGGCGGGCGTCCTTCGCGGCGGCGAGATTAAAGAACGGAATATGCGGGAAGTTGTCCCGGGCGATGTTGTTTCGCTCGAAGCCGGAGACTTGGTTCCCGCCGACTGCATATTGCTTGAAGCGCGGGACTTGTTCCTAAACGAAAGCGTTCTCACCGGCGAGTCGTTGCCGGCCGAAAAAATGCCGGATAAGTCCGGAGAAAAAATGCTCTATTTGGGCACGAGCGTTGTTTCCGGAAAGGGAACCGCCGTGGCCGTTGTTACCGGCGTGAAAACTAAGGTTGGCAGTATTGCGGGAAAACTCAAGCGCCCGGATGCGCCAACGGAATTCGAGAAAAATTTGAAAGACTTTAGCCTATTTATTTTTCGGACGACCCTATTTCTTGTCCTCGCGGTCATTCTTCTTAATATTTTCGTAATCGGCCGCAATTCCCTCGACATCTTTTTGTTCGCCGTAGCAATCGCCGTCGGCCTTACGCCCGAACTTTTGCCGCTCATCGTAACGAGCAATCTCGCAAAAGGTGCGATCGAAATGTCCAAGAACGGCGTGATCGTAAAGAAGCTGGCGGCGATCCATAACTTTGGCAGCGTTGATGTCCTTTGTACCGATAAAACGGGCACGCTCACCGAGGATCGCATCGTCCTCATGAAATCCCTCGACGAATTCGGTCGCGACAGCGCAGCGACCCATTATTGGGCATACGTTAGCAGCATGCACCAAACCGGAATCAGGGGAGTGATGGATCATGCCATCCAGCAATTCACGACTATCAATGTTAAAGAATGGGAAAAGGTTGACGAAATTCCGTTCGACGCCGAACGGCGATGCGAATCTGTGATTGTGAAAAGCAAAAAGGGGACAGTGCTTATTGCGAAGGGCGCACCGGAGGAGATTTTAAAAATCGCGGACCACTACGGCGTGGAGGCGCCAAAAAAACTTACCGCATCCGTTCGTGCGGCCATCAATAAAGAATACGAACACCTTTCAACCAATGGATTCCGGGTGCTCGCGGTCGGCATTAAGAAGGTTACCGCAAAGAAAGAACCGTACACCAAGACCGACGAAAACAATCTTTCTTTTGTGGGGTTCCTGGCATTTCTGGATCCGCCTAAGCGCAGCGTTAAGGATACGCTCAAGAAAATGGCGATTTATAACGTTAGCATCAAAATCATTACCGGTGATAATTTCCTGGTAACCAAAAACATTGCCGAGGAGATCGGCCTGCCGATTAGAAATCCATTGACGGGCGAAGACCTCGCAAAACTCGACGAACATCAGTTGAAGGCCAAGGTTGACCAGTCGAACATTTTCACGCGCGTGAACCCGGAACAGAAAGAGGCGATCATCCGTGCTTTGCGGCAAAACGGTCATGTGGTTGCCTATATGGGCGACGGCGTGAACGATGTGCTTTCCATCAAAGAAGCTGACGTTGGTATTTCAGTGAACAACGCCGTGGATATCGCAAAAGAAACCGCAGATATTATTTTGCTGCGCAAAGGACTCGGCGAGATTATTGATGGCATCGTGGAAGGCCGCAAAACGTTTGCGAATACCTTCAAGTATCTTATGATGGCGCTCAGCTCGAACTTTGGAAATATGTTTAGCATGCCCATTGCGTCAATATTTCTGCCGTTTTTGCCGATGACTGCGTCACAGATCTTGCTCAATAATTTCCTTTATGACTCGTCTCAGCTCGCCATTCCCTTTGATCACGTTGATCCGGATTTTCTCGAACGCCCAAAAAAATTCGACATCGGCTTCATGAAGAAATTTATGATCATTTTTGGCCCACTAAGCTCCTGCTTCGACTTTGCCACATTCGGCGTTTTGCTTTTTGTGCTGCGTTATACCGGTGCAGCCTTTCAGACCGGTTGGTTCCTGGAGTCGATTGCCACACAAACACTGGTTGTGAACATCATCCGCAGCCGGGCGGATTTCTGGAAGAATGGCGGCCCGAGCAAGGCGCTTGCCTTTGCCACATTCGGCGCCGTCGGCACGGCATGGGGGATTACGTATTCGTTTCTTGGACCGGCACTAAACTTTACCCGCTTCGGGCTCTATCCTGTTTTTCTTATCGTGGTAATCGTTATCGTTTACCTCTTCGCCGTTGAAGTGGTTAAAAAATATTTCTATCGGAGATACGGATATCTCATAGAAAAATAATGTCCGCTCTCTCGTCGCCTTATTTCCTGTTCCGCGGGATAAGCTCAACGTGCTCCGATGGGGAGATATGCAATGCTCGAAGGAGATAAAGCAAAACAGTCATGATGACGGCGGTCGCGAGAGCGAACATAAAAAGCCCGAGGCCGCAGAGAATGCCGATTGCGGCTGTCATCCAGATGAGTGCCGACGTGGTTAGATTTCGTGTGTGCTCACCGTTGTGGATGATAAGACCGGCGCCCAGAAATCCGATGCCGACCACGATATTTGCAATGACGCCAACTGCGCTATTCGCCGCCGTTGGATCGGGCAGGGTGCCAAAGCTCGCCGACGTGATATAGGGGAAGACCAATGCGACCATTGCAAAAATGGATGCGCCGCCGGCAACGAGCATTTCCGTCCGCACGCCCGCTTCTTTACCCACGACCTCACGTTCGATTCCGAGCATTGCGCCCAGTGCGAGTGCTATGCTGAACCGGATGAGCATTTGTTCAAAACTCAACATTGTATTAATATTAGCATATCCAAAAAAATCTTATGAGAACACCGATCGAGGAGATTATCAGAAAAGAAGGGGAGGAAGTCGAACTTTTCGGCTGGGTGCATGCCCGCCGCGATCATGGGAAGCTTGTGTTTATCGACCTCCGGGATCGAAGCGGTTTTGCGCAAATTGTTTTCGGCCCGAATGTTTCGAACGCATCCGAACTCCGGCTCGAGTACGTGGTGAAAGTGACCGGGAAAGTTCAAAAACGCCCGCCGAATATGGTGAACGAAAAAATTATCACGGGACATTATGAAGTGAGCGCGACTACACTCACGATCTTAAATCGTTCCAGCGAATTGCCCATTCCGGTTGATACGGACGGCTATGAAATTAACGAAGAGACGCGCTTGCGGTATCGCTACCTCGATATTCGCCGTGAACGAATCCACAAAAATCTTCAGCTGAGGCACAAGCTTATAAAATTTATCCGTGATTTTCTCGATGAGCGGGGTTTCTGGGAAATTGAAACACCGAATCTCACAAAATCCACTCCTGAAGGCGCCCGGGATTATCTTGTCCCATCCCGCATAGAAAACGGCCATTTTTACGCGTTGCCGCAGTCACCCCAGCAGTACAAACAGCTTTTGATGGTGGGAGGCATTGAAAAGTATTTCCAGATCGCACGATGTTTCCGCGACGAAGACACGCGTGGTGACCGCCAGCCGGAATTTACCCAGCTCGATATGGAACTGAGCTTTGTCGAACAGGAAGACGTTTTAAAGCTCAACGAGGAACTTTTAATTGCTATCGTCAAAAAGCTTGCACCGGAAAAGAAGATTCAGGAAATTCCATTCCCGAGAATCACCTACAAAGAGGCGATGGAGAAATACAAAACTGACCGCCCGGATATCAGAAAGGATAAAACCGACCCAAACCTTCTTGCTTTCTGCTGGATTCTCGACTTCCCGTTTTTTGAAAAAACAGAAGAAGGAGGATGGACATTTACACATAATCCGTTTTCCGCGCCGAAACCGGAATACATGGATGACTTGCTTGCACAAAAAAATATCGGCGATATTCTCACCACGCAGTACGACGTAGCTATGAATGGCTTGGAAATAGGCGGAGGAAGCATCCGAAACCATCGACCGGAAGCTCTAAAGACCGTTTTCACCATCATGGGTTATACCGACGAGCAAATTGAGAACAAGTTCAAGCATATGCTTGATGCCCTTGGAAGCGGTGCCCCGCCGCATGGCGGCATCGCATGGGGCTTGGATCGCTTCGTTTCCCTGCTTGCTGCCGAGCCGAATATCCGCGAGGTGATAGCATTTCCAAAAACGGGAGACGGACGCGATCCGATGATGGGATCGCCAAGCGGAGTGGATAAGAAACAGCTTGACGAATTGGGCATAGAAATAAAAAAAACTGCTAAGAAATAATAAAAAACATGACACATCCAAAGGAAGAGCAGACCTATGTAATGTTAAAACCCGATGCGATCCAAAAGGGTCTCATCGGAGAGGTCATCAAGCGCTTCGAACAGCGCGATTTGAAGATTATCGCGCTCGAAATGTTTCAGCCGACAAAGACGCAAATTGACGATCATTATCCGAAAGACGAAGCATGGATCCGCCGTGTGGGGCAGAAAACCCTTTCAACCTACGAGAAATATGGCATCAGCCCAAAGGAAGAGCTCGGTACCGACAACGATCTCGAAATCGGTAAAGAGGTCAGAAAGTGGCTCGTTGACTATATGGTTTCGGCGCCTTTGGTTCGTATGGTTGTGCAAGGAATTCATGCCATCGATGCAGTACGAAAGATCACAGGACCGACATTGCCGTTCATAGCTCCGGTTGGAACCATCCGGGGAGATTTTTCAATTGACTCACCGCTCTTGCCAACAAAGAAAGCGAGCCGTTATGAACCTCGTGCATGCATCAGAGACGCCCGAGGAAGCAAAGCACGAGATCGAACATTGGTTCGGCAAGAACGCAAAGGTGTATCAGTATAAGCGCTTTGGAGTAGACCAATAATTGTTTCCAATATGAAGACGACAACTCTTTGCTTTTTAATAAAGGAAGGAGGGGTTTTGCTTGCGATGAAAAAGCGGGGATTTGGCGTTGGGAAATGGAACGGCGTCGGAGGAAAAATAAAAAGTGACGAACCCATTCTGAGCGCCGCAATTCGGGAAATTAATGAGGAAATCGGAGTCACGGTTTCGGTAGGCGATTTGATGCCGATGGGCGAGATAACATTTTCATTTGCCGACAATGCTGGATGGGACAATCACATGCACATTTTCTGCATTAAAAACTGGAAAGGTGAACCGGCTGAGTCGGAAGAAATGCGCCCGCGATGGTTCGACATCAATAAGCTGCCATTCGGTGAAATGTGGGTTGATGACCCGCATTGGTTGCCCGATGTGCTCAAGGGGAAGAAGATTAACGGACAATTCTCATTTAACACCAAAGGTGACGCCATCGTAACATTTGCTGTTCGTGCGGTGTAATAACATTCGGTACCTAGTCGAAATCCACGAGGTGGCAAATGAAAATCGCTAAGCCCGGGCGCTTTATCAGCCATGTGATTGCGGAACGTCCAATCACCAGGCACGAAATTGACGATTTTTCTCTTCGCGAGGCGCGAAAATGCCGCGCTTGCGATGCATTGGTAACTATCGAGCAGGGCGACGTCATAACTCAGTTTTCAGAACTGGTAAATGGCGTCGGGGTCCATCAAGCTTATTATGTAAGTTGCGTGGCGTGCAACGGCCGAATTCATCTGTGTGACCGGGGAATCGCCGCGGCCTCAAATTTCCGGCCACAACTGCTGCTCCAACGACCGCAACAAGTTGCAGCATAATACTCTCTCTTTCCCTTT